>NZ_SJPI01000003.1:0-600000 GCF_007859865.1 Rubripirellula amarantea | reverse complement strand
ACTCGATAGCGTCCTGGTTGGGAAAACTCGCTGAATTCCAGCTTGGCGACGTCGGTGCCGTTGAAATTCGCCGTCCGAGCCATACTTTCCGTTTGGGTCGATGGGAAATGCAAGCCACCTTCACCACGAAACATCACCTTGCCCGTTGCGTCGTCGATGATCGAGAACGCTATCGTTTTGGGTTGGTTGAGCGAGCCGCCATTGCCAAGCCAGCACGAGACAAAAGCTCGCTTGATGGGATCATCGGGGCGATAACCGATTTGATGAACATGCACGGACTCGCTGCGCAGTTGATTGGGATCGAAGACGAACGTAGTTTCGGTTTCAAAGGTATTTAAGGCAGGAAAGGTCAGCTTGACCTTGGATCCCGGCTTGATGGAATCCGGTAACTCGAGATACAGCGTGTGATGAAGTGCGACGTCGTTAGATCCGTGAGCCCATGCGTTAACACGAGTCTTTCGTGACACCTTGATCGGCTCAACAGTGTCCCCATCGGCAATCTGAATTGAATAGCTGGCTCGATCGTCGGCCGCAAATTCCAGCAACGGGTTTCCCGTCACCTTTTCGTGAGTCACAAGAAATTCTCGATTCTCTCCAATCAACGATCCGAGCACGCGTCCATCACGTTTGACTATCAATTCGGTCACTTCGCCCGAGTCGTTCTTTCTTTCTTCAAGCTGGTCCTCATCATTAGGTTGGTAACGACCGTAGGTGGCGTTGGTCATTTTGCCAGCTTGGATCTCTAAAGCGATGCGGTTCGGGGCAACAAGGCTTGCGCGAGTGACTTTGGGTGATAGGGCGGATCGCTCGCCATAGGTTTTTCGCAATTGCTCTTCGGCGGCGCGTTCTGCGGTTATCTTCGCGGCAATTTGTTGAGCATAAGATTGACGAGCGGCGATCATCTGTTGATTCGCATCGACAATCGCAATGATGTCGATTTCAAAGTCGGTGGGTACTCCGCCCGCCCAGTCGCCTATGATTTGCCATTGGGTAATTTGCTTCAACGACAGCGGTTCGCTCGTTTCCACTTCCATGGCGTTGGGGGTTTCTAGCGAAGCGCCGTTCACGGGTGTGACCCAGTGCCAAGCGTCGTCGGCTGGCGGCATTGGGAACCACCAGACTGGTTTTTGACCAGCGGCGTTCATCAGCATCAATCGTACAGTCTTCATCTGGTTGGCTTTGCCTGACTTCACCAAAATCGCAGGTGAAGCGTCGCCTTGTTGCGACAGGTCGAGCGTCAGATTAAAGCCCGCCCCTCCTTGATTCGTAGTGTTACGAACCACGGCTTTGCCATCCTCGACGGTCGCCTTCTTGTTCCATGCGGAGTAGGCAAACAAGAACGGCTGATCCAAATCACTGATAACAGAACGGATTTTGACCGCATCATCGGCCAACGATTGTTTCGATGCCAAAGGACTCAGCAGAGCCGCGACGGCCAAGAGTGTCGGCAGCAATGTGCACCATCGCGGGTTGAACTTACGCAATCTCATCGCACACCTATTTTTGAATGGTTCGAACACCTTGCGGTTGAAACGAACCTCTTATTGTAGCAGAGGGCGTGCCGAAAGATCGTCGGTGTGAGCTGTCTGTGCCGTGGGAGGCAGAGCTTAGGTAGGCAATAGAGCTTAGGCTGGCAATAGAACTCAGGCGGGGATGTGATGTCGGCCCTAGGACTTGCGTTCCCACTGCACGCCTTCACCGGAACTGACAAAGCACATCTTCTTCAACTGCTCGATCAATGCCGCAGAGCTTGATTCAACGGAGACTTGGGCTAATCCAATTCCTCGCCTTCCCACTTCGCCCAAAACCGAAGCGATCAGATATGCGTCGCATGACGTCATCATCCCACTTTCGTTTAGTACGGGGACATCGACGATCAAAGTCGATGGGGACATCACCTCGGCCTCGGCGTCGCTAAACCAAAAATCAACCTGACCCATTTCAGCACCGTGACGGTCAACGAGACGGTGACGCAAAATGTCCAAATGAGAGAACGCTGACGCACGCGTGAGTGAAACAGGGATAACGGTTTCAATTTCAATCGAAGAAGTTCGTCGCCACTGCAATGCCTCGCGGTTGACGGGCGCTCGGTAGCAATCCGTATTCGCACTCAACATCGTCAACGCGAGTTCGGGGTGAAATCCAGCCGAGCTGAGCGTTTCGATCAAGCGTGAATCGAGTTGGTTGACTCCAAACCCCGGACCGTACGGTTCCAGTCCCGAGTAGCCGAATATCTCGTCGTGAAACAATCCAGCACGGAGGTGACCTGCGCCACTGGCGGCCATTTGGTCCGCTGCCTCGCCTACCAGCCGAACCGCAGAGTCGGTGTCGCACTGCGTGCCAAAACAGCTCGCCGCAATGCATCCGACCGTCTTCGCTGAGGCGACGGAAGCAGATGATTGGGGAACAACAAAGAAGTGGCACCACCCCAATACTTTGCTGTTATCGACCAGCATGAGCAATTGATCCGGCCGAAACGATGTTCTCGCCAGAACCGCCTGCTCGAATTGAGCTGTGGTCACGCGGGGCACTATACCGGCGGCCTGGTGGTGTTCGTGAAACACACCTACCAGTTGAGGAAGATCACCGTTTTGAAATGAACGAATCTCAATCACGGCACATCATTGCAGTTTGAATGTTTGCGGCATCGGTGAGGACATACCTCCATGCTACAAAAAAACGGTGGGACAGCCACTAGGGCTATCCCACCGCCTGTATCAAAACCCGCGAGAGCATCCGATTTGGATGTTGGTCAGGCAATCCCACTCGACATGACCCACCAAATCGTTCCGCTCAGATTTTTTTGGAAACTCCGGGCCTCGGCCCGAAATCTCCTAAGCGTCGGGCATCCACTTGGATGTCCTTAGCCGGTAAACTTTCCATCGGCCTGTAGAGGTACAAAAGCGGATTCGAAACTGCGAAAGAGTGCCGCCGATTTTGCAGCGTTCCAGTTGGTCCGGTTAGTTAAACTGTAACGGTTGGTTGCCGACGCAAAACGGCTGAATTGCAAAGATCAAGCCTACCGCTGGCGGCGAAAGCAAACCACCAATCGGGGTGAACCGTTTCAAAGGTGTTTCCCGTTGGATTTGATTCCCTCTGTCCTGGCATCTTCAACGGGACGTTTGACTCGTTCAAAGACTATCTAGCAAGCGACTGCTACACGGTTCAAATTTCATCTTGAGGTTTGTGCTCGACCGTCATGAGGCGTCAACAGCACAACTACGTTCAATCACCGAGCAGCGGTAAGTCTTCGGCTGACTTTTGCGCAAGCCCTTCGTGAAAGTGTTTGCGGCAGACAGCTTGATAGCGGTCATTGCCACCAATTTGAACTTGATTGCCATCCTTGATCGGAAAGCCATTGGCGTCGATTCGCATGTTCATCGTGGCTTTGCGGCCACAATGGCAAATGGTCTTCAGTTCCACGAGCGAATCCGCCCAGGCGAGCAACGCCTCACTGCCTGGGAATAAGTTGCCCTGGAAATCGGTGCGAATTCCATACGTTAGGACGGGAATATCAAGTTCATCGCAGACGTCGCACAATTGGCGCGCTTGCAGTCGAGTCAGAAATTGGGCTTCGTCGAGCAAAACACAATGCACGGGCTCTTGCTGGTGATAAGAACGCACGACGGAAAGCAGGTTGTCGGCCGTATTGAAAGTCATCGCGTTGGCTTCGATTCCAATGCGTGAAACGACCTTTCCGCCTGAACGCGTATCGATCTCGGGAGCTAAGATCAATGTGTTCATGCCCCGTTCGCGATAGTTGTAACTCGACTGCAGCAAGATCGTTGACTTGCCTGCATTCATTGCCGAAAAATAAAAGTACAGCTTCGCCATCGGGCTACTTCAGAGCGGCAATTTGCTGAGCAGTCAGTTCCGCGATTCCGATCTTTGCCAGTCGCAACAGTTCAGCAAGTTGTTGGTCATCAAACGTCGCTTCTTCACCGGTGCCCTGGATTTCAACAAATCGTCCCGAACCCGTCATGACCACGTTCATGTCGACGTCAGCGGCAAAATCAAGTTCGTAATCGAGGTCAAGTTTACATTCTTCGCCAATTAACCCAACGCTGGTGGCAGCGACGGAATCCTTCAATGGTCCATTTCCGATGGTCGATCCTGGAACAGCTTGCTGGGTCGCGATTGCCAGTGCGATGAAACCGCCTGTGATCGAGGCGGTGCGAGTTCCACCGTCCGCTTGCAGCACGTCGCAGTCAACAACGATCGAGTTCTCGCCAAGCGCTTCGAGATCAACGACGCTTCGCAGGCTGCGGCCAATCAATCGCTGAATTTCCGTGGTACGGCCATCCACTTTGCCCCCACGTTCGCGTTTCTTTCGCGGACTGGTGCTGCCGGGCAGCATATTGTACTCCGCTGTCACCCAACCTTTCCCTTTCCCCACCAGCCACGGCGGAACATTCGTTTCAAGCGAAGCCGTGCACAGAACAATGGTGCTGCCGCTTTTATAAAGGACACTTGCAGGGTTGGAGGCGAGGTAGCCAACTTCAATTGATACTTCGCGGAGTTGATCGTGAGGACGCATAGGGAAGGTATGGTTCAAAAGGCAAAAAGTAATGATGTAAAAGAGATGCGTCTCAGACGTCGGCAGCGCCGCTAGCTAGCTGGCACGTGCTTGTCGACCCAAGCTCGGTTGAGCATCCAGACCAACAAGGCCTTTTGCGCGTGCATTCGATTTCCAGCTTGGATGATGACATCGCTTTGCTTGCTGTCGATTACGTCGTCAGTGATCTCTTGTCCGCGGACAGCGGGCAGGCAGTGTAGCACTCTTGCCGTCGAAGGGGCGGCCGCCATCAGTTTCGAATTGACTTGAAAGTCAGCGAACACCTTTCGGCGTTGGGCAGCTTCGACTTCTTGCCCCATGCTGGTCCAAACGTCGGTGTAAATGGCATCGGCGTCCACAACCGCTCCGGTCGGATCATTGGTCTGAACAATCTTCGCCTTGGGATACTTTGCTTCGATTTGAGTCAGCCAATCAGCATCCATTTCGTATTCTGGGGGGCACGCCAGCGTGAAACGCATGTCCAGCATCGCACAAATCAGTGCCAGCGACTGCGAGACGTTGTTGCCGTCACCGACAAAGACGACATGCTTGTCTTCGTACGTCCCCAATGCCTGTTCGATCGTTGCTATATCGGCCAGCGATTGACAAGGATGGCATAGATCAGTCAGTCCATTAATGATCGGCACAGCGTTGAAACTCGCCAACTGGGTTGCTCGATCATGGGATTTAGCGCGGCACACCACCGCGTCGACAAACTGGCCAAGCACGTTGGTAAAGTCGGCTGGCGATTCCCGTTTTCCCCATCCCACGTCTTCGCCCAAGAACAAGCTTGATCCCCCGAGTTGCGCGATTCCAGTTTCAAAACTGACACGAGTTCGCAGACTCGGTTTTTCAAACAGCAATGCGATTACCATCCGCTGCAGAATCGCAGGACGATCGCCTTTGGCCAACCCTTCACGCAGCATCGCCGACGTGCGCAGAATGGTCTTAAGTTGTTGGGTGTCGATGTCAAAGAGACTCAGCAGATGTTGCATGAAAGTGTCTTCTAGGTTGGGATAGGTTGATATTTTTCGGAGGCTTCGAACACATTGGAAAGTCGATCAAGCAGTGTGTTCAAGTCGTCAGGTTCAAGTGTGATGGGTAGCGACATTCGAATCGCGGTTTCGCCAGCGGTTTCAACGTACACGCCAAAGTGCATGCAGTGGGCTGCCAAGACTTCAGAATCCAAGTCTGTTTCGATACCCAGAGAGGTTCCCATCGGGATCACATCGCGAACAAACTCGTAGCCCGCGACACGTTGAGCAATAGAGACGGCCATTTCGTGCGCTCGGTTCGCAGCGCTGGACACCAATTCTCGGTCGAGATATTCATATAGTGTCGCCTCGATGGCTGTTGTTTCTATGGGACAGCATGAACGTTGTTGCGAAGTAAACCGCGTGGTCTCTGCCGATGTCAGCAGCAATCCGCCGTCAAGTCCGCCTAGTAACCCAGCCGACAAGATTGCCGCATCGATATTAATGTCAGCGATCGAAGAGCTAACTAAGGCTTCGCCAGTACTGCCGAAAACCAATTGGGATTCGTCGACGATTAATAGCAGCCCATGTTCATCGCAAAGCATGCGAACACCCTCAAGGTAATCCTGAGTGACGGGACGCGCGGCGTCGAGAAGCCGAATCGGGCTGATTAAGATGCAACCCGTTTGCTCGTTGATCGCCGATTCCACCGCGTTGAGATCGCCTACGGGAACGTGGTCAAAGCCTGCCATCATGGGACCAAATCCGGAACGGAGTTCCGAGATGCCACTGGCGGTGCGGCACATTCCAGTTCGGCCATGATCGCTGCCTACCATCGCGATCGTTCGGTAACGGGCACCTTGGTCCCGCATTCGTGAGGCAGCCAAGATTGCTTCGAGTGCGAGTTCCGACGAAGGGTAAACGGCAGCGGAATCGAAAATCGCATTGGACGATGAAGCGTTGCACTGACTAATTAGGTTCGCGATGTCGTTGGGTTCATCGGCAGCAAAACGATTCAATGCATCGCCAAGGTCTTTGTCGAGACGTTTCTTGATCGCCGATCGAATGGTCTTGGTGTCCAAGCCGAAAATGCTCACTCGGCCGGCAAGAGCGTCGATCAGTTCGAGGCCATCGGCACCGCTACGAAGAAGACCAGCGGGATCGCCACCAAATTCGGCTCGCTTGAACACAGGCAACGCAAATGGTTCGTCCTGGTATGACGGCGAAACCGACTCGGTGATTGCAGCATCGGAATCTTCGTCGATATCACTCGGTTCCGAGTCGACGAGCGTAGCCGAAGTCGATTCGTAAACAATTTCGTCCTGGTTGATAGACGCATCTCGCTGCAGGACCGGCGCTTCCTGATCGACGGCGTCTTCTACTTCTACGTCCTCTACCTCTACGTCTTCTAATTCGTCGTCGACATCCTGATCATCATCATCATCTTCTTCCTGGTCATCGTCGTCCTCACCATCCTCGTCCTCACCTTCTTCGTACTCTTCTTCGTCGTCTTCACCGTCCCACTGCTCTTCCGAAAGATCGTCGTCTTCCGGAATGTCTTCTTTATTCGGGTCCATGAAATTCGTCCTGACACAGAGAGAATTGGGAGGGCTTAACGTGTGAGTGGGCCGGACGGCGAAATTCACACAATCGATCGAGGGAAAAAGAATCGCTACGCGTGAATCTCAGTCCCGACTCCGCTGGTCGTAAAGATCTCCAGCAGCAGCGAATGGCGTACGGCACCATCGACGATGTGAACCTTGCGGACTCCACGATCGAGGGTTTCCAAACAGGCTTCGACCTTTGGAATCATTCCGCCATTGATCACGCCTTCCTTAATCAAGCTTCTCGCTTCTTCTGCAGAAAGCGAATCGATAATCGTCTTCGGGTCGTCCTTATCGCGTCGCACACCGTTGACATCAGAAAGGAAAACAAGCTTCTCGGCACCTAGCGCCTGAGCGACGGCCATGGCGGCGGTGTCTGCATTCACGTTGTACCTTTGTCCGTCTTCGCCCTCGCACATCGACGGAATGACGGGGACTTGATCGGTGTAAGACAATCCCTCGATTACGCTTCGGTCGACTCGTGTGACATGTCCGACAAAGCCAAGGTCTTCATCTTCCTCGGTGGGTAACTTTTCACCGAACAGGACATTGGTGGTCGTGAATGAGAGATTCATAGCACGGCCGCCGAGTCGCTCGATCTCATCGGTAATAAAGACGTTCAGTTCACCGGCGAGAACTTTTTCGACCACCTTCAACGTGGGAGCATCCGTGACGCGGCGACCTCGAACGAAGTTTGGCTCGATGCCCGATTCGGCCAAAGCTCGGTTAATCGCCTTTCCACCACCGTGGACGATGACCGGTTTCATGCCGACCGATTCCATGAAAATCACATCGAGCAAGATATGCATGAGTGCATTTTCGTCATCGAGCAGGCTACCGCCGAGTTTGATGACCGTGGTCTTGCCGCGAAAGCGACGAATCCAGCCCATGGCTTCGATGAGCGTGTTGGCTTTGCCGATAGCTTCTTCCACGCTGAATTCTCCGCGAGGGGTGTGACTGGGACTATTATCCGGGTGAAACGGAAATTCGGCAGCAGGTAAAGTTCCCTTTGCATCAAAGTTCATGGGGCGTCCGAATTTCAAACAGGATTTAGGCTTAGAAAAACCGATCAATTTACGGCGGCAGGCCTATGGGGTCAATTGAGTTTGGGTAGCCTATTACCCTACTTCGAGAATGCTCAAACCAAACGAAATCTTCATTCATGACTGCTAGACACACCTCGGCCACTGCAAATTCCTGGACAATCATCGGCGGAGGTCAAATGGGACGGGCTCTGGTGGGCGGAATGCTCGCCAGTGATGTGGTTCAGGCGGACCAAATTAAGGTCGTCGAACCTAATGCCGAAAGCCAAGCGTGGTGGGCCGCCAATCAGCCCGGCGTCGCTCTGACAGAGCTCGCTTCAGCTGTGCCGGCTTCTAGTGCGGTTCTGATCGCCGTCAAGCCAAATGTGGTGTCGAAAGTCCTCGACCAACCCAACGGTTTTTGGGACGGCAAACTTGTTGTTTCAATCGCCGCAGGTGTGAGTTTGGAAACTCTATCCGCCGGAGCCGGCCACGGACGGGTTGTGCGCGTCATGCCCAACACGCCCAGTCTCGTTGGTGCCGGTGCCAGTGCCTATTGCGTAGGATCCGAGGTGACTCAGCCCGACCGCCAAACGATCGACACGCTGCTGGGCGCGGTAGGGCTCGCCGTTGAAGTTGAACAGTCGCAAATGGATGCCGTGACGGGGCTCAGTGGATCCGGTCCCGCGTACGTTTGTTTGATCATTGAAGCGTTGGCCGATGGCGGTGTTGCATCTGGTTTGCCTCGATCTTTGGCCATGAAATTGGCGACGCAGACTGTTTTGGGGACGGCGCAGATGATTCAGCAAACCGGTCGTCATCCCGCAGAACTAAAGGATGCAGTCGCTAGCCCTGGCGGAACAACCATTGCCGGACTTAACGCTCTTGAACAGAATGGGGTTCGGGGTGGTTTGATTGCGGCGGTAAACGCAGCGACCGCTCGTAGCAAAGAGCTCGGTTGATGCAAAGTCAGTTGAGTCAAGATTCGCTCTACTTAACGGTTTGAAACTTAGAAAGAGAAGTCCGTGGATTCACCTCTCCTAAAGATCGACGACAAATGGGTTCCCCTGTATCGCATTGTGTGGGTGGCTGACGTGCCGCATTTCTGCGGCGAACCTGACTGCATGCACGAGGGCGAATACGAGATTCGCTTGGACGTTGACGATTCAATCTGG
Source organism: Rubripirellula amarantea (assembly GCF_007859865.1). Classification (NCBI taxonomy): domain Bacteria; kingdom Pseudomonadati; phylum Planctomycetota; class Planctomycetia; order Pirellulales; family Pirellulaceae; genus Rubripirellula; species Rubripirellula amarantea. The sequence goes on along the minus strand of NZ_SJPI01000003.1, from coordinate 590,670 downwards.
ACCAATGGCGAAGGCCGAGATGAAGCCGTTCAAGGGCTTACGAAGTGGTGCAATGGTCCCAGTCCCGGCGAAGACGAAAAGCAGTGGTAAGCTGCTAGCGGATCTGGATTGCGTCGCCCGCAACCAGGCACAAGGTGCGGTTTCGGACGGGGTACAGTTGGTTTCCCGACACGATACCGCCTTCGATTGGCACCTGAACTCTTTGGTCGAATCCATCTCGGATGTCGCCATTGCCCTCCGCGATCGCATGGTTGATTCGTTCAATCAAAGCAGCATCCGCTTGCCGAAACGGACCGTTACCTGACTCCGTCGGGCTTTGAAGCATTGCGAGCAGTTTTTCTGGAATCGAGTGTTGGGCAACGCTGGGCCGCATGATTGTTCCTTCTGACTAACGAATTTGCGCTTGTTCACCAGTTTAGCTCAAAAGCGACGTTCGTTCTTGCCGAACTGTCCCTTGAGGTACTGTGTCTGCTGGGATGACGGGGTAGACACAGGTCGCATGAAACTGATTGGGTCAAGGATGACGCAAACAGATTCGCGGCTTGTCGCAGCAATGCGCAAGTTGGGTGCGAGGAGAGCGTCTCCTGTGAACCGTCTGTCCGAACCACGCGGCGAAGGATTGCCATGAAAGCTCGGATCTATTCTCAGCTTGTTGACCACTTTGGTGGCCAACGTTTGATCAAGCAAGCAACTCTTGCGTTTGTCGGGTGCACGCTGACTTCCATCGTGATCAGCTCACCTATTCAAGCACAAGACAATAACGGCTTCTTTACCGATCCCGCGACGGGGATCGTGTATCGAAAGGTCGCTAAAACTGTTGAGCGACCCGTGATTGAAACGAAAGTTGAATCGCGAAACCAAACCATCTATCGACCACAGACGGTTACCGAAACGAAGCCAGAAGCGAGGACGGTATATCAGCCGGTCGTGGAATACAAATGGGAACCGCGACTGCACGGTCGTTGGAATCCGTTTGCACGCCCGACGGTCGCGTATCACCATGTTCCCGAAACACGCTGGGAAGCTCGCAACGAAGTCGTCAATCGGACGGACTCGCGAACCGAGTGGGTCGCAGAAAACCGCACTGTGGAAGTTCCACAGCAAATCGTTCGGATGGAACGAGAGCAGAAAGTGGAATTCGAACCCGTCGGTAAAGTGGCTCCGGCCCAACAGGCTTCACCGGGAATCGACAGCGCTGTGGCCGCACGGCTACGTCCGCTTGATAGCACCGCTCGTGTCGAACCGATTGGCGGATCCCAATATGCCGTTGGCCCGGCCTACACGGCACCGAGCTTTTCGGCTCCTCGAATCGCGGCTACCAGTGTGGGACGCATGACCAGTGACCCACCGCGACGCAACGAAGGCCAAAGTGGCGTTCGGGCGACGGAGTTGTATCCAAGTAGCTCGACCGTTCGCGGTCAAGCACTACCACCTGCATCGGGTGGAGTTGGAATCGCGAACTTGCCAAGCTTGCCGTTCATGCGGTAAGGGTGTGAACGTCAAAGGCGTTCGAGCGATCAAGTCAACGTACCGTCGCGTCAGTGCAATGCCGACCCGGCGTACCAACAACGAAAAAAAACCCACGCGTGAAAACACGCGTGGGTTTTTTGTTGGGTTCAAGCGATGGTAGCGAACTACTTGAGTTCGACCGAACCACCAGCTTCTTCGATTTCCTTCTTGACCTTTTCAGCGTCTTCCTTGGAAGCTTGTTCTTTGAGCTTCGCAGGAACGCCTTCGACCATCTTCTTAGCTTCCATCAGCGAAGCACCGGTCAAGTTCTTAACGACCTTAACCACGTTCAGCTTGTTGTCGCCGAAGCTGGTCAGAATAACGTCAAACTCGGTTTGCTCAGCAGCAGCGTCTCCGCCACCATCGCCACCACCTGCAGCGGCCATGACAACTCCACCGCCAGCAGCGGGTTCGATGCCGTGAACATCCTTCAGGTAATCGCTAAGCTCTTTGGCTTGCTTAAGGGTCATTTCGGCGATCTTGTCGCCCATGGTTTTTGCTTCGGCGCTGTATTCGGCGACGGCGGTTTCTTCGGACATGTCTCTACCTCGAAAACAGAATGAGTTAGTTTGGTTGGTTAGTTGGGAACGTGATTATGAAAAACGGGAGACTACTCGTCGCCCTCGCCTTTTTTCTTGATCTGGCTGTTGAGCATCTTGCCAGGGCCGAGAAGCGCCGCTGAAAGCTGCGATCCAGGTCCGAGAATTTGTCCAACAAGCATCGAGATTTGTTCTTCGCGGTTAGGCCACTTGCTGACGGCTTTAAGGCCCTCGGCATCAAGTTTTTCGCCATCCATGACGCCGCCACCGGCGACGAACTTCTCGTACTTTTCTTTGTCTTTGTCGAGCTTGACGATTTCCTTGACAAGCGAAACAAAGTCCGATGCACCCCAGCAAACACTCACTTGGCCGGCGGCACCTTCAAAAGCACCGTGGATTTGCGAGCCTTCGGTTGCCCGACGAGCCAGTGTGTTCTTGACAACCAACATGTGGATGTCTTTCTTTTCCAGTTCACCGCGAAGTTCATTCGTGGTGTTTGCGTCCATTCCGACGCATGAGACCACGACCGCATCTTCGACTCCTTCGAGTCGACGCTTGATATCGCGAGTCACTAGTTCTTTGACGTATTTACTCATCGTTTTGGTTCACCTAACCCGCTACGCGGACGCTGGGGCTCATCGTGCCGCAAATCGCGATGCCTTTGACATAGGCACCCTTCACTGTTTGCGGCTTTAAGCCTTCGACGAACTGGATGAAAGCACGGATGTTTTCGGCCAACTTTTCAGTGTCGAAACTCATCTTGCCAACCATGGCATGGACGTTTCCGCCCTTGTCGTTGCGGAACTCGACCTTACCAGCCTTGTATTCCGCTACAACCTTTCCGACATCGGGAGTGACCGTGCCAGCACGTGGGCTAGGCATCATCCCGCGAGGGCCGAGGACGCGTCCGAGTGGACCCACCAAACCCATCATGTCGGGAGCGGCGATACAAACATCGAAATCGGTCCAGCCGTCTTTGATTTTCTTGGCCAAGTCATCTTGGCCTACTTCGTCGGCCCCAGCAGCAAGAGCTGCTTCGGCGGCGTCGCCCTTGGCGAACACGACGACTCGCTGTTGCTTTCCGATGCCGTTTGGCAACACGAGCGAACCGCGAATGATTTGGTCGGCCTGGTTCGGGTCAACGCCCAAACGCATGTGGACTTCAACCGTCTGATCGAACTTGGTCGAATCATACTTTTGAAGAACGGCAACCGCTTCGTTAAGTGGCAGCGGTGTCTTTGGCTGTTTTTCCAGCGCGGCGCGATAGCGCTTTGATTTTTTACCCATAGGTCACGACTCTCAGTTGTCGGGTGGTTTGGCAAATTCACCTGGCCCAGAATCCACTTAAAAAGCAGTTTCTAGCGGCAAACTCTCCCACTTGCCCAGGCTCACTGCCTGAGAAGACGCAGAATGTGGCTGACGAACGCCGCGTCGTCAACTCCAATCGGTTCGCTAGCGAAAGAATTTCAGCAAAATCCCGACGAAGTCAGGATCCGGCTTGATTGGCGATCAATTGGCGAAGTCCTTCCAGGACAATTTGGAACCGCCGTCGTGCCCGCTCGACTTCGGCGGATTGAGCTCGGTCGCGGGCACGTTTGGCGACGACGTCTTTCGGAGACATCTGGACTCGGCCCGATGCAATGTCGGCGTCTTCGCGAGTGAGTCGCTGCGCCCGTTGATTGGCGTTGGACGTGAACTGAGCGAAAACGTTGTTGATGGCTTGGAATGCCATGTCGTATTGCTTTTTGCGAAATTCACGGTCGCGCGTGTGAGCAATTTGATCGGCACCTGGAACCATGCCGCTGCGTTGAGCTGCGGTTAACAGTTGGCTAAAGGCTCCGATATCTAATAGTTCAGGCGTTCCGTCCTCGGTATCACTCTCAACCATCGATGGGTTTGCGACGGTGTCGAACTCCGATTGCGTCGCCTGATCACGCTGAGTGAGCATGACCATCTTGCGGTCTTTCCCAAGCTTGACGAACTGAGCAAGTTTGAACGGTTTGACTGGCTTGTCTTTAATGATGTCGGTCATCGCGACCGTTTGAGTTGCCGAGTCGATCTTTTTGGTTTCAACCAAATAGAGTTGGTCCGAGTTATTGATCAGGTACAAGGCCGACGAATGAACGTCTCCCTCGGAGGCGATTTCGCGAAAGTCAAACCGCGACAGAACCACGTCGAACACCTCATCGCCCTCAGCTTTCGAGTAAGCGTCAACGAACGCTTGGTCCAAGTTTGCGGTGGACGCAGGTGCAGCTTCAGCGGATGACTCGGGATTAGAGTCGGCGTGGTCTTTGACGCCAGTGTCTCCGTCGCCAGAGTCCTCGGCGCAAGAGTCCTCGGCGCCAGAGTTTTCGGCGCCAGAGTTTTCTGGCGAACTGTCGTCGTCGCTATCGTCGTCAGCAATTTTGGATGCCGCGGGCTCTTCTTCGCTGGGGCTTTGCGTTTGGGGCGAAGCACTGCCTTGCTTAGCCGATTCGCGTTCGGCTCGTTTTCGGTCACGTTCGGCGAGTTTTTCAATCGTCGGCATCAATTCTTCGAATGCTTTGATGACCTCGATCGTTTTTTCGTACTTCCGTTCGGCAGTTCGCCGTTGTCGATCCGCATCGGCTCCCTTGCCTGTGATCTGGTCGGCGGCCCCTGGCTTCAGGAATCTGGAACGACTCGCCTTGTAAGAATCTAAGGCGTCGTTGAGTTTTTCGATCACAAGTTCGTGCTTGCCATCAAACGCGAGCGTTCGAGCTTCCAGCACTTTGGCGGCTGCTTTATTGCCGCGAAGCAGCTTGTAGAGATCGTTAATGTCTTCGGCGAGCATCAATGGTTCTCGGAATTTTTCGGGCGGTCAACTCAGGAAAAGACGCAGGATTGCGCGAGCGGTTGATCAATCGATACTTATGTTTTACCAGACTCCGGCATGGATAAGCTGCTTTGTTGCCTGTCCCGACCAGTCTTTATTCGCAGCGGGGGAGGCAGGGCTAGGGTGCAAGATGCGTGACAAATGTGCATCGTAGGATGCCTCTTCCAGCACGCGGGCTAAGCATTTTTCGGCGTAGGCACCCACACCAACCAAGTGCTTGGGTTTCAATGCATCGATCACCGCTCGTAAGTGAGCGTCGCAAGCCGAGTCGAGCAATTCACGCTCGGCGGCCGGAAGTTTGTCGGGAGTTCGGTTGCGTGCCGAGCTTTCCATGAACACCAAGGGGCAATAGTTGGCGATGAAGTGTCGCTTGAAGAAATCCGAGGGCTGCTCGTATTTGGACTGAAAGAGGCCCCACAGCCGACGCCCGCTAACTTCACTTCGCTGACATTCAAATCCCTCAACGATCCGCTTGGGATGTTCATTCTTGGGATGTTTGACGGACTCGTGGATCCCGAGCCAATCTTTCACCGCAGCGATTTCACCAAACGGAACGCCAGTTTGAGCCATTCCCCAGGGCCCCGGGTTCATGCCGAGAAACAGTACCTTCGCGCCGGCGTCATTGGCCATCGATAAGTACGCCTCGTGCGATTTCCATGCGTATCGCAGCGGGTTGTAGACGTGGGTAACCGGTTCAGCAAACTCTAGCTTGTCGACTCGGTCACGCAGCTTCTTGGCGGCTTTGATGAGAGCCGTTCGAGCCGACTGAGCCCCTGACCGTTTGGAAGGAGTTGCCATGGTTTAAGTCGGAGTTGTAGGGCAAGGTGAATCGGGTTGGTCCGGTTGGGTGTCATTGCAATCATCAAGAACACGAGTCTGTTCCAAGATCATGATCTTTTGCCAAATCTTACGAGATAGGCCGGTGGTGAGTTGTTCTACTTCACTGACTGCCGCGACCGCATCGGCGTCGTCGAAGTGTTGGACGTAGAGTGCTGCGATCTTACCGATCAAGGACAACATTTCGCTGCAGTAATCGAGGTAGCGATTGAGTTCGAACGCGGACATCGTTTTCTTGGGTGAGTTCTTCGTGTCGGTCCATTCGCGTACATAGCGTTCAGGGTTCTTGGTCAGTTGGTGCATATCAATGATGTGCGCAATTGCCCGAAGTTCGTGAATAGCCTTTAACGTTCGCTCACGTTTGATTCGTGTTTCAAGCCGAACCAAAAAGTAGATAGCGATCGCGAAGAAGATGATGTCGTTGAGACCAGACTCAATGGCGGCAATCCATTCGAGCACGCCAATCTTATCGGCCTCGACTTTCAATAACGCATAGATCACCGAGGCAACCAAAACGACAATTAGCAAAGTGGCCATCGCAAACCCAAGGATGCGAATGGATTTGATCGGCTGACTAATTTGGTTGGCGCGTTCTGCCGCGTGTTGTGACACGTCTAACAAACGTTGGCAAAGACCCGATAAGCCCGAACCGGGAAACCGTTCTTCGATGCGTCGCCGCAGCGTCGCGACAGTGGCAATGATGCGGTCGTCTCGTAGAACGAACGAGTCTGTCTTATCGTTCATCGTTCAGACACCAAGGTATTCTTCGATGGCTTCGGCAATCGTTTCGCTGCTGACGTCCTCGCCGGTCCAACGATGCAGGCATCTTTGCAATGTGCCGGTCTGGATTTCTAAGGCGGAAACAAACTGATAACCTCGCCGAGCGATCCGAGCGGCGTCGACGTGACCCGACGTCAGATCAATGACCAATGATGTTCCATCGTTTTCGGGCCAAGCTTCAGCCTCAAGCGGATCGTCTTCATTAATTTCGGCGGGTAAGTCGGCTAACAGGATAAGGTCAGCCGCCGCAATGGTTTCGGGTTCGGGCGGTATCAGGCTGGGAGCCGCTGAGAGCTTGTCGGGATCAACCACAGGCGGGATGGCTTCACCGTCGCTGGGGAGTTCTCCGATCCAGCGGGTCGTCTCAAATTCTCGTGAATCGATCAAATCGTTGATCCAATTCTTCCGCTCGTAAGTTCCCTTGAACCGGCCGTCATCACCCATGTCAAGGCAATCAATGACCGCTGCTTCGTCAAGCTCAGCGTACTGGGCATACCATTGCATCGCCTGGTTTCTAATTGAGGGGTCGATCATTACCCCCTGGATCCCGGTAACCGAAAAGCCATCAAGAGCTTTGGCGACGTCGTTGGGCGCAACATCAAAGGAAAGCACCCGCCATTCCAATCCTAGTTTGGCTAGCGAACGCTCAATGGCGAGTTGACTTGGATTGCCAGCGATCGGGTGTCCGATGACGACAATGATCGGTTCTGTGGTACCATCCATGAGTGATCGTAAAATACGTTTGAGAGCTTGATGACGACTAAAAATCTTTCCACTGAATTGCCCGTAAATGTCAGTCGAAAACCCATTCTAACTTGGTGGGCTCTCTTGATCATAGCAGCTTGGACACTGATTCATGCAGTTCTGTTCGTGCGTCTGACGTCGGCGAACCCCGAATCGATAGTCGATGAGTCCCTCGATAGGAATCTGCAACTCGTTCGCCTGTATTTCTCAGGGGGCCTTTACGGATTGGCAAGCGGCGGCATTTGGGTAGCCACCGTGGTGTCGTCGATTGTCTGGCGAAGATTTGTACAAGCGGCGGTCACAGCAGCGGTCGTGGGGTTGCTGAGCGTCGCGAGTGACAACTCACCAGTCGTTCTAATTTCAGGCGTCTTGGGAATGGTGGTTTCGCAAGTGGTGCTGTTCCAACTTTTCGCCATCAGCCATTGGAGTCTTTCATTCAGTGTTCGTACTGATCTCGATCGGGAACGTCGCCAATTCACGATCGGTAACGTCGTAACGCTAACGGTGATATTTGCTGGCTTGTTCGCGGTGATGAGATTGGCGGAAACAAGGATTGATGCGGCAATGTACTGGGCCGTACTGACCGTTTGCTGGGTGGCCCAACCGATCATTGCGGGATTGGTGTATTCGACAGCTACCGGTAACTCAGGAACGCTTCGTTGTATTGGCAAGGGATTGTTAGCGGTGGCGTTGGTCACGGGGTTAGTTCTTGGCTTAGGGTTCGCCCAGTTCTTAACACTCGACGATTCATTGCCGACGAATCCCAGCGTTCGGTCAGCGTTTCTCGTTGCCGTGGTAAGAGTTTACGCCGCCGTCATGGTTGGTTTCTTCGCTAGTGTTTGCATGTTTGCGATCACCGGTTGGTTGTCGAGATCGAGCCGTGCGGATCGTGTCGATTGTGATGGCGACTCGCAGGTACAACCCTTTTAATTGGACCGGCAATCAATCCATCTGGTCCAACCGTCGAATCTGACATTACACGGCGAGGCTGACCGTGTCTTCCTCGATGGATTGGGGTTGGCAGTTTCACGGACGGATTGGATTTCTTATGCGCACCCATCAAAGTGTTGTCTTCTTGTTCTTGGTCGCGTCGATCTCGACCAGTGATCACGTCAACGCCCACCATCCTGATCGTGAATGCCAACCGGTGCATGAGCGGATCGATGTGATTGGACCTCTAGGGAACAACTTACCCGCCGGTCACCGACGTCGATTGAATCGACCGAGCTATTGGGAGGGAAAGATCCTGTACAAGATCGCTCCCACCAGCCAAGAGGCGATGGCTTGGCACCGTGCCGAGCACAAGGGCTACTACGAGTGCGACGCGCCGCGGATGGAAACGCACTACTTTTATCCTAAGCCTTACGAACGAATGCGGATCGGTTCACGCGATCCACAAGAACCGCACAACAAGCACGCAGTTTCACGCTCAGTCGATGTGGAACCCATGGAAGATAGTGATCTGCTAGAAATCGACACTGAACTTCCCGGATCCGACGACGACACGCCAACTGAAGATATGCCAGTTGAAGATATGCCAGTTGAAGATATCGAAGTCGACGAGATCGAAAATGAATACGATTCGATCCGTAGCTTGTCCGAAGACGAGGATTCCGTGTCGATTTTTCGTTCGCAACGAACGCTCGCTGAATGGATTCGGCAAACCGGATCCTAGTGAAAAGCAGGCCCAGGAAAGTTGATCACTTTTTTTCTCAGAACCGTCAAAGTTTGACATCTGAGCGGCCGATACAAGTACCTGGGTGAGGTTTCCTCATTAATCGTGTCATCGCTTTTGCTCGTACTTGACCTCAAGTAACTGCTAAAGCGACTTGCCGGTGGGCTACTGACACGCTGATGAAGAAACCTTGTGGGGGGCTTCCACAATCGACCCGTACGGTTCGCACAGACAAGACGCGTGTTGCGTTGTTTCTGTTGGTGCGTTTCACGGCGGCACGACCCCGGAAGTCCAGAGCATGAACCGCTCGTTACTAAAAACGATTACTTATCTGCAACTTGCACTAGCCGTCTTCATGGCGACTGGATGCACGCCCACGCAGCCATTCTTCATGAATGAGTCGCCGGATCTTCAGTATTATCTGAATACCGCGACTCAGATCGAGTATCCCGATGTGGATATCGATTCGCTTGCTGAGACCACCGAGTCTTATGCACCGCTGACAATAGGTAACCACGACTACAAGTTCTGGGACCTGTCGTTGGAAGAATGCGTCTCGCTTGCGGTTCAAAATGCCAAGTTCTTTGTGACCACCAGCGGCAACGCCGAGACTCGTCAAAATGTTGCGGCTCAGTTCACCAGTGCTTCGGCTGATCAACTCGGCAGCGTCTACGATGTTGCAATCTCACAATCGACGACTCAATCGGTGCCTTTGACGATTGACGGTTCTGGCAATCGCGTGCTTCCACGTGGTGTGCTGCGAGCGAACCAAATCGGTGGCGTGGAAGATGCCTTGTCCGAATTCGATGCTCAAGCGAGCGGATTTGTTAACTTCAGCACGACCGATCGTCCGTCAAACTCTCGCGACAGTGGTGTTTCGACCGCGATCAACCAAGCGACCGATGTGACTCAGCAATTCGCGCTCAGCAAGCGATACGCTACCGGTGGCGTCGCTACGCTTCGCGAGCAAATCATTTACAACCGAAGCAACACGCCGACTGACACGCTGGGAGCTCTGCGAGTCAATCCGAGCGACTACACCGCGGTCATCGAAGCTCAGGTTCAGCACCCATTGATGCGAAATCGGGGAACCCTGGTCAACCGTATTCCCGTCGTGTTGGCTAGCCTGAACGAAGACATCGCGATCACAGACTTTGAAATTCAAGTGCGTAACCTCGTCCGTGACGTCGAAGTGGCCTACTGGGACCTGTATGTTTCGTATCGCAATGTTTCGACGGCGATCATCGGTCGCAACAGTGCGATTGCGACGGCCAAGTTTGCTCAGTTGAACTTGGACAACGGAACGGGGACGATTCAAGAAGTTCAGCAAGCTCGTGTTCAATACTTTGAGTTCAAAGCACGCTTGGAATCGGCACTGGCGGGTTCGAACCTTCCCGGCAGCGATCGTGCAGGCGTTTACGGCAACGAGCGTCGTCTTCGTGAAATGATCGGTATCGCTCCCACCGACGGACGATTGATTCGCCCCATCGACGAGCCTTCCATTGCCCGTCTTGAATTTGACTGGGACGAAATCGTTTCACAAATGCTGTACTTGAGTCCTGAACTTCGCCGCGGTCGCACTGTGATCAAGCAACGCGAACTCGAGCAGATTTCGGCCAAGAACCAAATCCTTCCGGAAGTGAACCTGTCGCTTCTGTACCGTTGGGTGGGTGTCGGCGACACTCTCGGCCCACCGACTCGCCAAAGCGTCAACTCACCAGCAATCGGCAGCAGTGCATTGGGTGAATTAACTGAAGGCAACTACCAAGAAGGTGCCGTTCGTCTTGAAATTACTCCTCCGGCAATTGGTGCTCGTCGAGAACGTGCTCGCATTCGAGGTTCGCAGCTTCGCTTGCAACAATCTCGTGCTTACATCCAAGACGCCGAACGTTTGATGGTCAGCCAACTCAGCGACGCGGTTGCCAAGACATCCACGCACTACCAACTTGTTCAAACCAACGCTCAGCGATGGCAGTCGGCCGAAGCCGAAGTCGAAGCACGCTTGGCTGAATTTATCGGTGGTCGCAGTCCAGTGAACGTGGTGCTGCAAAGTCAGCAACGCAAGGCAGACGCGGAACTGGCGTACTACCAAGCTCTTTCGGAATACAACAAGTCAATCAACTACGTCGATTACCTCAAAGGCACGATGCTCGCGAACAGCAACATCACCTTGCACGAAGGTACTTGGCACAAGAAAGCTTATTGGGACGCACTTGAACGTGCTCGCGAACGCAGTGCTGGGAAGAAGGTTCAGTATGGCGTCAGCCGACCCGGCGTGGTTCGTCGTGGACCCCTGGGCGACGCTGATGCGGCACTGCACCATGCTGGCGATCTGGACTCTGTTGATGGTCTGCCGCCGAATTTTCCTGGTGAATATGAAGGCGAAGTGATCTTGGATGGCCCCGGATCGTATGGCCACGATCCTATGGGAGCTGGCATCGAAATCACTCGCGATCCTATCGACATTCCCAACAGTGTTCCATTGAGCGAATTCGGGGACACCCCCAGTGAATTGATGAGCCCTCAAAATACTTCGCCTCAAGGGCCACCGGCTTACGAGCCACGGCGTTCGGTTCCCTTGCCAACTCCAGATTCTCTGCCTGACTCGATGGACGATTTGGCTCCACCGTCCGGCAGCGTTACCCCAATCAACCACGAAGCTGAAATTGACATCAGCGGAGCACCTCAGCCTGTCCGCCGTCGAGCGGTACCTATGCCCTAACTATGTCTTTTAAGACACCTTCAGCGAAAAGCATTCGCTGCTAACCATTCTCCTGGGCGGAGGCATGGCGAGAGTCTTCCGATTACGCGCTTCGGATCTACCACTCTCGCCCCGCGATAGCTCGAGCAAGTTGAAAAACTGCTCGAGCTTTTCGCCGTTGATACCGGGCTCGTGCCCTCGCGTCGCTTGAAGATCGCCGCTTCGATCACGATCTTGATTGCTTACTTCGATCGGGGGCGGAATGCGACAACCCGATTCGGATCGGTTTCCACTCGAGGGCCGTCGATCAAATCGATGCAGTAAGGAATTGCCGGGAACACGGCGTCGAGACATTCTGCGATCGCTTTTGGCTTTCCAGGCAAATTCACGATCAAGCAAGAACCGCGTATGCCAGCGGTTTGACGTGACAGAATCGCAGTCGGGACTTTTTCGAGCGATACCTTTCGCATCAGTTCACCGAAGCCGGGCATCATCTTCTCGCAAACCGCTTCGGTCGCCTCGGGTGTGACGTCGCGTTTTGCGGGGCCAGTTCCGCCCGTTGTTACGACCAAACAACATTGCTCACCGTCGCAAAGCTGCTTCAATGTCTCGGAAATTGTGGCGGTGTCGTCGGGGATCACACGGGCAACGGTTTCAAAGTCACTCGCTAGTACGTCGTTCAAATAGGCGACGATCGCCGGTCCGCCGAGGTCTTCGTACTCACCCCGAGAAGCTCGGTCGGAAACCGTGACGACGCCAATTCGGATCGGAAGACTCTCGCTCAAAGTTCAGTTCGCTGGGATTAGGATTCGTTGCTAAGATGGTTCTGGATTGCCTCAATCGCTGCCAAGGTGGCAGCGCTCAATTGATCGAACTGTTCGCTTAGTTCCGCCACGTCTTTCGTCTTGCAATCCTGTTCCAAGTATCCCGCAATCTCACTCGTTCGCACAGCACCCACCGAAAGCGACGCACCTTTTAAAGTGTGAACAAACCGACCCATTTGTTCGGTTTCGCCATTGGCACGTGCCGTCGCGATTTGACGAAGGATATGTTCCGCCTCACCCACGTAGACCGCCATCAACTCAGCCAACAACTTGGGGTCACCACCAACGGTCGCATGAGCATGGTCCCAATCGATCGGTGGGGGATCGTCGGACGTAGGTGAAGCCGAGGTGGTTTCCGTTTCGGACGTCTGTGGAATGGAGTTTTCGTCCGCTTCCTTGTTTTCCGAATCCGCCGACGCATCTAAATTGTCGGCGTCATTGCGGTTGTCGCTGCGGCCGTTTTCACCTTCTTCGAAGCCTCGTTCATCGCCCTCCTCATCTTGCTCTTCATCTTGGGGCATCACATAGAGAAGTTTCTCTCGCAGCGTGCCGATGCGGATTGGTTTGGCGATGTATTCGTCCATGCCGGCGTCGAGACATTTTTCGCGATCGCCCTTCATTGCATGGGCAGTCATTGCAATGATCGGAATATGGTTCCCCAAATCGCCTTCGAGTTCGCGAATTTGCCGTGTCGCTTCCAATCCATCAATCCGAGGCATTTGGACGTCCATTAGGATCACGTCAAACTCGTTCCGACTAAGAAGTTCAATCACTTCTTGACCGTCGTTGGCGATGGTGACGATGTGCCCGTCTCGCGATAGCACGCCCACGGCTAGCTTCTGGTTGATGATGTTGTCTTCCGCAAGCAAGATCCTTAGATGATTGACGTTCTTGGGGATGGGGCTCAAGTGTTTGTGGCCCGAGTCTTCGGCTGCGTTGATGCCGAGGATGCGAACAATAGAATCGAACAATTCCGATTGCTTGACCGGTTTCATCAAACGTTCGTTCACATTGAGCGTTTGATCGAGTTCTTCCTCTTCATCGCGTCGACCACTCGTCAGCACAACGATCTGAGTCGGCGCAATGTTTTCGTCCGAGCGCACGTGCTTGATGAAGTCGTAGCCACTCATTTCTGGCATGTTGACGTCTGTGATCACCAACCCGAATGGTTGCTGACGTGATGACGCCGATCGCAGAGCATCCAACGCCTCCTTGCCACTTTCAACCAGCGTGGCGATCATGCCCCAGCCCGATAAAATTTCGTCGAGAATTTTTCGGTTCGTCTCATTGTCGTCGACGACCAAAACGCTGGTCCCGCCCACGACAACGGCCCCACGCATGGTCAGACGTTCTTCGTCTTTCTTTTGCTCCTCAGCGTCTTCTGGCGCAATGCGAAGTTTGACATCGAACGAAAAAAGGCTTCCGCGGTCGACTTCACTATCAACAGAAATTTCTCCGTCCATCAAAGCAGCAATTCGAGACGAAATGGCGAGTCCAAGTCCAGTTCCGCCGAATCGCCGCGTTGTTGAAGTATCGGCTTGCTCGAATTCATTGAAGATCGTTTCAAGCTTATGCTCGGGAATTCCAATGCCCGTGTCACGTACACCAATCCGTAGCGTTACGTTTCGATCGGTTAGCTTCACCAAGTTCACTTCCACGACGACTTCGCCTTGGTGTGTGAACTTGACTGCGTTGCCGACTAAGTTAATCACGACCTGTCTCAGTCGCCCGATGTCGCCGACGGCAAACCGCGGAACCGCAGGCGCGACGCGGAATGCAAGTTCCAAGCCTTTCGAATGAGCCTTTAGCCCGAGCGTCTTCATCGTATCGCCAAGCGATTCGCGAATGTCGAAGACCCGCCGTTCGATCTCGAGTTTGCCCGATTCAATTTTCGAAAAATCAAGAATGTCGTTGATTACGGCCAGCAGCGATTCCGCCGATTCGCTGACCATCGATAAAAAGTTTCGTTGACTTGGCTTTAGTTCCGTATCGAGCACAAGGTCAGTCATGCCGATGATGGCGTTCATCGGCGTTCGTATTTCGTGAGACATGTTAGCAAGGAAGTCGCTCTTGGCTCGGTTGGCCTTGTCGGCACTTTCCTTTGCACGCAGGATTTCGCGGTCAGCTTTCTTGCGTTCGGTGATGTCATGACCAATGCCGACCACGCCAATCACTTCGTCTTCGGTGTTCAGCAGGGGCACCTTCGTTGTCAGCAGGCAAAGTTCGTCGCCGGACTCGCTGCGATGAGATTCCTCGCGATCGAGCAAAGGTTTTCGACTTCGCATAACGTTCTGATCGTCGGCGACGTAATGGCAAGCATGCTCGGGTGGCGAAAAGTCGTAATCTGTTTTGCCAAGAATGTCGTCTAAACTTTCTAGCCCCAGTAGTTTTAGAAGGGCCACGTTCGCCACGACAAACCGCCCTGCCCTGTCTTTGACGTAGATCAGATCGGGAACGTTGTTAATGATCGTTCGAAGCAGGTCGCGTTCGCGAGCGAGTTCTTTCTCGGCGATGATCTGTTCGGTGACGTCGCGAGAAATACCAAACGTTCCCAGGATGTGCCCTCGCGGATCCTTCAGCGGGACTTTAGTGGTTGCGCAATACGTAACTCGCCCATCGTTGTGAGTTTCGCATTCCACTTCGGCAAGGATGGGCTCGCCGGTTTGCATCACCATTTTTTCATCGGCGAGTGCCTTCCGAGCATGTTCTTTCGAAAAGAAGTCCGCGTCGGATTTGCCAATGGCGAGCGATGGATCATCAACGCCGAACTTTCGTGCGCAGCTTTGGCTAAGTCGAATGAATCGACTGTCAGCATCCTTGAAGTAGATGGATTCCGGTACGGTTTCCAGTAGTGTCGATAGCAGAAACTTCTCGAACTCGATTTGGTGCTCTGCGTCCTTCTGGTTCGTAACATCCCAAAACATGACCTGGATGCCAACGACGTCGCCTCGAGCGCTGTGGACAGGAGCTTTCCACACCTCAACATGGATTTGTTTGCCTTCGCCGGCCTGATGTCGTTCGACGTCGTGATATAGCTTTCCTGAATGGATGACCTCCTGGTCGTCCTCCATATATTTCTTAGCTAGGTCCGCTGGGAATAAATCGAAGTCGGACTTACCGATCAAGTCCTCGACCGGTTTGCCAATTTGTTCGCAAGCTCGGTTGTTGGCGTACTGGATTCGACCCTTGGCATCCTTTCGTAACACACTTAGCGGTAGGCTTTCCACCAGCGATAGATAAACAGCCTCGGAATCTCGCAGTGCCCCTTCGAGGTGATGTCGATCGGTAATGATTCGAATCAGTCCGCAGCAGCTCGCGACATCGCCATCGTTGTCATCTCGCACAATCGTTTCGGCAATCCATTGGGGCGAGGATCCCTTTCCAACGACACGATACTCAAGTTCGATTCGCGGCTTGCGGGCGATCTGTTTCCACATCGCTTGAACGTGATTGCGATCATCGGGATGGATGAACTGTAGCCGTTTGTCTAAGTCACCTAACAGTTCGCTAGCCGGGCATCCCCATAAGGTCTCGGAAGCCGGTTCGAGCCAAGTGAAGCTGCCTTCAAGTGTCCCGGTCCACGTGAACTCGCGAATGAAGCTGCGGAGTAGTTCCGGGCACCCCAGCGATGGCGGTGGGGTATGGGATAAATGATTGTCACCGCGTGCTTCGCCATCCGATGCAATCGGTTTCGGGTCGGCATTGGGATGATTCATCGCGTCACCGTCAAGGGATTTGGGAACGTGAGATAACGAGTGGGTCAGGCATGGTGCTTCCGTAGTCGACTCACTCATCATAAACCGTCGCCGTCAGTCCGTCGCTTGCGGAACCAGCCGAATCGAATCAAAACGGACAATCGTAGGCGAATCAGGCCGTACAAGCTGCAAATCTAAGTAGACCACGCTGCTTAGATCAATTTTGCGACCTGTCGGACCCTGCATCTGGTCGCACTTAATTTCAATGGGAAGGGTTTTGCCCGGTTGCAATTGAAAGATTTGACGATGCACATCGCGAAAGACGCTGCCGTGACGCGCATCGATGATCTGGACCGCCAACTCGGCAAACTCACCCTGAAACGACGGGGCCAACGTGGCATCAATTCTTAAGCTGTCCATTTGTGACCAGTCCCTGACCATCTCGTACATTGTTGCCGTTGGGTGCTCATGAACTTGATATGCCACTTCTAACGCATAGTTGCCGCTGGTGACGTTGCTCCGAACCCGCTTGCCCATGCACTTCGCAAAATGCCAACGTTCAAGTTCGGCCGGTCGCTCAAACGAACTGAGCATGGGGAATTCTCGAGGCATCGCGTAAGCATCTGCAAGAGTCGCTGTGGGACCCCACCAAGCAACCGCGAACGGCAGCATCGAAACTCCAAGAAACAGGCTCGCGCTAGTGCGTGAGATGAGCCTCCATTTGCGAAGTCCCCAGATCACGAGTAAACCCAGCGCTGCGGAGATGCCCATGGAATCAGCCACTGCATCGTGTAGCGATTTCGAACGACCGAAATAGCCCTGCATGTATTCGCTACCGACACCGACCACCACAAACAATGCGGCAATGATGAGGCTGCGGATCACCCAAATCCGGAACGACTTTGCGGGATAAATTTGGTGGACACACGCAAACGCGAATAGAGTCAACGCGGAAAACAACGGTGCGTGGACCATGTCGCCGATCGCTGGCAACATCCGCCCGCCCCGGGGCATTGGGACGAGCAGCGCCATCGTCGTCAGGCCAATCACGACCACAAACATCATGGCGACGACGAATCGCATTCGAGTAGTCGGTGCTGCGATTTCGTTCAAGGCATTGTGTCAGTGGAAGGAGCACGGTTTCAAAGCGATCATAGCTCGGACCTCAAAACTGACAACCCGCACTCATCATGCCTCGAACGAGTGAAACACTTGATTATCCACCAGCCGGTCCATTCGCCGCTGAGTCAACATAGGTGACGTGAGTGACATCAGGTTCAATTCGCCACGGCGATAGTGCAAACGCGCGTGGCCGGACGACAAACCCACCGCATTCCATCGGCCGGTGGATGGGTCTCGGGCTAGCCAAGGGCATCCACTGCAACCGCCCCCAAAGTTCGTGGCCAATACCGGCGAATAATCATCGCTGGGGCCACTGCTGCGTCCAAACAAATATTCTCCTTTGGATGCCCAAAGCGATTTTCCGAAATCGAATTCGGCGCCCGCTGGATACCCCATGATCGTCACCTCATTGTCGTCAAAGAAGTGGTTCGTTTCCGGCGGTACGATCGGGATGGTCGCGCCGATGATATCGCCGATGTTTCGGTCGACATAGCAGAATCCGATGTCGTCGTTGGTAGCCGGGTTGTCAAGATACGATTTGGGAATGTAGCAGGCCGTAACGTTGCATGAGATCGGCTCACCCGACGTGTAATAGTCAAAGCCTGGGTAAAACTCGATCGCCCGCGACCAATGCCGCTTATTAGAATCGAACAAGTTGTGAGCACACGTAGCGACCAAACTGGGGCCGGCGATCCAAGCGGATCCAAACGCTGGTTGATCCCAGCTCGCATGATCGATATGAATCACCATACGACCAATCGCTCGCAGTTGATCGTTCGCAGAATCCGAGGTCTTTGTTTCGCTTGATCGCGGCGACGAGCTTTGATTGTTGCGGACCGACGCGCCGGCAAGGGACCAAGACTTGTAGTAGCGATCAAGCGGCCCATGCATCAGAACATTCGGGTCCGGGAACATTCGCGATGGCAAGACATTAAAAAGCGGTGGCGGTGGAGTCATTCCCTTGAAGTATTGTCCCGGTTTCGCTGCCGCATTTCGACTAGGAACGGCGTATGAATTTTGAGCATCGCTTCCTGGCTTAAGCGGCTGGACATGGTCGCCCTGTTTCAGTCCCGCTAGCGGCATCTGATAGGACTCATCCTTGAGGGGACTTCCCCGCATCAATTCATATCCACGCGGTGTCAAGGTCGGGTGGTCATAGGGACCAAAGTCGTCCACATTGCGGCTTTGGCGACGTCGGCGCGAACGGTCGTTGGGGTCAGACATGTCGCGTTGGCCCTTGTGGGATTGGGTGGCTCAGGCTTGACCGCATCAAGACGGTTAAGGTTGAGATGGGTGGCGGTGGACAGAATCAGGCTACATCACTGACGAATCTTAAAGCTCAATCGTTCCCGGAGAAGTGAAATTGATCGGGACTGTTTGAGTCGTCATGAAGCATTTGGTCTCACGCGGGGGAGGATAAGATTCGTTTGACAGCGGTTTCGCTGCGTTCGGTCGAAGCAACGCAGAACTGCGAGACCTGCGTTTTCAGTGCCGATTCCTTTGCGTATTTGAAAACTGCGGTCAGGACACCTTAACGTAATTGTTTGTCGACATCGTTTGAGTGATCGAGCCAAACAAGTTATTCGCGGCCTGAACTGCTCGCTACAATCGAAGGGAGTCTTAATGTTAACGTGCTCGTCTTGGCACCAACTTCAACCGGGTAAGCAAAATGAACGTGACTGAAATCGCCAACGTATTCGGTTGGTGCACGATCATAAATTCAGGGCTACTGATGTTTTCAACCATTGTCATGGTTGTGAATCGCAAGTGGATCGCTCGAATGCATGCACGCTGGTTTGATCTCACCGAAAGCGAACTTTTTTCGCACTACTTTCGCTACTTGGCGACCTTCAAGTTGATGATTTTGTTCTTCAACCTCGCACCCTATATCGCGCTGCGAATCGTATCGCGATAGTCAATTGATCGACATGTTTTCGTAAAGCTCAGGCTTAAGCTAATTGCACTGTCTTCTCTACCCATTGGAAAGAATCAGATGAACCGAAATTCGAAATGGAAATGGACATCCGCCGTCGTTGCGTTCGGTGTCTTGGGATTTCTGGTCGGCAGTCCGCTAGCACCGTTGCTAGCTGACGAAGATCGACGGAGCCAACCGCTCGAGCAAGAGGAGCAACCGCAACCTCCACCCGAGATGGATCAACGATCGCGTGGTCAACAGTCGCCGTCGCCGTCGTTGTCGCCGCGACGGCCGATGGATGAGAGTAGTTACCAGCGAAGGCAAGAGCGAGCGAGGTCTAGTGATGGTCAGGTTGGTGACAACCGATTCAACAACGAGCTATTTAACGGCGAGCGAATCAACAACGAGCGGTTCAACGGTGACAGGTTTCAAACAGATTCGTTCCGTGATGAAGATGGTGGACGCGATGGGCGTTCTGATAAGGTGAGACGTAATCAAGGGCGACCGAGCTTAGGTCCGCATGCCGAGCACCGTCCCCAAGAACACCGCCCTCAAGAACTTCGTCCTCAAGAACTTCGTCCTCAAGAACTTCGGCCCATTGATCCCAGCCGTCGCGACCAACCTCGCGACCCGCAACGTTGGGGAGAACATACTCATGTCGAGCCCTCGAGAGCTCCGGACTTTGAAACCGACTCTATCGGACGCCAGCATCGAGAACTCGAACTACGCATTGAAACGATCGAGTTGGAAATGAACGCTCGCAAGTTGCAACTCGCCATGATGGAGTTGGAAAACCAACCGGTCGTCGCTTCGCTCGACGCGATGGATTTTGCGGTCGAACATCTCAGTCCAAGTGACGCCATCGAGGTGCTGACAAGCTCACTGCAGGACATCGACGAACCCGCCGTGCGCAACGTTGCCCGGCGGCGATTGATCGAAATGCACCTCAAACTCGACCAACGTGAACCGGCGATGGACTTGTTGCGGACGATCATTACAGCAAAGTGATCGCGTGGCGTCCTTCACTGTCTCACCAAACGCGTTGGATTTCGCATTGTTTTGATTCCTGGTTATGATGCGTCGCTTGAAGTGCCACTCCTTATGAGATTAATAATGCGAACGACGATAGTTTCTTTGTGCTTGCTGTTGGCGAGTTTAGCTGTGCCCCCCCTCTCGTTGGTGAAGGCAGCGGAGTTGCCCGAAGGTGGCGTACCTCTGATCTCGACTGAAAAAACCGGAATTGATCAGCTCAACGTTCGGTTAGGGGACGGGGAATTTGGCACTTACGAACGCGGTGAAGTTCAACACGAAACCTTCAAGCGTTCGCTTCGTATCGAGTTGACCACCCAGCCCGACAATACTTGGGACACAGCCTTTGGGATGCCAGCGACTGCGTCAGTCCAAAAAGGCGATGTGATACTGGTCGGATTCTGGATGCGCGGGAGTGCGGCAAATGGTGTCGGCGGAGCCGTCGCTGAGTTCGTGTTTGAAAAATTCAGCAACCCCTACACCAAGAGCATCCAGTTTCTCGCTGAAACACCCAGCGATGGATCGTGGCAGGAATACTGGGTTCGCTTTCGTAGCCTAGAGGACTACGACGTGGGGCAGGCAGGCTTCAACTTTCAAGTCGGCTACCAACCTGAAGTGCTCGAGATCGCTGGTCTGCAAGCTTGGAACTATGGCAAGGACTTTGATGTTGATTCTTTGCCCAACACCGAACTGACTTACGCGGGGCGTTCGTCTGATGCCGCTTGGCGAACCGATGCTTCCAAGCGAATCGAAAAACATCGCAAACGCGATTTTAGTCTGCAGCTTTCCGACGCTACTGGGAAGCCATATTCCGGTGCGAAGGTCCACGTCAAGCATCACCGTCACGCGTTTGATTTCGGATCCGCCGTTTCGGCTCCGATGCTTGCCGGCGACGGCGAGGACAACGATCGGTTTCGTGATACGTTCGAACAATACTTCAATGCGGGAACTATCGAGAATGGATTGAAGTGGCAAAGTTTGGATCAAGAGTGGATCCCACGCGAATCGGTATTCAAAGCGTTAAGGTGGATGAAGTCGAAGCGAATTCCCGCTCGTGGGCATGTGATGGTTTGGCCCGGTTACCGGAATTTGCCCAACTGGATCCCTTCGATTATCGACAAGCCCGAAGTGCTGTCCAAAGTTCTTGACATGCATATCCGCGAAGTCGGTTATGCCACCCAAGGGCTGGTTCGCGATTGGGACGTGTTGAATGAAGTCTTCGACAATACCGAAGTGACCGCGGCGCTTGGTGACGAAGCGATGATTCATTGGTTCAAGGTCGCTCGCGAAGTGGCTCCCACAGCCGACCTTTATTACAACGATTACGCTGGTCTTGTCCGCGGTGGGTTCCCCACCACTCACAAAGTGCACTTCGAAGACACTGTTCGTTACCTCAAGGAAAATGGCGCACCGATCGATGGTATCGGTATTCAAGGTCATTTCGGTGGTTTGCTTACGCCGCCGGAACGCTTGGTCGCAGAACTAGATCGTTGGCACTCGCTCGGTCTAAAAGTGTTGATTACCGAGTACGATGTCGAAGTTCCCGGTGACACTCTAAAGGCCGACTTTACCCGCGATTTCATGACCGTATGTTTCTCTCACCCGGCCGTTGTTGGTGTGCTGACGTGGGGCTTTTGGGAAGGTGCTCACTGGAAGCCTGAAGCAGCGCTATTTGCCAAGGATTGGACGCCAACGGCAATGGGCAAAGAATGGGTTCGGTTGACGAAGGACGAATGGACAACCCAAGAGAACCTTGTTGCGGATGCCGACGGCCAGATTCGCTTTCGTGGGTTCTTGGGTGAATACATTGTCACCGTCAATGGAAAGCAATTGACCGTCCTCGGAAACGAAGATGGCACGATGGAGATCATCGATATTGAATCCGAAGATTGACTTGTACGATGTCGTTGCCGTCGAACAACTTCGCCGGCAACGACGCCTGGACCCTCAGTTGATCCGTCAACTGCGTAATCGTTTCCTCAAGCGATTTGACTCCGACGAAGCCGCTTTGGAAGGATTTCCGGAGGCCAGTCGCATTTCGTTGCACTCGTTGGAATTGTTCCGGCGATTCGAGTCTGGCATCGATGGAGCGACGAAGTTGCTATTCAGAACGTCGTCTGATTTGTTAATCGAGTCGGTGTTACTTCGGATCGCGACAGGGCGGAACACGTTATGCGTTTCAAGTCAGGTTGGCTGCGCTGCTGCTTGCGGGTTCTGCGCTACCGGGAAGATGGGAATCGCTCGCAACCTAAGCGTCGCTGAAATTCTTGATCAGGTTCAGCAATGTGGGCAAGTTCTGGCGAGCGAAGGTCGGCGGTTGCAGAACATCGTGTTCATGGGAATGGGGGAGCCTTTCCACAATGAGTGCAATCTCTTCGCGGCCGTTGAAAGGCTGGTTGCGACGGATCACTTCAATCGCTCACCGGCTTCCATCCTCGTTTCGACTGTGGGTGTTGCCGATGCGATGTTAAGGTTCGCCGAGCAGTTTCCGAAGGTAAACCTAGCATTAAGTTTGCATAGCGCTAGCCAGGAAAAACGCGAGCAGATCATTCCGCTGGCAAAGAAATATTCGCTGCAGCAATTGCGAGAAACGTTGGTGGAAATCAACCAAGTTCAGCAACGCGAGTTCATGATCGAGTATCTAATGCTTGCGGGAGTGAACGATTCTACGAACGACGCGATAGAGCTGATTCGGTGGCTTGAACCGATGCAAGTGCATGTCAACTTGATTCCGTATAATCCAATCCAAGACGCGCCGCACCTGCACGGATCGTCTTCCGAAGTGATCAACCGATTTGCAACATTGCTTAAGGCAGAGGGTCTCAAAACGACGATTCGCTATTCTCTTGGCAGCGACATTGCAGCTGCCTGCGGTCAGCTAGTGCGGTCCGAGAATCGGCAACGTGTCATGAACCGCATGCCGCAAGATCAAGGTTTGGCTTTCACCAAGGCTTGCGAGTAACGTTGCCTCGTGTTGCTGTTTTCCGTAAGTTTATGATTGTCAAATCAAGGAGCGATACGAGTGGACACGAAAAACAGAGGGCAATCCCGACGTAGGTTTCTCGGTTCCGGGGGAAGCATCGTTGCCGCTGCGCTGGCAATGCGTTTGAGGTGTCCAGCGGTTATCGCATCGCCGCCGCAAGACGGGCGATTCCAGTTGAGCCTGCATCCGTATTCAGTAAAGTCGCTATTTGATTCCGGCGCGATTAGCTTGTTAGAGTACCCCGCGTTTGCGAAGAGCCAATGCGGAATTCACAATGTCGAATTCGCAGCAGAAAACTGTGACGAGCTCTTTGCAGATCCGAGCAAGGCGGACGAAATTCGACGTCGGGCAGAGGATGCGGGGGTCAAGATCCGAGCATTCCTATGCGATTCAAATCATGGATTGGATGTAGCAGAATCAAGTGAGGGTAGGAAATCGCTTCGGCATCACTTGCGATGGGCGGAAGTTGCAGAGACCTTGGGGTGCGATTACATCCGAGTCCGAGCCGGCACAATCGGCAACAAAACGGAGCAGCTTGACATTGCTGCGGATCAGATTGGCCGCTTCTGCGATGCGATTGCGGACCGGAACGTGAAAGTTCTTATCGAGAACATCACCGGGTTCTCACGCGACCCGGATTGGCTCGTGCAATTGGTTGAAAAGATCGGTCGTGACCGTGTCGGCCTCATCGCCGACTTTGGCAACTTTGATGGTGATTTATACGATTCAATGCAGCAATTACTGCCCTATTCGAAATCCCTATGCACCAAGTCTTGGCAATTCGACGCTCAGGGAAATGAGACGAAGATAGACTTCCAGCGGATGATGCAAATCATTTCTACGTCAGAATTTTCCGGATGCATTGCGATCGAATACTTAGGCGGCGAGCCAGTAACTGGTGTTCGCCAAACCGCCGAACTGATCCGACGGTTTGCTGCTGCTTCTTAACGTTTGCAATTTGGATTGCAGATTGGCGAGGCGAGCCACGCGCGGTTACGCCTATTCGTCCGCAACGTTGACGAACACCTTTAACGCGGTTTTGTCCTCGACAAGCAAACGCATCATTTCGGCGTAGTTCTCGAGTCCGTCGACCGGATGGGTCAGAATCTTCTCAAGCACTCCGGGGTACATCATTTCGCCCAACGCCAAATCCTTGATGCCCATTTCGAAGTGGTTTCGATTGCCATTGACGCTACCAAGCAACAACTTGTTGCCGAGTACCCAGTTAAGGTTGATGCTATCCGATGGAACTTGAATAGCCTTGTCGCCGCCAGTGATGCTGGCCCAGACAACGACGCCGTTGTGGCCAAGATGCTTCATGGCTTCGAAAGCAATCGAGCTATTTCCGGTTGCTTCAATGATCAAGTCCGGTTTGCCTGTCTTAGCAACAAGTTGTTCCATGGAAGTGTCGGCGGTGCTGACATACTCGGCTTCGATGCCACGGACGATTTCAGCTTTCAGGTTGGGAGCTTTTCCGCGAGCGAGCGTGTAGACCTGGAGTCCCTTAAGCTTCAGCACAAGAGTCGCCAGCAAACCAATTTGGCCGGCGCCTAATACATAGGCAACCTTCGGGCTCCACACCTTCATGCGTGATTGAGCCTCGTAGGCTTGGTGGACTGCCTTGGCGGCGCAACTCATCGGTTCCATCAGAACGTGCAAGTGCTTCAGGCCTTCGGGGACGCGGACGATGTACTCTTCTTCATCGACAAAGTACTCGGTCAAAAAGCCATGTCGAAGGTTGATGCCACGCTCGTAGTAGGTTTCTTCGCTGGTCATGTCGTTGGTGCCAATCAGGTCGTAGATTGACCCGCCTGGCCGACGAACGGTAGCGGTTACGAAGTCGCCCGGTTTGACTCGCTTAACGTTTTCGCCGACGGCTTCGACGATCCCGAATGATTCGTGACCGATGACAAGGTGCTTGTCGCCGTCCGGGGCCGCTCCGTACAGAGCTTCGTTGATTTCACGGTCGGTTGCATCAACACCCACTTTCAAGACTCGAACCATGACGCCTAAGCCACCTGCTACTTGATCAAGGGTGGGCTTGGCAATTTCTTCCATGTGAACGCTGTTAGGCGTGCCGGGAGTGACGGCGACGGCTTTCATGATTGAACTCGGGATAAGGTTGGGTTGGATGGAATGGATGGGGTGCGGATGTGCAGCGGTTGGTGGTTTTTACCACATGTCCCGCGATTGGGTGAGGATCGTAGCACGGCGATGCATCCTTCACAGAGGGACAACCGGCCTGTAGCTGGCTTAGTGCGACAAAATACACCCCAATAGCGCCGCAAATCGCACGAATGGCGCGTTCGTCCACCGTTCGGACTCATTTTTCGCAAGCACCGTTGTCATAAATGCCGGTTGGTCACACAATAAGGGGCAGGCCAGTGCTCCGATTCAGTGTTCCAAGACGCGGCCTCTCGAGTCCATGTCGCCTCTTGAGTCCATGTCGCCGTTTGAATTCACCATGACTAATAAACCACGAACCGTTGTCCACGAAGAGTTGCGATCCGTCGATCGTGAGCTTCTGCTGGCGATGCGTAGTGGAGATGCCTTTGACATCGGTGATCTAACTGAATCGCTTGGAGTCACCGCCACCGCGGTCAGGCAGCGAGTCGAGCGATTGCTTGAACGCGGTTGTCTTGTCCGCGAAAAGGTTGTCTCGGGACGCGGGCGGCCAACGTATCGATACATCATGACCCTTGAAGGACATCGACGCGCGGGAGCCAATCCAGCGGATTTGGCGGATTCCATGTGGCGGACGATCATTGAAATCGAAGATGAAGAACTTCGCGAGAGTTTGCTCCAAACGGTTGCGACGAAGCTGGGTCAACGATTTGCTAATGTGATGGATGCGCATCGAAGTGAAACGCAATCCGAAGTCACCTCCCTGCAACATCGATTTGATCATCTATCCGAAGTGATGGCGTCGAATCACATCGCCGCCTCGGTTTCGTGCGATGGGAATTTGCCGGTATTAGATATTGAGTCGTGTCCGTATCCGTCACTGACTGAAGCGTCGGACGACCGTGCCATGTGCAAGCTTGAAGAGAAAATGCTTTCCGAGGCGCTGGGACATCCGGTCCATTTAAGCAGTTGTCGACTCGACGGCGATCAATGTTGTCAGTTTTCCGCGGGGCCGATCGCAACTGCCATCGCGGACACTGGTCAGGACAACCAATCCTCGACGGCCACCGTTTGACTTGGTTGTTCGCTTCCTTACCACAATCCTATACGTTCCATTTCATTCCCAACTCAACTCAGTACTTTTAACCTCAATCGCCTTAGGCGAGCTTAAGAAAATGAATCACGTTCTCAAAATTGAAAACCTGCAAGTTTCCGTTGGTGATAAGCCCATTCTTCGTGGGGTCAATCTGACAATTAAACACGGCGAAACACACGCCTTGATGGGGCCCAATGGAAGCGGCAAAAGCACGCTTGGATTGGCAGTCATGGGGCATCCGGGTTACACCGTTACCGGTGGCTCGATTTCGCTTGATGATGAAGATGTGCTTGAAATGGGACCTGATGAACGTGCTCGCAAAGGCATCTTCATGGCGTTCCAGCGTCCGATGGCGATTCCGGGTGTAAAGATGGCAGACTTCCTTCGCCACGCCACCACGAATGTTCGTCGACCCGATCGCAAAGAGGGCGAAGAATTGATTCCAATGCGTGAGTTCCGTAAGGAATTAAAGGAGAAGATGAGTCACTTGAAGATGGATGTCGAGTTCGCTCGGCGTTACGTCAACGACGGGTTCTCGGGCGGGGAAATGAAGCGAGCTGAAATTTTGCAATTGGCGATGTTGCAACCGAAGTTCGCCATCCTCGATGAGACGGATTCGGGGTTGGACGCTGACGCTGTTCGATTGGCCAGTGAATCGATCGCTGATATTGGTCACCAAAAGATGGGTTTGCTGATCATCACGCACCACGACAAGTTACTTGTCCACAATCCGCCGCAATACACCCACGTCATGTTGGGCGGAAGGATCGTTGAAACCGGCGGACGAGAATTAGCGCAAGAGCTTCACGATCAAGGTTACGACCGAATTCGTAAGGCGTACCCGGAAGCCGATGCCGCCAACGAAGAGATGCTTGCCGAAGAAGCCGCAGTTTAATCCTGGGGTTTGGCAACGCACGAGATCAAACACTTTTATAACGCATAGAAAGCATTTTTCATGGCAACCGATATTCAAGAAGCTGGATCTGAAGCCGACAGCATTGGCGAGATCAATAAGTACAATTTCCGAACCGAAACCACGGGTGTGTTCAAGGCCGCAAAAGGTCTTAGCGAAGAAGTGGTTCATCAGATCTCTGATATCAAGAACGAACCTGATTGGATGCGGAAGTTCCGTCTTGAATCATTGCAGAAGTTCAACGAGCGTCCCATGCCTACATGGGGTGGCGATATCGACATCGACTTCCAAGACATCTTCTATTACCTCAAGCCGACTGATCATCAGGGCAAAACTTGGGAAGACGTACCACAGGAAATCAAAGATACGTTTGATAAGCTTGGTATTCCCGAGGCTGAGAAGAAGTTTCTTTCGGGTGTGAAAGCGCAATTCGAGAGCGAAGTGATCTACGGATCACTCGAGGAAGATCTGGCGAAACAGGGAGTGTTGTTTACCGACACCGATACTGCGGTGCGTGAGCATCCAGAGCTGTTGCGTGAATACTTCGGCAAGATCATTCCACCCGACGATAATAAGTTCGCTGCTCTTAACAGCGCGGTTTGGTCCGGCGGTTCGTTCATCTACGTTCCTAAGGGAGTTCATATCGATTTCCCATTGCAGGCGTACTTCCGAATTAATGCCGAGAGCATGGGGCAGTTTGAACGAACACTCATCATCGTTGATGAAGGGGCGAGCGTTCACTACGTCGAAGGCTGTACAGCACCGATGTATTCGACCGAATCATTGCACAGTGCCGTGGTTGAAGTGATCGTCAAACGAAACGCTCGTTGCCGTTACACGACGATCCAAAACTGGGCTAACAACATCTATAACTTGGTCACCAAGCGTGCTTACGCGTACGGCGATGCCACCATGGAATGGGTCGACGGCAACCTAGGTAGCAAGTTGACGATGAAGTACCCAGCGGTACACATGATGGAACCTGGCGCTCGAGGTGAAATCTTGTCGATCGCGTTCAGCAGTGCCGGTCAGCACCAAGACGCGGGAGCGAAGCTTGTTCATGCGGCTCCAAACACTACCGGCCAAATCATCAGCAAGTCGATCAGCAAGAATGGCGGTCGAAGCAGCTATCGTGGTCTTGTGAAGGTCGAACCGGGCGCTCACAACAGCAAGAACAGTGTTGTCTGCGACGCGTTGATTCTTGATGACGAAAGCCGCAGCGATACGTATCCGTACATCGAAGTCGCCGAACAAGATGTTCAGATTGGTCATGAAGCCAGCGTTTCACGTATTGGCGAAGAGCAAATGTTCTACTTGCTTTCGAGAGGTTTAACCGAACAGGAAGCCAGTACGATGATCGTTAATGGTTTCATTGAGCCACTCGTCAAAGAACTGCCGATGGAGTACGCGATTGAAATGAATCGTTTGATCCAACTGCAGATGGAAGGTAGCGTCGGTTAAGCCTTCGCACTGTTTCCGTTTCACTGGTTGCCACGACTTCGATTTGGCCTACGGACCGACTCGAAGCATGGTAGCTACCCCGCATTCTAAAATTTACTTCGACTCATTTTTGTCATGACGCAAACCGCACAACTTTCTTTTGACGCCGCTGGTTTCGATGCGTTCATCGAATCTCGCAACGAACCAGACTGGCTGACTGATCTACGCCGAGAGGCGTGGCAGCACGCTGATGCAATGGATTGGCCCGCTCGACGCCACGAAGAGTGGATTCGTACGGACATCCGAACTTTTCAAATTGGTAAGTACGCTGCCCCATCGAATGGTGCAGTCGTTGACGTCGCAACGGACGATGTCCATCAATTGACTCACGGAGTCGAACTGGGTGGACGGCTGGAAACCGTTGACAGTCAAATCGTTAACGAAACACTCGACCCGGAACTTGCCGCCAAAGGTGTGATCTTCGGTTCGTTGGAACGAATTTGCCAAGAACATCCTGAAGTTGTTCGTCCTCACTTGTTCACGGCGTTTGATCCCGACTACGACAAGTTCGCGGCGGTTCATGCAGCGTTCTTCGCAGGTGGTCAATTTCTATATGTGCCTCGCAATGTTGTCATTGAAAAGCCTATTCACATCGGTTCGGTGATGACGGATGGCGGTTGCGATACGACTCACACCTTGGTCGTACTAGACGAAGGTGCTGAAGCCACTGTTTTGCACGAATCCAACAGCGTCACGGAAAACGCTGGCGGATTACACATGGGTGCGATTGAGCTGATCCAGAAACCAGGTTCGCACCTTCGTTACGTCAACCTCCAGGAATGGGGCCATAAGACATTCCACTTCGCTCATCAAAAGGCGCTGGTCGACAAGGACGCGACGCTTCAGTGGACGATTGCTGCGATGGGATCAGGTTTGAGCAAGGTGAATCAATCGGTTGATTTGATCGGTCCTGGTGCCGACAGCCAAGTCAACGGAGTGATGTTTACCGAAGGCCGACAGCACTTGGCCTACCACACCCAGCAGTATCACCGCGCGCCCCATTGCCATAGCGACTTCCTTTACAAGGCAGCCCAGCAAGACAAGAGTCGCACGGTTTGGCGGGGGATGATCAAGGTCGACAAAGACGCCCAGAAAACGGATGGTTATCAACGCAACGACAACTTAGTGTTGTCTCACCATTCGCGTGCCGATTCCATTCCTGGTTTGGAAATTGAGGCCGATGACGTACGCTGCACTCACGGCAGCACGACGGCGAAAGTCGACGAAGAACAAATTTTCTACGCTCGATGCCGTGGGTTCACTCGCAAGGAAGCCACACGCATGATCGTAACGGGATTCTTCCAGCAAATTTTCGATCGGATTACCATCGAGAGTGTGCGTGATGCGTTAGGCGCCGCCATCGTTCGGCAGGTTCGCGAGTACGATTGATTCGTTTGATGATCGCATCAGCGAAAGTGAATGGTCTGGTTCGCTTTTGCGTTGCTAGTATCCACCCTAAAATATTTCCAACGCGTAAGATATTACAGCGTTCAAAGACTAACCGACGACTATTCGACTACGGGAGTTTCCCCAGCATGGCATTAGCAGAAGACAAAGTGCGTGAAGCGCTCAAACAAGTGATCGACCCTGAGCTCTACGTCAACATCGTGGATCTTGGATTGATTTACTTAGTGGACGTGAAGGACGAGAAGGAAGACGGTCGTCACGACGTTTACATCGAGATGACGATGACGAGCCCAATGTGTCCGGCTGGACCACAATTGGTTGCCGGTACCAAGGGAGCCGCCGAAGGACTTGAAGAAGTCGATACCTGCGAAGTGAAGGTGGTGATGGAACCGGCCTGGACTCCCGAAAAAATGACTGACGATGCACGTGATCACTTGGGCATCTTCTAGGGATGGGGTAGCTGCTGGGGCATGCCAAGTTTGACGCATCAGCGTCACTATGCCACATTCGTTGGACTGGCACTTGTTTTGTTGTTCTCGGGGAGTGTTTCAATGCGGATTTTTGTGGGTGAGTACGTTTGCGGTGGCGGACTCGCGGAACTTCCCTTGGAAAAAATACCCAGAAGCCTTCGGCAAGAGGGCTCGGCGATGTTGCACGCTGTGGTCAGCGATTTGTCTGAAATCGCCGAAGCCGTGATTCCTGTCGATCCTCGCTTTGATGCTGATGAATTGGTTCCCGGGCAACAAATTGTTACAATCGACCCTAGCAAGCCACATTGGTCTCAATGGGTCGAAGCCGCCCAGTCTTGCGACGCCGCCTTGATTGTCGCACCCGAAAGCGATGGGATTCTCGCGAAGTCCGTCGCTATGCTACGCGCTGGCGGAGTAGACGTGATCGCAGGGAGTGGCGACTTTCTTCGGACCGCTAGCGATAAATTGCTCACGGCGAGAGCATTGATTGGTGCCGGTGTGGCGCACCCTATTTATATGGCGACCTCGGACCGTCGGTATGCCGAAGAGTGCAAAGGTTTCAGCAAGTACATAGTGAAGCCGCGCGACGGATGCGGGACCCAAGAGCTGCGAACATTTGATTCGCTCGAAGAAGCCAACGCGGAACTTCATGAAAGTTCGCTGTTGCAGGCTTGGATGCCAGGTCGCGCCGTGTCGATTGCTATGGTGGCATCGCCTACGCAACAAACGTTTTTGCCCGCGGTCTCGCAGAATCTTTGTGATGTTACATGCGAGTACAACGGGGGCCAGGGGCCTTTAGACGACGACGCACAACGCCGCGCTGCAGCGCTTGCGATGCGGGCGATTGAAGCCATGCCGCCTACCGTTCGTGGTTTCGTTGGAGTTGACCTGTTACTCGGTGATGATCCATCGGCCGATTACGTGATTGAAATCAATCCGCGTCTAACGACGTCTTACGTTGGGCTGCGCCGTATGATTCACGGCAATATTACCGCTAGGTTGTTTGACCTAGAGTCCGGGCCGATCACGTGTTCAACCAGTGTTGATACCGTTCGTTGGACTCCCGAGGGTACGGTTTGGGTCAACGATATGGTCACGGAATCAACCTAGACCTCGGCGGTGCTTTTTATGGTGCGCTTCCTTCGACCTCTTGCGATTTGAAACGGTAAGTGAAAACGTTGGAAGACACTGGGCATTGCGATACCGCTCGTGTTGTCGGCATTGACATCGGTGGTGCAAACTTGAAGGTCTCTGATTTGCTTGGCAATGCGGCAAGTCAGTTTTTTCCTATGTGGTCTGATTCCGATCGGCTATGCGATGCTTTGGCCGACATGTTGGTTCCGTTTGAGTTTTCGTCGCTTGCAGTAACGATGACAGGCGAGCTTGCCGATTGTTTCTTTGATCGCCGCGAAGGTGTCTCCAAGATTGTTGACTCGGCGGTTGCTGCATCCAAACGATTTAACGCCGATGTTTGTTTCTATACCGTCGAAGGCGAATTCGTGGGTGGTTCGGCGGCAAAGCAGAATCCCGATGCGGTTGCCGCATCGAATTGGCATGCTTCCGCAAAATGTATTGCTGAAGAGTATTTCGGAAACGACATCGCCTTACGCCATGCCGCTTCGAGCGGCGCCGTTGATGACGCAATGGTCGTGGACGTTGGATCGACGACCACGGATATCGTTCCTATCAAGGCGGGTAAGGTCGCTACGGCCTCGTGCACTGATTTTGATCGCTTGGTCGAAGGTTCGCTTGTCTATCTCGGTTGCGGCCGAACTCCGGTTTGCTCATTGGTTTCAAGTTTGCGTTTCCGAGGACGAAACGTGCGCGTGATGAATGAAGTGTTTGCGACGATGGACGATGTAATGCTGATTCTTGGTAAAAACAGCGAAGACGCCCAAGATTGTCAATCGGCGGACCAGCGACCAAGAACAATAGAGATGGCCGCGAATCGAATGGCTCGCATGATTGGGCTAGATCACCGTAGGGTCGACATTTCTCTGGCACGTGATTTGTCAGCCCAGGTGATGACTGCAGCTCAACACGAAGTTCAACTCGCTTTTGACGGTATCGATAATGGTGGCACGATTGTGATGATTGGACACGGCGGGGAACTGCTGCGCGTGCCAGCGGATCGCGACGTGTTGAGACTTGGCCAGATTTTTAACGCGGAAGTCTCGCGGTGCTTTCCTGCGTACGCGGTCGGTGTTTTATTGGCTAAGACAATTCGGAGTCGTGCGTGATTCGGGTGGTTAAGGTCGGCGGTAGTTTATTGCTTAATCCAATGTTGGTTGATACGCTCCAAGATTGGATTGGATGTCAGGAACCAGCGACGAATGTGTTGATCTTTGGTGGCGGCAAAGTCATCGATGCGATCCGCGAGCTCGACACGGTTCATTCATTGGACCCGGTTGCTACTCACTGGCACTGCATCGATTTGCTTGATGCAATGTTTCAGGTTGTTAGTGACTGGTTTCCCGCGTGGGAGGCAATCAGGTCACCCGAAATGTTGCAGGATCTGAGTGAGCAGAACTCGGCTGCAGCAACACGTTTGGTTCGGGTGGGAGCGTTCTATCGCCCAGGCGATGATTCACGTTTGCCTCAGGATTGGCGAACGACGACGGACTCGATCGCCGCTCACTTGGCCATCAGGCTCAATGCAGACGAGCTAGTGCTATTGAAGTCGTGCGATATTCCCAACGAGTTCACTGCGGCATCGCTTGCCGCTACTGGAATTGTCGATGCCGCCTTTCCCTTGATCGCCCAACACGTCGCGAGAATACGACTTGAGCGACTTCAAGGATAGAGTTCCGACACGACAGATCACTGAGGAATCGCTTTTGCGATTAGTCGTCGGTGCTTTCGGATGTCCTACCGAGCAGGCGCGCTCGGATTCTGCTTCCATGGGGTCGGGCGTTCTTTTCGGACTTGTACAGTTCCATCGCCTCGTCGATTTCACCGGTTCGCTCGGCTGCACGCGCTGCGTTGTAGACCGCCGAGTTTTCCCACTGAGAACGCTGTTCATCATCGAGAACTCGTTTGACGAGCCAGGACTTTGAAGTGTCGTAACGACCATCGTCATATTGAACCAAGCTGATCCAATAAGTGGCGGTGCGCTTGCTCATTCGCATCATCACCTGAGCCTGTTGGACTTGACGTTCGTAGATGTCGGATGCGGTTCCTAATTGGCGGCGAATGCCATAGGCCTTCTGCAGTTCAACATCGATAGCCAAGTCTTCGAGCTCAAATTCAGGCGCACGTTGAGTCAGGTAAAGCGGCCGAGCACCCTGGATGTTCTCTTCTTCGATCGAGTCGAATTGACCGTGTAGATGTTGCCAACGTGCCTTGGCGAGTTGCTTGGAAGACGGGATTTCGCCTTCCAAGATTGCCCAGCGAGACCGGTACCAAAACTGGAACATCAAATCACGTTCGGCAGCTTTTGCGATGTCTTCGGCATAGACCTCGGCCTGCAACGGCACTTTCCACAAACGCACACCAGCGATGCCCCGTACATCGTCGATTTCTTTCGCTAACCGGTCAGCATCCACATAGGTGATCATGCGACGTTCGCCGGTCAGACCATTTTGAAGTTGTTTCATACGTGGACTGATGGCTTCAGGTACCACGTTCAGCAGCGCGATCGACTGGCTTATGTCGGACTTGGAATAGGGGTAATCGAAAAAGCCTGGTACATTCAAACGTCGAAGCACCGCTGCATCACTGCGAGCTTGACCGAGTGTCGCAATTCCGGCCTCGGTGGGCAGGGGAATCGGAATTCCAAGCTCGGGTTCGTACAGGTAAATCTCTTTGCCAATCAATACGCCTACTGACCAAGGTTTTAGCGATCCGTCTTCGTCATTGGCCAAAGCCAAGATGAACGCTGGGATATCAGCTTGCCGGCAAAGCTGAGTGAATACGCCTGCTAATTGCCATGCATCCCCGGTGCCTCGCCATAATGTTTGATATTGGGTTTGACGGTAGCCTGGGGCACGGAAGGTTAGCCCCTTCGTCAATGTCGGGGCTGGCGGTGCGGGTGTGGTCGGGACTTCAGGTTCGTACGCAATATTGCGTACACACCAATCGAAAAGGCGGTGGGTCGTTTTCAGCTTAAGGATTTGCCTCTCGTCTAACTTTCCCTCTAGCGATTTGAACCAATCGGCAAATAGGGGATCGTCGTGAGAATCAACATCGACCCAGGAAACAATTTGTCGGGCGAGATAGCTGTCTCGAAGGTGGGGAAGATCAGTTCCGACAAAGGTCGTACGCTCGACTCGTTGTGCCCGAGTTTCGTCACTTAGCCATGGCTCGTAAGTCGAAACTAATGGGGTGATGTCGGCTTGCTCTGAATCTTTCCCGCGAGTGGATTCCTCTTGCCAGCGGTTAAGGTGATAAGTGATTTGTCGCCGAGCCTCGCGGTCATTCAGTTCGAACAAACGTCGTAACAAATTATGCGTTGCACCCAAGTGGTCTTGGACGCTGCGAGATTGCATTCGGTTTTGCCGCTGGGCCTGAATTTCGCGAACCGCGTCGCTGTCGTCCGAGCAGCCACCCGCCAATAGAATTGCGACCGCGAATAACGACATCGCAGCGAGCACCGCAGCTCTTGACTGATTGAGCAACCCCAAGGGGGCGCGGCGAGTTGCTGGAGTCAAAAACAGTGCTGCCATCAATTACACAGGAGGGGTCAAAGTACTGAAGCAGGAGTCACAAGCTGGAAACGGTTTGGCGCAGTTTGAGCAGCCGGTCGATGGTCGCTTCAAAGCGATCGAGCGGGATCATATTGGCACCGTCGCTGGGCGAGGTGTCGGGGTCAGGATGAGTTTCGAAAAAGAGGGCATCCGTACTCATTGCTACGGCGGCTCGGGCAAGTGGTTCGACCATTTCTCGGTTTCCACCCGTCGCACCTCCTAATCCGCCGGGCTGCTGCACGCTGTGCGTGGCATCGAACACGACCGGGACTCCCAAAGCTCGCATCAGTGGTAGCGACTGCATGTCGTTGACCAGTCGTCCGTAGCCAAAAAATGTCCCGCGTTCGCACAACATCACGCCCCCCTTTCGACCCGCGGCTTCCGGGTTCGGAGCCGAACTGGCCGGATTCGCATGAGGACTCTCGGCGAAGGATCCTCGGGCTTTTTCGACCACATATTTCATATCGCCCGGCGACATGAATTGACCTTTCTTGACGTTGAGCGGACGACCTGTCTGAGCTGCGGCAACGATCAAATCAGTTTGCCTAGCCAGAAAAGCCGGGATTTGAAGCAGGTCGCAAACCTGAGCTACCGCGTCGGCCTGATCCGGCAAATGGAGGTCCGTGGTTTTGGGCAGACCGCTTTTTTCGCCAATGCGATCAAGCATCTTCAAACCTTCGTCGATGCCTGGGCCTCGGCGAGCCGTCAGGCTGGTGCGATTGGCCTTGTCGAACGATGCCTTGAACACAACGTTCACATCGTCACGATCATTGATTCGACAGAGCACATCAGCAATCTGCATCGACAATTCATAGGTCTGCAGCACGCAGGGGCCTGCGATCAGGAGCAGCGGTTCGGCGTCACCGCAGCGATAGGGACCAATCGAAACAGGATCAACGGTTGAGGGGGTGGTTTGGCTCATTCCCGATTCTGGTCGAATTGCTGGGTCGAGCGAAAGGGGGAACCTGATAAAAGCTCGGCGGGACTTAAACGAGCAACTCAATCGCCGACGGTTCCACTCTGATCTCTATTGGAAGCTTTCCGCCATAATCGCCATCGAGTTGGAACGGTACGCGATGTGACGAGTGAACGCGTAGCGTCGTCGCTCGGAAACGAACGACATCGGGGAACTCGAGGTGTCGTCCCAAGCGGATTCCGGCGACGTAGCGTAAGCCGCTTAGGATGCTTCGGCCTTGAAACGCGATCACGTCGAGAAGCCCATCGTTCGGCTTCGCATGAGGTTCGATTGTCATGCCGCCAGCGTAAACAGGCAAATTGAATGCCATCGCCCAACCGCATTGGATCGTTCGCGTGGAATCATTCCCACCAACGTCGTCTTCTTGGCTATCGTCGCTTGGGGGAACTCCTTCGGCTTCGATCATGATAGGGGGAAAACGATAGTGCCGAATCGCTCTAAGAATAGGACGCCAGTAATCGAACCGGCGGATGTGACCTCGCCTTGTCAGATGCATCGCACGAATGACTTCACCGTCAAAACCACATGTGACCATGCTCAGGAAAGGTTTTTGACCAACGAAACCAAGGTCGATCGGCGTGGAATGACCGTGATAAATTTTGTCGAAAACATAATCAGCGTCGGCGCGAAACCCAAATTGTCGGGCTAGTAGATTCTCGGTGCCCATCGGCATGGGAATCAACCGAGCCGGGGCAACGTTATCTAGGGTTTGTAAGACAGCCAATCGCGATGCAACCAACCCAATCGTTCCATCGCCTCCAGCGGCAACCACAATGGGCTTCACCGTTTGACGCAGCAAGGCATCCAGTTCGGCGACGTTGGCGGTAACGCTGGCGGAGTTGTTGGCTTGGCGAAGCCGAGAGATCAGCCGATCAATTTGGTCGCGATTCTTACCGCTACCCGCTTTAGGGCTGGTGAATAGGACGACGGAGGGCAGAGGCATGGGCATGCAGGATCGGAAGAGATCGGAAGAGAGGGCTCGTGAAGCCATAGGCAGCCCGAGCAGAACGCTTCAATGGGGAAGTTTCCAACAGGAACGGGGAAGCTCCCAACAGGAACAATGAGCAGTGATGCAAAATATTAGAGCCTTTTATCCGCACTGTGCTTCGCTATGACCTACCGTTTAGCGGTCGAATTCCGGTTTGGCTGGGCCGTTCAGTGGCAAAAACTCTGAGTTAAATCGTCGCAATTATTGCAATCGCTACGACCGACCACTGATCGATGCTCCTTAGGTTTCTTGTTTTCCATGTCGAGACAAACTCGTGCAATTCATTCGTCGCTACTGGGGTGCCAGTCTAATTTTGTTGATGGTCGCGGTTCACGCTGGCGTGATTGGGTACGTGCGCAGTCGCGTCGCCAGGCTTAGCGATGTCGAATCAACGGCTTTTGAGATTGGCGAATTTCGATTCCAGAGCACAAGCGATATCGCGACTGTTTATCACTTTCGTCTTCACGCGGTCGTTGATCCATCCAAGATTCATCGAGGACGTGAGCGTCTGACCCAGGTGCGCATGGAAATTTGTGAAACTTCCGAGCAACTCCTGCGGCAAGCGGACCCGTCTTGGCTAGACGATCCTTCGCAGACACAGATCCGCGAGCGTTTGATGGAAATCGTCCGTTCGCATTTGGAAGAGCCTCTGGTTCAGCGCGTGATGATCACCGATTGGTTGGAATTGCCTGTCGGAAACGTTGATCTAAACCTTCATTCGGCGGATGCCACCTAGCAGGCAAATTGGGGTGGCTGAATGGCCGCAGCTAGCTTCGGTTCTGGTTGCAGAACGAAGTTTTAGCCAAATTGCGGCTGAATCTGGCTTGTGGCCGCTTGGCGAGCATTGGTAGTTAGCAGATGGAGAACAGTCCCGGCATCGATTGTCGGAGGGTTCTCGTCGTGAAACTCCCCTTCCATGCTCCCGGTTTCGTCCACGCATGCAGATTTTAAAAGCAACTGTCAAACGTTCCCAATGTGCTCGCTGGCCGATCGTCTCAAGCGATTCTGTGTCGATCGTCGCGTTGTTTGCGTGCGTTTTGATCGCGGGGGCAACCTTAGCGACACCCGTCGGAGCACAGTTCGGTGGTGGCGGAATGGGCGCCGGCGGCGGAGGCGGGGCTCAAGCTCCTGCACCCGACACCAAGCCAAAGTTCCGCGAACATATTCATAGCCTCGATGGCTTGGCTGTGCGACGCGAAAAAGGTGACGCAATCGTGGCCGAGGTGCGCATCGTCGGCAACCGTCGCGTAAGCATCAACCGCATCATGCAAGAACTGCAAACGCGGGCGAGTCGCTTCTACGATGACGACACTGTCCTGGGTGACGTTCGTCGGCTCAACGACATGGGGTCCTTTGACCATGTCACCTACAAAACCGAAGAAATCGCCAAAGGCGAAATGCGTGTGACTTTCACGGTTCACGAACGCGAAATCATCACTCAAGTAATCTTCCACGGAAATCGTGGCTGCAACGATCGTGAGCTGAATGGACGTGCTGGACTTGCACCCAACGATCCTCTCAACGAATTTTCGATCGAATCCGCTCGTCGTCGCTTGATCGACTATTACCAAGGCGAAGGCTTCAACCAAGTCTCGGTGCTCAGTTCGGTGGGTCTGCAAAACGACCCGAACGCTGTTGTGTTCCGAATCAATGAAGGTCCTAAAGAACGAATTCGTGAGATTCGAATTGAAGGATCCACCATCGTCACCGAAGCACGGCTGAAAAAGATCATCAACTCAAGAGGTCCGATGGCCGGTGTGATCCGATGGATCAACAACACCGCCGACCTGCAAAAGATCAACGAAGACGTTGACGTTCTAGCGGCTTATTACCACAACTTGGGATTCCTAACGGCGACCGTGGGACGTCATCTGGAGTACGACGAGTCTGGTAAGTGGATCACGGTAACGTATGTGGTCAACGAAGGACCGCGTTTCCGAGTCAACGAAATTCAAATCATTGGCAATGAATTCATCACCGAACAATCATTGCGAGATCGCCTGTCGCTAAAGCCGGGTGACATGTACGACGGTTCAATCCTTCGCCGCGATGTTGGTGAGGTGATCTACGGTTACGGCGAACTTGGGTTCATTTACGCCGAAGTTGATCCGCAAACCGTGATGCGAGATGAGGACAACGTTGTCGACCTGATCTACAAGATCTCGGAAGGCGACCGTTGGAAAGTGGGCGAAATTCGAGTCAACATTGACGGCGAACCCCATCTCATGCGAGAGACAACGATGTTGAACTTGGTCGACTTACGTGAAGGTGATTGGATCAATCGCCGCACGCTTGAAACGAACCGAAGTCGACTCGAACGAAGTCAGTTACTGGAAGTCAACCCGCAGATCGCGGATCCTCCCGACATCAAGGTGGTCCCAAGCGATGATCTCCCCGCGGATTACTAGTCGCCCTGCGGCGAAGTATGTTCGCCGCGACGACTCCATTGTTCGGACTTTTAACGCACTACTGAAACCTGTTCCCTGCGATACGACGAAGCGAATGCCCCAGTTCCTTAGCTCGACGACACAACGCTTACGATACCAGCGATCGGCTACAGCTCGATCCGCAGGTTGGATCGTGTTGTTTGCATCGTCCATGATCGCGGGATGTGCGCAGTTCGCCGCACCGTTAACACCGTCGACGTTTGGCACATCAACACCGGGTTACACCACACCGGGCTACACCACACCGGGGCACACAGCTTCGAGCCATTGGGCACCTGAAGCATCAGCTCTCGGACAGCTAGAAACCACTGCGTCGGATGACGAAACCACTGCCAGCGGGCAAGCATCCGATCGCTACGTGGCTCGTCAGTTTCCGGTGACCCAACAACCTTCGGCCTATCAGTTTTCTGCACCGGAAGGACCACCTGTTCCCGCCGACAAGTTTGTTCTGCCGCCGACAACCCCTCCGTCTCGCGAGTCGGCCTACGGCACAGCACCGTCGTTGAATCCGCCGTCGGTTCCAAACAGCTACCAAGCTGGCAAGCCTCAACAATATGAGCCACCAGCAATCACGCCCCAGGGTTCCAACTACCAAGTTCTGCCTCAACAACAATACCAGGCTCAACCCCAATACCAGGCTCAACCCCAATACCAGGCTCAACCTCAGTATCAGACTCAACCCCAATACCAAGGGCAACCTCAGTACGGCAGCCAGCCTTACACGCCACCCCAATCCAACTACCCCTATTCTTCGGCACCTGTCACACAGGCTCCGTCGCAACCGGGCGTCACCTACGATCCATTTGCGGGGACCGGGAACACGGGATTGCCCGACCCCTATGAAACCGTTGCGCCTTACAGCGCCTATCAGGGGCCACGTGTTCGCAACGCTGATTTGATCATCAACGGTTTTCCGGCTCGAACCGGACGGATCATGTTCGGGGGTGCGGTCAACAGTGACGCTGGCGTAACCGGACAGATCACCGTGGACGAACGCAACTTCGACATCATGCGTTTCCCTCGCTCGTTTCAAGATTTGTTTAGTGGCACAGCCTTCCGCGGTGCAGGGCAAACCTTTCGAATCGAAGCGGCGCCGGGCACGGACTTCAAGCGATACACGATGCAGTTTGTCGACCCCAACTTGTTTGGGTATCAGCCCATCAGCATGTCGCTCAGCGGATTCTTGTACGATCGACGTTTCAATGACTGGGATGAAGAGCGGCTCGGTGGACGAGTTGCGTTTGGCTATCGCATCACGCCTGACTTGTCGATCAGTGCCGGCATCAGCGGTCAAAATGTTGACCTCGATTCACCTCGCACCGGGCCTGTGGCTCTGACAAGTGTCCTGGCGGACGACAACCAGCTCTACGCGGGCGAAGTTTCGCTGACGCACGATACTCGCAATAGCCCGATCCAGGCCAGCCAGGGCCACTACTTTCAATTCAAATTCGAAGAGACCTTCGGAGACTTCGATTACGCTCGATTTGAGACCGAATTTCGACAGTACTGGTTGGTTTCTGAGCGAGCCGACAAGTCAGGTAAACAAACCATTTCCTACTCGACCCGACTCGGATTCAGTGGTGAAGAAACGCCGATTTTCGAGAACTTCTTCGCTGGCGGCTACGCAACACTTCGTGGATTCGATTTTCGAGGTGCAAGTCCGGTTGCCGCCAACGGAGTTGAGGTCGGTGGTCGGTTTCAGTGGCTCAATACAGTCGAATACATGTTCCCAATCACAGCCGACGACGCCTTCCGCGGCGTCGCGTTTGTTGACTTTGGAACCGTGGAAGAGGACGTCAAGATCGACAGCGACACGTTTCGCGTCGCACCGGGTCTAGGATTGCGAGTCGCAATCCCAATGCTCGGTCCCGCACCGCTGGCATTCGACTTTGCCTATCCGGTTACCAAAGCCGATACCGACCAACGACGAGTCTTCAGCTTCTACATGAGCCTGATTCGCTAAGCGGAAAAGCCTAGACCAAGCCGGTCAACGCACCGTCGCCGCAGAAGTCTGGGTTGCCGAATGTCTTTTCCGGATAGCCCATCGCTTCGGTGATGCTAAGCAGCAAGCGATTGTGCGGCACGCTCGGGTAACTGAGCGCGCGGCCCATCTTGAATCCAAGACCACCACCAACCATTACAAATGGAATGTCGTCTCGGGTGTGCGAGTTTCCTTTGCCGAGCTCGTTCGTCCAAACAATGGTTGTGTTGTCGAGCAAGCTTCCGTCGCCACCGGGTTCCGGTGTTTCGGAAAGTCGCTTCGCAAGATGAGCGATTTGTTCGCAGTACCAAGTGTTGATGCGAATCAAGTTCTCGTACGCTTTTTCGTTGTTGTCAGGTTCGTGCGAGATCGCATGGTGCCCTTCGTCGATGTCCAGCCAACGCATTCGCGCGTTACCGACACTGTTGGTGATCTGGACGGTTGCGACGCGGGTGAAGTCTGCTGCCAAGCTGTTGACCAGCAATTCGGTTTGCATGCGGCTGATTTGCGGCATGTTGTCGTTATCTTCGCGAACGTTCGGCGGCAAATCGGGAACCGCATGCCCTACGTTGGATTCGTTCTCGGCGTGAGACAGTTCGCTTTTGAGTTCACGTTCGACGTTGCGAACCATCTCGACATGTTGCTGCAACATGTGTCGATCTTCGGCACTTGCCATCGATTCAAGTTTGCGGAAATCGTCACTCAGATCATCCAGGACACTGGCCAGCAACTTGCGGTTCTTGGTTTGTCCATAAAGTTTGTTGAACATCTGGTACGGGTCACTAATGGGTGTGACGGGTTGGTTGGGCCCGGCGTACGACCAGCGAGTCCATGTGTCCGCACGCTCGGGGACCATCACACCGAACTCCAACGATCCAAAACGGGTCTGGGTGGTGGGGTCGGCCTGCAACTTGTTCTTGAGGTGTTGGTCAAGCGAAATTCCCATCGACCAACCGGCGGGAGTGTCGCTGCCGCCTTGAATGTCTCCGGGGAAAAGTTCGACACCGGTCAACAAGCAACCGATCCCCCGCATGTGTCCATCTCCATCCCCTTTGATCTTGTTGTCGATACCGTTGACGGTCATCAACTGATTGCGGAATGGTTCCAGGGGCTTAAGAATTCGTTTCAGTTCACCAAGTTCTTCGGTCTTCTTTCCGTCTTTTTCTTCGTCAGGCCAAAAGTGCTTAGGAATCACACCATTGGGGCTGAACACGAAAACCAAACGTTGCTTCCGATTAGCATTGCTAGCCGCCCAGCCGAGGCTAGGAAGCGCAAACGCGAAATTAGCAGCAGCAGCGCTGATACCGAACTGGACCATGAAATCGCGGCGGGATGTTTGCTCTGACACGACAGGAAACCTTGCGAAGGGTGGGAAAGGAAGGAAGTGGTGTTCTTGAAGCGACTAACTAGGTGTCGGCTCGGGTGCAACAGATTGATTGGCGACTATTTCAGCAATTGAGACGATCAATTGGCGAATGTTGAACCCGCTGTTTTGAAACGACTGAGTAAGTTCGTCGGACAAATTGGGGCCAAAGGCTGCAATCGGTTGCTTAACGAAGTGCTCGAAAGCAGCTTCGACAAATGAACGATGACAATCGGGGCTACCGGCTAAGTAGTCACCCAGTTCCCGAACACCATCGAACGTTGCTGTTTCTCCGGTGCGGGTAATGTAACTGCCGCTCGCATCGATTGGCTTGTCGTTTTCCATTTCACGGTATCGACCTGCCGCATCAAAATTTTCGAACGCAAAGCCAACTGCGTTGATTTTCGAATGGCATACTTGGCAACTGACTTCACCCGTTTGCAAAGCAACGCGCTCACGCGTTGTCAGGCCAGGATGCAGGTCAGGATTGAGCGGTGAAAACGCTGCGTTGGGTGGTCTCAGGACACGACCCAAAACATGTCGCGTCATGAACACGCCGCGGTGAACGGGGGACGACGTTCGGTGATAGGCAAGTTCGCTCATCAACAACGGATGCGAAAGTACACCGACGTGGCGAATCGGATCATGGACGCTTCGCATCAAACGGCCCGATTGGCCATCGGCAGGCTTCCACGCATCGCCATAGAAACTCGCTAGTCGTTCGGTGGTAAATGACCAGTCGGACTGCAGCAGTAATCGGAAGTCGCTTGATTCGCTGTAGACGACTTCTTCGAGCATCGCGTCAAATGACTCACGCAAATC
Organism: Rubripirellula amarantea; assembly: GCF_007859865.1. Taxonomy (NCBI): domain Bacteria; kingdom Pseudomonadati; phylum Planctomycetota; class Planctomycetia; order Pirellulales; family Pirellulaceae; genus Rubripirellula; species Rubripirellula amarantea. The sequence continues at coordinate 546,691 of NZ_SJPI01000003.1, read as the reverse complement.
GGCCACCAAAGCGGCGTCGAAGTTGGGGTATGTCTCTTTGTCTTTCGTGATCTCATCGATTTGTGCTAGGTCGAACCACTCATAAAGGAATTGACGAGTCTTTGATCGGCAACGTGTGTCATCGACCATTCGCCACGCTACCTCAGTCACCTTCTTAGGATTCTTAAGCTGATCTTTTTCCATTTCCTTTCGCAACAACGGGTCCGCTGGCAATGAATCGAACAGGGTCAAAGCCAAGCGTGAACCGATGCGATAGGAATCAGGTCGATCTTTGTCGAGCAAGGGATACAAGAATCGCGGTGACTTGATCGTGTAAAGACAGACAATGCGAATCGCTTCGGCATCATCTTTGATTTCATCGACAAAGCGATCCACGAAGTGCTTTTCCATTTCGCTATCCAACGGTCGTCGAAACGCTGTGGAGACAATTTCTTTCAAGAACTTTCTCAGCACCTGGCGATTTTCGTTGGGGTCTTTCTTGTGTCGTCGTTTGTACTGTGGGTACAGTTCCGCGATCGCAACATCAGCAAACTCAACGGCCGCGGCGGTTGTGGATTCGTCCCAAGAACGATTGATCGCGGTCCCACGTTCGTAACCGTAGCTGCGGTCGTCCGGTGGTAGTTTTGCCTGCAGCGGAAAGACAGGTGGTTGGTTGCTGGGAGCGAGGTACTTCGCGGGCACGATTTCTTCGACGCCACCGGGACGTACCCATGAGAACGAAATGTAAGCAGGTGGTTGCTCTGTCTTTCGTTTTCGTTGGCGTAGTTGTAATTCGATGGGATAGTCCCGTCCGCCCGTCAGGAACAAAGAGCGACGAAACTCTTCCTTGCCCGCCGACTGAACGTGGTTGTCGATGAGTTCACGATCGCGACTTCCGAAATCCAAGGTGAACGAGCAACTGCTTTTCACGATCAGTTCGTAACGACCCGATTCAGGAACACGCAGCGATCCGCTCCAGTAGATAAAGTACTCTTCCGGATCGATCTTCTTTGCACCTTCGCTGTCTTCGGGGCTGGGGCCTTTGAGTCCGAAATCAAAATCGATGGTGGGATCAACTCGCTCGATCGAAAGTTTCTTGTCATCCCAATGGCTGTTGTTGTAGTAGCGGCCTGACAGGCCTTGCTTGTCATCACGCCAACCGGCGTCCCCGAAGCGTGCATACAAGTCAGCTAGGCTTTGGCGAAGCTGGTTGCCGGTTAGCCGAGCCAGTACTGCGCGGGGCGGACGGCGGCGAATTTGCGCCGCTTCGCTGTAAAACTCGTGGTGAATGTAGGACGCGACGGCGACAGCATCCTCAGCAACGCATTCGTCGGGATCCTCTTCAGGCATGGTTTCGGAGATCAATTCCGCCAGTTCGCCGACGGTGTTGTCGCCCGTCAATGGATCGGGATAGTAGTCCTGATTGCCCTGCCCTTCACCGCCGTGACACATCACGCACTTTTCTTGATAGATCTTCGCACCGATTGCCATCGTTTCATCGTCATCGGCTAAAGCTATCGTCTGGCACAACGCAAAGGATGTTACCGCTGCGATGATGCACAGCATCCTCTGACACCGCGGCTTCCAAGCGAAGTCGACGGGAAGGACCTTTGATTGCGGTCTCGGATTAAAATGAAAAAACGTCATGGAGTGCTCTGGCGAATTTTGGCTGGCCCAATTCATCGGTTGCGGTCTATTGCGATTCGGTTTTGGATTGCAAAGCAGTCGACACCTGAAAACGCTTCGTCTGTCTTAAGTTTGTACTTGACAGTCGAGTTCAGGAGGATGATTGGTGAGGCGTCAAGCCTACGAAGGATTGGGGACTTACAGGTGGGGCACCGCACTGATTCTAGGGCTCGGCCGATTCGTTTTTGCCGGACGGGCTGTTGAATGAAGTGGGTGTAAAAAGTCGCGAAGTTACCCTTAGTATATCGTCAGTTGGCGAGAACAGTAGCAACTGGTTCCCCCGCTTTGGCCGAGAATTTTTCTCCGTGATCGTTTGGGCTTGCGTTCGGGGGACTCTTCGCCATACTTACCCGCTTCGTTCTCGCGAAAATCCAACCCTTGGACAGATCAGGTAGGGCCCAGAAACGGGTGTTAATTCGTTTTTTCCCGAAATTGACATTCCTGGGCGAATCGCGAGCGTGGAAGCTTCCTTCTGATAATCGGCGTTAGTTAACGCCATGCATCCTCTTGCACCCCCCCGCCAATCGGCCGGGCCGGTGGCCGAGCGGATGCCGTAAAACTGAATAGATATAAGGCTAGGACCGATGGCAGATGTTCTGCAGGTAGAAAAACGAGAAAAAGTGGGATCGGCTGCAACTCGACGACTGCGTCGTGGCGGTTTGGTGCCTGCTGTACTTTACGGGCACGGCGAAGCGAACGAGCATTTGTCGGTTCCGGTCAAGCAGGTTCAAACCATGCTTCGGCACCACAGCAAGACGGTCACGCTCGAAGGAGCAGTCAAGGAAACCGCATTGGTTAACCACGTGCACTACGATCCTTTGGGTATCGAAGTTTTGCACTTGGATTTGATTCGCGTGAACTTGAAAGAAGAAGTTGAGGTCGCTGTGCCTCTTCACACGAAGGGTCAGTCTCGCGGCGTTCTTAGTGGCGGCGTTTTGCTTGAAAACTTGCATGAAGTTGAAATCAAGTGCTCCGCTGGGAACATTCCTGAGTCGTTGGTTATCGACGTCGAAGAGCTTGATTTGGGTCAGTCAATGACTGCCTCGCAAATCGACTTGCCAGCCGGTGTGAGCTTGGTGACCGACGCCGATGCAGTGGTTGTTCACGTCGAGAAGCCTCGCGGTGCGGCAGCAGAGACTGACGAAACTGCAGCCTCCGAGCCTGAAGTAATCGCCAAGGGCGGTGCTGACGACGACGAAGCCTAAGCTTAGGCGGTTGATGTGAAGCTCATCGTTGGACTGGGTAATCCGGGTCGCAAGTACGATCAAACTCGGCACAACGTCGGCTTTGTAACACTCGCTAAGGTTGCTTCACTGACCTGTGCTTCGCCTTCGAAAGTTCGTTTTGAAGGTGATTTCGCCGAGGCGATGTGGGCGAATCAAAAGATTGCATTGCTGTGGCCGCAAACGTTCATGAACTTGAGCGGCCAGAGCGTTCGGAAGGCAGTCGACTTTTTTAAGTTGGTTCCGACCGATGACTTGTTGGTGATTTGTGACGACCTTGACCTGGACGTGGGCCGGATTCGCATTAAGCGAAATGGCTCCGCAGGCGGTCAACGCGGTGTTGCCGACATCATTCGTCATTTAGCCAGCGAAGATTTCGCGAGGCTGAAAGTCGGGATTGGCCGTCCTCCGAAAGGTTGGGACACGGCGGACTATGTGCTCGGGAAGTTTGGCTCTGCAGAAGCAGACGCCATTGAGACCGTTACCACGACCGCAGCCAGGGCCGCCATGGACTGGGTAACCGATGGTTGCTCCGACGTGATGGCAAAGTACAACCATGTGGGCAAACCGCCCAAAAAAGACAAATCAAAGCCCCGTCCGCAATCAGATTCCAGCGAGCCGTCCGGCCAAGCTGGTCTTTGAAGTCCGTCGAACTGGGCCGATGACCCGAAATCATCGTAAATTACGGAAACAATGGGCTCATTTGATCGAATGGGCCTGACGAAATTGGACTCGCTCGTTAAGATTTCCGCTGACGAACGGCGTCCATCCCTTACATCATCCCTCTAGCGATCCAGTTTTACTGAAAGACAGGCGAATCGTGGCGAAGAATACTTACGAAACCCTGCTGATCCTCGACAGCAATCAATACGCCCGTGACCCGGGTGGTGTCAGCAAACAGGTTGGCGACATCATCACTGAAGCCGGTGGCGAAGTACTCGTCAGCCGTTTGTGGATGGAGCAAAAGCTAGCTTACCCCATCGATAAGCACCAAAAGGGCCACTACTGGCTGGTGTACTTTGAAATGGAAGGCGTCGATTTGCCAAAGATCGACCGAGCGTTCCACCTTAGCGAACCTGTCCTGCGTCAGTTGACTTTGAAGCTCGAGCCAAGATTGATTGAGCCTATTTTGGCCAACGCTCGCGGCGAATCCATTCGTGTCTCGGCGAACACCGAAAGTCTCGGTGCGGACGACGAAGACGATAGCGACGACGACACCGACGCGTAGTCCGATTGGACGCGAGTTGGTGAAGCAACCCAAGCGTGTTTACTTTTCCGTCGTTGGAGCATTCCTATGGCCAGCTATAACCGAGTTGTCCTGGTTGGTAACCTGACCAAAGACATCGAGTTGCGGTACACCCCAGGTGGAACCGCCGTGGCTGATGTTGGGCTCGCCGTAAACGACAGGCGAAAATCCGCCAGTGGTGAATGGGTCGAGGAAACCACGTTTGTGGACATCACAATGTGGGGCCGTACCGCTGAAGTTGCTAGCGAATACCTGGGTAAGGGCTCGCCGATCCTCGTCGAAGGAAGGCTTAAGCAGGAATCTTGGGAAACCGACGGGCAAAAGCGAAGCAAACTTAAAGTGATCTGCGAGCGAATGCAGATGCTAAGTAGTCCGGGATCAAGTTCGTCCGGAGGCCGGCAGTCGGGCGAATCAGGCGGTTCGCAACGAGCGTCAGGATCTTCCGGGAATGACGGTTCAGACCGCGATAACGCTGGTGCTGCAGGTCGCTCCGCTGGCTCAAACGCAACATCGACCGCAGGGCAGCGTGAAGCCCAACCGACCGGAGATGGACCTGGATACGATGATCCTGACATCCCCTTTTAACGTTCAATTTTAGTTCAAAACGTACACTTAACCTCCATAACATTTGACTGAGTTTTCCATGCCAGCGACTACGAAGCGATCGCAGCTTTTCAAGCGACTTCCCAAAGGCCCCAATGGTGGCATTCAGCTTTTGCTCATTCACAATGTCGAGCACCTCGGCAAGCAGGGTGACATCGTCGAAGTGAAGCCCGGTTATGGGTTGAACTACCTGTTGCCTCAAGGTTTGGCCACCGTCGCGACCGATCACCACAAGCGAATGATCGAGAAGCACCGCGAGAAACTGCGTGCGATCGAGCTCGAGAAGCTTAGCAGCTACCGCAAGTTGGCTGATGAATTGGGCAAGCAGTCGATCACGATCGAAGCCAACGCCAACGATGAAGGTCACCTGTACGGTAGCGTCGGTCCTCACGAGATCGTCGATTCCCTGAAGGCTGCTGGCTTCACCCTGGCTCAAGATCAAATCCGTTTGGAAGGTCCTCTGAAGGAATTGGGGCTTTATACCGTCAAGGTACACTTGCACAGTGAAGTTGATTCAAGCGTGAAGGTTTGGGTTGTTCCAACTGTCACCGGTGATGGTACGACTGAGTAGTCGATCACGAATTTTGAAACCTGGGCGTAACGGCTGTGGTGCCTTTGTCACGCACCGCAGGTCTACGTTTCCGGCGACGTTGAGTTTCACGACCTTAGCTATTCAACCTACTTTGCGGCTTTCCGCAAAAGATATCGGGGGGTATATCCGATACTTTGGTTGTCAAGTTGTTGACCTTACCTGGTCAAGTTAGAAACAACACCAGCCGGATACTGCTGCCCCATCGTCCGGTTTGGTGTGACAGGGGCCTCAACTGCCCCTGAGGCCCCTGTCATTTTTTTGCTTGGCCTGATTGCTTGGCTTGGACAACATTTCCACCAAGCTTTGACGATCCACATAACGGATAACGTGCCGAATTTGCTGGTCACCTTGAACGAAGTTGACCAGTCGTTATCCTTGCAGCGACTAAGATTCACCGCTGATGTTGATCGAATTACAATTCGTTCTCATACTCATCTTGCAACCATGGGGCTGTGGCGGAACTGGCAGACGCGCTGGATTTAGGATCCAGTTCCTTTACTGGAGTGCAGGTTCGATTCCTGTCAGCCCTACTTTGCAACACGCGAAAGACTCACGGCGAAAGCGGTGAGTCTTTTTTTGTGGACTGATTTTCTTCATAGGATCCTTCGCTTACATGGAAGGTCTTGTCAGCGATCACCTTGCCGTCGTGTTCCAACGTCATCCGCCAGTCACCAAGCTTATCGGCAATCGGTTCCCAAATCGTATCACCGAGATAGAACTGCCAATCGTTTGATTTGACGTAGACGATGCCTTCAAAGGGGGCGCGTACTTTTCCATCGCTATCGCGAATTCCAGGGTGGTCGATGCAGTATTGAAGCGATTCGTTTTTCGCATTCTTGATGGAAACGATAAAGCCAAATTCAATGTCGACGCGGGCTGGGATTTGCGTTGTCTGTTCCTGAAACGATGGCAGGTCCTTTGATTCGGAAATCCACTTGGTGTAGATGCCGTGGGTGATCATACGGAATTCAGGTTTTCGTCTCGCCATGTTTCCTAATGTGACGCGATCACGCTCAAATTTGAACCCGGTGATCGTTTCAATCGCCTCAACAAATCAGTGGCATTTCCGTGATCGGTTGCCTCTACCCCTAACCTGCTTCGTTGATAAGTAGCTTTTCCCGATCAGTGCGATTTTCATTCGGTGCACTGGCTTTTTCGTTGCCGTTTAAGGATGCGTGCTGCAACGTATGTTTGATCTTCACTGGTCTGTCGATCCAGACGAACCATCTGTTCACGATGACACATTTCTAAACATCGGAGAAAGCGAGTTTGCATTGGGCCTGGTCAGTGCAATGGTTGAAGAGGACATCTCTGCAACGATTCGCCAAGAGTCGCAAAAGACACCCGGTTTTCACTGCACTAGAAAGTGAATTCATCGCAGTACCATCGCGCGCTCGCAATCTGCCGAGCGACTATCCTGTAACACAACCAACGTTCGCGGCATGGTATACCTAAGAAGAGTCTCCGTTGCCGCAACAGCGTGAATTTGTCGATGGGGTTCTTGATACTCCAAGACGCTCACGTGTGTTCACCGGCATGCTGGGATCCCATGAGTAGACGTGCGACGAAACGAGAGCTTGGGTCATGAACTACCTCCGAACAACGAGATATTCACTCACGCTACTTCTCACGTTGACTTATTCAACTTTGGGAATCGGTGGCGAGAACGCACCAAGCACCGGAGAACCGACGGCCGAGCAGATACGTTTCTTTGAAACAAGCATTCGTCCGTTGCTTTCCGATCATTGCTACGAATGTCACAACGACGAGACGTCCGAGGGCGATCTACGATTGGACTCGCTCTCGGGCATGTTGACCGGTGGCAAGGCCGGACCAGCGGTGGTTGCGGGCAAACCGCAAAGTAGCTTGATTGTGACAGCGATCAGTTATCGTGACAGCGAATTACGGATGCCACCGGAAGGCAAGCTGTCCGATCAACAAGTCGCCGACCTGACTCGATGGGTAGAGATGGGCGCTCCGCATCCCGATCGTGGTAAGGTGAAAGTTGCTCTTCCCAGAGGAACTGTTGATCTCGCAGCCGGACGCAAGCATTGGGCGTTTCAACCGCTCAACGATTCAACGATGCCACGTTCGGATGAGTCCGCTAATACGTTAGCCAACCCGATCGACGCTTTCATCGGTGACCAGTTGGATCGCAACGAATTGATTCCGCTTGGTCGCGCTGACAAGCGAACTTTGATACGGCGTGCGACCTTCGATCTGATCGGACTGCCTCCGACGCCCGAAGAGATCGAGGCCTTTGTCGCTGATGAATCGGAAACTGCGTTTGATGTTGTCGTCGACCGACTGCTCAATTCGCCTCACTACGGCGAACGGTGGGGACGCCACTGGTTGGATGTCGCTCGCTATGCAGATAGCAATGGGTTGGACGAAAATGCCGCACACGGGAACGCATGGAGGTATCGCGACTATGTCGTGCAGTCTTTCAACGAAGACAAGCCGTACGACCAATTTGTCGTCGAGCAGCTTGCTGGTGATCTGCTCGATTCCGGTGACAATTCGGAATTGAGACATCAACGTTTGATAGCGACCGGTTACCTGTTGTTAGGTCCGAAAGTGCTCGCCGAAGCCGACGAACGCAAAATGGAAATGGACATCGTTGACGAGCAGATCGACACGATCGGTCGAGGGTTGATGGGAATGACATTGGGTTGTGCTCGTTGTCACACGCACAAGTTCGATCCTATTGAGCATGCGGATTACTACGCGTTAGCGGGAATTTTCAAAAGTACTAAGACGATGGAATCGTTCAAAACCGTCGCTCGTTGGAACGAGGTCTTGATCGCTGATTCCGATGAGATGGCTCGCAAGAATGAGCACGAGCGGATCGTCACCGAGGCGAAGCAGAAGATCGATACTCGAATCGCAGCAGCGAAACGCGAACTCACGCCGACCAAGGGCGAGACAGTCCCCGAAGATATTGAGAAACGATTTCCTGAGGCCACGCGATCGGAGTTAAAGGAGCTGCGTGATCAACTCGAGCAACTTGAGGCATCGGCACCAGAGATGCCGACGGCCATGGCGGTTGTAGACGGCGTCGTGGCTGATGTTGCCATTCATATTCGTGGCAGCCATCTCACACTAGGTGAGACCGTCCCTCGCCGATTTCCGCGGGTGTTTGCGAAAGATGCTCAGCCATTGCTTCCTAGCGACAGCAGCGGCAGGCTTGAGTTTGCTCGTTGGCTGATTGACGAGGATCACCCACTTACCGCCCGCGTGATGGTCAATCGCATTTGGCGTTGGCACTTTGGCAAGGGTTTGGTTCCCACCGTGGATAACTTCGGACTGCGCGGTGAACCGCCGACTCATCCAGAATTGCTCGATTGGTTGGCCGTGCAGTTCATCCAAAACGATTGGTCGATCAAATCGATGCACCGTTTGATCATGTTGTCTGAAACGTATCGGCGTAGCAGCAGCTTTGACGCCAACAATGCAAAGGTCGATAGTGACAACCGATACTACTGGCGATGCGATGTCCGGCGACTTGAAGCGGAGGCGATTCGGGATTCTCTTCTCGCTGTCAGCGGCACGCTCGACCGAACAATGGGTGGGCGACTGCTCGCAACACCAAACCGAGAACTCGTTTTCAATCATACTTCCACGGACACGTCGAATTACGACACTCGGCGACGGTCCATCTACGTGCCCGTGATTCGAAATCATCTGTACGACATGTTTCAGTTGTTTGACTACGCGGATGCCAGCGTGTTGAGCGGAAATCGCAACACGAGCACGATCTCACCGCAAGCATTATTCCTGATGAATTCCGAGTTCATGACCAGCGTGTCGAACTCGATGGCCGAGCGTCTTTCCGGTGCTGATGTGGATCGTGATCAACGCATCGCTCGACTGTTTAACGAAGCGTTCGGGCGTTCGCCAACCGAAACGGAAGTTCAACAGGCCAATGACTTCTTGGCGCAGTTTCAAACTGAGGGAAACGAAGTCACCCCGAAACATGCGTGGCAGGCTTTGTGCCAGGCGATCGTTTCGTCCAGCGAGTTCGTGTATGTCAAATAATCGCCCGGAGGAATCATGATGAACTTGACAAGACGACAACTGCTGTCGCAATGCTCCGCCGGGTTTGGCTCGTTGGCACTCGGATCGTTGCTGGCCGATGAAGGTTCCGCTGCGAACTCATCATTCGCCACTCACTTTCCCGCCAGAGCTAAACGCATCATCTTTCTGTTCATGAAAGGTGGCCCCTCCCAAATCGACACGTTTGATTACAAACCGCAGTTACAGAAAGACGATCAAAAGCCGTTGCCGTTTGATAAGCCGCGTGTCCAATTCGCGCCGACCGGTGACTTGCTCGCTTCGCCCTGGAAATTCCGCCGGTACGGCGAAAGTGGCATTGCCGTTAGCGAATTGTTTCCGCACGTTGCTAAATGTGTGGATGATTTGTGCATTATCAATTCCATGCACGGTTCCAATCCGGCTCATGGTGGTGCTTGTTTGAAAATTCACACCGGCACTGACACGTTTGTTCGGCCCAGCATGGGTGCTTGGGTGTCGTATGGGCTGGGTACTGAGAACGAAAACTTACCGGGTTTCATCACCATCTGTCCCACGCTCGCCCATGGAGGCACGAAGAACTGGAGTTCTGCGTTTTTGCCAGCCAGTCATTCAGGAACACCGCTGGGGAACGCGAGCCAGTCGTCGGAACAGGCCCGCGTTAAGTACATGCACAACGCTCAGATGTCGAGGAAGTCGCAGCGGATGCAGCTTGATATGACTCAGACGTTGAACCAGAGTTTCCTCGACTCATCAGGCCCAGACGCAGAGCTTGAAGCTCGGATCGCATCATTTGAATTGGCGTTTCGCATGCAGACTGAGATGCCGGCGGCGCTAGACCTCGCCGCAGAGACCAAGTCGATGCATTCTCTTTATGGAATCGACGATCCGATTACGGCCGACTTTGGTCGCCAATGCTTGATGGCTCGCCGATTTGCCGAACGTGGCGTTCGTTTCGTTCAGGTCACGCATAGTAATACGGACGTCCAATGGGATCAGCACGGCAACCTTCGCAAAGGTCACCAGCAAAATGCATTGGAAGTCGACAAACCAATTTCTGGCCTGTTGCAGGATCTCAAATCACGCGGGCTGTTGGACGACACGTTGGTGTTATGGGGCGGTGAGTTTGGTCGGACTCCGACTTGTCAGGGCACTGGTCATGACGGCCGTGACCACAACCCCGAAGGATTCACAATGTGGATGGCTGGTGGCGGTGTTCGTGGCGGAATTCAATACGGCGCGACCGATCAGTACGGTTACTATGCGGTCGAAAACAAAGTCCATGTGCACGACCTGCACGCGACTCTGCTGCACTTGATGGGACTCGATCATGAGCGTTTGACATTCCGTTATGCTGGTCGTGACTTTAGGTTAACGGACGTTGCAGGCCATGTTGTCGATGGGATCTTGTCTTGACGACTAACGACCACGTTAAGGACCAGAACGCGATCGAACGTCATGCGCGATTGGCATTGTTAGCACTCTTGGTTGTATCCATCTTGGTCAACTACATCGATCGCGGTGCGTTGTCAGTTGCGGTGCCAGACATTGAAGTCGAATTTTCGATGACACCGTCACAGAAAGGATTGCTGCTTTCGGTCTTCTTTTGGACCTACGCTTTGATGCAGCTTCCGGCGGGTTGGTTGGTAGATCGGTTGGATGTGAAGTATGTTTACGCGGGCGGTTATCTGATCTGGACCATTGCAACCGCGATGACGGGGTTCGTAAACGGATTCGCGGCGTTGTTGGCCGCAAGGTTGTTGTTGGGAGTTGGCGAGAGTGCCGCTTATCCTGCTATTTCGCGATTGATAGTCGAGAGCTTTCCTGAGCAACAGCGTGGACTAGTCAATTCGTTGATTGACGCGGGAACAAAGATTGGCCCAGCACTTAGCATTCTGGCAGGCGGTTTGTTGGTCGACCAATTCGGATGGCGAGCATTGTTCATTGGCCTGGGTGTTGGCGGCTTTCTATGGCTACTGCCCTGGATGCACTATGTGCCGTCACGACCGAGGCAAAGCCACACCACCAAGAACGAGCAAACAAAGAATAGCCCGACGATCAGACGAGTTGCCATGAACCGATCGGTATGGGGCACCTCGCTGGGCATGTTTGCACTTGGATACGTTTGGTACTTTCTTCTCACCTGGCTGCCATCCTATTTGATGGATGCTCATGGATTGAATTTGAAGGAAACAGCCGTTCTGGCGGCGCTGCCTTTTCTCGCGATGGCAGCGTCCACGGTGTTTTGGGGATGGGCAGCGGATCGCTTAATCAAACATGGTCGTTCGCCAACGTTCGCTCGCAAGCTAATTGCTTTGGGTGGCTTCGCGATTGCCGCTGTTCTATTGGTGGCAGCGTCGCGGGTTGCGTCCTCGACTTCGTGCATCCTGCTGCTGATTGGTGCGTGCTGTGCACTCGGTATGTTTACGGCCAACGTGTGGGCGATGACTCAAACGATGGCTGGCCCCGCAGCGGGAAGCTGGACAGGAATCCAAAACTGCATTGGCAACATGGGCGGTGTCGTTTCACCGTTGGTTGCAGGATGGTCGGTTGAGCAAACGGGATCGTACAACACCGCGTTCTACGCGGCTGCTTGCGTGATGACTCTCGGAATCATCGCGTATTTGGTGTTGGTCGGACCAATCAAGGAAATCGATTGGCAGAGCGAAATATGAGCAATAACAAATCGTCAAATCACCCGGTGATCGAGTTATTAGCCGATCTGGTTCGAATCAACAGCGTCAATCCCAACTATGAAGGTGGCGTTCCCGAACTCGCCATGGCGGACTTTGTCGAACAGTACTTCCACGATTTGGGAGTGGAAACATGGCGACAACTCGTCTACCCCGATCGGCCCAATGTTATCGCTCGTATTCCGGGAAGAGATTCCAGCCGGCGAGTTGTGCTGGAAGCTCATTTAGATACGGTTTCGACGGTTGGGATGAGCATTGATCCTTGGATGCCAGAGATCCGCGACGGAAAACTATACGGTCGCGGTTCGTGTGACACCAAGGGAGGAATGGCAGCGATGATGCACGCGATTGCAACACTTGCGAAGGAAGGCGTCACTCCGCCGTGTGATGTTTTGATGGCTACGACGATCGACGAAGAATTCTCGTATCGAGGTGTAGTTGCATTATGTGATTCGCTTGATGCTGGGCCGGTCGATCCCGAGGTTCTGGAAAACGAAAGGACGCCTCGAAATCCACTCAGAGCCGACGCAGCCATTATCGCGGAACCTACGTTGTTGCAGCCGGTTATCGCCAGCAAAGGATTGGTGCGTTGGAAGATTGAGACACGAGGCAAGTCAGCACACTCCGCAAAACCACACTTGGGCGTCAACGCGATCGAGCATATGGCTCACATCATCGCAGCAATCGAGCGAGACACTCGCCGTCTTGCCGCAAGCCCGCATCCACTACTTGGTCCAGCCACATGCAACATCGGCGTCGTCCGAGGCGGCGTGCAAGTAAACTTTGTTCCCGACCGATGCGAGATCGAATTGGATCGGCGTCTGCTGCCGGGGGAATCTCGTGATCAGGTCTTGCAGCACTATCAACAAATCATCGATGTGGTTGCGACGAAGCATCCCGGTATGGATGTAGTCATGCATCCGCCAATGCTGAGCGATCGACCGCTGGAAACTGAGGCCACGTCGCCGGCTGTGCAAACGATGGTAACCGTGCTTAATGAACTGGGTCACGACGCAACGTTGATCGGCGTTCCGTTTTGTAGTGACGCCAGCAAATTCGGAGCGTTGGGAATTCCAAGTATGATTCTAGGTCCCGGCAGCATCGACCAGGCTCACGCTGCGGTGGAGTGGATCGAGTGTGAGCAAGTGATTCAGGCGAGCGAAATCTATCGGCAATTCCTGATTCAATTCTCGTGAACGTATGCAAGGCAAACAAATGATCAAACTTAATCGGCGGCAATTTCTAGGTGCTTCCGCGGCAGCGGCCGCATCGGCGGCGATTCCAAAACGACATTCGCTCGTTGCGGACGAAGTGGGCCTGTCGGATCCGGATACTCCCGCATGGATCGACGCGCACGTGCATGTGTGGACACCGGATACGTCGAAGTATCCGCTGAGCCCTCGCTTCGGAAGATCGGACATGCAGCCCGCCAGCTTCACGCCGGATGAGTTGTTCTCGCATTGCCGACCGGCTGGTGTGGCCCGAGTGGTTCTGATTCAAATGAGCTTCTACGAGTACGACAACACTTACATGATTGACGTCATGAGAAAGCACCCTGGTGTGTTTTCGGGAGTCGGCATTGTCGATCACAACGCCAGCGACTTGGCTGAACGTGTCACAAGTCTCGCCAGCCAGGGTGTGCGAGGATTTCGATTGCATTCACGTAGTGGTGCGAAAGGTTGGAGCAATAACTCGGGAATGACGACGTTGTGGCGATTGGCAGCCGAGCAAGGACTGGCGATTTGTCCGCTGATCAATCCAACTGACATTCCGTATGTAGATGAGTTGTGTAGTCAGTTCCCCGATACGACTGTGGTCGTGGACCACTTTGCTCGCATCGGCGTGAGTGGCACGATTGAACAAGAATCGCTCGATCAACTTTGTCGCCTATCACGATTCCCCAAAACGCACGTGAAGACGTCGGCGTTCTATGCCCTTGGTCGAAAACAGCCACCCTACACCGACTTGGTGCCAATGATTCGCAGGGTTGTCGACCAATTTGGCCCCGAGCGTTTGATGTGGGCGAGCGATTGTCCCTATCAAGTTCAAGGGGACCACACCTACGACGCATCCATTGGTTTGATTCGTGACGAGATAAGCTTCCTATCCGAAAGCGATAAGCAGTGGATGCTTCGCGATACCGCAGCCAAGGTGTTCTTTTGAATTCGCCCCTTCAATTGGCAACCATCGAAGACGTGGTCGCCGCCGAGTCTGTGATTCGGCGCCACATCTCCCCCGCACCATTGATTCGCTCGTATCCGCTCGAAAAGGAACTCGGATTGTCGAGCGATCGAAGAGTGTGGGTGAAGGATTACGGATGGACACCGGTGGGGTCATTTAAGTTGCTTGGCGCAATCAATTGGCTGGCCAACCATTTCAAGGAAATAGGTGACCGTCCCGTTGCGGCGCATTCGTCTGGTAACTTTGCATCCGGACTTGCGTTTGCAGGACATCAATATGGCAAACGTGTCATTATTGTGATGCCCAGTGACGCACCGAAGGTCAAGTTCGAACGCACTTATAGTTTTGGCGCGGACGTGCGGACGTACGACAAGTCAACCGATCACATCACAGGTGCGCGAGATCGTTTGACTCATGAAATTGCGGTTACCGAGAACGCCGTTGCGGCATCGCCGTATGACGACAGGCATGTAATTGCGGGAAACGGAGTAGGTGGGCTTGAGATCGCGCGCGAACTGAACCAGCAAGGTCGAAGCGTCTCTCATTTTTTGTGCGCGGTCAGCGGCGGGGGCTTGATGGCGGGACATGCACTTGCGATTCGCCACCACTATCCAAAGTCATCCATCATCGCCGTTGAACCAGTCGGAGCAAACGATTTTGGATTGTCTTTGGCAAAGGGTGAACGAGTTCGAGTGGATCATCCCGATAGTATCTGCGACGGCTTACTGTCATACGACGTTGGTCAGCATAATTGGCCCATCCTGCGCGAATGTGTGACGAGTGCCATTACGGTATCGGACGAAGAAACATGTTGCGCGATGAAGTGGATGGACGATCAACATGGGTTGCGCACCGAACCATCCGGCGCGATCACGATCGCTTCGCTGTTAGAAAAGAAGGTGAACCTAGACGGTGATGGTGACGTTGTCATCGTCTTGAGTGGACGTAACGTCGACGCCGTTGACTTTCAAAGGTGGACTGGCACCACTTCATAGATCACTGCATGCACCTAGCGATGCTTGTCGTGGAAAGTTTCAGGCCACCGAATTGGTTAGCTCATCGACAAGCAATGCGATTGCGGCGCTCGACATCGCGGTACTCATGCTGGGTAATCGAGATTCGATCGCCTTAGCGGATTGCGATGGAGCCAATGGGAGGTGAACGAATGCCGCACGCGTTTTCATTCCGAACGACTTTGCATAGTGCTGGCTCAAATACAACGCCGCGTTGCACAAGTAGGTGCCCGCGTGATGAGAAAGTTCGCACGGGATGCCCGCATTGACCAACGTGCTGACTTGAGCGGCTAGTGGTAGAGGTGAACGGTAGGCATCAGGAGCCCCGTTTATCAGGGGACTACCATCGCTGCGAACGTTCAAGCCGACCGCTTCGACTTTGATGATTGGCGAACCAGGGGATTGGCCGACATGAATGGCGAAATCAAAATCGCTTTGCAGATCTTTGCGAAGCGCGTCGCTCATTCTCGATAGGTCGACCGGATATCGTCGCGTGACAATCTCGGTAGCGCCCTCGTACCAATTGGTCAGGTCCATAAGCGCCAACCAACTTGAGTTCTCTGACCAGCGGTCGTAGGGTTCAAAAGCGGTCAGAAGTACTCGAGACACGGGGCAGTCCGGGGCGAAGGAACAGGAAATCCAGAGCCGATATAATAATCGGTAACTCGCCGCGGGTTGGAAATTCCAGGCTGAATTCAGGGCCTATTCGAGTGTCTCCAAGAGTTTCGTGACGATGATCGCCGTTTTTCGTACCGGCGCCTTGCTAGTCTTTTGCAGGGTCTTTATCAGTCGGTTCGCTAGTGTTGTCGCTCTTCGATTCCGGCTGCACTATTTTCGCCGGCAGTTCTTTTCCTTCGGGAATGAACTTCATCGAAATTGAGTTCACGCAGTGGCGGACGTTTTTGGGCGTCAATTGCTCGCCTTCGAACACGTGCCCAAGGTGACCGTCACAGTTCGCGCACACAATTTCTACTCGACGTCCATCAGCGTCTGGGTGACGAGCGACAGCGCCCTTAATCTCGTCATCAAAACTAGGCCAACCGCAGTGACTAACGAACTTGTGCTTGGCGTGGTACAGCGGCGCGTTGCATCGGCGGCAAATGTAGGTGCCGGGATCTTTGGTCAATGTCAAACCATGGTCCCCGGGACGCTCGGTTCCCTTCTCAAGAATCACATAGGCTTCCTCTGGGGTGAGCGGATTGAATGGTCCGACAATCGTTTTCACAACCTGCGGTTCGACTGAATCAGATTTGCTCATGGCATTGGTCTCGGCATTGACTTTGGAAGCGGGGGTCACTGCGGTTTCACTGGAATCAACCTCGTCGCCGGCATGGCAGCCCAATGACGCAGTCGCAACGCACAGAGTGATGACTAATAAGCGTGCGATGCTACGCGGTGATCGAGTTTGTGAGGGCCGGTGCAGCAATCGAGACAACATAACGAATCTTCCAAGATGAGTGCATGACGTGACGCTTCGAAGTTTAACGACTCGTGCAAAATGCGTCACGTGAGAAACAATGGTGGTTTCATGGGTAGGCAGCGTTTCCCTTGATGTTCCCAGTCTTAGGTGGATTTAGTCACGGCGGCACACGTCTCGCGACATGTCTTGAACCCACATGCAGCAAACCACCCTGCAGTAAACCACCATGCAGCAAACCAGGATGCAACGCAGCGACCCAAACAAGCAACCCCAAGGCATTGACGACAACGAGTGGCCGGGGCGCATCCTATGCAAAAAAAATCCCGCCTGCCGAGACCAAGGTAATCTCAGCAGACGGGGCTGTGCTCGCGTTTGATCAAGCAATCACAAGGAAAGTTGACGAAGCGAGTGGGGGTGACCGCCGCAATTGCAGAGGCCCGCCGACATGCTAACGGTGTTCACCCCGTTGGCTAATACAGCATAAATCCACTTGCTCACCTCCTTTAAAAACATGGTTAACGATCCTCCGTTCCAGGTGCCAACCAGAAGGGAATGAGGACCGCATGAAAGGGGTCAATCGCAGCGCGTTACCGCGATCCGACAGTCACATTATCGTTGCAGATCCAGAACCCGGCAAGAGAAATAATTCTCACTCGCGAAGTTCTGAATTTGGCTCTGCAACGGTAAAGTCACCGATAAGACCCAAGATTGTTAACAGGGTTCGCCAAATTTTCAAAAAAAGATTGTTTCAGCGGACAATCCGAACTCACGACTATTTCGGCTGTGGAGGATCTATTTCGTAGTGCAAGATGACCATGATGTCGCTGCCGGCAAACGAGTTTAGCGGGCCTTGGCCGCTGCTAGATTGAGAGGCCAAGTTTCCATTGACCGACAAAATCCTGGCTCCACTCTTTCTCATCCAGCGGTTGATCTGGTGTTCCATTTCTGGAATTTCGGTGTCCACGAATTTGAATATCTTGATTTGCTGCATGGTGGCCGCTTGAGGTTCTTAATGTAGATAGTTTTGAGAAGTCGTCATCATACCTCAGCGAGGCAGCCCGGACATTCGTGGCTCCGTTGTCGATTCTGCTTTGCTAATTTCGATGGTCTCAGAATCAATCGGCCGTAGCAGAATGCCAGTGTCAGTAGTCGGCTCCCAGCGTCGTAGGGTCACCTCGTCAATCATGACTTCCCCAGCGCCGATCAATTCAAACATAACGCTGACCTCGCTTTCGCCTATGGTTTGGCGATAGAGGCGTACCGGTGTCCAGTCTGCACGGCCGCGCACTAGAACTCCCATGGGTTGCCCACCGATCGTGTCGTAAACCAGCAGTCCTTGATGAGCTCCGCCAAATCCAATGGTTCGCACCATAGCATCAATGCGAATGGCGGTGCCCGCGGGAACTCGGACCGAAGGGCTGCGTATTTGGACGATTGTTCCTTCGTAACCACCTAGCATTTCATCTTCGGCAATCGGCGTTACGCTAGCCCGTAGAGCGCCAGGACCATCGTAGCTGCCGCGAGTTGCATGGGTTACTTCGCTGAGCGCCCGGTGTGCCATTCGACGCCCGAACATCCACCGCCCTGCGCCGATAAAGTCAGCAGAATCTAACGAGCCTGCGGAGAGTAGGTTGTCGCCCCAACCTTCATCATCCATCAATGGACGCCACAAGGATTGAACACTCGCTGCCCCCATGTCCATTGGCGGACTACTGGTCAAAATCGGCCAGTCAGGCATCAATGCTTCGGCGAGTTGCCAGCCGCTGCGAAGAGCCCAAGCATCGGCTCTTCGAGCCATACGCAAGCTCGTTGCCGAATCACCCGACCGGTACATCGGTTCCGCGTTTTCAAGGGTTTGCCTAGCGATTTGAATCAGGTTGGTAGGTCGAGGTGAAGAGTTCGCTCGCATTGCAATGGATTGATCCCAGTCGTTTTGTGTCTGTTGAACCGACTGCATTGCCAATTGCCAACGATCCAAACTTGCTTGCCTAGCGAATCGACTGCACTGTTGAGCCAGCCGCGCGCCGGTCGCCGGATCATCGCTCAACACCACCACCTCAACCACATCGGGTGACACGATCTCAAGGCTTGCGCCGGTGGGCGTAGAAACAGGTGAGACCCGTTCGGCAGAAAAGTTGGTTACCCGCCAAGCTGTTTTGGCAGCATCGGACGGGCTAAGTTGAATTTGAATGCTGTTGCCATCACCGGCTAATACCTCATTGCCACGCGTTGCACTGGAGGTCAGGATTAGCAAGTCCGTTCCGCGAGTGGTAAGGCGACCGCATTGAAAGGCTGCTCCGGTTACCAACGGCGCCGTTGTGGGGGTGGCCGTTGTTATCCAAGGTCCCAACATCGCAACCATTCGATTAACGTAGCTAAGCGAAGTTGCTCGTGTTTGGTCGATCGAAGATCCCGAGGCAAGTGATCGAGACGAGCGATAGATGATCGCGGTTGGCGTATTTTGCAGTGCACGCATCGTTTGCATCCACATCGAGTGCCAGCGAAATCCTTCAGGCATGGGAGCACCAATCGCAGAGGCTATCGATTCGACTTGGTGGACCATTGAATCAGGAGACATGCTGTTCACGCCGGCGGCAACCTGGATCCGGTCACCCACCCACCGCTGGCGACCATGCAGTTCCGCCACTTCTTCGCTTCCACGAATACCGCGTACTCTTGGCGGTAGGTCATGGATCATGGCGTCAAACATCGGCGCATAGCGTTGCCACGATTCGCTAGGGGCCGCAATGAGGGGGCGTTGCCAGCGTGAAGGAAAAACACGTAGTTGTTCCGACACTAACTTTGTTTCGTCGATTTCGCGCGAGTCCAAGGCTCGATTACTTCCGACGTACCAGCCGACCACCGGTTCTAACATCGCCTCAATCGACGGATCGGGAGTCGTGGGCGCAGGAGCATAAATCTTCATCCGCGTGCGGATCGCCTCTGCCAGAATCGCGGCATCGGGTGGGTGACGTAGAAGGACGGCATCAAAGCCAAGGGTGCGAACCCAACCTAGTGGTTCACCGTTGTGCTGAAGAACCTTCGTGATCTGTCCAAGCGGGAATGCAATCGGTGATGGAGTGAAAGCCTCGTCACCGCCTTGCAATGACCGACGGGATGCAATGAATTCCGAATCCGAACTGCGTAGATTGCCCATCACGATGCCAGCGTTGACGGGAACCAATCCGTCAACGCGAAGTTCATCGAGACGAATGGAAGTCTTGCCCGGCCCAGCGTACGCATTGACGATAACACCATCAACGTAAGCGTCACTTAAGTCTGCGATCGGCCCATACTGGCTTCGCAGCGCAACGTTCTTCAGTCGTAGTTGCTTTTCGATCATGCCGATTCCAAGCGATGCGTATTCGCCAGGTGTCGTGTAGCTGGCTCCGTAAACGATGGTTGACACCGGCCGCCGTGTTTCGGGGTCTTTCAAAAACGGATAGCGAATGCGTAAACCAACCGCCGCACCACTTCGAGCACTCATGATGGAGAGTGTTGCGTTTAAGTCGTCGAGTGGGCGCACCGGTTCGATTGGGTAAACCAGGATGGCCTCGCTGCCGCTCTTGGCAGTGAATGTGATCTGTTCACATGCGCCACCATCCACGCCGTCGGTAGGTAAGTTCTCGTGTTCGAGCACCCGCGCTTTGCAGTCGGAAGTGTCCAAGAAAAAACGCGGCGGAAATGCGTCTAGCGAATCGTAGATCTGTGCTTGGGCAACACCTGTAAACGAAAGAACGAGAAGCAATGCGAAGCTGGCGATGGGAAACCATGTGACCAGCGCTCGCGCAGTTTGCCAGGTCGTCACAGCCGACGCGTTCTCGGTTCGGTTCGTTAAGGTTTTGAACATTCAATCATTGACCAATAGAGGCCGACTCGGAACAATCCCACACATGCGACGCCCCGACGTGGTCGCGAGTGAATCGAAGCTTTGCTTTATTCAATTCGTGTCCGCCTCGATGCAAATCGGTCGTCCTGTCGGATTTCAGTTTTTGGAACCGGGGGGGTGATTCGGGCCGATCGCGATTCAAGAGTGTTTGGTGCATGCGACGTGGTGTTGATGAAAAGCCACATGAGGTCGCTAGCCAACATCACCGACGCAAAGTCTTTCCATAACAAGATTTACGTATCTAAGCCAAGAGAAATCTGGCTGTGATGCTCAAAAGCTACGTTGCATTAAAACCACCTTTGGTTTGGCATGCGTGAGCCGGAGAATTAGCGTAAGTCGTTGATGGCAAACGATTTCAGTGCGTTGGTAGGGTGCCGATAAGCGGATGCGGCACCACGAATGCAATGGATGGCAAGTTACCAAACACAATTCATCTTCTGACTGAGGGACGATCGCTTATGCAAAACGCCATGGGAACTACCGCCAAGATCAATGACGAAACCCCGATCGAATTGCAAGAAATGGCGAAAGCCATCGACGCATTGCCCGCTCGATACCGCGACGCCGTCGCCCCCGCATTGCAACGGGTGGTCGAATGCAGCACTCGCCGTCGTCGAATCTTGAACCTTGTTCAAGAGGCTCTTTCGCAACTACGACTCGATATGAAGTACCTGATTTTCGACCTCGAAGCGACTCGTCGCGAACGCGACCAATACAAGGAAATGCTTGAGCAAGGCGATAAGTAGAATCGCGGAAAAGCGAAGTCAGGATGCTAGCGACGCCAGCATCGTCACCGCCGAGCGTTGTGTGGGCCGTTTCAAACTTCGTGCTTTGATGATCGGAAATGATCATTAAGCACCCGCGACGAAAGCACTAGCAACATAAGCACTGGCAACATAAGCACTGGCAACGCAAGAACCGGTAACGCGACCACTAGTGTCCAAATGAGTCCTCGTTGAGTCCTCACCGAGTCCTCACGGCGATTTCTTGTCCCGAGAACCAAGGTGAGGCGTTCCCCTGCGGCCATGGATTCGACGAAAACGACTGACTTGGCGGAACCGCCTCCTATGAAAAAACGGTCGATCACACGCCGAGGGTGCTTGATCGTTTTGGCAATCATCGCGACGCTAGGGAGCATGTTGCTAATGCTTCCGTTTGGTGGCCTGAAGGGCCTCACCACGAATGTCGCCACACTGGATCCCAGTGCCAGCGATCCACGCTTGCACCCCATCGACGTTTCCACGCCGCCCAGCGAAACTGCCCAAGCGATCGCAAAATGGGTAGAGTCTGAGTCGTTATGGAAATTGGAGTCGTCTGATCAGGGAGGCGACCGTGTCACCATGCATCTTACTCGGACAACACGAGTCCTTAGGTTCGTGGACGACATGCACCTTGAACTGACGCCGACCGCAACCGGAACTCGAATCAGCGGCAAGAGTAAGTCGCGTGTGGGCAAAGGCGATCTCGGGCAAAATGCGCGTAACTTGATTGAGTTGCGCCGCGGCTTAGAAAATTTGGGAATTGAAGGCCAGTGAATCAAAAATCCGCAAAGTCAGCGATCATGTTTTCGAAGTCCACCGACGTTCGCATCGTAAACGCCAAACAACATCACTTGCCCGTGCAGATGCGAGTTCCGCTGAAGTTCGGTGCCGAGTCGGTCGACTCGGTCACTTGCTTGCGAGTCGAAGTCACGGTTGAAGATAAGGACGGTCGTCGTGCCACCGGTTGGGGTGAGACGCCGATGTTGGTCACCTGGACTTGGCCATCCAACACAATGACCTTTGCTGAACGCTATGAAGTGGTAAAGGACTTCTGCGATCAACTTGCCGAGGCTTGGTCAAAACTGGAAGTCACCGGGCATGCAATCGAAATTGGTCATCACTTCATCGAAAACGTGATGCCAGAATTGCTTGACGCTTTCAATCAGCAAAGATCCGTCAGTGATGAATCGCAGTTGCTGCCTCATTTGGCGGCTCTTGTATCTACCAGCGCTTTCGATATTGCTGCCCACGATGCTTTTGGCAAGCTGCATGATGTCGACATCTACAAGACATACAACGCTCAATACATGTCGCATGACTTAGCGCACTTCTTTGCTGAAGAACCAGATGCGAAGGAACGCTTCGGCGGAAAGTATCCGCAAGACTTCTTGGTCAAGTCGGCGCCGGATACTCTTCCCGTTTGGCACCTTGTTGGTGGACTCGACCCACTGGAAGATTCCGAGCTATCAGGTGACGAACCCGATGACGGTTATCCCGTGACGCTTCGCCAATGGATCAAGCGAGATGGGTTGAAGTGTTTGAAGGTCAAGCTTCGTGGCACGGACGCAGAATGGGATTACGATCGCATGGTCAAAGTGGGGCGTATGGCCCTGGAATTTGGTGTCGAAGCGTTATCCGCTGACTTCAATTGCACCGTTCATGACCCCGAGTACGTCAACGCAATCTTAGATCGCTTGAAGGCCGAACATTCCGAGATTGACTCGCTCATTTTGTATGTCGAACAACCCTTTCCGTACGACTTAGAAGCGTTCCGTATCGACGTTTCGAGCGTGTCGAAACGGAAGCCGTTGTTCCTGGACGAAAGTGCTCACGACTGGCGATTCGTCAGACTTGGTCAACAATTGGGTTGGACCGGCGTCGCTCTGAAGACCTGCAAGACTCAGACGGGCGCGCTGCTGAGTCTGTGTTGGGCGAAGTCTCATGGCATGCCGTTGATGGTCCAAGACTTGACCAACCCTATGCTGGCTCAGATTCCTCACGTTCGCTTGGCCGCTCATGCGGGCACCATCATGGGTGTGGAAAGCAATGGAATGCAGTTCTATCCCGATGCATCCTTGCCCGAAGCAGAGGTTCATCCGACGATTTATCGTCGAGAGCATGGCATCTTGGATCTATCGACGCTTAGCGGCCCCGGGTTTGGCTACCGAGTCGAAGAGATTGCTCGAGAACTCCCCAGTACGTAAAACGTTCTCTTGCCGCTTCGCTAGCGAGCTAGCGAGTTGGCTGCGTCGCTAGCCGTTTTGGCGATTCCCTAGCGACGTTGATCGTTGTAGCTGGGAGCTTGGCCTTGGTAGTATCCGCCTTGTTGAGGCGGAAGTGGCTGGGGGCCGTAGTTCTGCGTGTATGGTTGCGACGGAGGCGACTGAGGTTGGGCAGGCCGAGCGTAGTTCTGATTCCAAGGTTGATTCGGCACTGGTTGATTCGTCACCGGTTGGTTCGTCACCGGTTGGTTGGGATACGCCGGTGGATTGCCATAGGGTTGAGGCCCGTAAGATTGTTCGTCAAAGTTCGATTGAGGCTGTTCCTGGTTCGCGAACTGCTCATCGCGGCGATCGAGAATTTCACGGCCCTTCTCAATGGCTCGACGCGTGTCGTCGCGAATTTCAGCGCGATTGAATTCAATGGTCGTGCTGTCGCCATCACGATTGATCTTGAACCAGCCAGCGGCGAAGGCGGCCACGGCAAGCATGCCAATGATGAAGAGATTACGCATCCGAGCTTTCCTCAATAAATTCCAAGCATCCTGATAAATGGACTGTCAATGCAGGTCCTGTCCCTGCAGTATCGGCAAAATCCGCCTTCCAGTGCGAGAACAGTCTCAGAAAAAACTGCTTAGCTTTGCTGTATTTATTCGCAATGAAATCCGGGCAGGCTAACTTGGTTCAATGCAGTCAAATGGTTGTTTTGGCAGTGGTTGCTATGATACCGCTGTGGAAAACTCCCGAACTTAACCTTTAACCCATCGAATGATCTCGTGGAAGACCTCGACGTCGCTCAACTAGCCGCCTTCCTACATCTCACTCCTGACCAAGTGACAAAGATGGCGGTGCGTGAAACATTGCCTGGACGACGGGTTAGTGGACAGTGGCGTTTCAGTGAAGCGGAAATTCATCATTGGCTGGAGGAACGGATCGGAGCGAGTAACGCCGAGGAGCTAACCAAAGTTCAGCGGGTTCTAGACCGTGCCAAAGGGGATGGACCCAGAGATCGCCCTATTCATGAGTTGTGCACCCCCGATACGATCGAAGTTCCGCTAAACGCTCGCACGAAAGGTTCGGTGATTCGGTCGGTTTGCAAGCTGGCCGGCAAATCGGGAATGATGTGGGACGCGGCTACTATGGCCGAAGCCGTGGCGGCCCGCGAGCAGATGCATCCTACGGCGTTGGATTGCGGGGTTGCGTTGCTTCACCCTCGTCGTCCGCAAACTTCGATTTTGGCCGACTCGGTGATCGCATTGGCGGTATGCCCTTCCCCGATTCCGTTTTCTGATCGAGGACAGCTCACGGACGTGTTTTTCTTGATCTGCTCTTACGATGACACGGTCCATCTTCGTATTCTCGCAAAACTGAGCCGCATGATCACGCATGAAACAATGCTCGACGATTTGCGGGCTAGCGTGTCTGCTCATCAAGCTTGGGGTGTCCTCAAGGATGCGGAAGATGCGATCGATGAAGCGATGGAATAGACGTCGCTAGATGAATTCACTTTGGGAAGGATTCCATGAAGATCTCTGACAGTCGCCTTGCCGACAATCTTCCCCCAGGCCAATCCCATGGTCGAACCATTGCTGATCGCGGAAGCATCACGTTCGGTGATCCTGTTTTCAAAGAATCTGATCTGGGAAACATCGACGACGAGCAAACCTTGCTTTGGATAGGTGATCGAAAGCTCGCGGAGTTTGAAAACGCTTTTCGTGTTTGCGAAGCTCACGTATCGCAAATAGCGTTTCGAGGTTCTTTGCAAGAAGCGGTGGAACGCCGCGCTTCGGGGGTTGGGACGATCGTCGTCGCATCGAGTGACCGTTCACCGCTGGCCTTGGATTCGTTGGCGGTGCTCGGTCAGCGCCATCCCGACGCAACACGATTCCATCTGCGTGGACCTCTTTGCGAGGGGATGACGCGAGGGTATCAGAGCTTTTTTGGGCACAACCGGTTTGATTGGTTGGATGGCGAGGAAGAGTTAATCTCGCAGTTTTCGCCAGATAGTCTTGAAACGCCCTCACGGACTATCGCTGTCGTCGCGGCGAATTATTCCGCTGCCGAACCGTTGCTCGATATCGCCGAACAGCTTTCCGTTGCGGCCGTTTGGTGTCGCGAACCCAACGCAAAAGAATTGCGGGGCGTAGATACCGTGTGGTGGGATGATTCGTTTGCTTTCGCAGCCAGTACCGAGACATGGAAACGACGAATCAAATTGATGGGGAAAAGAGCTGAAAAGCATGTTTGGATAACGAACCGAAATCACGCCGGACACGTTCATCAAGCCCATCAAGCGGGGGTGGGTTGGGTGGTGTTCAAGCCCTATCGTATCGAACGACTAGAGGCTTCTTTGGGACAAGACACTGTCCCGGTAAGCTCGCAAGGATTCTGTAAGGCGGCATAGGCTTCATTCAAGCGGATCTGGGTTATGATGGGGAGGTCCGTCGATCGCACACGATCGGCAAGATTCCTTTCCTGATCTACCCACCCCAGAGTCTTCGCGATGACTTCACCGCAGAATCCCTCTCTTCCCACCCCAGAACGTGACGGCGAACTCACTCACTCGTCTTGCAATGATCCGTCTCGCCGCAAGTTCATTCAAACTGGTACTGCGGTCTCCGCTGCTCTTGCATCGGGCTTGGCTACCACACGCGTCGCCCGCGGTGATGAGCCGGTCGATAACTCGGATTCCCAATTGGTTCGCATTGCTTTGGTTGGCGCCGGTGGGCGTGGTACCGGGGCAGCGGATGATTCGCTTTCGATCAATGAGAACATCAAGCTCGTTGCGATCGCTGACCTTGATGAAAAAGTTCCTGGGATGACTCGCGGTCGGATGGCAAAGCGACACGGTGAAAAGGTTGATGTGCCAGATGAAAAACTTTACAGCGGCATCGATAGCTACAAGGCGATTTTAGAAGATCCAGACGTTGATGTCGTGATGTTTGCAACGCCACCGGGTTTCCGTCCTCGATACGTTGCCGAAGCGGTCGATGCAGGTAAGCATGTCTTTGCCGAGAAGCCAACTTGCGTGGACCCAGCGGGCTATCGAATTTGTTGGGAAGCTCATAAGCAAGCCGAAGCCAACGGAACATGCATCGTCACCGGAACCCAGTACCGTCGGCAAACCAATTATATCGAAGCGGTGAAACGCATTCACGAAGGTGCGATCGGTGACATCATTGCGGCTAGCGCACGTTACTGCGGCAATTCGATTTGGCACAAAACTCGTCGTGAAGGAATGAGCGACACGGAGTACCAGATCTACAACTGGATGCACTATATCTGGCTATCGGGCGACCAGATCGCTGAGCAGTCCGTCCATAATATCGATGCGATTAATTGGATCATGGGTGGGCCACCCGAGTCGGCCTTTGCCAGCGGTGGACGCTTCACCCGGCCCGAAGGCAGCGAGATGTGGGACAGCATGTCCGTTGACTACAAGTATCCCGGTAATCGTTTGGTGTCGTTCAAGAACCGCCAAGTTCCCGGTGCCCAGTCCGACAATAGCAACACGATCTACGGTAGTAACGGACACGCGGTTATCTACGGTATCAATCGCGGTGCGTTCTTATACGACAAATCTGGAAAAGAAATTTGGTCGATGGAAGGTGACCTTAGTGCCGCGTACAAACAAGAGCACAAAGATCTTGTCGACGCAGTTCGCAGTGGAAAGCCGATTGTCGAATTGGGCGAAACCACCGACTCGTCGATGACTGCAGTGCTCGGACGTATGTCGGCTTACACCGGCCAAGATGTGACCTGGGACTTCGTCACCAAGGAATCGAAGTTGGACCTCTGGCCTGAAAACTTTGATATTCAGGGTGAATTGCCCGAACCCAAGTACGCCGTTCCAGGAAAAACGAAGCTAATTTAGTAGCCCTGGGGCTAACGTAGGGCGGTTCTCGATGGCCGGTGACGTTGGCGTCAGTGATGGCCGTTGGGAACTGGCTGAGGAAATTTAAATTTTCCACCTAAGAAACTCGTACGCGGGTTCGTTGTCATCAACGAACCCGCGTTTTTGCTTTTCTGACTCTTCTTTTCCTATTGGGCTCACTGTCGATGACGGATTCGCAAGCGTCCTGGCCGACCGACGAACTATCGACTTTGGTCGATCGTTTTGAGCGGCCGCTACTGGCGTATGCCTCTCGAATGCTCAATGGTGATTGGTCAGAAGCTCAAGACGCGGTTCAGGAAACTTTCCTGAGGTTGTGCCGCGAAGATCCCGAAAAAATTCGCAATCGCGTCGCAGCTTGGCTGTTCTTTGTTTGCCGAAGCCGAGTGATTGACATGCTTAGAACGAAGAAGCCGATGCCGATTGATGCATCGGTGCAAGCGATGCCCGATTTGGCTCAGACCGCTCCGGAGGTTGTCAGCGATGCCGAAGAGCAGACGCAGTTGCTAGCGGCTCTCGATGATTTGACGCCCAAGCAACAGGAAGTGCTAAGGCTTCGGATGCAAGGAGGCTTGTCCTATCGCGAAATCGCAGAGGTCACTGGACTGACCGTCACTAACGTCGGCTTTCATCTGCACGCCGCGGTGAAATCATTGCATGGGCGGTTGGCAACGCCATGACCACTTCCGGCATGGTTTTTGTGTCGAGTTCTTTCATACACCCACGTTCAGGTTCTTGAACATGTCCGATATTCAAGTCAACGAATCCTATTGGGACGACCCTCGAATCACCGCTTACGTACTTGGTGAACTTGACGGTTCCGAGCGCGATGAGTTCGAGCAAGCAATGCGAGAGAGTGAATCGCTCGCGCAAGCCGTCGAAGAAGCACGCGAGGTCACTGGACAGCTTGCAGGATTGTTCGAATCGCAGTCTCAGCGAACGCTCGACCCGGCTCGTCGCGCCGCAATCATGAACGAACCCGTCACGCTTCGTGAATCCGATGCCGGTATTAGCCGCCGAGCAATCTGGGGGTTACTTGCGATCGCGGCGGCACTGCTGCTGGTGCTCGGTGTCGGTCCAATGCTCAGTTCTTCAACGTTGATGCAAGTGAGTCAGGTTGAATCGAAGGCACTGGTCACCGCTGAGTCCAACGAAAGCTCATTGGCTCGTTCCGAACTATCTCTGGCACCAGAGTCGGGTCGTTCAGTTGCACCGGAGCTAGATGCATCCGTTGCAGCAGACGAGATGGCAGACGAAATGGAAGACAGGGCTTCAGATAGTGGCCTCGTCAGTGCTGCGGGCAGTAGCCCCTACGGTGCCCGAGGCATTGACGAAATGTCGAGCCAGAGGTCAATGAATGGAAATGAGATTGCGGCACAAGTAGAGTTAGCCCCCGCATCTGTTGCGACTCCCGAGGTCGAGTACCGCGATTCTGGCGTTGTCGAGTCAACTACGAAACTACAGTCGAAATCTTCCCCCAGCTCGCCCATGGGAATGGAGTCGGATGGCGCGAGGGGCTTTGGAGGAGCCGGATACGGAGTTCAGCTTGATGCTCAAAACACCAAGGTGCAAGAAGAACTTGATGCATCGGGAATTGGTGGTGGCGGGATGGGCGGATATGGCTTGCCTTCTGACACAACTGCGCTGGACTTTGCTGAAGAACAGGCTGGCGACTCGCTTGACTTGTTTGCTGAGGTTTCTCCTGCTGCCAAGCCGTCGCGTAGATCGCGGCAGCCACGGGGTGAACGTCGTGACGGCGACGACATGGATATGATGATGATGATGGGGGGAGGAATGATGGGGGAAGGAATGAGTGGTGCCGGTTCGAATGACACGTCGGACCTGGGGGCGATGGACACGGAGATGCAGTTGGGCATGGGAGGAGCGTATTTCGGAGTCGACGCACTTGGTTCACGAGGCTTGTCGCGAGAAATCGGCTCGGGGAAAAACGCCGGAGACCGATTTGGCGATATCGTCGAAAATCCGTTTAAGCGAGTCGCCGACGAACCGCTCAGCACGTTCTCGGTGGATGTCGATACGGCTAGCTACAGCAAGATTCGTGATTACGTCTTACGTACGAACCGTCTGCCCTCACCCGATGCGGTGCGCATTGAAGAGATGATCAATTACTTCGATTACTCAGATGCTCCGCCTGCGGACGATGCCGAGCATCCGTTCGCCGCGCGTGTGAATGTTACTTCCTGCCCTTGGAATGAAGATCACCGTTTGGCACGGCTTGCAATCAAGGGCAAGACAATGCAACCCAAAGAGCGACCTGCTTCGAACCTGGTCTTTTTGATCGACACCAGTGGTTCCATGCAGGAGCCCAACAAGTTGCCGTTGGTCATTGATGGTCTCAAGATGCTTACCAAGCAACTTAGTGAGCGTGACCGCGTTGCGATTGTTGTCTACGCATCTTCAACCGGCTTGGTGCTGGATTCGACTCTCGCAAGCGACAAGAAAAAGATTCGTAAGGCGTTAAAGCAACTCACAGCAGGTGGCAGTACCAATGGAGGTGCTGGAATTTTACTTGCCTATCAGACTGCTCGCGATCACTTCATCGACGATGGAGTGAACCGCGTGATTCTTTGTACCGATGGTGATTTCAATGTCGGCACGACAAGCACCGATGAACTGGTAAAGATGGTTGAGGCCGAAGCCAAGGGAGATGTGTTTCTGACCGTCCTTGGTTACGGAATGGGCAATCACAACGATGCGATGCTCGAACAGATAAGCGGCAAGGGAAATGGTAACTACGCCTTTATTGATTCTCAGCGTGAAGCTCGCAAGGTTTTAGTGCGACAGATGGCAGGAACGCTGGTAACGATCGCTAAGGACGTGAAGCTGCAAGTCGAATTCAACCCTGGCAAGGTAGCGGCCTACCGTTTGATTGGTTACGAAAACCGAATGCTGGCGAAAGAAGACTTTAACGATGACAAGAAGGACGCCGGCGAGATTGGGG
The DNA here is from genome assembly GCF_007859865.1 of Rubripirellula amarantea. Lineage (NCBI taxonomy): Bacteria > Pseudomonadati > Planctomycetota > Planctomycetia > Pirellulales > Pirellulaceae > Rubripirellula > Rubripirellula amarantea. The sequence continues at coordinate 516,300 of NZ_SJPI01000003.1, read as the reverse complement.
CCGGACATTCAGTGACAGCGTTGTATGAACTTGTACCCGCAGGTGTGAAATCGGATGTGGTTGCCCCAGCGGTTGATGAACTGAAGTATCAGAAGTCAGCGGTCGTCAAGCAAACCGAGCAAGTGGTGAGTGACGATACGATGACTTTGAAGTTGCGATACAAACAGCCCAATGGAGACAACAGCGTCAAAGTTGAATTCCCCGTGTTGGATGACGGAGCGGCATTTACCGACGCCAGCATTGACCATCAATTTACCGCTGCGGTAGCGGGACTAGGCATGCTGCTTCGAGGCAGTCCGAATGTCGGTGCCTGGAAACTGAATGACGTGCTGCAAGTTGCGAAGTTGTCTAAGGGTGACGACGTGGATGGCTTGCGTGCTGAGTTCATTCAAATTGTTAGAAAGGTTTCTCAATTGACCCATTCGAGGCAGTGATAGCTTCGGTGGGCATGGGGGCTTCGTGCCAGTGAGTCAGCGTAAGCATCGAGTCAACGCTGTCATTGAGTTGGCGCCGTTACTGAGTTAGCACCGTTACTGAGTTGGCGCCGTTACTGAGTTGGCGCCGTTACTGAGTTGGCGCCGTTACTGAGTTGGCGCCGTTACTGAGTTGGCGCCGTCAGTGCGCTAGCGAGCTTTCCATTGTTCCAGGAACACCGCTGGCAATTTGTTTGGCTTACCTTCGTGGTTGACGCAGGCGATCGTCGACTCGGCTTCGACGACAAGTTCCTCTCCCCGAAGGATTTGGTAGCTGTGCCGAATCCGAACCTTTCGGACGTCTAGGACGTTCACTCGAAGAGTCAGGACATCGTCAAACTCAGCAGCAGCCAGGTAGCGCACATTCATCTCTGAAACGACTAACATGCTTCCGGCGTCTTCGAGCGACTTGTAGCTAATGCCGGCCGCCCGCAGCATTTCGACACGGCCGCGCTCGAAATAATTCAGGTAATTGGAGTGGTGGACGCGTCGCTGGCCATCGGTTTCGTAGTAATTAACGCGAAAAGTATGCTCAAACCGCCAAAGGTCGAAATCGGCGGGCACTTCGTGGTCATCGGCATTCACAGGCAGGTCGCTGTTGTTGATAGGAGAGTCGGTTTGACCGGATTGGTCATCCAAGCGTAAACTCTCAGCGGGTAAATGTTTAGGCCGTGGGCGATGACCAATCCCCGACAGAGATGACATCGCGTCCAAGAAGGACGCAAAGGAACCACATCATGAGCATCGGTGACGACGCTGGAACCGCTTTTCAAACGATGCGAGGACGGGACTTCCCGGCACTGCGTCAATTCACGGTCTTCTTGGAAAACCGAGTCGGTCAATTGCTTGAGGTAGTAAAGCGCTTTGAAGGAACAGGAATCCGTATTTGCGCCCTTTCGATCTCGGACGCTGCTGAATGTGCGTTCGTTCGGTTCTTGGTCAGCGACGCCGATCGCGGTCGCGAAATCCTCGAACGAAGCGGCTTGGCGATTATCGAAACCGACTTGGTTGGTGTCGAACTTCCAGCGGGACCGCAACCACTGTTGCGAGTCTGTACGGCGCTGTTGCAAGCGGAACTGAACATCACGCAGGCCTACCCTTTGATTGTTCGTCCCAACGGCAAGCCGGCAGTTGCGATCATGGTTGAAAACACTGAATTCGCAATGCAAACCCTCATCGAGAAAGGGTTCACCATCATCACCGAAGGTGACCTGGAGGACGACCCAACCCGAGAAGGCTAGGTATCGAGGCACTGGGTTACGTAATCGCTGGGTTACGTATGCACTGGATTAGATAATCGCTAAGTTACGTAATCGCTAAAGTTATGCGGGCACAATGATTTCATGAGCACGTGGGGGTTGTGACCCCAGGATCTCACACGGCCTTCGTGACGCTCAGTCGTAGTAAGTGATCGCGGCTTCACGCCAACGGCGAAAGTCATCGTGACTTTCGTTACGCAGCGCTGTGCAGTGCGAATCCTGTTTCAGAACCGCTGCTGATTAAGAAGCGTTGCGACTGACTCGGCGCCGGTCCGATTCTTTAAGCAAGATTTTTCGCAAGCGAATGTTTTCTGGCGTCACTTCGACAAGTTCATCTTCTTCGATGTATTCCAGTGCCGCTTCAAGTGACATATCACGCGGCGGTTTTAGGATCACGTTCTCGTCGCTGCCACTGGCTCGCATGTTGGTCAATTGCTTTTCCCGACAAGGATTGACGACTAGGTCGTTGTCGCGAACGTTTTCACCGACGATCATTCCTTCGTAGACTTCGGTGCCTGCAGGTACTAGCAATTCGCTTCGGTCTTGAAGGCCGAACATTGCAAACGGCATCGTCTTGCCTGATACCATCGATACCAATACGCCGTTACTTCGACGTGGCACTTCACCTTCCATTTCACGGTAGTCCGAGAAACGGTGATTGATGATCGCTGTACCGCGGGTTGCGTTAAGCAGGCGCGTTCGAAGTCCAATCAATCCGCGAGATGGGATAAAGAACTTCAGCAACATGTACTCGCCTCGCGGTGACATCGAATCGAGTTGTCCACGACGATGACCAACAAGTTCCATGACTGGGCCCATTGCATCGGCTGGAACTTCAACGGCTAGCGTTTCAAAGGGTTCGTGCATCTTTCCGTTGACTTCACGGTTGATCACACGTGGCTTGCCCACGCTTAATTCGAAGCCCTCGCGTCGCATTGTTTCAATCAAGATTGCCAAGTGCAAAACGCCTCGCCCTTTAACGGCGTAGGCTTCGGCACCTTCAACCATTTCAACTCGTAGAGCCACATTCCGCTCGAGTTCTTTTTCAAGGCGAGCCTTGAGTTGACGCGTGGTGACATACTTGCCTTCGCGTCCGACGAGCGGTGAGGTATTGACGCTGAATACCATTTCCAGGGTCGGTTCGTCGACCTTCAGTCGAGGCAAAGCATTGTTTGCGTCAACCTCTGAAATGGTGTCTCCGATTTCAACCGACTGCAAGCCTTCCACCGCAACGACGTCGCCAGCTGAAGCCCGTTCGGTTGCCACACGTCCCAGGTTGTTGAACGTGAATAGACCGGTGATTTTTTGTTTCTTCGGGCCGTCCTTGGTGTGCAGGTCGATGGTTGAACCGTTCACGATGGTGCCAGCTTGGATGCGTCCCACGGCGATCCGGCCAACGTACTCGGACCAATCCAGCGTCGTGACCATCATTTGCAGCGGAGCGTCCATGTCGACTTCAGGACCAGGCAGTGCGTCGACGAACAGGTCGAGAAGCGGCCGCATGTCCGTGGTCGGAGTTGTCGGGTCCGTGGTGGCGTAGCCTTCCTTCGCACTGGTGTAGACGTACTTGACGTGATCAAGTTGCTCTTCACCACCGAGATCGGCCAGCAACTCAAGCGCTTCATCGAGGGCTTCCGTTGGGCGTCCATCAGGACGATCGACCTTGTTGACGACGATGATGGGACGGACTCCCGCTTCGAGAGCTTTTTCAAGCACGAAGCGAGTTTGAGGCATTGGGCCTTCCGCCGCATCAACCAGGACGAGGCACCCGTCAGCCATCTTCACAACGCGTTCGACTTCGCCACCGAAGTCCGCGTGACCGGGGGTGTCGATAAGGTTGATCTTCACGCCGCGATAAGGAATCGCGATGTTCTTGGCCAAGATCGTGATGCCTCGTTCACGCTCGAGGTCGTTGGAGTCGAGGATTCGTTCGCCCTTAAGCTCACTGTCACGATACTGGCCACTTTGGCGCAACAGGCAGTCAACCAGGGTGGTTTTACCATGGTCGACGTGGGCAATGATAACGATGTTTCGAATGTCTTCGCGGCGCAAGGGAATCAGTCACTTTAGGAGTGGTGCGCGTCCGGAAATGGCCGCTCCTTAGGAGAGTGAGAGGCTCAATCATCGCGATCAACCCAGCGGTTGTGGATGATTCGTGGACGCTGCAGAATTTTCAGGATCGCTATAAGACCTAGTTCGATCGCCAACGTCGAGACGCTTTTCTGCAATCCAGCTAGGCGCACCGCTGAAGGCAACTAGTGGTATCTGTTTTCACGTTAGCGAGTGCAGCTAGGTTTATTGAAATCATTAATCACAGTGCCGTTGCGACGAATGGCTCGCTATGCGATATTTTTCACTTCCCCAAGCTCGAACGACGCGGCAGTGTTTTCGCACTCCCAAAAGTGGATGAGCCTTCCCCGGGATCGACATGATCTGTTTTGTGGCAAGGTTCGCCGATTTAGCTAGCCATTCTTGGCTTGCTGGATAACTTATTTGCGAAAGATGCATTCGCGCCCGCTGCTTTCCACCGCTCTTCGCCGTCGCCCGCTTTCCTTTTGCAGATCGCGGGCATCGAACGAAACTGACTTTGTGAAAAATTTCACAAGCCGGCCTCCGCGGTGGGTGGGGTTGGGTGAACAAGTCAATAATCGTGAGAACCGTTAGCCGATGACGACCATCAAACAGGGATTGGATATTCCAATCTCCGGTAGCCCGGAACAGCACATTGAACCTGCCCGTATTGTCACGAAGGTGGCATTGGTGGGGGACGATTACATTGGGATGAAGCCAACGATGTTGGTGGCACCCGGTGATCGCGTTCGCTTGGGCCAACCGATCTTAGAAGACAAGAAAAATCCAGGCGTGATCTTTACGGCTCCGGCGAGCGGAACGGTTGAGGCCGTCAATCGTGGTGCCAAACGCAAGTTCGAGTCGATCGAAATCAACGTCGACGGTGACGATCGCGTCGAGTTCGATTCGATTCGCAGCGTCGACCCGTTAGGTGTCAGTGGTGATTCGATCGCCGAGGCGTTGATTGCCAGCGGGCTGTGGACATCGCTTCGAACGCGGCCCTACGGCAAGGTCCCGAAGATAGGTAGCAAGCCGCACTCCATTTTTGTCCAAGCGATTGATACCAATCCTTTGGCTGCGGACCCGTCGATTGTGATGGCCGATCGTAAAGATCAGTTCACGCTCGGCTTGCAAATGCTAACGCGTCTGACCGATGGCAAGGTTTTTGTCTGCAAATCGCCTTCGGCAGAAATTCCTGGCAGCAGTATCAACGGTGTGCAGCTTGAGTCATTTGGCGGGCCTCACCCGGCCGGACTTCCTGGCACGCATATTCATATGCTCGACCCCGTCAGCCCCAAGAAGACCGTTTGGTACATCGGTTACCAAGACGTTTGTGCGTTCGGGTCTTTGTTGCAGACCGGTACGGTTGATACGCGCCGGGTGATCTCCTTGGCTGGCCCCGTGGTCACACAGCCTCGCCTGCTCGAAACTCGGATTGGTGCAAGTGTCACGCAATTGACTGACGGCGAATGTAGCGCCCAAGGCAATCTTCGTGTGATCAGCGGCAGCGTTTTGTGTGGTCGCAAGGCACTGGCTCCGGTTGATTACTTAGGACGCTATCACACACAAATTTCGGTAGTTGCTGAAGGCAATGAACGCGAGTTCTTGGGATGGCAGAAGCCCGGGTTTGATAAATACTCGCTAACTCGGATTTATGCCTCAGCAGGAATGCCGGGTAAGAAGTACGACATGACCACGACGACTCACGGTAGTGAGCGTGCCATGGTGCCAATGGGCACTTATGAACGCGTTGTGCCATTGGACATTTTGCCGACCCAATTGCTTCGTTCGTTGATTTATCGCGACACTGACGAAGCTCAAATGTTGGGTGTATTGGAACTTGAAGAAGAAGACCTTGGGCTTTGCACGTTTGTGTGCCCAGGTAAATACGAATACAGCTCGCTGCTTCGCGAAAGCTTGTCGACCATCGAACGAGAAGGTTGAGGATTAGACTCAGATGAAAGCACTTCGAACCGCACTTGATAAGGTTCATCCGCTCTTTGCTAAAGGCGGGCCGCTCTCGATGGCGTACCCGATGTACGAGGCGTTAGACACGTTCTTGTATACTCCGGGTGAAGTCACTCATGGCGCAACCCACGTTCGCGACGCGATCGACCTGAAGCGAATGATGATCACGGTTGTTTTGGCACTCGTTCCCGTCACCCTCTTTGGGATGTGGAATGTCGGCCATTTGGCCAACACCGCGATCGCACAGGGTGCCGAGGTGGGTGTCCAGACATCACAAGACTGGCACTACACCATTCACCATGCATTGGGCTTTGAAAACGACCCCAACAATCATGCAGACAACTTTGTCCTTGGCGCGATTCACTTCCTGCCGATTTACATCGTTTGCATGTTTGTGGGCGGCCACATCGAATTGATCTTCAGCGTGCTTCGTGGGCATGAGATCAACGAGGGGTTCTTGGTAACCGGCTTGTTGTTTCCGCTAACGCTGCCAGCGTCGATTCCGCTGTGGCAGGTCGCAGTGGGGATCTCATTTGGTGTCATTGTGGCTAAGGAGGTGTTCGGAGGTACCGGGCGTAACTTCCTTAACGTAGCACTGACTTCACGAGCGTTTCTGTACTTTGCTTACGCCGGACAAATCAGCGGTGATCGGGTCTGGACCGCAGTCGATGGCTACAGCGGGGCAACTGCACTGGGCAAGTTGGCGCTTGCCGAAAACGGTACGAAAGCAACCGATTCGCTTAGCTCAATTGAAAATACACTCGGCGTTGGTATGGCCGAGAAAGCGATTTGGAACGATTCCATCACTTGGATGGATGCGTTCTTAGGCAACATTCAAGGCTGCATTGGGGAAACCAGTGCACTGCTTTGTCTTGTCGGTGCCGCGATCTTAATTTTCTCGGGCGTTGGGTCGTGGCGAATCATGGCTGGCGTTGTCGCTGGCGTCGCCATCACGTCCACGCTTATGGTTTTGACTTACTCAAGCGGGCCTGATGGAAGCAACGCGATGTTCAGTGTGCCCGTTCACTGGCACTTGGTCATTGGCGGGCTCGCCTTTGGCTTAGTGTTCATGGCCACGGACCCCGTGAGTGCTTCGATGACTGAAGCTGGGAAATGGGTATACGGTGGCTTGATCGGGTTCATGACCGTGTTGATACGGGTGGTGAATCCTGCTTATCCCGAGGGGATCATGTTGGCGATTTTGTTCGGCAACGTGTTCGCGCCGCTGATTGATTATTGTGTCGTCCAATTGAACGTTCGTCGGAGGGCCGCTCGCTATGCAACAGCCTGATTCAACGGGCCGCACCATCTTGGTAGCGGCAGTCCTATGTTTGGTTTGCTCGTTCGTGGTGAGTGCTGCTGCGGTAGCGCTGCGTCCGATCCAAGCCGAAAATGAAACGCTTGACCAGCAGAAGAATATTCTTGATGCGGCCGGTCTTGCGATTGGTGAGTACGGTCGAACGGCGTCGAGCTTGAAGCCTGAGCAGATCGAAGAGCTCTATGGCTGGGTCAGCGAGCGACTGGTCAACCTCGAAGATGGTTCCTACGACGACGAGATGGATCCCGAGAGTTGGGATCTACTCGAGTCGATTTCAGATCCTGATTTGAACGTCAAGATTGAAGGCGGCGACTTTACGCCCGGCGAAGAGTCTCGCCCCAGGACGATGAAGGTGTTCTTCGTTAAGCGTCCTGATAGTGACAAGATTCAACAGGTTGTGTTGCCCATCTATGGCAAAGGCCTTTGGGGAACGCTTTACGGATACTTGGCTCTGAAAAGCGACATGGAAACGATCCAAGGGATCACGTTCTATCAGCACAAGGAAACACCCGGTTTGGGTGGCGAAGTTGACAACCCAGCGTGGAAAGCACAGTGGGAAGGCCTGAAGCTTTATAACGAAGATGGCCAGCCAGCGGCGTATGTCTACAAGGGCCCTGCCCCGTCGGACAATGTTTACGCCGTCGATGGGCTTTCCGGTGCAACAATCACTTCGCGTGGTGTAACCAACTTGGTTCAGTACTGGGCCAGTGATGACGGCTATGGTCCGTTCCTAAAGAAACTTAAACAAGAAATTCAAAGCGACGCTGATAGCTCGGCTGCGGTTTCGTCCACTCCCGTTCCAGCCTCTGACTCAAGCCTCGTAAAGGGCTAATCGCAATGGCAAAGAAACCTATTGATGTGCTTGTCGATCCGCTGATCGATAGCAACCCGATTGCTCTGCAAATCCTTGGGATATGTTCGGCGTTGGCGGTCACAACCAAAGTTGAAACTTCGATTGTGATGGCATTGGCCGTGATCGCGGTGACAGCGTTCAGCAACCTTGCTGTCAGTTCTATTCGATCGTACATCCCCAGCAGCATTCGAATCATCGTTCAGATGACGGTGATTGCTTCGTTGGTGATTGTGGTCGACCAGTTGCTGAAGGCTTACTTCTTCGACATCAGCAAGCAATTGTCGGTGTTCGTTGGTCTCATCATCACCAACTGTATCGTGATGGGCCGCGCCGAAGGTTTCGCGATGAAAAACAAACCTGGCATTAGCTTCCTTGACGGAATCGGAAACGGTCTCGGCTACGGACTAGTGTTGTTGTTCGTTTCTGTTTTCCGCGAGTTTTTCGGTAGTGGTTCGATCCTCGGTTTCGAAATACTACGGCTCGATCGAAACGGTGGTTGGTACAACCCGAACAACTTGATGCTTTTGCCTCCAAGTGCTTTCTTCCTGATCGGATTTTTGATCTGGGGAATTCGTGCGTGGAAACCCGAACAAATCGAAGAAGCGTAACCAAGTAAAGCAAAAACCATGCAAAACTACTTCAACATTTTCATGAACGCGGTTTTCATTGAAAACCTAGCACTCGCCTTTTTCCTGGGCATGTGTACGTTCCTGGCCGTCAGCAAGAACGTCAAAATGGCGTTCGGTTTGGGGATCGCAGTGATCGTGATCGAAGGGATCACGATTCCGGCGAACCAATTGCTTAATACCTGGGTTCTCAAAAAGGGTGCCCTGACTTGGCTCAACGGAGTTGTTCCTACCAGCCAAATTGATTTCGCGACGGTTGATTTATCGTTTCTCGGATTCATCAGCTTCATCGGCGTGATTGCGGCAATGGTTCAGATCCTCGAAATGATCCTCGATAAGTTCTTCCCACCGCTCTACAACGCTTTGGGTATTTTCTTGCCGTTGATCACGGTCAACTGCGCCATCTTGGGCGGATCGCTATTCATGCAAGAACGCAGCTATGACTTTGGCGAATCCGTCGTCTACGGCCTCGGCTGCGGCGTCGGGTGGGCTTTGGCGATCGTTGCATTGGCGGGAATTCGCGAGAAGATGAAATACAGTGACGTACCACCGCCTCTTCGCGGTTTAGGTATCACGTTCATCACGGTAGGCCTAATGGCTCTTGCGTTCATGTCGTTCGGCGGCATCCAGCTTTAAACCCAACCCCTTCATCAACTTGATCCGTTCGGATATTGATTCATGAGTACCGTAATTTTCGGCGTTGTCATGTTCACCTTCGTGGTGCTCGCCCTCGTTGGCGTGATTTTGGCGGCCAAGAGCCAACTTGTGGCTTCGGGCCCTGTCAAAATCATGATCAACAATCAAAAAGAAGTCGAAGTGCCAGCCGGTGGAAAACTGCTTGGGGCTTTGGCCGACGCGGGTATCTTTGTTAGTAGTGCGTGTGGCGGTGGTGGTACTTGCGCCCAGTGCAAGGTGAAGGTGCTTTCGGGTGGCGGTGACATTTTGGAAACCGAAAAGGGTCACATCAACAAAAAAGAAGCGGCTGAGGGTGAGCGTCTGAGTTGCCAAGTGTCCGTGAAAACGGACATGGAAGTCGAAGTTCCACCGGAAGCATTCGACACCAAGAAATGGGAATGTGAAGTTCTTAGCAACAACAACGTCGCGACCTTCATCAAAGAGTTCGTGCTGAAGCTCCCTGAAGGCGAAGAAGTTGACTTCAAGGCTGGCGGATACATTCAGATCGAATGTCCTCCTCATGAGATTCACTACAAAGACTTCGATATCGAAGAACGTTTCCACGAAGATTGGGACAAGTTCAACATTTGGCGTTACGTTTCGAAGGTAGATGAACCAGTCGTGCGTGCCTATTCGATGGCTAATTACCCGGGTGAAAAGGGCATCATCATGCTCAACATCCGTGTTGCATCGCCACCACCACGTGCACCCGAAGGTACTCCGCCAGGAAAGATGAGTAGCTGGATCTTCAGCTTGAAGCCTGGTGACAAAGCCACAATCAGCGGTCCGTACGGTGAGTTCTTTATCAAGGACACTGATGCGGAAATGGTTTATATCGGTGGTGGTGCTGGTATGGCGCCGCTCCGCAGTCACATCTTCGAATTGTTCAAACGTGGTAAGACCGACCGCAAGGTTTCTTACTGGTACGGCGGACGAAGCAAGCGAGAACTGTTCTACGTCGATCACTTCCGTGAAATCGAACGTGAGTTCCCTAACTTCAAGTTCAATATCGCTCTTTCGGAACCTGCACCCGAAGACAATTGGGATGGGTACAAGGGTTTCATCCACCAAGTCTTGCTTGAAAACTACCTTAGCACTCATCCAGCACCCGAAGATATTGAGTACTACATCTGTGGCCCACCAATGATGAATCAAGCGGTCTTCCGCATGCTTGATGACTTGGGTGTCGAGCCCGAAAACATTGCCTACGACGATTTCGGCGGCTAGTTTCTGTCTTTTTAAAGCGTCCCTTCGGCTTACTGTCATGACCCGCAAACGATCGTTGCCGCTGCTGTGCTTGTTGCTGGTGACGTTGCAGGTCGGCTTCACCGAGTTGACGCTGGCGAAGGCTTGGGCCGGCGAGATAATCGGCTGGTCCGGACCAACGATGGGCACTCGCTACAGTGTGAAGCTGTACGCCGAGCCCGATGACGTAGATGTCGAAGAGTTGCAGCTTAGCGTTGATGCTGAATTGCGAGACGTGAACGATGAGATGTCGACTTACCTAAAGTCCTCGCAGATCTCACAGTTCAATCAAAGCGAATCCACTGATTGGTTCGACGTCAGCCAAAACGTTGCCAAGGTGGTAGCTTTTGCCCAGCTAGTGTCTCGAAAGACCGACGGATCGTTTGACGTTACCGTCGGCCCGATTGTGGATGCGTGGAATTTCGGCGCGGCTCCACGCAGCAACCAGGTCCCCAGTGATCAAACGCTGAAGTCACTTCAAGAATTCGTTGGCTACGAGAAACTAGAGGTGACTGTTGATCCACCTCGACTTCGCAAGACTCATCCGAAAGTACAGATCGATCTGTCTGCGATTGCCAAAGGTCATGGCGTTGACCGAGTTGTAGAATTGCTAAACGAACTCGGCGTTGCAAATTGTTTTGTTGAGATCGGTGGTGAGGTCAGGACTAGCGGCAGCAAATCAGGCGAGTGGTGGAAGGTTGGGATTCAGATTCCGGATGCGGCTGCTGATGAAGTTGATCTCGCTTACCCTCTCTCCACCGGTTCCGGCGGAGACGCTTCGATGGCAACGTCGGGGGACTACCGCAATTACGTCGAAATCGACGGCAAACGATACTCACACACGATCGACCCTCGTACTTCTCGGCCGATTGTGCATAGTCTTGCATCGGTCTCGATCGTTCGCGAAAGCTGCATGGAGGCTGACGCATGGGCTACTGCTCTGAATGTTCTAGGTCCTGACGCTGGACCGAACTTAGCAAGCACGGAAAACCTCGATGCCTTTTTCATCAACCGTACAAGCGATGGGTTTAGCCGCGTTGGGACGGGAACGTTCCGTCGTTATTCCAGCGAGCAAGTTGCCGATGGAAAGCCTGCGGCAAAAGCAGCCGAGGGGAACTCGTTGTGGGTGCTGATCGCGATCACGACCGTTGCATTTGCACTTGTGTTGTTCGGCATGGCCATAGGTGTGATCTTTGGCAAGAAACCGATCGCCGGATCATGTGGCGGTCTTAATGGCACCACCACCGAAGACGGTAAGGTTAGCTGCTCGATTTGCAGTAACCCTGCGGATGCGTGCAAAGAATTGCGAGAGAAGATGGAACAGGGTACCGGTCGTAAAGACGGCGTGCTCTAAGTTTCATTCACACTCACGAATGCTTAGGCATCGGTCTCTCGCTACGATGATGTGATCGAGCACCGGAATGCCCAGTAGTGTTCCGACTTCAGTTAACCGTTGGGTAACACTGTGGTCTTCACGGCTTGGCGTTGGATCCCCGCTTGGGTGATTGTGAACCAATAAAATCGCTGAGGCTGAATCTCGGATCGCCGGGTGAAAGACCTCGCGAGGGTGCACGAGGCTTGCGTCGAGTGTTCCAATGGTGATGTTGTGATGATGAATCGGCTTGTGTTTTGTATCCAGCGTTACGATGTGAAATTCTTCTTGAACGCCGTCCACAGCTAACCGGTGAAAAACGCGTCGGCAGTAATCGATGGCCTCAGCCGTGCTGGTGATGCGAACGATCTCGCCAATGCGATCCGTTTCCATTGCCGCGACACGTCGACCCAATTCGATGCCAGCCATGATCTGCGCGTAACTAGATGCAGTTGCCGCAGGTGAAATCGCTTTCAATTCGTTAGGCGTCAATCGAGGCAATTCATGAAGCAACTCGCTAAAGCGGTTGGCTATCCGTTGCGCGCCCATGACAGCCGATTCCTTCGGGACGCCGACCCGAATCAAGATCGCCAGCAATTCAGCGTCTGCCAGCGATTCAGCGCCGTGACGAAGGAGGCGTTCCCGAGGCCGCATTGCTTCAGGAGTTTCTTTTAGTTGCAGGCCATGAATCTTGGAATCAATCCACTGTTTTGGTTCGAACGTTTCGGGCGACTGCGTCCAACGGTAACGCGTCGTACCGGCAACATCGGTGCGCAGTAATACACCATCTCTTACCAATTCGGTAATCGTTCGCGTTACGTAAGCAGGTTGAGCTTCCAAACAATGCAGTTTTGCATCGTCAGCACAGAAGTCGTTGAGATCCAACAGAGGGCCGACAACGTTGAGCATTCGCTCACGACGTTTTTCTTTGTCGTTTGAATTCATGTTTGGCAACGTACGCAAAAGACATCGGGTAAAAGACACTCAAGTCTACCGACTGCGTCGTTGCCAATGTTGCTATCGGGGGAAGTACTGGCTTGCGTGAGGGTTACCGAAATAGTTGCTGTCGACGCTGCCTGACCCAGGTGACACTTGATAGCGATAGTAAGGCAAATAGTTTCCATAACCAGGATATCCATAGTACCCACCGCCGTAATAGGGATTGGTCGGATAGTAGTTCTGTGGGTAGTAGTTTGGCCGATAGTAAACTGGCGGACGATACGATCGATACACGGATCTGCGATTGCCGGCCGCCTGGCGAAGCGCTTGTGCACGCAATTGAGCTTTTGTTCGATCCCGAATGGAATCGCCGACCTGAGCATAGGAAATATCCGCGTAGGTAAACGCGATAACGGCGGTTATGGCAATCAAAGAAAAAGGACGAAACATGTTTAGGGCCCTTCAGAAGCAACGCTGGATAGAAGACGCAACTTCAATTTGCGCATTATCTCAGCCTATCGCTATTCGGAATCGCGTCAACTTTTTTGCCAGTTACTAACGGCGAATCGCGCCTGCGCAGAGCGGTCGGATACGACCAACGCTTACTTGCGAACAAGCGACTTTTGCAAAATGATGAAGCCCAGCAACAACACACCTATGGCGATCGTTGCTAGCGATGATCGAAAGCTGGCAAAGTACGTGATTTGGTAAATGGTGGCATAAATCAGAAAGCCAAGCATTGTTCCTGAAACGTAGCCAACCCCGCCCGTCAAAAGAGTTCCGCCAATAACAACCACCGCAATTGCATCAAGTTCCAGTGATGTGGCATTGATTGGATTCCCGCTGTCCATGTAAAGCGTCATCGTGATTCCAGCCAAAGCTGACAAGAAACCATTGAACGTATAAACCAGGATCTTTGTTCTTGCGACTGGCAGTCCCATCAAGACGGCTGAGTCTTCGTCGCCACCGATCGCGTACAAGTTACGGCCGAATCGACTGTAGTGCGAAGTTAGCATGACCACCACGAACATGGTCAGGAATATCAGCGGAGCGATTCCTAGCTCTGCTCCGCCTCCTATTGGTAACGCAATGTCTCCTAGCCAATCATAAACGGCGTGGTCGATTTGCACTGCTTCGGGTTTGACAAAGAACGCCATGCCTCGAGCGAAAAACATTCCGCCAAGGGTGACTAAGAACGCGGGCAGGCGATAGCTTTGAATCATGATCCCCATGATTGCACCCAGGCCGGTCCCGATCGCCAAGGCGAGTAACCAGACCAACCAAGGATTGATTCCGTGCTCGCTAATCAACGTCGCAACGAAGATCGATGTGAACCCGATCACGGAACCAACCGACAAATCAATGCCACCGGAGATAATCACGAGTGTCATGCCAAGCGCAATGATTCCCAAGAACGCGTTCTCGGAAAACAGATCCGCAATCACATACATCGACAAAAAGCCTTCGTACTTTAGCGACGCGACTGCAAAAAGAACAACCAGCACCAAGGCTGTTGTCATCAGCGGTATCAACTTGCGCGGGATCAGGTTCATCAACGACGCTCTTCCAGCTTTTGATGGATTCGAAACCAAGATCGAACACTGTCGCGAAATTCAGGTGACTGCATTAAGCAAACGCCTAGGATCACAAGAGCTTTAGGCACGGGGGCAACATCTGATGGAACGCCGTACGTATAAAGAGTTGTCATCAACGTTTGAAGCAAGATCGCTCCAATAAGGGACCCCGTCAAAGAAAACCGACCGCCCGTCAGTGCCGTACCGCCGACCACGACGGCAAAGATTGCATCGAGTTCAGTGAATACCCCTGCGTTGATCGTATCCGCGGCGTTGATGTTAGAAGTGTCGATCAAGCCTGCAATGGCAGCGCACAATGCGGCAAAGGTATAGACCGCAATCTTGACGGCTCGATCGTTGATGCCACTGGCCCGGCTCGCCGTCTCGTTGGCACCGACCGCTTCAATGAACAGTCCAATGGAAGTTCGGCGAACGATCAAGGCCGTCGCGAAGAACAAAACGATAAAGATCGTGATTGGAAAAGGAATTCCAAAGAGATGCCCCTTTCCCACGAAATCAAACACTGGATTGCGAAATTCATCGCCAATCGTGATGATCTTTTCACCTGTTATGAACTTGGCAATCCCTCGGCCTGAAACCATCAGGATCAGGGTCGCAATGATCGGCTGAATCTTTAAGTACGCTATCAACAATCCATTAAAAAGCCCCGCGATGACAGCGACCAATGCAACGCAGGGAAAGATCACTGCCATTGCCATGTCTGTTTCCGTTAGCATCAGCGCTGCGATGGCTCCCGCAATCGCCATCACCGAGCCAACGGACAAATCGACGCCTCCGGTTGCGATCACCAGCGTCATCCCAATTGCCAAGATTGCACCAATTGATCCGCGGTTGAGCACGTCGATTAGGCTGCCATACAGATGCCCGTCACGACTTTCAATCTGAAAGAATGACGGGATGAACACTGCATTGAATATCAGCAGAGCAGCCAATCCCAGTATGGGCCAAGCTATACGACTAGCCATAATTCGCGAGAACACAGATGGTTGTTCGGTTGGCGGCGTTAAAGGATCACTCACTTGTCTAACTCGTTAGCTTGGATTTCGCTGTGAGCAATTAACCTCATGATTCGATTCTCCGAAACATGGTCGCCCTTGAGTTCACCAATGACTCGATGATCACGCAGCACCATGACTCGCTCGCATACACGCACCACTTCTTCAAGTTCCGACGATATGAACACGATAGCCATTCCGTCATCGCGAAGTGACGCCACGAGTCTTTCGATCTCGGCTTTCGCTCCCACGTCGATGCCACGCGTCGGCTCATCTAAGATGATTAGCTTTGGTGACATCACCAACCAACGGGCGAGCAAAACCTTCTGCTGATTTCCGCCGGAAAGATTGCCCACGGCAGTTTCAGGTGACGGTGTTTTGATTCGCAGTGCTTTGATGTAGTGCTCCGCAAGAGCTAACTGTTTTTTGCGAGGCAAAGTCCGTATCACCGAACGACTTGCTTGCATCGTCAAGACGATATTTTCGCGGACCGATAGATCAGCGATCACACCATCAACCTTTCGGTCCTCGGGGCAAAATGCAAGGCCACAATCGATTGCCTTTCGAGGTGACCAACGCGAGACTTCTGAACCATCGACCGACAACGTTCCACTCGATGCACTGTCCAATCCAAACAGCAAGCGAGCAATTTCCGTTCGACCACTGCCCAGCAAACCTGCTAAACCCACTACTTCACCACGTCGGACATTAAGATCAAACGGTTCGATAGCGCCTCGCCGCGAATAATTCTTTGCTTTCAGAATCGTCGCTGCCTCGTCATCCGGTTTGCTGGTGACGTTTTGATGGGCTGCTTTCGTGGCTTCTTCCATGGACTGCACTTCCGACGGAGCTTTGCCTAGCATCTGGCCGACCAATTCGATTCGCGGAAGGTTAGCGGTAACAAACTCGCCAGCGTGTTGTCCGTTACGAAGCACCGTAATTCGATCGGTGATTTTATAGACCTGATCCAAAAAGTGAGTAACGAAAACGATGCCGAGTCCACTGCTACGGAGTCGGTCCATCACCTCGAACAGTTCGTCGACTTCCTTTTCATCGAGGCTTGACGTTGGCTCATCTAGAATCAGTAGTTTCGCATCAAGGTCAATCGCTCGTGCTATCGCGATCATTTGTTGCATAGCAACCGAATACGAGGCAAGCTCTCGGTTGACGTCTAGCGCAAGCCCCATGCGGTCTAGTGCACGCGAGGCTGATTGACGTACGGCTTTCCAATCGACAAGGCCGAAACGAAGCGGTTGTCGGCCGATGGATATGTTCTCGGCGACGGAAAGGTGGGGGATTAAGTTGACTTCCTGGTAGACCGTGCTTATTCCGAGGGCTTCGGCTTCGACGGGCGCACGTGGATGTATAGGGTGCCCATCGAAAACAACTTCGCCGCGGTCCCGTTGATGAACACCGGTAAGTACCTTGATAAGCGTAGACTTCCCGGCACCGTTTTCTCCCATCAACGCGTGGACTTCACCGCGTCGTACGTTGAAGCTCGCACCGGCGAGCGCTCGAACGCCAGGAAAGCTCTTTTCCAAATTTCGAGCGTCAAGAAGTCGTGACTCTGTCATGATTCGACGACCTAATACTTCCGCGAGTCGATCACGTCTTTCGCAGTGTCACGATCGTACACTTCGTCTTTGATCATTTGCTTTTTAGGAATGTCAGCAGTATCGCCTGCTAGGATTTTGTCCATTGCCTCAAACGCCATCGGACCCTGCAGTGGATTGCATTCGACAGTGCAGTTCAGTTTGCCTTCGACCATGGCTTCGAACGCACCACGAACTCCATCGATAGAAACAAGAATGATGTCATCGCCGGGTTTCTTACCTGCATCTTCGATCGCTTGAATCGCACCAATCGCCATGTCGTCGTTGTGGGCATAAACGACATCGATATCGTCACCATGCTTTTTTAACATCGCTTCCATAACTTCCTTGCCCTTAGAGCGACGAAAGTCACCGCTTTGCGTTGCGATGATTTCGATGCCCGAGTGATCGGCGATGACGTCGCGGAATCCCTTGAAACGATTGATTGTAGGTGAAGCACCCGGTGTTCCTTGCAATTCAACGACTTTGGCAGTTCCACCGGTTTCTTCAATTAACCATTCTGCTGCTAACCGACCCTCGTTATACGTATCGGCGCCAATGTACGTGACGTAGAGCGAGTCGTCTTTCACGTCGACTTGGCGATCCAGGATTAGTACGGGGATGTCTCGCTTCTTCGCTTTCTCGAGAACGTTATCCCAGCCGGTTTCGACTAGCGGAGACAAAATGATGCCGTCGACACCTTGCGCCACGAATGAACTGAGCGCTTTGATTTGGTTCTCTTGCTTTCCTTGACCGTCTGCGAAACGAAGGTCATACCCGGAAGCCTTGGCTGCATCACGGACTGATTCCGAGTGGGCTTTGCGCCAATCACTTTCGGCACCGGTCTGTACGAATCCAATCACGGGTACCGATTGGGATCCATCGGCGTCTGCGACATCGTCCGATTGAGGACCTTTCGACGAACTGCATCCCACAACGATACCCAACAACATCACGATCAGTGTAAAATGTAACTTCGAAAGTTTACGGTTCATTAGGTGAGCCTTTTGTTCGAGGGGATGTTCTCTCAAGTAACAAAAGCTTAACCGATCCACTACCTTCAAAACAGATATGTCGTATGAACGTTCAACGCTTGTTGCTTTTCTTCACTGCTTGTTGCTTGTCATGGATTGGGTACGCGGACGAACCATTTTTTCCCTTTAAGATTCCTACTGAAAAGCCAGACATGCCTCTAAGTGAGGCGATGAACCGCGCGTACGATGACTATGAATCACCGACTTATTGGGGGAACGAACTGTCAAGCAAGTTTCGTTACACACCATTGAAAGGTCTGACCTACAACGGCGGTGATGGAACACTTACTCGACGTGATCCTTCTAAGGTCGTTAAGGCAAATGGAAAGTACTACGTTTGGTACACCCATCGAAGCACCGTCAGCCCACCACGCGGCGCCGATGACGCGACTGACGAGATTCCGTCTGCTGACTGGGACTTGGCTGAGATTTGGTATGCGACCAGCACTGATGGATTTACCTGGGAAGAACAAGGTGTTGCAGTCCCTCGTCCACCCAAACCGAATGTTGGCTGGCGTTCTGTTTCGACTCCGGATGTCCTGTTTTGGAAAGGAAAGTACTACCTTTACTACCAAGGATTCATGGAGGTTTCGGGTAAACGCGGGGACGATTGCCCAGTATCCGTTTCGTACGCTGATTCACCCGATGGGCCTTGGACGGCCACAAACAAGATCGTGGTCCCCAATGGTCCCGAAGGTGCATGGGACCAGTATTCCATTCACGATCCTTATCCCTTGGTCTACAAGGGGCGGATCTATCTGTATTACAAGTCCGACTTTAACGGGCCTCCCCATCCCGTGCGTGCGCAAGGTCTTGCCATTGCGGATGATCCGTTGGGACCGTTCGAGAAATGTCCACTTAATCCAGTGTTGAACTCGGGGCATGAAACGGGGCTGTTTCCGTTTCGTGGTGGCATTGCTGCCCTGGCCATACGACACGGGAACGAACACGACACGATTCAGTTCGCGCCCGATGGAATCAATTTCAAAATGACGTCCACGGCTATTCTAATGCCAATCGCGCCAGGACCCTATGTCCCCGATGCGTTCACGGACACCGACGATGGTCGAGGGATCACATGGGGATTGTGCCACTTTCCATGGGGAGCCAAATCTCGCGACAAGGCACATACGATTTTAGGTCGCTTTGATTGTGATCTCAGTCAAGATCTTGACGACCGCTTCATGAAGGATCCTGAATACTACTACTCACCCGAAGTCTATTTTCAAAACGGCCTCGGTGAGGGATCAATCAAGCAGCGTCAGCAAGCCGCAAAGCAGGATCTAGCGAAGTAACAAGAACGACGAGAGTCCTGATCAAACGCCGAACGGCAAGCACTCGCGAGTGCTCACTGTCGAAACGTTCTCATGACACACCAGTAGTTCTATTCGTTCTTGGTTGCCGCTTCGATTCGTTTTCGCTGCGTTTCGCTGAGCCCGAATTTGAAATTGATTTCTGGGTCGTTAAAGATATCGGTCTCTTTCATTTCTAGGTCGTCCACGTCTAAGCTTAGATCGCAGTCGAAACGAGCGAGCATGCTATGACTTTTGCCCTCGTCGCGACCAAGGTTTCGAAAGTGGCATAGGCCCCATGTGATCCCCCGACCATCGGCGGTGTCCGTGAACGCATCGGGAACGTAAGCTCCCGGTGCGATTGGCATCAGTCCGGTGATCGCAGCAATTTCAAAATTCACGCCGTCGGGCGAGTACTGAATCGTGTTGTGCTCGAGCCCATGGCGACTCACGAGCGCAGCCACTCCGGTCTTGAATGGGAATAGCGACGTTTCGTGACCCGAGTTGATGACTGGGTTGAGCGGGTGCTTTTTGAAGGGTCCAAAAGGATGGTCGGCGATTGCGAGCCCCTGAGCACGAACAGGCAAGGGAGTCCCCCCCATCTCTCCCTTGTAGTACAGGTAGATTTGTCCGTTTCGCACCAAGGGATAGGGGTCGTGAATCACGTACTGGTCCCATGAGCCCGGCGGTCCGTTTTCGACCACAATTTTATTGCATGGTGTCCAAGGGCCATCGGGTGAATCCGCTACCGAAGCCGATACTGGACAATCGTCGCCGTTGGTTCCGCTTGATTCGCGACTGCCCGGCATAAACAGGTAGGCTTGATAGTACATGTAGTACTTGCCTTTCCAAACCAAGATGTCGGGAGTCGATACGGATCTCCACCCGGCGTTGGGTTTCTCCATGCGTTTGATTGCAACGCCCTGCTCTTCCCACCTAAATCCATCGTCGCTGGTCGCATACCAAATCTCAGACAAGTCCCAATCGCGAGAAGGTATGGTTTCGTTGGCGCCGCCATCATAGTTGGGCGGTGTGGGAGTTTGGCGATGGGTGTACCAAACGTAGTACTTGCCATTGGCACGAATGACCTTCGTAGAATCACGTCGCGAAACCGTTCCGTCGTGGCCGTGATAATCAAAGCCTTCCAACGGAGTGTATTTGAAACGCGAGAACAGTTCGTTGCGCGTTGCATCGATCCCCGCATAGGTGCCGTCATAGACGCGTTGCATCGCGGTGCTAAGTGGTAGGTCAGGCTTTTCGTCAGGAACGTTACCGTACGGAAAGACCTGGGATTCGTCCGCGACAGCCGAGTAAAGCCAGCCGCTACATAAGGCTATGGTCAACGCAAACATTTGAATCATGGAGATCACTCTTAAGTCTGTGGTGCGGATGCTCAGCAAGGCTCGCGTGATGTTCATCGCGAAGTGACTTGATCTACGTCAGCTCTGGTGGGAACCTACTTGACCTCAAAAGGAGCCAATTTTTCCCATTCGAAAACGACGCCGGTACCGGGTGCGTCGGATGCCACCGCGCGATAGTTTTCGACTACCAAAGGACGCGTTGTGTACTGATCAATCGGGAAACTGTGAACTTCTAGCCAGCCAGCGTTAGGTTGAGACGAAACCAAGCTGACGTGAAGCTCTTGCATGCCGTGTGAGCAAACCGGGGTGTCGTATTTCCGCGACATTGCGGCAGCAGCCAACCATCCGGTGATGCCACCGCAATTCGATGCATCAGGTTGGATAAAGGAAAGTTTGGATTGCTCAAACGCATAGCCAAACTCATGGATCGTGTGCAAGTTCTCGCCCATCGCCAGTGGTACGCCTGTCGCATCGGCTATCTTCGCGTAGCCAAGGTAGTCGTCCGGAATGGTTGGTTCTTCAAACCATGCAATGTCATAGGGCTCGAATCGTTTTGCAGCTTCAATGGCCTTGTCCACGCTCATCGAGTAGTTCGCGTCAACCATGAATGTGCGTTCGGGGCCAATCAGCTCACGAACTGCTTTGATCCGCTCAATGTCTTCATCGAGATTCTCTCGACCGATCTTGATTTTGACGGCGTTAAAGCCGTTGGCCAAATAGCCGCGGATTTGATTGAGGAGCTTGTCTAGCGGGAACATCAGGTCGATGCCGCCGCAGTAAGCCTTACAACTATTACCAGCACCACCCGCCATCTTCCAAAGCGGTTCACCCGCTTTCAAGCAGCGGATATCCCAAAGCGCGATGTCGATCGCCGACATGGCAAACGACGCTATCCCTCCGCGACCAACGTAGTGGATGTGCCATTCCATAAAGTCATATACCGCATCGATGTCGTTGCCATCTTTGCCGATCAGCGCCGGTGCAAGGTCGTGTTCGATCATTGCTTTGATCGCATGACCGCCTTTGCCGCCGGTATAGGTGTATCCGGTACCTTCGCTGCCGTCTTCAAGCGTAACCGTAGCCGTCACTAACTCGAAGTGTGTGTGATCACCGTGCTTGGCGTCGGATAACACTTCGGGAAGTGGGACGTTGAACAGGCGTGCAACGATGGATTTAATCTTCACAGTTGGTTTGATCTTAGCAGTAGATTTGACTTCCAATGGGCCGACCGTGCCGTCCACCGAAGTCTGAGATGCGGGTGAGGGTATTGAGTTAGTCATTGAAATTCACGTACATCGTTTTCTTTTCGAGGTAATTGTCGAGTCCGTACTTGCCGTCTTCGCCCCCGGTTCCGCTTAACTTGTGCCCATTGTGGAACCCTTGTCGTTGCTCGCCCATCGGACGATTGACATAGATTTCGCCAAATTCAAGTTCAAGAACTGCTCGCTGAATCAGTCGCATGTCGCGCGTGAACAGAAAAGCTGCAAGTCCGAAGTCACTATCGTTGGCAAGCTCCAATGCTTCGTCGTAACTCTTGATTCGCATGATGGGGCTGACAACGCCGAAGACTTCGTCTCGCATCACGCTCATGTCATTGGTGCAGTCGGTCAAAATTGTGGGCTCATACCAATGTCCTTTTTGGAATGCTTCGCCTTCGGGACGTTTGCCACCGAGGGCAACTTTGGCACCGGCGTCGACGGCTCGCTTGACAATCTTTTCAAGCTCATTTGTTTCGTGAGCATTCACCTTCGGCCCGATGTCAGTACCTTCTTCCATGGGGTCGCCAATCTTCAACTTGGAAACGGCAGCGATGTACTTTTCAAGGAACTCATCATAAACAGCGTCGTGGATATAGAATCGTTCAGGACACGTGCACACCTGACCGCTGTTGAGGTGACGAGAAACCACGGCTGCATCGACAGCCTTTTCCACGTCACCATCGGCCAGCAAAATGAATGGGGCTTTCCCGCCGAGTTCCAATCGTACGGCGGTCAATCGTTCGGCAGCCTTTCGGAAAATTTCTTGCCCCGTTGGCGTTGAACCGGTCATGGTTACCAAACGAGTGATCTTGTTGGTGACAAGTTCCTCGCCCATGGTGGATCCGCCACCGGTAACAAGATTTAGAACGCCTTTAGGAATGCCAGCTTGTTGAGCGAGTTCGCCGAGGGCTAGGACAGCGACGGGAGTCACGGACGGCGGTTTAACGACCATCACATTGCCCGTGGTTAACGCTGGGCCGATCTTTCGGCAAGCAAGTGCGAGAGGGAAGTTCCACGCGGCGATCCCGACGGTGACGCCATAGGGAACCTTGTGAATCATGATGTGTTCGTTTGGCAAGTCGGATGGAAGGATATCGCCTTCCAACCGTCGAGCGGCTTGCGCGGGGAAGTTGATGAAGTCCGCTGATACGTCAACTTCACCCAAAGCCAGTCCGTAGGTCTTACCCATTTCCTGAACCAAAATTTTGGCCAGCCGTTCGCGGTTTTCGCGAATTAGGTCCGCGAACTTTGAAAGGATCTCGCCTCTTTCGACAGCGGGCCTAGCGGCCCATGCTTTTTGCGCAGCCTGGGCGGTTTCAAGCGCAAGAATCGCGTCCTGCTGGTTCCCCTTGGGGACCGTGAACAATACTTGCTCATTCGTCGGGCTTTCAACGTCGATGGTTTCACCGGACACCGAGTCGCAAAACTCGCCATTGATGAACATGCGATAGCGATCGATCCCGTCGCTCGACTCTTTCATGGACTTGGTCATTTAAACAGTCTTGGTTGAAAAGTAAGTTGGTTCGAAAAGGTTGCGGTGTGGCTCGACCACGCCGGTTAGCCAATCGCCAACTAAGCAGGCAGCTCGGTTGGCAATTGGTTTAGAGTCTTTATCAGCGGCCCATCCAGCCGCCATCGACTAGCAAAGTCGTGCCGTGTACATAGTTCGCGGCGTCGGATGCCAAGAAAACAACGGGACCTTTGAAGTCATCGGGATTGCCCCAACGACCGGCCGGTATTCGAGCGAGGATTTGTTCGCTTCGAATGGGATCGTCACGCAAGGCTTCGGTGTTGTCCGTTGCAATGTAGCCGGGCGCGATTGCGTTGACGTTCACTCCTTTACCCGCCCACTCGTTTGCCAATGCCATCGTGAGTTGACCAATGCCACCTTTGCTTGCTGCGTAACCGGGGACGGTGATTCCCCCTTGAAAGGTCAGCAGCGAAGCAGTGAAGATGATTTTTCCACTGCCCCGAGTGAGCATCTCTTTGCCAAACTCACGAGCAAGAACGAATTGAGCGTTAAGATTTACTTCCAATACTTTGTCCCAATACTCATCGGGATGCTCGGCGGCTGGTTTGCGAAGAATGGTGCCCGCATTGTTGACCAAGATGTCGATCTGAGGATGGTCCGCTTTGACGTCTGTGATGAACTTGTACACGGCTTCGCGATCTGAAAAATCGCATTGGTAGCCATGAAAGGTTCTCCCGAGCGCGGTTACTTCCTTTTCGACATCGCTGCCACTGAGTTCAAGCGAAGCGGATACGCCAATGATATTGGCTCCCGCTTCGGCCAAGCCCACGGCCATGCCTTTGCCGATGCCGCGTTTGCACCCGGTGACCAAGGCCGTCTTGCCGGATAAGTCGAATGTTTGAAGAGTCGTCATGATCAAGAATTATCGTGAATATTGGTGATGAGTTAGCTGCATTGGATCAAGTACTTGATGCCATCGGGATTGGCGTCGATTGCCTCGAAGGTCTCTTGGACTTGGTCGATCGGACTAATTTTGGTGATGAGTTTGTCGAGATGCAGTTTACCGCTGGCGGCCAGTTGAATTGCTTCGTCGAAATCTTGCTCTTCGTAAAGTCGAGCGCCGATCATCTTGATTTCGGACCAGAAGAACTTAAACAGGTTGACTGGCTTGGGCTGCGGGTGAATCGCAACCATCACGATACGACCACGAACGTTAGGCAGTTCAGTCATGACCTCCACTCCGGGAGCGGAGCCTGACACTTCAAAGACACAGTCGGCCATCTTTCCGTTCGTCATTTCGCGAACCGCATCGGGAAGATTTTGGTTCATTGGATTGACAACCTTGATGCCGAGCGTTTCCGCCAAGTCCAATCGAGTTTGGTTGACTTCCGATAGTATCACGGTGGCGCCCTTGTCGATTGCAACCAGGGCAATTAATAGTCCAATCGGACCGCCTCCGATGACAACGCAAGTTTCACCAGCTTTGACTTCGCCTAGACGTACATCGTGGCAGGCGACAGCGGCGGGTTCAATCATCGCCCCGTGTTGCAAGTTCAAGGTCTCTGGGAGTTGGTGGAGCGTGTAAGCGGGGACAGTCCATGACGACTGCATCCCACCAGGCATATCAATCCCGATGAACTTCAAGTTTTTGCCGACGTGCGCAAATCCGTTGTCAAAACTCGATGGCTCACCAAACTTTAAAGGACGCACGGCAACGCGATCGCCAACCGCGACACTTGTGACTCCTTCGCCAATCTCGGCAACGACGGCGGACGCTTCGTGTCCGATGATTTGCGGCATGTGGACTCGTTGGTCCATGGCGCCGTGAAAGATGTGGATGTCGGTACCGCAAATACCGCAATAGGCTACTTCTAGGCGAGCCTCACCGGGGCCGGGTTTGATGGCTTCACTGGTGCCGACCGCGACGGTACGGTCGCCTTTGTACTGAGCTGATTTCATGGAAGGTTGGGTTAAAGGTTAGGTGAATGGGCGACCGTTGATCGGCTAAGCCCAACTGAGTTTGTAAACCGTCGTTTCGTCATATTTTTCGCCCGGCTTCAAAACGCTCTTGGGAGCGTTGTCGATGTTGGGGCCGTTGGGGTACTTGGACGTTTCGATACAGAAAGCTCGGAATTGGCCGAACTGGTCACCGTTTTCTCGCTTCAGATTGTCCGACGTGTATCGCCCGGTATAGAGGAGCGTGCCGGGTTCGGTTGAAAGGACTTCAAGCTTGCGGCCTGAGGTTGGTTCCGTAACTTCAGCAACCTTCTCCAGTGCGCCCACTGGTTTGCTGAAGGCATAGAAGTGTTCGAAGCCAAGCGGTAGCTCGTCGAAGGCATCGCCAATTCGTTTGGGTTCGTTAAAGTCAGCCGCGGTGCCGGCCACCGACTCTTCGTCACCAACTGGAACATTCGTTTCATCAGGTACGAGGACGCGATCGCTTTTCAGGTGCAAGACGTGATCGAGAACCTTGTCCTTGAATCCGTTTAAGTTGAAATATGTGTGATTGGTCAGTGAGACCGGCGTGGTTTTGTCGGTTTCCGCTTGATAGTTAATACGTATTTCGTTGTCGTTGGTAAGACGGTATTCGACCACCACGTTTAGATTTCCGGGAAAGGCTTCTTCGCCGTCCGCGCTATTAAGTGAGAGCTTCAAAGCCACCGAATCGGAATCCTCCGATGTGCTAGCGACGTCCCAAACCCGCTTGTCGAAGCCCTTCACTCCTCCGTGTAAGTGGTTGGGGCCATCATTGGTGGCTACTTGGTGCTCGGTGCCATCGACGGTGAACTTGCCGTCTTTGATGCGTGCTGCGTAGCGGCCAACAAGGCAGCCAAAGTAAGGCGAGTTTGTTTTGTATTCGTCGGCAAAGTAACTGTCGAGCGAATCAAAACCGCAAACGATGTCACTTAGATTGCCATCCTTGTCTGGCGTTACGATCGAAGTCACGGTCCCACCGTAAGTGGTGATCTTCATCGTCACGCCGTTGTCGTTTTCCAGCGTGAATAGATCAACCGCTTTGCCTTCGAATTCACCGAACGGTGCTTTGGAAATTTTCATAAGTTTGGCCTATCCAACAATGACAAGGTGACGGGCGAATGACAGACAAGCCACTTCGGCGGCTTCCTGGTCTAGCGTTTGTCCAAAGGCAAGGACCAAGACGCCGATCACCATGCACGCCAATCCGGTGTACAGCCAGCGACGAGCCGCCGGTGATGCTTTGGTCCATTCGCCGGTGAGGATGCCACTGATCACGGCGACGACAAGGCAGGTGGTGTTGAAGATTGCGTAGACAACCACGGGACCGTTGGGACCCAAGGAATCGGCCGCGAACGCATATATCGCCGAGGCAGCGTAGTGAAAGACTGCCATGATTAGGATCAGCACAAAGTTCTTTCCCAATGCGGGAGTCTTAAACTTGCCCCAAGCCTTCTTTTGCGAGAGTTGATAGAGGAAGTAGAACGTCATCACGACGCCACCGCTTAGGAAAACGGGCAGCATCACTGCCATCGCGGTCATCCAGCCGGGGTTTCCGTTTGCTTCGACCGCGTCGCCAAGCGGTCCCGCGCCGTATGTAAACGCGACGTTGAAGCCGGTCGCGAGCAGGCCGCCAAAAACAGCGATGAAGATACCCAAGGCATAAGACTTCGGCTTTACTGATTCACTGTCGCCACTCGCGGCGTCTTCGGCGGCTTTCAAAGCGACTTCATCGGCTTCGCGAGTCAGGCCCGCTCGACCGTTGGAGAGCACACCGAGTAACACAATCGCGATGCCGCTAAGGATCGCAATCATTGCGGGAGTAGAAGGAAGTGGTTGCCCTTTAGAAATTGCGATACCTAGGGGCAGCACACTACCGACCAAAATCACAGTTCCGATGAAAAGTGAGAAGCCGAGGGACAGACCGATGTGGTCAATCGCCTTGCCCCACATCATCACACCGACGCCCCACAAGAAGCTCGACACGATCATGATCATCAGGATTCCCGCGTCGATTCCTGAGTAGATATTGCCGACACCTTTCATCAGGGTCAATGTTGCGACCAAGGGGACGACAAACATCGTGAGCACGAAAAACATGCTCCATTTGTTCTCTTCCTCAAAATCCGATGTGTACTTGCCGGGAAGCGCGTAGAGCCCGAGCATGGCTCCGGCAAGAAGGGCCGCCGAAATACCGATGAACATAAATGTATAGTCCTGAGAGAAGGTTGCCTGTAGCTTTCGTCGAAAGCTTATTTGATGTTTGCGTCAATCGCCGCAATCGCTGCTTCAGCGTTTCGTTCACTCAGTGCATTAAAAATGTCTAAGTGCTCGCGATAAGTTTGGTCGTAGTCGTCGTGTCGGGTGTAAGTCAAAAGCATCCGTGAACACAGTTGCCGCCAAGCGCCTACCAAGTCTTCGCCGCCGCATGCTTTCATGATTGCTTCGTGGAACTCGACGTCGCAAAGCGCGATCGAGGTTGCTTCGCCACCATCGCAAGCGGACTTAAGTTTCTCTAGACTAGAAGCCACCTTCTTCAAGTTATCATCGGTGAGATTGGGGACGCCTTTTTCGATGGCGTACGCTTCAATTTGACGCCGGATCGACGTGATGAATTTTCGATCATCAGGATTCGGTGGGTGACGTACCATCACGCCACGGTTGGCGTAGTAAGATAGATACCCTTCGTGCGAAAGTTGAATGAACGCATCTCGCACGGGGCCTCGGCTCACACCAAAGCGACCTGCCAATTCAATTTCTCGGAGCATCGATCCGGCTTCGAATCGACCCGAGACTAAATCGTCACGAAGGCGATTGGTGATCTGTTCACGCACGGTTTGCGGAGGCAAAGTCATCAGAGAATCTCCTTAAAGTAGTCAAACGCCTACCTGGCACGCATGTTAATTGTTAACATGGTAGCCTCGGGTGCACCAAGTTACAACTCTGGTAGCATCGTTGTGGCAATCAATCCCGGCTTTTCGAGGCCAGTGGGCAAAAGTTTAAACGAGTTATAGAGCACAATGAAGGCGAACATGGAATCTGCGATTGAAAGAATGGGAATTCTTCCAGTGGTCGCAATCGAGAACTCTGCGGACGCTGGACCGCTTGCCGACGCTTTAGAAGCGGGCGGGCTACCCATTGCCGAAATCACGTTGCGGACGCAAGCCGGTATCGATGCCATCGCCGCCCTTTCATCACGCGATGGTTTCATCGTTGGGGCGGGAACCGTCCATAGTGTCGATCAAGCCAAGATGGTCGCCGATGCAGGGGCTAGTTTTGTGGTTTCACCCGGCTTCAACCCGAGGACAGTCCAGTGGTGCTTAGACCACTCGATGCCGATCTATCCCGGTGTCTCGAGTCCAACCGACTTGGAGTCCGCCATTGAAATGGGGCTCACGGTCGTAAAGTTCTTTCCTGCTGAGCAGATCGGTGGGGTCAAGATGATTAAAACGCTGCAGGGGCCCTACGGTGATATGCGATTCATTCCTACCGGTGGTATCAACGCATCGAACATTGCCAGCTACCTAAGTCTTTCCTCGGTGCTCGCTTGTGGTGGCAGTTGGATGGTCAAGCCCGAGTTGATCAGCTCGGGAAGTTTTGATGAGATTCAGCGATTGACAGCCGAAGCTGTTTCGTCCTGCCGCAATAACGCGTAGCGATGTTTGGCTAGCGGGACGGCATGCGATGCGAAGGATTTAAGCTGATCCGTTTTGTTGATAATTTTCTTGTGTTGATTTCTCTCTACTCATTTTTTCCGAACCTTTGATGTCTCGTAAGCTCTCGATTAAGCCTGCTGAAGAATGCCGCTTTGACCTTGTTTCGCTAGGCGAAGTCATGATTCGGCTCGATCCAGGTGAAACGCGGATTCGAACCGCTCGTCAGTTCCAGGTCTGGGAAGGTGGCGGCGAGTACAACGTGGCTCGCGGATTGCGTCGGTGCTTCGGGCTTCGCACTGCCCTGGTGAGTGCTTTTGCCGACAACGAAATCGGGCGACTTGCTGAAGATTTGATTCTTCAGGGTGGCGTCGATATGAGTTTCGTCAAATGGGTTCCCTACGATGGACTTGGACGCACGGTCCGTAACGGTTTGAACTTTACCGAACGCGGTTTTGGTATTCGCGGTGCCGTCGGTTGTCCCGATCGAGGGTTGACCGCCGCAAGTCAACTTAAGCGAGGCGATGTCGATTGGGATTACTTGTTCGGCGAACTTGGCGTCCGCTGGTTTCATACCGGAGGAATATACGCAGCGCTTAGCGATAGCACGCCCGATGTCGTGATCGAAGCGGTTGAGTGCGCGAGAAAGCACGGCACCGTGGTTAGCTACGATCTCAATTACCGACCGTCGTTGTGGAAGGGGATCGGCGGCCACGAGAAAGCGCAAGAAGTGAATCGACGGATTGCCAAATCCGTTGATGTGATGATTGGCAACGAGGAAGACTTTACGGCATGCCTTGGACTTGAAGTTGAGGGTGTGGACGAAAATTTGAGCAATATCGACGTTGAAAAGTTCAAGCAAATGATTGAACGCGCTGTCACCGAGTTCCCTAACTTTTTGGCGACCGGAACCACGCTTCGCGAAGTTCACTCGGCGACCGTTAATGATTGGAGTGCAATCGTTTGGTACGACGGCGAATTCTGCGAATCCCAAGCCTTTCCGGAACTCGAAATTCTGGACCGCGTCGGTGGTGGTGACAGCTTCGCCAGCGGGTTGATCTATGGATTCTTAACCACGGAAGACCCTAAGAAAGCAGTCAACTACGGCGCTGCACACGGTGCACTTGCAATGACCACGCCTGGCGACACCACGATGGTGACGGTCCAGGAAGTGGAGAAAGTGATGGCGGGCGGTGGTGCACGCGTCGTTCGCTAAACCGCTGCTAGGTGTCTCGCTCGGTCGCTGCAAAGATGCATCTCGTCGCAGAGACAGATACTCATTGGTAGCGATGGGGACACGCTTGGTTGCAGCGTATCGATTTGAGTGAGGCAATGTTAGCGCATCGATCAACAGCTTTCGTAAGTCTGTTGTCGTCTATTGATCATCAGTATCGATGCATTCATCGAAGGTTCCGACCCAGGTTCCGCAGTCGAAAACGGCTTGTTGATCACCGCCGGAACATCGTTGACGACCACTCTGTACCCTATGTATTGTTGACAGTTAACTTGGGCGGACGTGTTTATGTCGGCTGGCATAGGCCGCGTCCGGTGGATCCGAGTGACTTGCCCAGTGACCTAGCTAAGCCGGGGCGTCAATTTTTTCACAGTGGTTTCTTGTCACGATCCGAGGCATGCGAATCACGCACGAACTTCTTCACTGAGTACTCATGATGAAACTGTTTCTGTTTGCATTTACTGTCTTGCTTGCTTCGAGCACCGTCGCTCAGGACAACCTTCAAGTGACTCCCGAGCAGATTGACTTCTTAGGTATTACTAATCCGGACAAGCTTAGCGCCGCATCGAAACGAGCATTGAAGTGGCCTAATATCGGCAACGAATGGTTCATTCAGTTCGACACGCAAGATCTGAAAGGCGACCTAGCCTATGAAGAAGGCGTCGTTCGCCGTGATCCTAGCGCTATGATCCGCGAGAACGGCAAGTACTACGTCTGGTACTCACGCAGCACTGGGCCGAGCCAAGGCTTTGGCGGCGATGTTGAAAATGACAAGGTTTGGCCATGGGATCGCTGTGATCTTTGGTACGCGACATCGCCTGACGGATGGACATGGAAAGAAGAAGGTCTTGCAGTTGCTCGTGGAGAAAAGGGCGCCTACGACGATCGCTCAGTTTTCACTTGCGAGATCATGAAGCATGACGACCTGTACTACCTTTGTTACCAAACGGTGAAGTCGCCCTACACCATTCGCGTAAAGAACCAAATTGGTTTGGCTTGGTCAAAATCGCCCGACGGTCCTTGGACGAAAAGCAAAGAGCCCATCCTATCGCCGGCCGATAATGGCATTTGGGAAGGTGAAGAGCAAAATCGCTTTCGCGTGAAGAAGAAGGGAGACTTCGATAGCCACAAGGTCCACGACCCTTGCATCATTCCGTTTCGAGGCAAGTTCTATCTGTACTACAAAGGCGAACAGATGGGCGAGGCAATCACGTTTGGCGGACGCCAAATTCGTCATGGTGTGGCGATCGCAGAAAATCCGAAGGGACCTTACATCAAGAGCCCTTACAACCCAATTAGCAACAGTGGTCACGAAGTTTGCGTGTGGCCTTACAACGGAGGAATTGCATCGTTGATCACAACCGACGGTCCCGAGAAGAACACGATCCAGTGGGCACCCGACGGAATCAATTTTGAGATCATGTCAGTGATCAAGGATGCGCCACACGCAATTGGGCTTAACCGCGATGCTGACAACGAAAAAGAGCCCACTGAGATTCTGCGTTGGGGGCTGACGCATGAGTACCGAACAAGCAACTACCAGGTGATTCGCCGGTTTTCATCGCGTCGCGTTCAGCACCACACGGCGAAGGGTGAAGTCGCGAAATAAGGCCGTGTACTTGATCGCTGGATTGGAGGCATCGTTGGAACGTAGGCTAAGGAGAGTGGTAAGGGGGACGGTCGCTGCGAAACGGGTGGTTGGTCAAAATTCGCCGAACTGGGGGGATAGTAGTTGCATGGCATTGCAGATTGTTTACAATCGCACCCGTTAAGGGGTGTTTCTCTGGTGTTCGTGAGCGGTTTGTGGGGGCGTAATGACCGTCCTTGATCAAACTCAATTCGCTTCTAGCGCAACGTGAAAGAGCAAAGCAATTCAATGAGCAATTCAATGAGCAAATCAATAGCTGTAGTGGCAGCATTCGTTTTGACAACTGCCTTGGTAATGGACCCAGCTTCGGCTGCCGTCGTCAATTATTCGACAAGCTTCTCCGATAGCAATTCTCCCGCTTTCGCAGATGGGTCAATTCTTGGCCAAAACGGCTGGAGCGCCTTTAACGCCGCTCACTACATCGTCGATTCAGGTGGAGCTGGACTTGTCGGCCATACCAATGCCGCAGGTCCGGTTCATGTTGACACCTCAGCGGACTTAACCAGTGAACTTGCATTGGGTAAGACGATCACGATGACACTGAATGCTCAATTTCTTGGCACATACATTAACCAAAACAATGGGCGGTGGATGCTCGGTATTGGCGACAGTGCAGCCACCAGTCAACCGCTACTTGGTGGCGGTACGTTCTTCAACAACGGAGGGACCAATTTCTTTATGGGCGATCCTGTTCTTGCCAACGCGTCGAAGGTGGACACCGGTGTGGCCTTTGATGACGCTTTCCATACTTTCACAACCACGATCACCAGAACAGCAACAACGAATGAGTTTGCTGTCGGAGTTTCTTTTGACGGTGGAGCTGTCACCAACTACACGATTGCCAATGCAGGTTTGTGGTCCGGAGCGAGCGCAGCTTATGCCGGTTTCAGATGGCAGGGCAATCAAAGCGGGAATGTTGATTCATTCAGCGTCAGTTCGGGTGCCGCTGCTGTTCCCGAGCCTTCAAGTTTCGCGCTTTTAGGATTGATTGGTGTTGGCATCGGAGTATGCAAGCGGCGTCGTAAGAACCGCTAGACCCGAATCAAACCAGGGAAACGCATGCGCCTTGATCCAAATAGATCAAGGCGTTTTTCTTTCCAAAACTTCTTTTCAAGCATTCTGTTCATGACAACCAGCTCCTTTAGTTCTCTTGCATTGCTCGTTCTGACGAGTGCAGTTCTTTGTTCGACCGCGATCGCGCAAGCGAATTCTTCAACGAAGTTGCAGTTCGATTTTAATGATGAAAACTACAGCGAAAAGATTGAAATGAGAGGCGTCGAAGTTTCGCTTCTTGATTCAGCTTCTAAAGGAAAGATTCAGCTCGATACAGGACACAAAACGGATTGGCCGGGAATTACCCTTCGGCCGCAAAACCAATTTTGGGATGGTGCGAGCTTTCAACGTTTGGCATTCGATCTAACTAACTTAAGTGATGAAGGATTTGAACTCGGGGTGCGGATGGATAATCCCGGCGGCAACGGTTTCGATAAAGGCATCACCGTGATGACCTACATCAAGCCAGGTGAATCGCGGGTTGTGTCAGTGAATCTATCCCATACCCCATGGCAATTTTCCAAGCCACTCAAACTTGAAGGCATGCATGCGGCGCCGGGGCAACAGACGCTCGATCCAGCGAAGATCAAGGAGCTAATCATCTTCCTGCGAATGCCGAAGTCCGATCACAAATTCACGATCGATAACATTCGATTCGAAAAGCCAGTGACGGTACTCGATGCGGATAGCTTCCTGCCTTTCATCGACGAGTATGGGCAGTTCATACACGGTGAATGGCCGGGCAAGATTCATTCCGATGAACAACTTGCCCAGCATGCGATAGACGAACAAAAGGATCTCGCGGAGCACCCAGGTCCCGAAAACTTCAATCGTTTCGGTGGTTGGCTCAACGGTCCGCAACGTGATCCCGCAAAGTTCTTTCGAGTTGAAAAGCATGAGGGAACATGGTGGCTCATTGATCCCGATGGATGTCGGTTTTGGTCCCATGGGATCGATGCGGTTGCGGTTCGTTTTGGTGGAACAGGAACCGAACATCGCGAGAGTTACTTCCGAAACCTTCCGGATAAGGAAACTCCGCTGGGGCAATTCTATGCTCGCAGCAATTGGGCGTTCGGGTTCTACGCCGATCGCATTCCCTATGAAACCTACAACTTTTACACGGCGAATCTGTATCGCAAGTATGGCGATGATTGGAAAGCCGACTTCGCCAACCTCGCTCACACTCGACTGCGTAGTTGGGGGATGAATACGCTTGCGTCATGGTCCGATCCGGACGTCTACTTGCAACATAGAACGCCCTACACTGCGTTCTTTCGGGCTGAAGACTGTCCGACGCTTCAGGGGGCCCAAAAAATGTGGACCCAATTTGTCGATGTGTTTGACCCCCAGTTTCGAGAGGCGGTCGTAGAAGGAATCAAAACCTGCCAGGCTTCGATCGGTGATCCATGGTGTATAGGCTTCTATGTCGATAACGAACTGTATTGGGGCAACAATGAGGCGATCGCGCTTTGGACACTCGCTTGTCCGGCCGACCAAGTCGCCAAGCAAGTTTTTGTCGAGGACTTGAAAGCCAAGTACGAAGCGATCGAGAAGCTCAACGAGCAATGGGGAACGGAGTACCAGAGTTGGGATGAGCTGACTTCCCAAACCGAGACTCCTGATGTGAACAAGTCGCGGGAAGACTTACTCGCGTTTTCAAAGAAGTTTTCAGAAACATACTTTGGGACTGTGAAGGCAGAACTCGCGAAGGCTGCTCCCGATCAGCTCTACTTAGGATGTCGATTCATTTGGGACAACGAGATCGCACTTCGTGCCGCTTCGAAGTTTTGTGATGTCGTTAGCTTTAATCAGTACCGCTACAGCATTGCTGATCTGAAGTTGCCCGAAGGTGAAGACAAGCCAATCATGGTCGGAGAGTTTCATTTTGGCGCGCTTGATCGAGGGATGTTTCATCCGACTAAAGTGCCGGCAAGAAACCAGCAGCACCGAGCCGAATGCTACAAGGCTTTTCTCCACAGTGCCCTGAACAATCCCCGAGTCGTCGGCACTCATTGGTTTCAATACATGTCCGAACCAACGGCTGGACGTGGCGATGGCGAAAACTATCAAGTGGGATTCGTTGACAACTGCGACACCCCGTACCAAGAAACAATCGAGGCGGCTCGCGAGATTGGCAATGAGATTTACGAAGTGCGTTCGGTTCGATCAAACCAATGATTGACTTGATCGTCGTGCGAGCGATCAAATCGAATCGAAACTGAACTTGGATTCAATGCAGTGGTGCAGTCCAACAGTTGTAAAACAAAGATAAACACTCAAGATGAATTTGAATCACATTGCGTTGATCGTGCTGGCGATGCTGCCCAGTTTGGCATCGGCCTCAGAAAAGCCCAACATGATTGTGATCATGTCGGATGATTCTGGGTACACGGACTTGGGATGCTACGGCGGCGAGGTCGATACCCCTCACATCGATGAATTGGCTGCACAAGGCATTCGTTTAAGCAATTTTTATTCGAATGGTCGGTGCAGTCCAACGAGGGCGTCACTGTTAAGCGGATTGGAATGCGCGAAAGTTGGTTTTGGTGGTGGGTCGCTGGGTGATTGGTCTCGAGAGATGCCCTTCCCTGCTCATCGCGGTCGCCTGCCGTATCAAACTCCACTGCTTCCTGAAGTGCTTAAGAATGCGGGCTACCACACGATGATGTCGGGCAAGTGGCATCTCGGCGGCAGTTTGATGAGGGGATCCAAATCCATGCAGGAGGAATGGTCGAAATCGCACCCAGGGTGGGAGCTTACCGAATCACAGATCGAATCGGACTTCTTGGGTTTGCCAAGCCAACGCGGGTTTGATGAATACTTTGGCTTGTACGGGGCACAAGACAACTTCTTTGTTGTGCCCGGCCAATCGCATCGCATCATGGAAGGCAACCAACCAGCGAAGCTTCGTTTCGAACGAACCTATTCGATGCACTGCTACACCGACAAATCGGGCGGGCGATACGGAAGGAATCACGGCAAGACGGCGAAAGCGTTCTACGACACGGATGGAGTGACGGATCGAGCCATCGAAATGATTCAGGGGGCAGCGGGGAAAGACAAGCCACCATTCTTTCTATACGTTGCCTATCGGGCTCCGCACAAACCGCTTCAAGCACCAGAGAAACTGGTTCAAAAGTACTTGCCGCGTTATCAGGACTTGGGCAAGGTGGCGACAGATCGAATCACGAAACTAAAAGAGGAACAGCTGTTTCCCGGGTCGGCCGGTGCTCGTAAGCGATGGACGCCCCAGCAGAAACTCGACTCCTTTAGGCTGCAACTAGCAGTTCACGCTGCAATGGTGGAGAAAGTTGACGAGAACGTTGGACGACTGATCAATGCACTGAAAGCGTCGGGTGAACATCAAAACAGTTTGATCATTTACTTGTCCGATAACGGTTGTGCGTCGCACGTTGACGGATTTATGAATACGCCTTATTTCGGGTCAAAGGCGCTTGTTTGGGAAGGTGGTACCAAGACCCATTTCATTGCTGCTTGGCCCCAGCACATCAAGCCGGGAACCGTCTCGGACAACCAAGCATGGGTAGGAGATGTGTTGCCCACATGTTTGGAAGTTGCCGGGCTAGACTACCCTGAAACCTTCCGCGAGAAGAAAACGACGAGGCTTGACGGACGTAGCATGTTGAGCACGCTGATGGGTGAATCCGCACCGGCCAAGGAAACCTTGTTCTTTAATGACAAGGGTCAGCAAAGCGTGATTTATCAAGGTCGCTGGAAATTGTTGATAGAGCCGGGTTGGTACTTGCAGACCCTCAAGCAACCAGGCGTTGTGCGCGAGCTCTATGACCTCGTACGTGATCCCGCGGAAACGACTAACGTGGCTGACGCACATCCCGAATTGGTGCAGCAGCTTTCCGCACTTTGCGAAACTTGGAAACAAGATTCCGGAATTGTCGACTACGCTGAAATCATCAAGCTCCGTCCTCAAGATCCGTTTTGAATTCAATTTCGCTATGAACGCAGTTCGATGTGGCTCTCGCCAAACATTGTCCGCAAACATTGATCATTGACATCTTTCTCTCCATCACAACCAACTCCGTGACACCATGATCCGACAAGTTTTGTGTATTTCCGCAATCTGCCTTTCCTATGCCTGGGCAACGGCCCAGAGTTTTGAAGGGATGGTGTCGGATGCCGCAACATCAAAGCCACTCTCAGGAGTCGAGGTGTTGTTGGTGGAAGACAATTTGACTGCGACGACTGACAACGATGGTGCCTTTGCGATCTTGGCGAGCGATCGTCGTACGAAGACGCTGCGATTCGAACTGAATGGATACCTGTTCGAACAGAAGCAGCAAGTTGATCCAAACCAAAAACACGTCATTGCATTGCGAGAGGCAAGGAAGAGTGCAGCCACGATTCGCGAAGAAGGTTACCTCGTCAATGGCTGTGAAATTGACAACCCTGAGAGGCCAGATTGGAACATTCGTTTTCGGCATTCATTGTTAAAGGGGGACTTGGCTCCGGATCCAGAATTCACTCGTCGTGATCCAAGTTCAGTCATATTCGCGAATGGCAAGTACTATGTCTGGTACTCATATAGTCTTACTCATGATGCCACCAAGACTGCGCCATGGGATCTCAATGATCTCTACTATGCGACGTCGACGGACGGCGAGACCTGGGATGAACAGGGGGCCGCGGTCACGCGAGGTCCAGAGGGGGCGTTTGATCATCAGTCCGTGTTTACGACGGAGATCTTTGTTCATCAAGACGATTACTATCTCATTTACCAAGCCGCCGCAGATCTAGATGGCGTGTTTGGACGCAACTATGTGGGCATGGCAAAGGCCAAATCTCCCGATGGTCCCTGGACAAAGATCAAGGATCCTGTGCTGACCCCGACATACACGAACGATCTGTATTTCGACAACAATGCGGTTCATGATCCTTGCTTGGTTCACTACAAGGACAAGTTTTATTTGTACTACAAAGGTGAATGTAACTGCTTCGATAACGAGGATTGCGTGAAGTGGTGTAACCCGTGCTGTGGATTAAAGAAGCAGGTGAAGTGGGGCGTCGCCGTTGCTGATCATCCGACGGGCCCGTTTGTGAAGTCTGAGTTCAATCCGATCACCAACACCGGGCACGAAGTGATGGTTTGGAAATACGGAAATGGCATTGCCATTTTGCAACACCAAGATGGACCGGAAGCAAAGACAATTCAGTACGCCGAAGATGGACTGAATTTCCAAATCATGGGTTCCGCGATCGATATGCCTGAGGCGGCAGGCCTGTTTCGTCCTTCTGAGCCCGAGAACACTCCTCACGCTGGCGTTCAATGGGGACTCAGTCACGTTTTGAAGTGGAACGCGGGTCCCAAAGGCTGGATGTACATTCAAAAGTATGAAAAGGTAAGTGAAGAGCCAAAGAAATGAAAATGACTTTGCACTATTTGGCAATTCTATTGGCAGTAGCTCTGTCGCCTCTCTACTCAGCAATCGGCGCTCAGCCACCCAATATCCAGCCGCCCAATATCCAGCCACCCAATATCGTTTTGATCTTGGCCGACGACGCGGGCTACGCGGATTTCGGATTTCACGGGAGTCGTGAAATTCGATCGCCACGGCTGGACACGTTTGCGAACCAGGCAATGCTGTTCGAGCAAGCGTACGTCAGTGCTGCCGTTTGCGGACCATCGCGAGCAGGGCTGTTGACCGGAAGATACCAGCAACGTTTTGGTTTCGAAGAGAACAACGTTCCTGGATACATGAGCGAATCATGCCTGCCTGACGACGAGATGGGGCTTCCGCTCGATCAGGCGACAGTGGCGGATTACTTGAAATCGCGAGGTTATCGAACGGCCCTGATCGGCAAATGGCACCAAGGAAACGCAGATCGTTTTCATCCCATGAATCGCGGGTTCGACGAATTCTATGGTTTCCGTGGTGGAGCTCGCAGTTACTTTGCCTTCGGTGAGGGGAACCTCAATCATCGACCTGAAGACCGGCTGGAACGCGGGCTCGGAGAGTTCGCCGAGTCGGGGAAATACTTGACGGATGCTTTTGCGGACGAAACGGTTGCGTTCATTGAACGAAATCAAAGTCGACCATTCTTCGTGTTACTTTCCTTCAACGCGGTTCATAATCCGATGCAAGCGGAAGCCAGTGATTTGAAGGAATTTCCGAACCTAAGCGGAAAGCGACGGCAGCTTGCGGCAATGACTTTGTCAATGGATCGCGCGTGCGGTCGCGTCTTGGACAAGCTTAACGAATTGAATCTTGATCAGAACACCATCGTTGTCTTCACCAATGATAACGGTGGCCCTAGCGATGCGAATGCGTCCGACAATTCTCCGCTAAGCGGTACGAAGGCAAATCATCTAGAAGGCGGCATACGCGTTCCGTTTCTTATGCGTTGGCCGGGCGTTACGAAGCCAGGATCGAAGTACACTCACCCGATTAGCATGCTCGATCTATTGCCAACATTTGTTGCCGCGGCGGGCGGGAACTTGAGTGAGCTAAAGCCGATTGATGGCGTTGACCTTCGCCCTTTTGTCGAAGGGAGGGACAACGCTCGGCCTCATCAAACGCTCTATTGGAAAAAGGAGTCCCGAGCC
Source organism: Rubripirellula amarantea (assembly GCF_007859865.1). Classification (NCBI taxonomy): domain Bacteria; kingdom Pseudomonadati; phylum Planctomycetota; class Planctomycetia; order Pirellulales; family Pirellulaceae; genus Rubripirellula; species Rubripirellula amarantea. Next base: position 476,761 of record NZ_SJPI01000003.1, on the reverse strand, counting down.
GCGATACGCGACGGAGACTGGAAACTGCTCCGCTTTCCTGATCGTCCAGCAGAGTTGTACAACATCAGTTTGGACATAGCAGAATCGGATAATCTTGCTGATCAGCATCCAGACAAAGTCAGAGCCATGTACGAACAATTATTCGAATGGGAATTAACACTCGTTCGCCCCCAATGGCAACTCAAACGAGAGTACGAGGGGGCTGCAATGAAGCGCATGGATGACTATCGAAAATAATTGACTGTTTAGAAGTATTATGTTTAGGCTCTTGTTTGGCTGTCTTAGGCGAGGCATCTTGATTGATTAGGATCGGCCCTTCTAGCTGAACACTTCGTACAAAACACAAACCACTTTCTAATTCTTTGATGAGTAGCAACGTGAAACGAAATCTAGTTTTGATTCTTATGACTTTGGTGTGCACGCAACTGTTTGCGGATCAACCATTTTTTGATGACGGGCAGGACCCCAAGCCGACCGACAAGCAATGGCAACGAGTCGAATCGCTTTCGGATGACTTCGATGGCACCGAGCTAGACAAAAGTAAGTGGAGCGCCGATCCGGCAGCGAATGGTTGGGGTTGGATCGGGCGACCGCCAGGTCTCTTTCAAGAAAGCGGAGCAGTAGTCGAAGAGGGAAATCTGAGAATCACCGTTGGCAAACTTGAAGAGCCTAGGGTGATCAATGGTCACGAATTTAAGTATCACGGAGCGATCATTCGATCGGTAAATCCCGGCAACGTGGGGATGTACTTTGAGGCTCGAATGAAGGCCAATGCGACCGAGATGTCGTCAACATTTTGGTTGATGACACCTCCTAATAGTCCGCGACGGCTTGAACTAGACATTCAAGAATGCGTTGGGCGAACCACTGATCAAACGGCCGGATGGGCAAAGAACTGGAACCAGATTTTTCATTCCAACATGATTCGTCGAGCGACTAGGAAGCAACCCGAAAAAGAACAGTTGCAAAACTCAGTGGTTACCGAAACAAAGAACTCGCAGCGTTACTACGTTTATGGTGCCTGGTGGAAGTCGCCCCGAGAGGTGCGTTTCTATCTTGATGGAAAATACACGTACTCCATTAAGCCGAACGTGGATTGGAATGTTCCCTCGTATTATCAAATGGCAATCGAAACGTATGACTGGAATCCCGTTCCCGACGATGGTGGACTTGTTGCCAGTGGAAATTGGGACCAACGCACCACGCAGTACGATTGGGTTCGAACATGGCAGCTCAAATAGCCGAAGCGGCATCATCGCAACTGCTGCCGATCGTTGTTGGTCGGCATTCACACATATTGAAGGTAAAGATTCTTATGAGTGGGCTTTCCGCAAGTTTCCGATCATTGATGCGTAATGAGATGCTGGTTTTGCTTACCGGCGTGTTTATAGCGTTGACTGGCACCGGACGCGTTGAAGCGCAGGGGTTTCCTTGGGACATACCGCAAACCAAACCCGATCGGCCCATGAGCGCGGCGATGGAAAGGCTCTATTCGCAGTACCTCACACCAAGGCCGGAGGACAACGAACTCTTTTCGAGCTTTAAGTACACAAAGCTTGAAGGATTGGATTATCACGACGGTGATGGCACGATTTCGCGTCGTGATCCGTCAAAGGTGATTCGCGAGAACGGCAAATACTACGTTTGGTACACCAAGCGTCACACGGCGGTCCCACCTCAAGGTTCCAAGAGTAGCACCGAAACGATCCCGTCGACTGACTGGGACTTATGCGAGATTTGGTATGCGACCAGCCAGGATGGATTCACGTGGGAAGAACAAGGCATTGCAGTGCCTCGGCCGCCCAAACCGAACCCAGGGTGGCGATCTGTCTCAACCCCCGACATCCTAAAGTGGAAGGACAAGTACTACCTCTACTACCAAGGGTTTTTGGAAGCCAGTGGTACTAAGGGAGACCATTGTCCCGTGACGGCGTCGTATGCGGATTCACCCGATGGGCCTTGGACAGCATGCAACCAAGTAGTCGTTCCCAACGGTGATGCCGGCGAATGGGACCAGTATTCCATTCATGATCCATACCCGTTGGTCTACCAGGGAAAAATCTATCTGTACTTCAAAGCTGCATTTGGCGATCGGCCTGAGTACTTAGTCGCAGCAGGGCTTGCTATTGCTGACAATCCTTTGGGCCCGTTCACGAAACATCCGCTCAATCCGCTTTTCAACTCCGGTCACGAAACGATGCTCTTTCCTTTCAAGGAAGGTATCGCAGCGGTGCTCATCCACAACGGCAATGAAGCGAACACCATCCAGTACGCACCCGATGGCGTCAATTTTGAAATTGCGTCGGTTACCACGTTGCCTCCGATTGCCGGTGGACCTTACGTGCCCGACGCGTTTACCAGTGATGGTGACGGTCGAGGAATCGCGTGGGGATTATCGCACTTCACCAACGCGGGAACTCACACTACTCAGCACAGCACTTTGGCTCGCTTTGACTGTGATCTGAGTCTGGACATCGATGACCCGCGAATGAAGAACACCAACGTTTTTCACAAACCGGACGTGTTCTACGCGCAGCGGATCAATCGTAAGGAACGCGAGAAGGTATTACGTTCGGCAGAGGAGAAGAGCCAGTCGCGTGACTGACATCCGTCGAGGTATTACCTGAATCGTTTTCGGTAACCGCGCGGTGTCAGGCCGGTTACTCGTCGAAAACGTTTTGTGAAGTGACTTTGATCAAAGAAGCCAACCTCGGCGCCAATATCGACGATGCTCATTTCGGTTTGCGTTAGTAGCCTTTGGGCGTGCTGGACGCGTCTGGACAACACATACTCGGTAGGTGAGAGTCGAAGAATTGCTCGGAAGCGAGCATTGAAATGAGTCGTCGATAAGTTCGCCTTCTTTGCCATCTCGGCCATCGAAATGGGTTCGTTGTAGTGCTTGTCCATGTGCTGAATGACAGGCCATAGTTCTTGGAAGAACGTCAACTGCTCGTCTTTCGTAGCCACGGGATACATTGCACCGGCGATTCCAATCGCGTTGCCTTCGGGATCGAACAACGGAGTCTTGGTCGACACGTACCATTTGGGAGTGCCGCCAACGTGCGGCACCAACCAAACTTGGTTTGCGATGATTTTGCCGCCTTCCATGACGCGTCGATCTTCCGCGTGATACGCCTCGGCGAGGGCGGGCGGTTGAAATTCAAGGTCCGTTCGTCCGAGCAATTCGGTATCGCTTTGCATCCCGAAAACGTCATGCAACGTTCGGCTATTAACGCCGATGTAACGATGCTCGGCATCCTTGGCAAAGAAGAGGACCGATGGCAGGTATTCGTACAAACGGAATACTTCGCGAACACCAGGGTTTTGTTGGAAAAACTGATCCTGGAAGTCGCGTGGATTTGGGGGTGAATTGCCTTGCATCGTCAAAATGTACCAAAACGGGGTCCGTGGATACAAGACTTATCGAATTCCCTAAACGACAATGACAGGCGTTGGATCTTCCTTTAGACGCACGGTTAAAGGAGGGCCAGTGGAGCCGACAAATCCTGCGTTCAGCAAGCTAGACATGAAAAACAGATTCACCTTCGAATGCTTCTTGATAACTCGAATGATCGGTGCGTTGGTGCTGGTAGTTAGTACGGTCAACGCTGCGGATATTTCGTTCAACCGTGATGTCCGACCGATATTGTCAGACCGTTGTTTCAAATGCCACGGGCCCGATGCCGCGAATCAAGAGTCCGAGTTTCGTGTCGATAACCTCGAGAACGCGACGGCTGATTTGGGAGGCTATTTTGGCATCGTCCCTGGTGACCTCGAGCAGAGTGAACTGCATGTTCGCATTCATGATGAAGACAACCCGATGCCTCCTTCCGATGCTTTGAAGCCATTGACCGAGCAAGAAAAGGAAACGTTGGATCAATGGATCCTCCAAGGAGCTCCTTTCGAGGCTCACTGGGCATTCACGCCGTTACCTGACAAGATTGAAACACCGGAGCAGTCGGAACTTGGGGAGCTAGCTGAGTGGCAAAAAGGGCCAATTGATCAGTTCATTGCAAAGACGCTAGTCGAGAACGACTTGAAACCTGCTGACGAAGCGCCCAAAAACAAGTGGCTGCGTCGCGTCACATTTGATTTGACGGGCTTGCCGCCTACAAAGCAAGAAATTCAAGATTACGTTGCCGACAAAACTCCGGACGCGGACGCGAAAGTCGTAGATCGTCTATTGGCTAGCGACGCTTATGCCGAGCGGATGACCAGCGAATGGTTAGACGTTGCCAGGTACGCGGATTCCTATGGCTATCAACAGGACATCGAACGCTTCGTTTGGCCGTACCGTGACTGGGTGATCGATGCAATTAAATCGGGCATGCCTTACGACCAATTCATTACATGGCAACTCGCCGGCGACTTATTGCCCAATCCAACGCGAGAGCAAATGTTGGCGACGACATTCAATCGCCTGCACTCCCATAAACGCGAAGGCGGGGTGGCGGTGGAAGAGTTTCGTGTGGAAAACGTGGCCGACCGAACGCACACAGTCGGAACAGCCATGTTGGGTTTGACCATGGAGTGCTGTCGTTGTCACGACCATAAGTACGATCCTCTCAGTGCCAAAGACTACTACTCGTTTAGCGCCTTCTTTGACAACATCGACGAGCGCGGATTGATTTCGTACTTTACCGACGCCGTCCCCACGCCTGCGATGCCGTTGCCCAGTGCAGAGCAGAAACGTCAGCTCGACGAACTGCGGCACAAGCTTTCGGATGCGGAAGCGGTACTGAATCGCGATATCAATAAGTCTGTTGGCACCGCCTTTCCAAAGTGGTTGGCTGATCGCAAGGTTGAAGTCCTGATTCCCGGCAAGGTGGCCGAACTCGACTTTGAAGATAGTTTAAAAGCTTTTGCGAGTGACGAGAAAGAAGGTGAGAAAGCAAAGGTAGATCCGGACAACTTTGCCCTCGCCAATCCTTTGGGCAAGAACGCCGTCAGCCCTGTCGCAAACCAATTGGTCGACGGGCATGTTGGCAAGGCAGTGAAGTTCACCGGCGATGATCCCGTTGAGATTCCTGAAGTCGGTTACTTCGAACGACACGATCCCTTTTCGTTTTCGCTTTGGATTTGGAACCCCGAGTCCGAGAATCGGGCGGTTATCTATCGACGATCTCGAGGATGGGATGACGCCGGTTCGATCGGTTACGAATTGACGCGTGAAGGCGGCAAGTTGAGTGCAAAGCTTTGTCACTTCTGGCCCGGCGATGCGATTGCCGTTGAGACGTCTGAGGCGATCGACAACGAGCGATGGATTCATGTTGCGGTAACGTATGACGGATCCAGTCGGGCATCGGGGCTGAAGATTTTCTTGGACGGAAAACTTGCTTCGACGACAATCGTCGAAGATCACCTGACGCGAAACATCAGCAAGTGGGCTGATAGCTACGAAAAGGACGATCAGCATCATTTGGCGATTGGCTCGCGATACCGGGATCGAGGTTTTGTAAATGGCAAGGTTGATAGTTTCAAAGTCTTCGATCGCCAAGTCAGTGCGATCGAGGTTGCAGAGCTGTTCGATGGGAGATCATTGGACGAGCTCATCGCTAAACCTGAAAGCGAACTCAGCGATGCAGAACGTGATTGGTTGGAAGAATACTATGTGCTAGCCATTGACCCTTCGTGTTCAGAGTCGCGTGAGGGGCTTCGCAAAGCACGCGTGGCGGTTAACAAGTTGATGGATGAGATTCCGGCGATCATGGTGATGCGTGAGAATGAGGTGCCTCGGCAAACCTACTTACTTGAACGCGGTGTTTATGACGCGAAGGGCGAACCCGTTTCCCCGAGTCCGCCAGCGGTTCTTCCGCCCATGGATGACGAATTGCCTCGCAATCGACTCGGACTTGCTCAATGGTTGACGTCCCCGAATCATCCGCTGACTTCGCGTGTCGCGGTGAACCGTTACTGGCAATTGATGTTTGGCCAGGGACTTGTGCGAACGCCCGAGGATTTTGGTAACCAGGGCGAGAACCCGACGCATCCCGAATTGTTGGACTGGTTGGCGCGTGACTTCGTGTCGTCTGGTTGGGATGTCCGCGCACTGATCCGCAAAATGGCTTTGTCGGCGACTTACCGTCAAAGCTCGGTGGTATCAAAAGAAAAACGAGCAAAGGATCCGACTAACCGATTTCTTGCTCGCGGCAGCGGTGAACGTTTATCGGCCGAGATGATTCGCGACAACATTCTCGCGACCAGCGGGCTGTTGAAAAGTCAGGTCGGTGGCGAGCCAGTCAAGCCGTACGACCTCGCGCTTGCCTACACGCCGCTGGAAATCGACCAAGGCGAAAAACTGTATCGCCGAAGTCTATACACATTCTGGAAACGTTCCTCGCCCGCTCCGGTAATGATGACCCTCAACACCCCAACACGTGAAGTGTGTCGGATGAAACGCGAGGTTACCGAAACGCCGTTGCAAGCGCTGGTCCTGCTCAATGGGCCACAGTTCATCGAAGCTTCGCGAGTCATGGCTTCTCACTTGATTGATGCGCATGGCGACAACGCGGACGATTTATCTTGTGACGCCTTTTTGCAACTTACTTCGCGAGAACCGACCGAACAAGAATCTGAAATACTCGTCGAGATGTTCAGCGATCAACTCGATGAGTTTACGAAGCATCCTGAACTAGCTATCGAATTTTTGAAGACTGGACAAGCTTCCGTGAAAACGGATGCGGATCCCGCTTTGTTGGCCGCAGCGACGGTCTTAGTTAATTCCATCATGAACCTTGACGAATGCGTGAGGCACCAATGAACAGGTCAATTCCACCCGTCTGTACGGGAAACGATCATCATCCACTTTCGCGTCGCCAATGGCTTAGCCGATTTGGTTACGGTATCGGATCGATGGCTTTGGGGAGTCTGCTGCAACAAGACTTAGCCAGCGGAAGCCCCGCTTCCGCGGAAGCCGCGATCCGCGAAGGGTTGCATCACGCGCCCAAAGCCAAGCGGGTCATTTTCTTGTTTCAATCGGGGGCTCCGTCCCAGATGGACCTGTTCGACTACAAACCGGTTTTGAACGAACGCAACGGAGAAGAGCTACCCGACTCGGTTCGGAAAGGGCAACGGTTAACGGGCATGAGTGCCAACCAAGCGAGCCTACCGATCGTTGGTTCGCCCTTCAAGTTCTCGCAGCATGGCGAAAGCGGGCTGTGGATGAGCGATTTGCTTCCGCATACCGCAAAGATCGCCGACGACTTGTGCGTGATCAAGTCCATGAACACCGAGGCGATTAATCATGGTCCCGGTGTCACAATGATGCAAACCGGGTCTCAATTTCCGGGCCGTCCGAGCATGGGTGCGTGGTCATGGTACGGCCTGGGGAGTGAGAACGAAGACCTACCCGCCTTTGTGGTAATGGTTTCGAAACAGCGCGGTGGCCAACCTTTGTTCGCTCGGCTTTGGGGCAGCGGGTTTTTACCGGGCAAGTACGACGGCGTTGAATTGCGTTCGGATAAGGATGCAGTTTTGTACCTGAATTCGCCCGAGGGAATTCGACAATCGTCGCGACGAAGTGCGTTGGATGGAATCGCGAAGTTGCACCAATTGCAATACGAAGAAACCGGTGATCCCGCAATCGAGAATCGTATTGCCCAATACGAGATGGCATTCCGAATGCAAACGTCAATTCCTGATGTCACCGACATCTCGGGGGAATCGAAGGAAACGTTGGAACTCTACGGTGACGAAGTGCACCAGCCGGGAACATTCGCGGCGAATTGCCTGCGTGCTCGGCGATTGGCCCAACGAGGCGTTCGTTTCATCCAGTTGTACCAGCCCGGTTGGGATCACCATGCGAACTTGCCTGGTTCCATTAAGAATTCTTGCCGAATTACGGATCAGCCAACCGCTGGGCTTATCCAAGACCTTAAGAACCATGGACTCCTTGAAGACACCCTCGTGATCTGGGGTGGCGAGTTTGGCAGGACGAGTTACTGCCAAGGGAAAATCACTCCCGGTAACTTTGGTCGCGACCACCATCCGCGTTGCTTCACGATGTGGATGGCAGGTGGGGGTGTGAAAGCGGGATACACCCACGGAGAGACTGACGAGTTTAGCTATAACCTTGTTTCCGACGGAGTTCACATTCACGACCTGCATGCAACGATCTTGCACCAGATGGGAATCGATCACGAACGTCTGACCTATCGATACCAAGGACGCGACTTCAGGCTTACCGACGTGCATGGTCATGTTGTGAAAGAATTGATCACGTAACACATCACCTGAAAATAGTTTCCGTCACTGCATTGCGGGTTTCGTCGTGATCACGAATCCAGATACGGCGATGAAGGTTTGATTGGCTATAATCAAAATCTATCACCAATTGATTTATCTTCGCATCACGCCGCACTCTGGGAAAAGATTTTGCGCTGCCTTATATCTTCTCTGCGTCTCTTCAGTTGCGTTCTACTTTTGGCAATAGTTTCGGTCGAGGCAAACGCTCAACAAAAGATGACGGTCGTGATCGTGCACGGCGCCTGGGGTGGGGTTCATCACTGGAAGTCGGTGGCCGATTCGCTGACTCACGATCATGCAATGGATGTGCATCGGGTTTCCCTGACTGGCCTTGGTGAACGTTCGCACCTTGCGTCGCCTGACGTTGGCCTGAAAACGCACATTCAAGACGTGGTGAATGCAATCGAATTTGACGATCTCACCTCCGTTGTCTTGATCGGTCATAGTTACGGTGGTGTTGTCGTGTCAGGAGTGGTCGATGCTATTCCCGAGCGACTTTCGCGTGTCCTCTATCTTGACGCTCATCTGCTTGAGGACGGAGAGTCGTACCTAACACGCCATCCCGATCAAAAGCAGAAGTTGACCGATCGAGCTGAAAAAGATGGTCACGGTTGGTTGATCCCTGTCGATTGGGTGAACCCGATGCGAGATACGCCACACCCGCTGGCAACATTGGTAGAGCCACTGGAATTGCACAATCCTGAAAGATTGAATGTTCCGTCTAGTTATTGGCTGTTTGCTGATGGAGGCAAGCCGGAGCTTGATGAGCGATACTTCTACTACCAGCGGGCCGAACAGAGAGGATGGCCGGTACGGTCTCTTTCATGGGACCATAATCCACAACGCAGTCGACCCGGTGATGTGGTTGCGGCTCTGGTCAAAGCATTGAATGATCCGCAGTAAAAGGCGAGAGTCATGCATCATGAAGTGCTGCCTCAGCGTTGACTAGACGATAACGACATGATGTCTACTGAGAGCCGGATGTATTCCAAAGGGGCGTTTCGTTTTCGACAACGAGATACCGCCAGCGACATAGCACTTAACGATTCTGGTCGCGGTCTATCGCTGCAATGCGCTCATGGTTGCGGGCCGCAGGCTGTTCTTCGCATCCTCGATCGCCACTTCGGTGCGATTTCGATTCAGAAAGAAATTAACGGTCTCGAAGCCGCAGTCGGCGAGCAAATCTAAAGCCGTCTCATAGTCGTCGGCAACGCGTGAAGGGGTATGGGCATCGGCCCCGAGTGTGACCGGAATGCCTCTCTTCTGCATTTCGCGAAGCATCTGCGGAAACGGATTCATTTCCGAGATCGTTTTTCTAAGACCAGAAGTGTTCAGTTCCATCGCAACACCCGTCTTCGCAATTCGATCAAGAGCCCTGCAAATGTCGCTCATGATCACGTCTGGTCGCCAGTCTTGAGATGTAAAGTTCTTGATCAAGTCCGGATGGGCGAGTGAATCGAACAAGCCGGTTTCTGCGGCTTTGGCGAGCAGGCGGAAATACGTGCGCTGAACTTCTATGGCATCGTCTTGCCAATAGGTCGCCCGAAATTCGGCGATCTGCGGGTGGACGGAACCGAGTACGAAATGAAAGTCTTGAGACGCCAGTTGATTTTCAAGGTAACTCTCGTAGCCCTCAAAGTAGTCCGCTTCAAGACCTAACCGTACATCAACTCGGTCGGACCATTCATCGCGAACGGTTGCAACGAGATCAACGTACTCTTCAAACTGATCTTCCCGCATCCTGACGTGGGCCGAAAAACCGTTGGGCATAGGATTGTGGCAAGTGACAATGAGACCTCGCAGGCCTCGCGCCCAGGCAACCGCGGCGTAGTCAGACGGCGTACCTTCGGCATGATTGCATAGTGGGGTATGGCTGTGCGATTCAAATAGAATTCGTCCGCTCAAGAAAACTCTCCAAAAAGTATAGGTTGTCCACCCAAGCACCCTATGCGAACTCAGCGGGAATGACGAGCCCGGAAGGATTCTCGTTGGTCGAACGTTGGTGCTTGGGAACGGTTGAGAAACTACTTAGACGTTCGTCTTTTGCGTCTAAGTCAGTTCACCGTCTTAGGTTTACTCATTTTAACCGCGGTGGCAATTGAGACGACCGATCCACGGTCGAAGCTGCACCGACACTGGCATTAGCAACGGCACCGCTGCTGATACTGACGCCAATTACTGACGCCGCACCGGCTGGTGCAATGAATTGTCACGGTTGCCCCAATAGTCCGCGGTAATGTTCAACCTTATCGAAAGACAAGGGCTCTGCGTAAGAATACAGTTTGGCTGGAACGTTCTTAGGCCGCTTCGCGGCGATGCGATGCAGTGCTTTGGGTGTAGATCAACTGAGCTTGCAGTGACACGATTCGAGATTCTAACTCGCCGATCACGTTGCGTTTTTTGCTTAGCTTCGCCTCGTATTGTTCGATAAGCAGCTTGCCTCGGGCTCGACCACCACTAAGCTGGGCCCGCAGTTTCGCCGATTGCATACGCAGCTCTTCGGCGTTCGCCCGTTCTTGCTCACAAGTCATGTGGTGTTGCTGCAGTTCTGCGGCAAGTTGGTCACGCTCAGTTTTAAGGCTGTCGTAATCTGAGCTGGCTTGCTGGTTCAGAGACTCGAGTTCTGAAAGTTGCTGGTGAAGACTTTGCAGTTCAGTCGCGTGAGCGTCGATGTCAGTCGCCCGTTGCTCTTGAAGCAGACGTAGCGATTCACGTTCACTTTCGACATCAATCATCAACGCATCAATCTTGGTTTGCATGGACACGCATTGTGACCAATGAATGTCCAACATTCGGGTCTCGTTTTGCTTGGCTTTCGCAATCGCCTCTTCCTGGATGTGCAAGCGATCCATGCATTCCTGGCAAGATTCCCAAGCCGAAGCAAGCTCTAGCTCTTTGGTCTTGAATTGCGACTTCAACTTGCTGAGTTCTAGGACGTCGGCATGTTGTGATCGTTGTGATTGGGATGCTTCGGCTACGCGAAGTGTCCGCTGTTGGCGAACTTGAAAGGACAGGTTCGCATTTTGGTCTTTCAGGACTTCGATCTCGGATTTTAGGCGATCCGTTCGTAGTTCGTTGATGCGAGATTTTGTTGCGAAGGCTTTGAGTTGCTTAGTCGCGGCTTGTTGGTGCTTGCCTAATTGCCCTCGAACCCTGGCGATTTCGTCGAGCTGTTCTTGCGATACGAGCGTCAAGCGTGAAAGCTGTTCGGCAATCGCCCGCTTTTCGTTGTTGCTTCGCTGGGTCTCGGTTTGCCAGACTTCGACTCGTTGATTGGCATCGTCCAATTTTTGCTGCAATGACCGCAGATGAGCAATCTCGTCGGCTTGAGTGGCATTGGCTCGCTCAAGCTGCTCACGCGAGCTTTCTGAAGCGATCAGGTCGGCTCTGCAATCGGAAAGCTCGCACTTGATACGATCTATCTCGGACGATCGTTGCTCAGCAAGGTTGCGAACGTGATAGGCGTGCGTTTGCCATGTCGCGGCGAGTTGCTCGGCATACTCAAGAGATGACTGAAGCGAATCCTTTTGGGCGACTTCGTCCATCCATTGCGAATGTCGTTTGTCGAGCTGACGCGTTAACACTTGTTGCTGCCGCACCATGGCTGCTTGGTGAACCGACAATTCCGCGTTTCGGTGTCGGAATTTGGCTGCCAAAGTGGTTTGCTCCGAATGTTCCTGTTCCAGTTTTGCAAACGCATCCGTAAGGCTAGCAAGTTGCCGCTGCTTATCTACCAGTTGTCCTTCAAAGGTCGCCCGTTCAGCAAGGGAGCGGCTTTTGAGATCACTAACTTCGCCAACAAGTTGATCTCTTTCCTGCTCGAGTTTGCGAATCTGTTCGACAGCGTTGGCATGTTCGGTTGTTTGCGAGCGGACTGTCTTCTCTAAAGATTCAACGTCGCAACGCAAACGCTCAATTTCGGGTTCGTGACCGCACTGAACTTCAAGCAGCAGACGATTGGCCGCATGCTGGTCAGCCGTCAGGTTGTCCTGAAGCGGCGGACGCTTCACCAAAGGAGCGGGCGGATGCCCATAAGCTACGTTCGGGCCGAGAATTTGTCTGGGCGTTTGGTGTGAACGCACCTGACTTGAATTGGTCAGTTCGCGTGACACCGTTGGCGCGGGGACATAGGCAGCTTCCCGTCTGGGTAGCCCCGCGGGAACGAGGTGGGTCGGCTGTGATTGTTCTCGCAACCACCACATGCTGTTGATTCCGTTTGCGTCGGTCGGGGTGAAAGCGGTCGATCCGCTTTTCCTCATTGTTAAGCAAGATTGAAGTCCTGAACCTTTTTCTACGATCGTCCAGAACCACGCCCATCATTGAGAAAAGGGCGTGTCCATCGGAGTCATTACCAAAAATAGTGGTAGAAAAAAAGATCGGTCTTGCTAGCAAAGGCACGGCCGCATGACGCGTGGAAGGCTTCAATTCAACGCCAAGAACTCGTCTAGGAATCAGTTGCCAATTCAGCCGAGGAAGCTTTCGTAGCGACCGATTCGGCCTCGTCGATCGGGTCGTCGGATTTACTTTTTTGAGGGAATCGACGAAAGACACGAATCGAAATCACGATGGCAATCGAGAGCATCAGTGATCCGGCTAACAATGGTGCCCCGGGTAGTTTGAACGGCGCTTTGTCGCTCACGAAAAAACTAAACAGAAGCGTGTTGAATAAGAGCGGCGCAACAACGTTGGTCAGGCTGATTAACGAAGTGAGTGCACCTTGCACTTTCCCCTGCTCGGTTTCACTCACCGAACCGGTCACCAAGCTTTGTATCGCGGGACCGGCAAGTCCGCCAAGTGATCCAAATACGATGATGATGGGAATCATCCAGCCACTTGGTGCTAGACCATATCCGGCAAACGCGATCGTCGCGATGATCGTACCCATCACGACTGTTCGACGTTCACCTAGTCGTCTTATCACGGGACGTACCAAACCGCCCTGCACGATGATTGCCATGACGCCCACAAGCCCCAATGCCCATCCGTTGGCGCTTGCGTCCCAGTCAAACTTAAAACCAGTATAGAGAACCCAGACGTTTTCTAAGCCCCGCTGGGCGAGTGAACGAAGAACGAAAACAACGGACAAAGCGGCCACGATTGGATACGCACTAAGACGGCCGATAGATTGAAGCGGATTAGCGTTGGAAAGTTTAAAGTCGCTTCGATGTTCGCTGGCAAGCGATTCGGGTAACACGAAGAAGCCATACATCCAATTGATGAGTGCCAGACCGGCGGCGACAAAGAACGGCAATCGTAGGCTGTAGTCGCCAAGCAATCCGCCAACGGCTGGACCGACTGTGAACCCGAGTCCAAACATCACGCCAACTAACCCAAAATTCCGTGCACGATTCTCGTCGCTCGAAATATCGGCGATGTATGCATTGCCGGTCGTGAAGCTGGCTCCCATAATTCCCGCAAGCGTTCGGCCCGCAAAGAGCCACCATATGTTGGGAGCAAAGCCCTGGATCAAAAAGTCCACGCCCAAACCAAACATTGAAATCAACAGAATTGGACGACGTCCGAAACGGTCGGACAACGCACCAAGAATGGGCGCAAACAGAAACTGCATCAGTGCGTACGTAGCCCCAATCACGCCAACGTAACGAGCCGCCCGCGAAAACGATTGGCTCTCTTGGGCGGACTGACTTGCCGGCCCAAGTTCCGCAGCAGCGTCGACGACACCGATTGGATCCTCGCCAACAAGTTCCTTGACCAATTCAGGCAAGACGGGAATCACGATGCCGATGCCGAGGATGTCGATGAATAACGTCAGCAAGATAAACGCCATCGCGGCCTTACGCGGTGAACGATCTTGTGGAGGCATCTGCGAATCGGGAGCGAGAGTGATGTTGGCGAGCGAATCGACGTCAGTGAGCAAAATTATCGGTTTATTGGATTGCCTCTGGCACACACGTATAAACTGACGAGCCGGTTTTGTCGATTGGCGTTCACTGCGTCTGGGACGTCAAAGTCTCGGCCCAGCACGCAACGATCGCTCGAAGAACAACGCATCATGGACATGGGGGGCAACGTCAAAGCACGCATCCAAAGCGTCATTGTGCCGATTCGAAGTGTTGCCGCCCTGGGCTAGCTCAAGCATAATTGGCGGTTCCCGTGGCGATGACTACTCCCCACCTACCTTACTCCCAGACACGGTTTTGCAATGAAATTTACTCGTTGGATGGTTTCCCTCGCCTTCGGCTTCGGAGCGATTGGCTCGACCCTCCTTTCACCGCCCTCGCATGGTGAGGAAATAGCGGGCGCCGCCGCCACTTTGACTGACTCTGAAAAACGAAGTGGATGGGAGTTGTTGTTCGATGGCAAATCGACTGAAGGATGGCGAAATTACGGACGCGATAAAGTGTCTGAGGGTTGGCAAATCGTCGACGGTGCGTTGGTCCGTAACGCCAAGGGGGCCGGGGATCTTATCACGGATGAAAAGTACAAGTATTTCGAGCTGTCGCTGGAATACAAAATCAGCAAAGGCGGAAACAGTGGCGTGATGTTCCATGTTGCCGAAGGTGATGGCCCACCTTGGCACACCGGTCCGGAAGTCCAAGTGCAGGACAACAAAGACGGGCACGATCCGCAATTGGCCGGTTGGCTCTATCAGCTCTACAAGCCTGTTCCGCCAAGTTGGACTCAAGAAACCGGAATGGTCGATTCCACTCGTCCCGCCGGTGAATGGAATCAGTTGTATCTGCGCATCTCGCCCGGTCAAAGCGAAGTTTGCATGAACGGTGTCGTCTACTATCGTTTCAATCTAGGAGGCGACGATTGGAAGCAACGCGTAGCCAAGAGCAAGTTTGCCAATCTGCCGAATTTTGGTTCGATGGGTGAAGGGCACATTTGTTTGCAAGACCATGGCGACGAAGTTGCGTACCGAAAGATCAAGCTGCGTCGTATCGCCGACGATGGTTCCGTGAAGCAACCCATTGATGGTCAACTCGACATGGTCAAGACACTGGCCTTTCCAAAATTGAAGTGGGATCAATGGGAACCCTTTGATGATGGCGGTAAGACACGTGCGTTGCGTTTGCTTGAACTGACCTATCCCGAAGACGGTTCGAATCGCTTGTTCGTTTCATCTCAGCACGGCGGGATTTGGTCATTCGAAAACAAGCCAGATGTGGAAACCTCGACGCTATTCTTGGATCTTCGCGGCAAGGTGATCGATTGGCAATCACCGGGGGCCAATGAGCAAGGTTTGCTGGGACTGGCATTTCACCCGGACTACAAAAACAATGGTCGGTTCTTTGTGTATTACTCTCACCTGGACGATAAGAAATCGGTGATTTCCGAGTTCAAGGTTTCTGCTAACGATCCGAATGTCGCGGACCCTGATTCAGAGAAGGTGATTCTTGAGATTCCGCAGCCTTTCAAGAACCATAATGGCGGCAGTATTGAATTCGGTCCCGACGGAATGCTCTATGTGGGGCTTGGCGATGGTGGAAGTCGCAATGATCCGTTCGGTAACGGCCAGAACTTGAAGACGATGCTCGGTTCCATTCTGCGAATCGATGTTGATCATCCTGCCGATGGTAAAGCCTACGGGATTCCTAAGGACAACCCTTTCGTGGGTCGTGATGACGCCTTGGGCGAAATCTTTGCCTATGGAGTTCGTAACCCGTGGCGCATCGCTTTTGACAAAGAGACCGGTACATTGTGGGCCGGCGAAGTAGGTCAAGAACTTTGGGAAGAAGTGATCGTTGTTCGCAAGGGAGGCAACTATGGATGGAGTGTCCGCGAAGGAAGTCATCCGTTTGGCAATGGCGAAACAGTCGCCGGTACCAGCGATCCTCTTGAACCCATTTGGGAATACGATCACCAGATCGGAAAGTCCATCACGGGCGGCCGAGTCTATCGCAGCGATCGTGAATCTAAGCTCGCTGGAAAGTACATCTACGCTGACTATGTCACGGGAACCGTCTGGGCGCTGACCTACGATGCTGCTGCGGAACGTGCTACTTCCAATGAACAGGTGATCGCCGAAAGCGTGCCGGTGTTGTCCTTTGGCCAAGACCAAAACGGCGAAGTTTACTTGCTGACCAACAGCCCCCGTGGCGAGTCAATCTATCGGTTTGAATCGGTATCGCCAAAGTCGGATGCTGCACTGTCCGGCGCTGCTCAGTCCAACTGAGTCAGGCAATAAAGTTTCGTCCTACTGCGAAGGATAATTTCATTATCCACAACCGCAGGAGAAGCCATAAACCCATCGCCCAAATTTGTTTGAGCGATGGGTTCTTCATTGGAACCCGGCTTTATAGTGATGATGTCTCCACCGCCGCCAAAGAAATAGATGTATTGGCCAGCCATCACAGGTGAAGCGGCAAATTCGCGTCCCACTCGCTTGCGCCACAAAATTTCACCTGTCGCTGCGGTGCGAGCCGAGATGATACCGTCGTCGCTATTCATGTAGAGAATGCCGTTGTGAATGATGGGCGAAGCTTTTTTAGCGACCGCTGTCTTAGCGGACCAAGCGATCCGATCGCCCGAAAACAAACCATCTTCACCGGGTTGGGCTGCGACCATGTTGCCCATGCCATTGATCAAGAAAAGTAAGCCGTCGCTATAGATGGGCCGCGCCGATGCATTCATTCCACCGTATTGAATGGACCACAGCGGACGACCCGATTTGGGTTCGTAGGCGATGGCCGCGGAAGCACTAGGTGAGATAACTTGCGGTTGACCATTGATCGTGATGGCGTGGGCGGTACCGTACGCTTTCATCCAATCGCCCTCGTCCGTTCCGTAATCAATTTGTCGATCGGTTTGCCACACTGTTTCGCCAGTCTCGGCATCAAAGGCAACCACGAATTGCTGGTCGACTCCGTCAAACGCGACGATCAATTTCCCGTCGTGCAAAATTGGCGATGATGCCGGGCCTCGGAAGTGATCGCACTCGACGTCAGTCCGCCGCCATAATTCTTTGCCCGTGGTCGAGTCCAAGCACGCCGTGAGGTAGCTGCCAAAATGCACGTAGACCCGGTCGCTTGTCACGACGGGTGTACAGGAGGCATAGCTGTTGGTCGGATGGCAGAAACGAGGCTCTTCGTTCTCGAGCAGCAAAATATCTCGCACCACTTTGCCAGTGGAACGATCGACCGCGATCACTGACATGGTGGTCCCGTCTTCTGCTGCGGTGGTCAGCCAAATGAGCTTGTCCCAAACGACGGGCGACGACCAGCCTTTCCCGGGAATGGCGGTTTCCCACTTCACGGTCGATTGATCCAGCTTGGCTGGCAAGACCGAATGGGCGGCGATTCCGTTCCCATGTGGGCCGCGAAACTGAGGCCACGGTTCGGCATGGCAAACGCTAAACAATGCGAGTGAAATCAAAGCGAGAACTGGGACACGATTCATGCGGGGGCTCGTAAATTGGGTGGGGGCTTCGACCGTGGTGCCGGGCGCTGTGGATTTGCATTATAGACCGATCCGATCGTGGCAGCGCTACCACCTTATGCACGATCATTGCGTCAACAATTCGCCAATGTGTCTTTGCGAATCGCTAGTCGGGAGCTAACCTTGCAACGATAGCGTTGCCGACCATCTAGTCTTACTTGGCTTCGTTCCCACCCTCGTCCACCTTTGGCACCGTCTACTTTTGGCAGCTAACGTCTTCATGACGCGTAACATTGAACCCGCGAATCTTCGAGTTGGCTCGCGCGTTGGAAAATATAGACTCGATCGACGTATAGGGCGGGGAGGATTTGCGGACGTTTACGCCGCGACGGACACGCTGCTTTCGATAAAAGTGGCGCTGAAGATTCCCAATGCTCGTTGGGTATCGCCGGAATTGATCGACGAGTTTCGCCGCGAGGTCAAAATGACCATGGCGCTTGACCATCCCAATATCATGCCGATCCGAGACGCAAGTTTCATCGACGGGCATCTTGTCATCGTGACTCCGTTAGCGAAGCGGACTCTTGATGACAGGATGAAAAAGCGAATGAGCTTTGATACCGCTTATTCCCTCGCAACGCAGCTTGTCGACGCAGTCGCCTGTGCCCATGCCGCAGGAGTGATCCACTGCGACATCAAGCCAGAGAACGTTCTTATCTTCGATGACGACCAACTTAGGCTTGCCGATTTCGGAATCGCCAAAGCGGCTCAGCGAACGATTAGCAGCAGCGGAACGGGCACTCTTGGCTTCATGGCACCTGAACAGGCCATGGGAAAGCCCTCGATGCGGAGCGACGTTTTTTCCATTGGGCTGGTCTTGTATCGCATGTTTTCGGGGAAATGGCCGGAATACCCCTTTGATTGGCCTCCACCGGGGGCGGCGACGCTTCGCCGGCGCCTTCACCCCGACCTAATCGCAATTATCCGCAAATCCCTCGAAGTCAAACCACGCTCAAGGTACGCCAATGCGGAAAAATTGGCCGAAGAATGGAACAAAAGCCGCCTAAAAGCGGTAAGATTCGCCAACCGACAACGGCGACAAACCTAGTATTCGGAGGATTACCGTTCTTCGAGACTTCTGATGGCTACCGCTTCTCCGCAAAAAATTGACTCCCACCTCTACCTTGAGAGCGACATGGTGGCTCCCGAGTGGTTGCCGCTTACCTCTAGGATTCCACCGATTGGGAACCTGGTAGCGTTCTCGCGCCGTTGTCCAGGTAAAGAAGAGCCTAACGACGATAGCGCCGCCATTTTTCATACGGCGGATGACGGAATCGTTCTGGCAGTTGCCGATGGCGTGGGGGGAGCACCCTTGGGCTACAAGGCATCTGCGATCGTGATGCAGTGTCTCAGTGAAGCGCTTGCGGAAATTGAGACTTGTCGCGAACTTCGCCCCGCAATTCTAGACGGCATTGAAAAAGCGAACGCCGAGATTCTTGACATGGGGACCGGGGCTGCGACAACCGTGTGCGTCGTCGAAATTCGCGACCGAGTCGCTCGCGGGTACCAAGTTGGCGATTCGATGGCGTTGATTGTTGGTCAACGCGGGTTGGTGAAGTGGAAGTCTACGGCTCATTCGCCGGTCGGTTATGCGATCGAATCGGGCATGATTGATGAACAGGATGCCATGCACCATGACGAACGGCACCTTGTTTCCAACCTCGTCGGATCTCGCAGTATGCACATAGAGATCGGTCCCGCAGTTCCGCTTGCGGCAAAGGATTCCATCGTGCTTGCGAGTGACGGTTTGTTTGACAACTTGCACCTCGAAGAAGTCATCAACCTTTCGCGGGTTGGTCGACCACTGCACCGAATGCAATCGTTGATCGAATTGGCCGATGCTCGCATGAATGCATCGGATAGTGATACCAAGAACCCGGGCAAACCAGACGACCTAGCCATCGTCATGCTGACCCCGTAGACCGAGTTGGTCCGCGTCGGTGATCCGAATAAATTACATCCCGGTGAATTTTGTTGCCGGTAAAGTTTGTTCGCAAATGAACTCTTGAGTCGCATTTCCACTCGGAACTTGCTTTCTGATTTTGGCCATGTCCGTGGACGATCGACCTAGGCCCAGATGCGTTGCAGTCGCTGCGTTGCATCGGGAACCGCAATCGCTTTTGAGTTAGCAATTCTAGCCGCTGACCACGCTGCGGAAGCGGCATCCAGAATATCGTCGATCGCGACTCGTCCGACATCAGCGTCGAACATTTTGGGAAGTTCAATTCCATGTTGCCCGAGCAAAGCGATTCGCTCGGCGCGGCCGTTCCAAGACTTCTTAGTAAACTTCAAGGGTCTCTGATCGTTCATATGGAAGAAACTGAATTCCGGATGAACTTCATGCACGCGATCATCCGATTCGGAGACGCGGTCAGCATTACGAATGTTGTCCATTAACGCGAACGCTTGGCACCCTATTCCTCGGCCATGACGTTTCATTGATTCAGCGCTGGCGAGTGCACGATCATTCCATCTTGGGTCGAGACAAAACGCAGGAGGTGCCTCAAAAACACTGGGGCCTCGAGCGCCGATCATGCCTCGAACGAGGACATCAGCATCGCGAGGTGGTCGTTGGGGTAAACCGATCGGTACATCAATCGCAATCACCTCGTAGGTTGCATTCACGATGACGTCGCCTAGATCGTGGTAGATCTTCGCCTCCTGAAAGCCATTGGAATTGATCACTACCCCAATCCATTTCCTTTTCCATCCGTCGATGCCAATCACGTCCATGATGATGTTCGTCGTAAAAGTGGAGGCAAAGGAATGACGAAAACTAAACGGACGTGGCTGTCTTAGAACGAGCAATAGCGACGCCCATCGATGTGATTCATGCTACGGACTCGTCAAGACTGCGATGCGAACGCTGCGAGACGCCTGCGATCAACATACAAATTTGTCGACAAACAACAACGCGATTCTTAACGAGGAAAGTCTGGACGTTGTGACTCAAACTACCGGTGTCGGTCGGGTGTACAATGCTACGAATGTCTAACTATCGAGTTTGATCAACATGTCTCAGGAGAGTTATCAGTATGCCCATGCGTCGAAGTCAACCATTTGTCGTGAATCGTCGGCAAGCTATACGAGGCATAGCAGTCGGATGTTCATTGCCCATGATAGGCGGTCGCGCGTTCGCAGAAGAAGGTGACGCGAATCCGCCGGTGCGAGCGATCACTCGCGGACCTTTGCAGCACTGGTTTGGTTACTACGACAAGCTTGAATTCGATCCAACGAATCGGTATGTGCTTTCCAATGAAGTCGCGTTTGAGCACCGCACACCCACCGCGGACGATACCGTTCGCGTTGGCATGGTCGATACGCAAGATAACGACAAGTGGATTCGCTTAGGGAGCAGTTCTGCGTGGGGATGGCAGCAAGGTTGTATGCTGCAGTGGCGTCCAGGCTCAAGTTCAGAAGTGGTCTGGAATGACCGCCAAGGTGATAGTCACGTATGCCGTGTCTTGAACGTAGAGACAAAGCAACTTCGTACACTTCCGCGACCCATCTACTCGCTTAGCGGCAATGGAAAGTGGGGAATCACAACCGACTTCTCGCGAGTCCAACGAATGCGTCCCGGATACGGGTACGTTGGATTGCAAGATCCCGCTTCCGACAAACATGCGCCAGAAGATTCAGGGGTATGGAAGATGAATATGGACACGGGCGAAACTGAGTTGATTTTCTCTCTCGCCGACGCTGCCAAGTTACCCCATCAAGGCGAATCGCTAGCGGGCAAATGGAACTACTTTAATCATCTGCTCGTCAGTCCCGATAGTTCTCGGTTCGTTGTCCTGCATCGTTGGCGTGAGGCGGGCGAGAATGGACCAGTGGGTGGATTTAAAACTCGAATGTTCACTGTCGCGATGGATGGTTCCCAACGGTATGTGTTAGATCCCTCGGGCGAAACATCTCATTTCATTTGGCGAGATCCCGAGCATATCTGCGCTTGGACTCGGCCCGATGGCAAGCCATCCGGATTCTACCTTTTCAAAGACCAATCCGACCAAGTGGAAACTGTCGGCGAAGGGGTAATGACGCAAAACGGTCACAACACGTATCTGCCTGGTACCGAGGGTGAGTGGATTTTGAACGATACCTACCCGGATTCCAAAACAAGATTGCAAACGGTCTACCTGTACCATGTCCCCACGCGGCGTAAGGTGGTCATCGGTCGCTTTCACTCACCGCGTGAATACAGTGGTGAATGGCGTTGTGACACGCATCCTCGCAGCAGCAACGACGGCAAATCAGTGGTCATCGATTCGCCGCATCATGATGGCCGCCAACTGCACATGATCGACATCAGCAAGGTCGTCGGGTAATGGCCTGATACCAACAGGCATAAAAAAACCTCGCAAACTGCGAGGTTAGAAGGCTGAAGCAGCCAGAAGAGTACCCCCGCTAGGGCTCGAACCTAGGACAAACGGATTAAGAGGCAGAACTGAGACAGCCTTGGAATTCACACTTTTGCTATAGGCATAACCGCATCCTACCAACTGTTTTGTGCAATTGCAATTGAATGCAACTCGACTCAACAAACACGGTAAATTGCGGGAATGCTGACACAAGGAATTTGGGTTCTTGGGAACGAGTTGTCGCTTAACCTAGTTCTTTAAATGACTCTCAGCACGTTTAAATGGCGGAGCGCCCGAAAGCGAAATTTGCAGATTTAGAAGTTTGCCAAACAGTGAATGCGTGAGAGCGTTGGTTCGAGATTTTTTAGCGTTTCGCTGTGCAACCCATTAACTACATCTGAGTGACAGTCTCCATGATTCCAAAACAGCGACGGAATCGCTTTCTTGAAGTTACACAATCCCGTCAATTTCATGATCTTCTCAACGTCGTCCGAATGGAAATGGTCTTCGAGCAAGAATTTGCCTGATGTGCCGTACTGAACCACTTTCGCACATAGGTTCTCATCGACTTCCTTGATTGTTTGCAGTTGGTCGTCACCGGCCTCGTCACGATCCAATAGAATTAAGAAATCACTTGCGAAGCCAATTGCGAATCCCAGCAGTTTGTCAACCGTACCTGCTCCAGATGCTGGGACAATCGAAAGGACTGTACCTTTAAGTGATGGAAGATTCTTGATGAGCATTTGAAAAACGCAATAGTCACTAATTCCTTCGACGAGAATCACTTTCCCTACGAAATCTCGTGACGCATTTAGATTGAGAGCCGAATAGACTGGAGCTAGTGCTGCCCCTTCCTCATTTGTGCCTATGTCTCCGTATCCTTGAAGGTGAATCTTCCCTTCAACACGCTTTGCAACTTTTATGGATCCAAGGTTTATAACATTTGGATTAAGCAGATACTGAGAATGCGTGCAGTAGAGAATGCTGTTCTTTTCGGACACGTTTTTAAGTTCTCTTAACAACTCAGACTGCGCACTTGAGTGTAGATAGGAACCGGGTTCATCCAGCAGAAAAATAGAATTCTCAATGGCTCCTTTGTAGCGAGGGTTAAATTTTAGTTTTGTCATGTAATTGAAAAACCACTGGAATCCTTTGCTGCGTGAAGTAACCGCGAACGGTCGTTTTTTCCCCTTGCTAGATTTGTCGATGACCCGGAAACTCAGGTCGAAGGAACCGTCCTCATAGCTTTCCGGCCGAATCCGAAGTTGGAGGTCTGAAGTGTCATCAGCAAGTGCGGACGCTCCAGATTTTTTTAACGATTTCCAATCTTCGATGATCTCCTTGTTCAACATGTCAGAAATATCCTCCAAAATTGCTTCCCGACGATCGGTGTCGTCTATTGCGAGGAAATTGCGCAGCGGCGTCGGCCTATCTTCTCCGTTCATGATTCCATCGAGGCCATCTGCATCTGCCCGACTGAAAATCTCGCGTACAAGTTCTTGCCATTCGCGGTGAATTCCTCGCGAACTCAGTTTTCCAGATTCCATGAACTCTTTCGAAAACTCCACCTTCTCGGGTACCCGATCAGTGAAGTCATCGAAATACAGAATCATTGGTAAGCGTTCTACGATGTATTTTCGTATCGTACGCTTAGCAGGTTCAGAATAGGCGTCGTGTGCTACCTCGTAGCGTTTTTTGATCTTGTTATCGACCTTGCAAAGAATGCGTGCAAGATCGAATGACTTCTCTCCGAGTCGGCAAGCGGAAAACAGGGATCGATCAGTTGTCGTAGCAGTCGACGGAAAGGTTGCTTCAAGTTCCTCAAACTCTTCTTCGCTAAGTGATATTTTGGCAATGATTTGGGACCCTTCGGTATCGCTGGTTGAGTAGCGATTCTGGAATTCCAAATGATTATTGTCTTTGTGGTATTTGTCGCGTCCTTTGTCAAAAGCTTGGATAGCCTGCAAAATCGTCGTTTTCCCCGACTCATTTACACCGACAATGGGTGTCAAACTATGCCGCAACGAAATTTCAACGGATTCGATCGCTCGATAGTTCAATATCGTGAATTTTTTGATTTTCATGATCGGCGTGAGGAGTTCAGGTGCGAGGGCAATGGTAGATCAATAGAACTCCTTGAGATCTACCTGCTGCGGCGGTACAGAGCATATTACCGTGTGCCACATGCAAGTGAAAGAGACGACGGACTCGTGCACCGGAGGAACTTTCTTTCTGCGACAGGCTCTGCCAATCGCATTTCCTGCCAGCGTAACTAGGAATTGCAGTCAATCGGAGTGTTCTACCACGCGTGCTCGTCAAGATCCTAAATCCTACCAATCTGAAAGCGTTTAAAACGAAACCATCGGAAGTCGAAACAGCTCGGCTTTGGCATCGTTAGTTCTACATTCAAGCCCCTTTTGGAGCATGAAGCGTTAAACTTTTCGCATACTGCCTTGGGCGCCTGTAGTGATGCGACATAAGACTGTTCTTCGGTAAGTGGATGCTAAAACAGTTTGGATATGAGAAGACGAGTCAGACGCATTGATCCACCTGCGATCAAATCGTCGACTGCCGTACAATAGCGGGCGTTCTCAATTAAGTTGTCCATAAATCGCGCTGTGACGGTAATGCAAACGCCATGACCGAGAGCGTGAACGCGACAGTTATGAGACGCTCACAATCTCGGCTCTGGCGCAAAGCACGTTACATGTCAATTACGACCGACGCAGCTTCTGCATATTGCAAGAGCTGTTTCATTAGTGCCGGTATCTCACTGTTGATGAAAGCTCTTTCTCTGGGGCGGCATTCTGTGTAGGGCTTAAACACCTTGTACAGAATGTCCTGTTCTTCATAGTCGGACCATTCCTCTGAATTGCACACTGCGATTCCGAGACCCTTGGGTATGCTTAACGCTGCTTTTCCGACGTCGCCACTATCGAAAATATGCGCTTGCTCATCATAAGCTCGCGAGTAGTAGCCGCTATAGAACGTACGTTTTGGCATGAATTCCCCCAGTAGTTTGGTTAGAGGCGTAATATATTTGGAGGATGCTTCTGACTGCTCCGCAGCTCGTAGATGGATTAGCGCAAGGTAGCGTATTCTTTCAATTGGATAATTCATTTTTCGATCGATGTTCTTTGTTTGGTTAGGTGAGAAATTGAAGTTGCATTCGGTGATCCGGTGGAAACGCTGGGTCGGAATCACTTGAACGGCAAGTGCCAGATGACATAACCTTGTCGACTTACTCGCGTATCAGCACCCAAGCACTGATTGATCCAATAGGATCCTGTCACCGTGAACCGGTCGTCTACGCTGCCGGCGCTTAACCTTGTCGACTTACTCGCGTATCAGCACCCAAGCACTGATTGATCCAATAGGATCCTGTCACCGTGAACCGGTCATCTACGCTGCCGGCGCTTAACCTTGTCGACTTACTCGCGTATCAGCACCCAAGCACTGATTGATCCAATAGGATCCTGTCACCGTGAACCGGTCATCTACGCTGCCGGCGCTTAACGAACGATCGTTATCGCATTTCATTCTAACTTTCTCAATCAGTCGTGGACACCAAAAAACATGAAGTTTTGGTAGTCAAAATGACAAATAACACGTCTGCGAAGCGCGTACCAACTTTAGGTCTCAACTAAGCAAGAGGTTCGTCAACTCATTCTGCATCAGATTTAAGATGATGCACAATCATTCTCAGCCCAGCTAATTTGGCAAGGAGCGTTATGCTTATTGCTTGTTGCAGAGCATTTTGCCTGGACAAGTCTGCTTTGATACTGGCATCTTAAAGTTGTTTCTTTTCCATAAAAGAACGCGCAGGCAAGTGGTGGTGGTGAGGCCCTTCAAAATTTCACCTGCCAGTATTTCCCCCTCGGTGTCTTCCCCCGCGAGGCACCCCCAGCCCGACGGGAGGACCCGCTGTTCTTGGGCATTGGTACGCCAATTTTGGTACGGGCTCTTTCCCGCGTACCAACCGTTTCGTACCAACGGTTCCATTGGTACGCACGCCTATTACATAGGGCGTGTGTACCAATGAACCTGGATACCAAGGGAGTCCTTATTCAGTCTGTTGCTAGAGTCGCGTACCAATCTCTGCTAGTGCTGTTCTTTATCCGATAGACTTCGATCTCGTCATTTTTGTTCTTTGGGTTCGTGATAAAATCGCTTTCCAGCTCGTCGCCAATTCGGCTGATTGCAGCATCGACGCGAGCCTGCCCGAATACCGTCTTCCTTCGGATTGCTGATCGAGACAGACTCGTGTCTGCGTTACTAAGAACCTCACGAATTTTCGCATCCGTCTCTGAATCTCTTTCCTCTTGCTTGCGGTCTGCTCCAGACTTGGGGCTCTTTAGTATCGGATCGACGCCGTCCAGGACGTTCCACAACGGCCACTCAAACCGAGCTGTCCGAGAAGCCGGTTGCTGGCTAGATCGCGTTACAGCGTCGACTACAACGCATCCCTCGTCCTGATGTTCTCTTATCGTTAGGTGAGTGTCGGTTGCTCGCGTCATTGCCCCGGCTCCTGCACCTACGTCGGTAATCGACTTGTGGGACTGATCGCCCTTACTAGCGTGGTGGATCAAAACCACTGAAGCGTTCTTGTGTGCTGCGATTGCATCAATCTGGTTGTAAACGCGAGTCATTGCAGCGTTGTCATTCTCGCTAATCTTGTCAGGCAGAACCCGATAGAACGCATCAATTACGATTAGGTCGAAGTGATCGTCAGCAAACTCAGTGCAAAGCATTGTCTCGATGTCATCCAGTGACATTGATTCGCCCCGCATTGGACGGATAACCAAATGATCGTCAAGTGTCGAAGGTTCGATTCCCATCGCTTCGGCGACAGTGCCTAGACGACTAAAAAGCTCTTCTCGATGCAGTTCGTTGTCTAGCAGTAGGGTGCGAGGTTTCGACCCGTCAAAGCCAATCCACTGACGCCCCGCCGCAAGCGACAGAATCCCGTTATAAACCATCCACGACTTACCGACCTTTGGCGCGGCTATGATATTCATGACTTCGCCACGACGAAGTAGCCCGTTGATTAGGTACTCACGTCGATCAGGATAGCACTGCATCCCTTCCGACAGCGATGTTCCGCCGATCATCGGTCCGTCACATCCGGCGACCTGTTTGATCCTGATCCCAAGATTCCGAGCTTTAACGAATAGAGCCTTCTCTTCTTCAATTGCGTTTAAAGTTGCACGCCGGGCTTCGCTCAATTCATCGCCAAAGCTCGTCTTGTCGCTCGATGGCGATTCAATGACGGTTGATCGCATCTCTGGTTTTCCTGTAGTGTTTCTTGAATCTTGAAACGATGACTTCGATGTTGGTAGCGTTTTCGCTTCGGCACTACGGGCCAGCAGTCGCTCCTCCGTTTCCGTTGGGTAAAAGCTCGCAAGTGTCGGCGAACTTGAAAAGAATGCGTCCGAGGCGTCCATGGGCTCTCTAGACCATTTTTTGATCGCGTTCGCCCACTGTTCGATAGCGGTCAGTTCGTCAACGACTGAAACACTGACTGTATCGACGACAGCGATTGCCATCTCAACTGTTTGGTGATGTCCGCGTAAGCGAGCTTGCACGCAACCGGCTTCTATGTCGACTTGATCCCCGGGCTTTATTCGATCGAACGAGTAAACGCGATTCGATCGACGAATCTCTGAAAGATCGTTGGCACGGTCGACAGCTCTGCCGATTGCGTCATGAGAGTCCAGGTCGAAGAGTGATCGACATTCTTCAGCCCCGGCAAGAACGCCGATGCGGTAGGCCGTTTCTAGAGGTACTGCGTCCTGATTAATCGGCCATAGGCGTGAGTCTGAGAAGACTTCGTATTGGCCCGCGTTCTCGGGAGTATCGACTTGACCTGAAAAGCAATTGTTTCTTATTTTGGCGGTTGTATCCGCCTGGTTCGATGTTAAATTTCGCATGTCTATCTGAAGTAGTGTTTCGGATGGCAATCGGGGCTGCCGCTCGTCACGGTTAGCCCCAATCGAGAAAATAGAAGCCTGCGAACGACGCTAATCGTTTGCAGGCTTCTTTCGTTTTGTCAGCTCTGCGAATCCGATTCGCCCATGATGGGATAGGGCTGCTGAATATTGACATCCCTTGAGAGTGCTTCGACTTCCGCCTGTCCTGCCTCACTAAGCTCCTCGGGTGCATCCCTGCGCCCGTCGATGATGTCACGCCGCTGATGGGCCACCCAATCGCAAAGCGAAGCGTAACCCGCTGCCTTGAGCATTTGCTGTTGATGCCCCGCTTCTAACGCCAACGCGAAATTTAGTGGGGATGTGAATTCGTTTGGATTGCCGAGCCAATCTGGGTTCGATTTGGATTTGAGTGCTTGGTTCATGGTTTCGATCGTGGAAAGTGGTTGTGGGATTTGCGGCGAACGGTTCACCGCGTAGTGGTTGTTGCTTAGTCCGCGACGACGTTCAAATTGTCGATAGCTACTCTCGTTCGCGTGATGTCGCGATCGAGGTAGCGAACCTCAACATCGATCAACTCGATTCGATCCAGAGTATCTTCAACGACGCGCAGTGCTGTCCGCCAGTCTGCGAACATTGCCGCTTTCGGTTTGGTGGCATTGTCGATGATTGTTCTCGCACGCATCGCCACTGCTGCAAGCGGTCCCGATTCAAGCACTAAACCCTCTCGCCAACGTGAATCGAGTTCGAGTGATCTTCGTTCGGACACCATTTCCGACTTGGCTGCTACCAGCTCCGCTAATTGCGTTTGTAGCTCGTCACGTTTGATCGAGTTTCGACATTCCTGTTCTGCCTCCTGCCAAGTCTTCTCAGGGGCAGCAACAGTTTCTAGATAGTCTGAGACTGCTTGCTGATCGACCTCGCGACCGGCGCAGTGCTCGGCTACCGCTTTGTTGAAGTCCACGAGAAGGCGCTGCTTCGCGGTTGCTGCCAACTCAAGTTCTGTTTGTTTTCTTTGTCCGAGGCTACGAACGATGTCCAAAATTGCCATACTGATTTCCTGCTGTCTTGCGGACGTTTCCGCTTGTTGTGAATCGTCGCAAGAGTCGCGACATTTGAAAGATGGGTGCGGGGTTCACGGCCTGACAAAACTTAGACCAGCTTGCCCCACACCCGGACGAAGATTATTTACCGGCTGACCGCTGCCGATGTGTGACGCATCGACAACGACCAGTCGGAAGCAATAGGACTCAGACGCCCTCTGCTGTTAGTTCTCGCATCATGGCTTGGTGCGATCGGTTCGCCGACGTGTCGTCGATGCACGGAGTAAAGTTGTCTGCGGCACGTGTCGTTGCATCGATGTGGCGTCGGACGGCCTCTACTGACGTTAATCGCCTGCCGCCAACAACCCACGATTTCAAACGGATACCGTGCCTGTTTGGGCGTTGTGTCCAACGAATCGCCGTCGACAAATGTGGCGAACGTCCAGTCGCTTTCTTGATGGCGACAGTCAGGGGGAAAAGGTCTTCATGCGTCATGTTTGCAATCTCCTGCGAAAGGTTGTGTCTATATGCACATTATCTCAAGTGATGCAGTTGAATTCGGTGCTGGTTCAGTCGATATCAGTCGACGACTGATTTTCCTTGATCCTCTCAATCATTACTGATCCTTCGCTGATGCTCATCTTTAGAGGAATGCCACCGTCTCTCATGAACCGATTCACTTCTCTCCTTTGATTCCCTACGAGGACTTCAGTGATATCCTTACTCTGGTCCCAAACCTTGCCAGCGAGGTCTGCTAAGTCGCAAGTGTGAGATTTTGTCGACCAAACGTACTCAAGAAGCTTCCATGACAGGGGCGTGGTTTTCTCGCTTGTTTCATGTCCGTTGTGACGCCAGACTCCATATACAACTGGGCCATCTGGTAAGCTCGCGAGAATAGACATTGCCACATCCTGATTCCTTCGACAGTCTGTTATGCCTAAGGAAAAGGAGGTTCGATCGCCATTAATATCCGCTGCGATCAGTTCTAGCGGGCCTTTATGCGTGGAAGAACAGAATGTGTATTCACCGCAGTTCACATCATCTATCTTCTGGTTCCATGGTTCAATCAGTTCACGGAGGCCACGACACCCGGCATGGTCTGCCACAATCGCCAGACCGGCACGGTGTTCGTTGATCTCGCTGACAAGGTGCGTAAGTGATGGACCCAATTGACTGATTTTCTCCGATGTATCTAGATCACCAAGAACGCTGTAGCCGTGCGAGTACTCAAGCATCCGCTCAAGGATTTGCGTTGCCCTCTGGCTGATATTGGCAATCTGTTTCCAGTCGTGTTTTCTGCTCATCCTGCTTTCCTCGCAATTTCGATTGCTCTTTCACTATCCCGCTCTGCATAAACTTGCGTCACGTCTGCTTTCGCATGCCCGGCGATAACTTGCGATCCTTCGAGCCCAAACAGTTTCCGAATCTCGGTTGCGCGAG
The DNA here is from genome assembly GCF_007859865.1 of Rubripirellula amarantea. Lineage (NCBI taxonomy): Bacteria > Pseudomonadati > Planctomycetota > Planctomycetia > Pirellulales > Pirellulaceae > Rubripirellula > Rubripirellula amarantea. Next base: position 446,347 of record NZ_SJPI01000003.1, on the reverse strand, counting down.
AGTGTCTTAGCTGATTAGGTGCCCAATGTTCCACACCGGCCTGCTTTGCTGCTCGCCTAACTGCTTGACCATATTCGCAGGTTCGGTAAGCGATACCGGGAGCCCGCTTCGCTCTCTTACCTTTTCGAGAGTTCTCACTGTAGCCTGCCCTGTTCCCCTGGTTCATCGGAGTGGTGCGGTTCGCCTTTGCTTTCGCCCGTTTCATACTGATTGCATCGCAAGGCCTAAAGAGTCGTTCAGTAGGGTCTCGATCGAGATAGCCTGTTAGAATCTCTTGGCATTTTGGTCCGATGAAGATTGCCCGCGTGTGTCCGTGGTGCGCTGTCTTGTGATCGTCCAGGGTTGCAACCCAGACATCGCCAGTCCTGTCGATCATGGCGGGAGTCAATTTGCACAGCTCCCCAGGACGACAGCACGTTAAAAACTGAACTCGAACCATATCAGCGACCACGGGATTGAGTTTTGCCAGAGTCGCAGCAACAACGTCAGCCGGAACGGGCTTTACCGGCTTGCTTTCTTTCGCTTCGGTTCGTCCGCGACGTAGGCTCGGTATCAATCGGAGCGTATCGTAGACCGCCGCGGGTAACTTCCCTTCCCCGGCTGCCCATTTGAACATCCTCGCGAGTCGCTTCATTTGGGCGTTAATTCCAGTCCTGCACTGGTCGTTGTCGATGAACGCTTGGCGAACGGCTTTGAACTGAATTGGGCCAAAGTCCACCGCACGTTGGGTCGCATAAAGCGATTTTAAGGGCTTGCAACCCGATTTGATCCGATGCAATTCGGACGTGACGCCAGTTCCGTAGTAATCTTTGGCGTGTTGCAGGTAGTCCAGAATCAAGTGCCCGACTAGATACGCTTCCGGTTCCGTCCCATACGAAGAACTGCGACCGCTACCAAGGTATTCAGCGATCAGCCTGTCGTACTCACGTTTGCTGGCTTGAGTGCCGTGCGGACCCAATAGATAGTCGCGACCGTTGATTGTGACGCGAGCTTGACCGCTAGAATGTTTGCGGTAGGACGGAATTTCAGACTTCGGACGCGGCATTTGAGAGACTCTCGAAAGGTTTTTGGGATGTTTCCCAAAAACTGGACTGAAAGTGCGCTCTGCCAATGTTAGGCAGGTCTCAGCTAATGCCGTTAATCACGTAGTGAAACGTCAGTACCCCCGCTAGGGCTCGAACCTAGGACAAACGGATTAAGAGTCCGTTGCTCTACCAACTGAGCTACAAGGGCATGTCGTTATCAGACCTCCGGATTTTAGCAATTCCAGCGGCCCTGACAAGATCCACAATACGGACTTTTTTGCGTTTGTGAATCTGTTACGTCTGGGCGTTCAACGATGGTTCATTTCGAACTCGCCTGCTAGAGCGAACTAGTCACGGCGAATTGGTCACGGCGAATTGGTTTCTGCTCGTAGCGTGAACGATCCCAAATGTATGCCGGTGGGCTCGTCATAGGCGAACGTTCCGCTAGGAGCGAAGTATTTCTTGAATTGCTCGAACGGCGGAAGTTCATTCTTTTCAAGCAACTTCAGCAACTGTGCAAGCCGCGGGTCGCTCTGACTCTTTGAACGCAAGAACCGTTTCGCGTCATCCGATTGGATCACGTCATAGATTTGGCCAACGTAATCGGATCCTCTCAGAAACGAAACCATGAATGGATCTTCGCCGTCTAGCTTTCCACCCAGCTCGCTGCCGACGAATTCGTAGTCCGGGTCATTCACCAATCGAGGCAATCGCTCGCCCGAAGCGTCGATGATGCGTTCAAGAAACTTTCGAGAGTCAGAGAACATGATCCAATCATCCAAGATGATGAATCCAGGTTCTGGCTGACGTAGGCCCTTAGGCATGTTTCGGTTCTTGGCCCTGGCAAACTCATAGACCACACTGCCGCCATAAGAGTCGACGTCAATCACATTGGGGAAGCGTTCACGCACTTTGGCGACGATCTCTTTGGCACGTGCAGCATCGGATAGTTCGAGAGCATGCAATTGAACTTGGCTGTTGATTTTTGCTGGCGGCTCGATCCAGCGGCACACGACGTATCGATTCGCTATTGTTTCAGCGATCTCTTTCTTGACTGAAATGCCCAGCGTCTTTTCGATGGGTTGCTCGACCATCGAATTCAAGGGTTCGGGACCACGAAACTTTTCCATGATCTTATCGACGTTTTGGTAGGTCTTGTCGAAGTCCCAATAGATTGACGTGTAGCTTGTCACTTCTTGCGGTACCCATGACGGTGGCATCGAATCTCCGGTCTTGGGCCGCAGCACGCCGAAGAATCCGTCTCGCGGTGGATCGATCAGAACGTGCAAATGAGAGATGGCTTCGAAGGTATCACCGCCTTGAAATGAGCTACCGCCGACACCGCGAATTTTTGCCAACCCAAGTTCTTCGATGATCGGCCATACAAACCCCGCGGCGCCACCTCGCTTGACCAAGCGGCCGATCAGGTGATAGGGATCAAGGAAGAATGTGGTTTGAGGGCGAGTGTCTTCGGCTCCCACGCAGCGCGACATGATGGCAGCGAAGTCAGCGTTTTGAGCGAGCGTCGGCTCATCGCTTTTCTTGTCCCATAGATCTAATGACTTCGACGCCGTTCCATGTCCGATTCCCAGGACCACTGTCTCGTCACGTTCAAAAAACTCAATTTCGGGTCGACCGGGACGAGATGGTAAGAGTCGTACTAAAGTCGTGTCACCGATCTTAACGTCACGACGAACATAGTCTCGCTCGTACATGGCAGCTTCGAGAACGTCGAGCAAACCTTGAAGCTTTTCAATGTCTTTCCCAGCGTCAATCATGAACCATCCCGCGATGGCGTTCGCGTCTCGTCGTTTTCGTTTCAGTCTTCGTTGAATAGCTTCAGGCGACTCGTCCTTTGAGTCAGCTTCGATCATTTCAATTTGCTCGGGCGACAAATTACCGGGAACCGCTGCTGCAGCGACTTGTCCGTGCGGGATCGAAAGCAACTCGTCTAGCGTGATTCCCATTTGCTGGCCAATTTGATCGAACAGATCGTTAAGCATCTGGTACGTGTCGCTCGCAAACGGCCGCATCGCAGGGTCGTTCAACATCTTGCCCATCGATGTGGTGGCGAAGTCCTCTCGCACTTCGTCGATGTTGTCAAAACGCACGTAGGCCAACGTGTCTTGAGGCAGCAAGTGCGGAGCGCCCGGAATCGAACGCTCATCGTCTGCCGCGGTTGCCTGCGTTGCCAAAGTCCACGTTAGGGCGAAGGCGACGACAAGACTGAGTCGTGAGACGACGGTTTTAGGGTGAGTCATGGATGTGCTTGAGGTTTGATGCGGCAAAAATCAGGCTGAGTACTAGCGTACAGAGTCCAGCATTCTAAGCGGCGAGCTTGGCTTTAGGCGGGGGCGACCAGCCATTGCCGCACTATTCGTTACAAAAGTAAGAATCTTGCCAATTGGCGCCATGCTGAGCACAGATTTTCCTTCGCGAATGCTGTGGTTGGTGGCTAAACTGGGGACGTCTGCTCGCCAACTATCCCCGGTAATCTCCACCCGTCAATTTTTAGGCTCGGTATCGCTATGTTGTCCCACAGGAAATGCGTCCGAAGTATCCTCGTCGCTGCTAGCGTGATGGTATTCGTCTGTTCCAACACGACTGTTCATGCTCAAAACGGCGGAACGGATAACGGCGGTACGAATTCCGGAGGTACCAACACGGGCGGCCAAACCACCGGCGGAAATACAGGGGCCACCTCTGGGAATCTACGTTCTGCCGATGACGCATTTTCCAATGTCCAACGCGGTGATACCGTTGGATCCACGGCCGGTACCGGTGCGAGCTTTAGCGACTTAGGAGTCGGCGCAACGGGAAACGCGGGCGGTGGTGGTGGCGGTTTTGGTGGACTTGGCGGCGGAGGTGGCTTTGGCGGTTTCGGTGGCCTTGGCGGTATCTTTGGCGGCCAGGGTCTTGGTTCAAGTCAGAGCACTCAGCCGGCGATTCGAACTCGATTGCGATCGGCCATCGAAGTATCACCCACTACAAGCGTGCAAAGTCAGCGGCAAGTCAGCCAGCACCTTTACCAAGTTCCCGCACGTGCAGGCATGCAAAACGTTAACGTTGTGATCGAAGGTCAAACCGCGATCGTGACCGGAACGGTCAGCAGTGAACGCGACCGACGCATGAGTGAACTTCTGATGCGTTTAGAACCTGGTGTTCGCCACGTCGATAATCGAACTCGCGTCGTTGCACCCGCACCCGGTTTTAGTGGACGTTAAGCCCAGCCGGGTATTCGCAGTCGCGAGCCGCTACAGATCCACGTTGTCGATCTGGATAGGCAGGATCCGATAGAGGCCGTCGGTGAAGATCTGGGCTGCCCAGTTGTTGAAGCGTGTGATCGGCTTATCGGGAACGACAATCACGTCGCCGTCACGTAACCAGATTTCGTCTGCTGGCGTTGGGCGTTTGCCTAAAACCGCGCCTTGCAAGTCAAGCATGGTGGAAATCATCCTCCAATCTTCCGCTCGTCGGAAAACAACGACTTGCCGCATGTTGCCCCCGGGCAGATGCCCGCCGGCGGACGCCAAAGCACTTAGTACCGTGGTCGGGCCTTCAAGTTGAACGCGTCCAGGTTGTCCTACCTGACCCATCACATGAACAAAATGGGGCGCTTGTTCGGTAAGCAACGGTTCGGTTTCGATGCCGACGACGATTTCGTCATATCGAAGATTGATCTCACGCTTGAGTTGGTTCAGGGAAAAGCCTTGAACGCATACTTCGCCGATACCGGGCAAACGGATCTTTCCGTCGGGCATGACGGTGGTGGTGAGCGTCTGTTGCGAAAATCCAGCTTGGCCACCAATCGCATTGCGGATGTCTTCGGCTAGCGTGTTTGTTTTGACGGGGGTAACGTCGATGGCTGGGTCTTTCAACAGCGTGCTGTATTCGCTGTTGAGATGATCCCGCAACTGCTCAACGGTCATTCCCGATGCTTTGACTTGACCAAGCAATCGGACGGTGATGGTTCCGTCGGGTTGTATGACCAATCCGTTTTCGAGAGTGCCTCGAGTCAAGTCCGAATCGCTTATCGATTCGATCAATACTTCGTCGCCGGGCATCAATCGGTAAGCGCCAGACTTTTGTCGCCGGGTGATCAAATAAATCACTTGGATCTGATCACCAGGACGCAGCCGATACTGACCGAGGTGAGCCAATCGTGATGGACCGGCGTAGCCGCCTGGACCATACGCATCGAACGGCATGCGCCGCATCTCGCTCCATCGCGTTTCCGAACCACACCCGCACGCACAATCCACGCCGACCATGCACTTCTGACAACCGCCTTGACATGGGTAACCGCCGGCGATGTTCTGGCAACCGCAGTTGTCGTCAACAATCCTGGTGTGAGCAAACGCTTCGACGGTCATATCGGAACTCGCCGTCGGACTAGCCGCTGTGCCGCCAGCGATCGTTTGAGCCGATGCGTTTACCGTCAAAGCTGATAGCCATAAACAAGCCACCGCCGTCATCGTCAGCGCGGAAGTAAAATCGGAGACTCCTCGCTTCTTGATCGTGTAAGGCTTTGTGGACATGAATGGTTTCGTTGGCTGAGTGGCTGTATCAGAGAGATTTCGTCAGGTGGACTGACGGTGAACTAGGGTGTTCTGCGAAACGTACTGAACCAACGTTGGAACATGTTTGGCTTCTTCGTTTCTTCCGTGGACTGAGCTGATGACGCATCCGCGTCGGCTGGCGTGGTTGCCACCTGAGTTTCTGAAACGTTTAAGCGGGCACCCGCGAATCGAAAGGGATTGCGTATACCTGATGACGCGTCTGATTTAGTTGCGCCCAATGTCGGTGCCGTGCTTTGCGGTGAACCCGTTTGCAGTGAACCCGTTTGTGGGGTTGGTGCTGATGCTGGGGCCGCAGCCACCATGTTGTTGGGCGACTGTATCGACGCGTTGTGGTGCTGTTGAACGGGACCTGACAACGCAGCGAATTCCTCGGGTGACAAACGGGTGATCGCAGGAACACGCGGGTCAGCAGCGGCAATCGACGTGGGACCCGCTGCGGTATTGTGATGCAGTTCGGTCAAGACGATATCCGCTTGACGCGTATCACCCTTGCGGCGAAGGACAGTGGCGAGTCGCTGGGCAGTATCGGTTTGATAGGAAATTCCGAGACTGTGTTGCAACGCCCAGTGAGCTTCGTCTAGCAATCCCACGTCGGTTAACTGCGCGCCCAGTCGTGCTGCCAAATCAGCGTTTTGCGGTTGACCTTGCAGAGCAGCTCGGCGAAGGCACAAGGATGTTTCGTTAGGCAGTAATTTCTCGTCGCCGCGTGCCAAGTAAGTTGCCGCAAGCATGTCCATTGCTTCGGCCGACTCAACGCTGTCCGCTGCAATCTGAGCTAGCTCGACGCGAGCGTAGTCAAGGTAATATTCGGACGCTTGCGTAGCCGTTAGCTCGCTCGCACCATGCTGACTAAGGAGCTTCGTTTGATGCGCCTTGGCGATGCGTTTGACCGAGGCGGAATCGACGGGACCGTAGAGGCCGCCAAAGTCTCTCGCTTCGGTGATGGCAAGTTTAGCCTTTCGAAATTGATCGATCGCCAGAACGCTACCCGGTTCAGTGTTGTCTTGGTCGATGGCCTGAGCACATAGTTGGACCGCGTGCCAAGCTGAGTTCTCGGCGGATACCCAGGCCTTCGATGCGTACTCCACCCTCGCTTGCTCAATCATCGCCCGAGCTTTGACAAGGGTCGCGTTGGAGGTGCTCGTTTTAAGCCACCGCTTCGATGGTGCGCTGACCGACGAGACCGAAGTGGTCAGAGACGATCGTGCGGCATCATGCGACAATGCGGTGGCATTGGCCTTGGCAGTAATATTGGCCGCCGGTGTCGCACTTGCCGGGGAAGCCGTGTTGATGGTGCTTTTTGTCGGGGGAAGCCGTGTGGGACGCATGTTGGCGTCTTGGGCCATCGCCGACGCACCGCTGATCATCCCGAATGCGGCAATGGCTGCGATCTGGTTTAGCAAAGCTCGTCGTTTGGCAGTCTTATGCTTAGTCAGTTTCACGAAACCGATCCCGATGTTTGACATAGGTGAATACGGATGCCCTGCATTGGGGCATTCCCATGTCGTACAGATCGGATCATCGGAGCAATGATCACGGCCAAAGCCAATCGGAACGTTCGTTCCAGCTAGAACCCGACGGATTGTTCGTTAGAACCGTCAAGGTTTAACACTCGGTCGCTGGGGCGGCACCCTTCTAAAGTGCCGAGATATGTCGTCCGATTTACGACACCGGCCGTGCACGAAGCGTCAGGCTGGTGATGGACGGCCGAAGTAGTAGCCTTGGGCCAAGTCGAAACCGAGGTCGGTGCAAGCATTCGCTTCTTCTTCGGTTTCAATTCCTTCGGCCAGTGCACAGATTTCTAAGTCACGCACCATGCGAACGAGCGTTTCCAACATTCGTCGCCGTTCGTCGCTGGCTTTGTCGATCGCTCGGATCAAAGAGATGTCGAATTTGACGTAGTCGGGTCGAGCTTCAATCAATTCCGCTAAGCGAGCTTGGCCAGATCCAAAGTCATCGTAGGCCAATCGAATGTTGAGGTCATTGAGCGCACCATGCAGCGATTGCATGATGGTAGGGTTGGTAACGGATGATTCGTGAATCTCTAAAACCAAGTCGGTGTTTCCAGTCATTTCGCGGACATTGGTCAGCGACTCAATCAATCCAACGATGTCTTCCATTTCACGCGGATGAGTGTTGACGAAAAGTGTGGGATGCATCGGCAAATCGCGTCCAACACGGATGCCTTCCCAACGCAGCAAACGACTGAGTTCGACTTCTAAGTTGAGTTGTTCGGCGGCTTGGAACATTGCTCCAACCGACTCGAGGCCGAAAACGCTACCACGGCCAAGAATCTCAAAACCAACGGAATCTGAGTTGGTCATGTCCACGATTGTTTGAAAGTGAGGTTTGACCAAACGCTCGCTCATCAATCGATCAAACTGAACCAGAGCCAAAGCTTGATCGCAGACGTTTTCTGCGATTGTTCCATTGGTCATCCCCGTGTGCGATTGGCGACGGACGCGAAACGGTGCTTCGGCGAAGTGGATAAGGTCTTCTTCAGCAACAGTGATTGTGTCGCCTTCATCAAGGCGTTTGCCATTGATATAGGTGCCGTTGGTGCTACCCAAATCGCGCAGGTATAGCTTGCCGGACTCAACCCACATGGCCGCATGGTTACCACTGACGGTGCGAAATTGCACCTTCATCGAAACGCCTGTTTTACGCCCGATGATGTAGGGATTGCCGTCGATCGGCGCATGCATAACGCCCTCCCCAGGCTGAGTCGGGCCTGAGAGGAACCAAACGTCTTCGGTAACGACGGTGCTGCGACGTAGACGATCCAAGGCGACGCTGTTTACGGATGACATGCAAGCTATTCCATAGACCCGCTGGGAAGTTCCAAACAGGTCACGAAGAATTCGGGGAGGGAAAGTGTTTTATTTCGAGACGGTTCAATCGAACTACCAGGGCCAGAACGCGTTGGTTTTCTCGATGCAATGTCTAAGCATGGAGTGATGTACGGCATTGCTGGTGGTCGGTGATCGGACCATCCGTCGTGAAAACCTAGGTCAGGTTTTAGTGTTATGCACAAACACTCAGTAATTTTCCTACATCCCCTAATCGCGAGCTAGGTTTGTTCGATCCGAAAGTTTAGGAGGCGATCTCTGTCGCCATATTCCGAACTCACTCACTCACCGACATCACCACCAATAACAGCACAATCGTTATGACCGCGCTCGCTAACGAAACGCACTCCTTTGAGCCTAGTCTTCTAGGTGGCCTGCTTTCCGACGACACGTTCTGGCCTGCTCAGCCGCAAAATTTCGGCGAGACTGGACTCAGCGAGTCTTTCATAGAAACACTGGTTTTAAAGACCGTGCTCATCATTGGTACGATCAGCGGACGTACCGTGTCGGAAAAGACAGGTCTGCCATTTCGAGTGATCGAACCGCTACTGGATATTTTGCGGACTCGAAAACTGCTTTCCCATGTTCGCCCTGCTGCGTTCAACGATTACTACTATTCTCTTACTGAAGCTGGCCAGCAACGAGCTCAGACGCACATGCGTCAATGCAGCTATGTTGGTCCAGCGCCGGTGCCACTAAGCGACTACGTGCTTAGCGTTGAAGCTCAAGCGGCAGGCCTCGATCCGATTGATCGTGAACAACTAAGGCACGCCCTTTCGAGCATTTCCTATCAAGACGACTTGCTTGACCAAATTGGCCCAGCGGTCAACAGCAACACCGGATTGTTCCTGTTTGGACCTCCCGGAAACGGCAAGACCACGATCGCGCGTTGTTTGACTCAGTGCCTCGGGCAAGAGATTTGGATTCCCCATGCAATTCTTGATGACGGGAACCTGATCAAACTACAAGACGACGCTTTCCATCGCCCTGCACCCATTCCAGAGGCGGACGGCAATATCTTGAAAGCTCAGGAATGGGACCGGCGTTGGATTCGGATTCAGCGTCCCACCGTCGTGGTGGGCGGGGAACTCGTGATGGATAACCTCGAAGTTCGTCACGATTCACGTTCGAACATCTGCGAAGCCCCGTTGCAAATGAAGAGCAATTGCGGGTGTCTGCTGATCGATGACTTTGGTCGACAACGCATTGCACCCGAAGAACTGCTGAACCGTTGGATCGTGCCACTCGAAAACAAGTGTGACTACCTCACACTGCCAACCGGTAAGAAGGTTCAGATTCCTTTTGAGCAGTTGATTATCTTCTCAACAAACCTTGATCCCGACGAACTGGTTGACGAGGCGTTTCTTCGCCGAGTGCCGTACAAGATCTTTGTTGGTGACCCCGGCAAAGAAGAATATCGTCGATTGATGACCCAAGTTTGCAAATCACTGGGTTTCCCCACGACGCCGGAAGCCGCCGAGCACTTGTTCAAGTTCTATGAGGATTCAGGACGCAACTTGCGTCGCTGTCATCCGCGTGACCTAGTCAATCAGGTTGCCAACTTCTGTCGCTACCGCAAGATTCCCATGACCTTGCGTCCGGAATACTTAGACCAAGCTTGCCGTAGTTACTTTAGCCAACTGTAAGGCCACCACGCCTATTCATCAAAGTTGTCGAAAAGAACGAACGGCAATCGGGGAAAAACATTCATGTCCACCAAAACAGTAAAAACGATCGAAGCAGGCTACGAGCCTCTGCCAGGCTATGTCTTGGAAGAGACTATTGGTCGTGGCGGCTTCGGTGAAGTTTGGCGTTGCAGCGCGCCCGGTGGGATGAAGAAAGCATGCAAGTTCGTCTTTGGCAGTCATGATCAATCTCGCGCCACTCGCGAACTGCGATCGCTCGAACGAATCAAAGGCGTTCGCCACCCGTTCTTGTTGACACTCGAGCGATTTGAAATTGTTGATCAGCAATTGGTGATCGTTACCGAGCTCGCCGACGGTTCGCTTGAAGACGTATTCAAGAGCTATCGCGATAATGGTTCGTGCGGTATTCCTCGCGTGACTCTACTGTCGCATCTGCAAGACGCGGCCGATGCACTTGACTACCTTCACAAGTCGTATCAGCTTCAGCACCTCGACGTAAAGCCTGGCAATCTGCTGATGATTGGTGGGCATGTGAAGGTTGCCGACTTCGGGTTGTTGAAAGACCTTCGCGACGTAGATTGCAGCGTCGTCGGTGGATTGACTCCCATTTATGCCCCGCCAGAAGTTTTCGACGGGAAACCCAGCCTGCATAGCGACCAGTACTCATTAGCGGTCATGTACCAGGAGTTGCTGACCGGTACACGTCCCTTTAGCGGACGCACGATTGCTCAATTGGCGACTCAGCACGTTCATAGTGCGCCGAACTTGGAACCACTGCCGCCGGCCGATCGTGTTGTGGCAGCTCGCGCTTTGGAAAAAGATCCTAGCCGACGGTTTGCTAGTTGCAGAGAATTCGTGGAAGCGCTGCGAGACGGCTGGAATGTCAATCGAGTATCCGTCGGCGGACAAAGCTCGCTCGAGAACGCATTAGAAGTCGCAGCTCAGGCTCCCGTGGATGACCTTCCGCAGCTCGGGCTTCATTCGGGAGCTTCGTCGTCGCACGTGACGCAGAATGTACTCGTCGTCGCCATCGGCGGAACGGGTGCCGAGTGCGTGCGGGAACTACGTCGTCGCGTCTCGGACTTGCGGGCGGTCAGCCCTATCGAGCTGCACAGTGCACTCATCGACACGGACATGGCGACGATTCATTCGATGAGACTCGCGGAGGTGTCCGAACGAGTATCGAAATGCAATCTAATCTACACGCCGCTAAAAAGCGCCAACGAGTATCGAGATAGCGGAACCGACCGATTAAAAACCATCTCAAGACGTTGGATCTACAACGTGCCTCGCAGCGGTTCGACCGAGGGAATGCGGCCGCTTGGGCGTTTGGCCCTTGTCGATCATGGGCCGGTCGTCGCAGAAAAACTATCCAAGTCAGTTGAGCAGTTGGTCGAGTCGAGTGAAGGTCGAATGCCTTTGGTATACATCGTCGGGTCGATCGCTGGTGGTACCGCGAGCGGCATGTTCATCGATGTGGCTCACCTGCTAAGACATTTTTTGGATCAAGCCGGACTAGCCGATACCAAGATTCTTTCGTTGCTCGCAACAGCGCCGCTTCGCGTGGATCCTCATCACCCGATTGCGCTACACGACACTCAGGCAGCGATCAAAGAGATCGGTCACTTCCTGCAAGCGGGCAATGGCTATCCCGGTGACGAGGGAGCCGGCTGGCCAAGTGTCCCGGCGGCACGCACTCCATTACGAAACGTGTATTTGATCGCTGGATCCCAGGACAGTCGTTACGGAGTACGCCCGTCCGATACAATCGCGGAATACTTGTGGGCCAATGCCAACGGGTGTGGCGAATTGCTAGCCGAAGCACGCAAATCAAGTAGCGAAGAAAAGCAAGAGGTTCATGCCGCAGCATTCCGAAGCGTTGGTGTTATCCCACTGGGCGATTGCCACCGTTTGGAAGAAAAACTACTTGGACCCGCATTGGTTCGAGATCTGATGATTTCTTGGCTTGGAAATCCCGCTCAAGCATCCAAGTCCGCCAACGAATCGGTTCACCGGTTGATGCGACGGATCGGGTTGTACAGCGATTCAGTGAAGAAACAAATTCTCGACCACTTCGCCGAAAAACAAGTTCGTTTCTCGACCTATCTCGCGCAGGTCAAGGGACAATACATGCACGAACATCCGGGCGAAGACTTTCCAAGTGATGGGAAGGCGATCGCTTGGTGGCTAGAGTTGTCGTCCCATCGTGGCGAAATGGACTGGTTGTGTGCTGGATGGATCAATAGCTTGTATCGTGAAATTTCGGTTGGGCTTTCGAATCGTCGTATCGACTTGGCGACTTCTATCGAAACCATGCGTTTGATTCGCGAGAAGCTGGCTACGCTAACGGACGAAGTGTGCCTCGCGTTCCCACAGTTGGACGATCATTCAGTCGCCATCGATGAAGTAGGGCCGCAAGCAGTTCAGCAGCGGTTTGTCGACATTGCCTCGTGCATCATCGCTAAAGAACAGCTTCATCATCTCGACGCAAGCATCAAGCACCTTGAAGAGAGACTTGAGCGGTTCGGTGCAATTTTAGCCATCGCGATTATGGAAACTAAATCCGAAGCGCCAGCCCAGAATCCGTGGGAAGAAATGCCGGACGAAATGCAAGAGCAGCATCCAGCAGTTCTTAAGAAGTTGCATGATACTACTGTCAATAACTTGCTTGTTCGTCCACTCAATGACCATGCTGCGAATGTGGATGCTCGGTTCTTGATTGATGAAATTACACCCGCCGCCATTGATCTCATCATCCCATTGGTGCGACAACACGGCGAAGCTCATTTCATTCGGGCGGATCGTACGATCGGCAGTTCGGTTTCGCAACCTGACCTAACTCATTGCGTTATCCAACGGAATGAACCTACAGGACGATCCATCGAAGCCACGCAATACCTTCCCGATGTGGGGGATCGTCTTGCGGATACACCCGTTTCGATTGAGGAGGCTGTAGAACTCGTTCGTCCCGGTCTGCTCGCGTTGGGTGGCAAGCAACGTTTGATTCTAATTGTCAGCAACGAAGTCGAACGGGGACAGCTAGAACCACAACTGCGATCAATCTACGAAGGTGCGGTTACGGTTGCGGTAATTCCCGGTTCCGACGCCAAGTTGATCCACGAAGCTCAAGGTATCGAGCTCAAAAGTATCATCGCGCGGCTTACCGTGCTCGGCGGCGGTAATGAGCAAGTGACCGAAAGGCTTGCCAGTCGATCCGACGTTAAGTGGTAACTGGTTTGGCGATCTCCGGCCTTAATGGCCGAGCTAGAACGTAACCATGCAGGCGAAACGGAATCAGGCTGATTGCTAAAGCGACACCGTAAGTCGCAACGACACGTGATACCGTGGGCCATCTTAACCATTGATCCCACGAGCCAACTCGGATAAACGCGGCGAGTGGTTCGGCGGCCAAGCCGATGCCCAAAACGGCAATGGTCATGAGTACTGCCAGGAACAGTCGTTTTGACTTTCCAAGGGTAAGCCATAGCGTCAAAGCCAATGTCAAATTGACGTAGGCGACCGGCCAAATCAGATAAGCGATGCGAGTCAATTCTTCGGCATCGGATAAGATCGGCCGAATCACCGCGAAGAGACTTGATGCGACTGCGGTAACCAGGAACAAGTCACGAATGGGCCATCGGCGATGCGTCGAAATCTCGCCCTTGGTAGATAGGTCGCATGGATTTCGCCTGGTAATGCGAAAACCAAACAGTCTTAGCGTCAATAGCCAAGCGAGGGCGGTGATGACCGGGAAGGTAACGCTGGCAATTGCTTGCCACGCAGTGGCAGGTTGGTTGCGAAAGCAAACAGAGATCAATCCAATTGCAACCGTGACAATCACGCCCAACGGAGCCACTCGACGAGTCCAGGCCGAGCGTCCGAAAGCGAACCAGACTGCACTTAGCGAGATCATGGCTGTCGCTATTCCTTGCGAGTACGCGTATGGCAACCGGCCCGTGTTACTGGTGTCCCCCACGATCAGTGCTCTTGCTGCAAACAGCAATAAAGGAGTCCCTAACATCACAAGGGAGGTCAATCCGGGTGGCGTCGTCTGGAAAACTGGACTGGTGCACCACGCCCAACCCAGCCAGGTACTGCCAACTAAGACAGCAATTAAAGACCATGCGACCCACTGAAATGGTCGGAAGGTCTTTACTCGTTTACCAGTGTGCGAATCAAAGACTTCTAACGAGCCACCGAAGCAGCGAGTCGATACGGCGACGTGGTCAGCGTCAATAAAAAGTCCCGTCCAATCATGACGCCCGGATGCAACGAACGAACAGCGAGGTTCTTCGCTCGCTCCTTCGTACACATACTTCCGCTGCGCTTCATCGTTGCTCTGCCAGAAACGAAGATTCGCTGAAGGCAGCCAATCTCCTAACTGCAGTTTAGTTATATCGGTTGGTAGCCACACCTGGCTTCGGTAATCGAAGATGTTTGAACGGAGGATAGAGTCGCTGGCCGTGTACAGCAAACCTTGTTGCAACGCGGGAGTGGTAAAGCTGGCGAAGTCGATCGTGCTGGGAATGGGATACTCTTGCACTACTTCGCCGGTCATTCCCGAGCGAATTTCAACCTTATCCATCGCTGAGTTCACGTATGCGATTTCAGAGGTCGGTGCTCCGAAGTTTGGTTCCGCAATGGGGGCCGACCGCCAACTGGCAATCAGTTCCGGCGATTTCATGTCTCTTATCGCGAACAATCGATGTTCAGATACACCTAGCGAAGCGGTGTCCTTATTCGAAGAAGGGAGCCAACGGATAGTGTGAACATTGTGCGTCCCTGGTATCCAGCTTACTTGGTCAGAAGGCATCATTAGTTGTTCATCGACAACGACTGATGTCGGCGAATTCAAATCAGCCAAATGTACCTTTCCGTTTTCACGATACACTACCAACGATCCGCAACTGTTGAGCAAGCCCGACGAAGGAAGGCGCATGTTGCGAGAATCAATCGTCGCCCCCGATATCGGATCAATAAGCAACCACCTTGCGTTATTTTCTTCAAGATCATTGCGCGATTTTGAAGGGAACTCGACGCAATTGAGAGATCCGTTTTCGTTGACACTATGCAGAGCGCGAAAGTGTTGCGTCACGATAGGACGAGTCGCAATTTCTCGTTCGAGGTCGATCACTAACGCCTCGGTAACACCTGGCCGTGATTCGATCGAGTTGCACATCACAACAAAATCAGGGTCGTGGTGGACAGCGAAAAAAAATCCTTCAGCTAGGTTGACCGCCGGAGCGCGAACAATCAGCGGAATCGTGATCCCAACTACGAGGATTGCAGCGACCAAAAAAACGATACGCTTTCCGTTGCTCGCAATTTTGTTCGTGCCGTTCATGCTGATTACGGCAACTCTCGAATTCGTATATTGCGAAACAGAATGGGCGCACCTTCACTTTCCAAGCAAAGGTAGCCTTCGCTAGGGTTGCAGTCCCGACCACCTGATACTTCCGCTCCGTTAACCCACAACCGCACTTCACCATTGATGGCGCGAACGTAGTAGTGGTTCCAGCTTCCGAATCCTTTGCTTCGGTCTTCACTAGGAAAGCTGCGGGATCCATTGGGCGAAAGTGGCTCAAACGGTGTCATCGTCGATTCGCCAACCGCAAACACGTCGCCGTTGGTGGAAAAGAAAAGAGGCGGCTTACCGCCGTCCCTTAAATACTTGGCTTTATAGCCATGGTCGAGCATCTGGATTTCAATACCAGCGTTGGGCAGTTCGTCGGGTGGCAGTTGGTTCAGCGCAGACTCAGGAACCCAAACGAAAACGCCTGAGTTACCCGCGAACTCTTTGTGTTGCCACTCGATCAGCAGTTCAAAATTCTTGTACTGCTTTACCGAACGCGTCACTCCGATGGGCTTTCCGCTGCCAATCGCCAATGACCCGTTCCAAACGAGCGTTTTGTCATCGCCATTGACGCGGACAAAGTCGTCACCATCAAGCATGACCCAACCGGGGCCATCGCCGTTAACGAGTGCGCCGCGAGGGTTGGGCTCGTCAGCGTAGCTTGGTGCGGCTAAGCAAACTGCGAGTATGGCAACGGAGAAACTGACGCGTCGGAGCATGGTGTACCTCGAGAACTAGTGCAGAGTTCTCGATTGTACACCGCTGGTTCGATGACGTTGTGCTACGTGAAGTGATAGTTCGCAGTTGCCCGGGATTCGAGAGCTGCCGTTACTTGCTACCGTAGATTGCCGGATTGAGTGATGGATCGTTGTACATCTTCATCTGTCGATAGGTCCGATGCTGGCGGCGACCAGCGAAGATATCGTCAAGTTGTTGCTGCAACGACTTTGATAGATCCGCGTGCTGTTGTTCACACAATGCAATTCGGTCAAGCACCTTTTGACGCTGTTCTGCATCAATGCCTTCACGATCCGCCTGTTCGCGGTAGTGATATAAGCGTAACGCCATGATCGACAAACGATCGATTGCCGAACCTGAGGTTTCGGTATTGATCGGCGCATCTTTCGCATCCACACCTGCCGACGCGATCATCGCGGTGATCGCGTCATCCACCTTTTCGATCATGTCATTACGGGCTTGATTGAGTTTATCAATAGCCCGTTTGACTTGAGCGATCTCTTGGTCCGTTGCGGACGGACTGCGAGCGGTATCTTCTTCATGCCACAACCGATAGTTGAACTCGTGTTGCTGGCATACGAGTGCTTCAATGCTCGTTTCCGATCCCGAAAAAGGATTGTCGATCGGTTCTCGGTGCCATCGTTCGACAGCATCGATTTGCAATTTTGTAAGTTGCGTAACCGACGGAAACGCTTGAGAAGCACTCATAAGATCAAACTTCCTTTTCTTCGATCCAGGTCATCATGCGACGCAGACCAAGACCAACTTGCTCAACACCGTGAAGTCGTTCGCGACGACGAGTGGTCTTGAAGAATGGCGCTCCGGCGCGGTTTTCGGAAATCCACTTGCGAGCAAATTCGCCAGTTTGGATTTCGGTAAGGATCTTCTTCATCTCGGCTTTAGTTTCAGCCGTGATGATTCGAGGTCCGCTAACGTAATCGCCGTACTCGGCAGTGTTTGAGATGCTGTAACGCATGTAGCTCAAACCGCCTTGGTAAAGCAGGTCGACGATCAGCTTCAGCTCGTGCATGCACTCGAAGTAAGCCATTTCAGGTTGGTAGCCCGCTTCAACAAGCGTTTCGAAACCAGCCTTAACTAACTCGCTCATGCCGCCGCAAAGAACGACTTGCTCGCCGAACAGGTCCGTTTCGGTTTCTTCGGCGAACGAGGTTTCGATCACACCACCACGAGTACCGCCGATGCCTTTAGCGTATGCCAAGCCAATTTGCTTGGTGCTTTCCGATGCGTCGTCGCCCAAAGCGATCAAGCAAGGAACTCCACCACCCTTTTCGTACTCGCTACGGACCAAGTGGCCGGGGCCTTTGGGAGCGATCAACAGTGTGTCGATGCCCTTGGTGGGGACAATTTGGCCGAAGTGAATGTTGAAACCGTGCGAGCACATGAGCACATCGCCAGGCTTCATGTTGTCTCGGATTTCGTTCGCGTAGATGTCACCTTGGACTTCATCGGGAAGCAAAACGTTGACGATGTCCGCCGCCTTGGTTGCTTCGGCGATCGACATAGGCTTGAAGCCGTGTGAGACAGCCAAGTCGTAGTTGGGCGAGCCCTCGCGTTGTCCGATGACGACGTTGCAGCCGCTGTCGCGAAGGTTTTGAGCTTGAGCGTGTCCTTGGGATCCGTAACCCAAGATGGCGATCGTCTTGCCTTTGAGGTGAGAAAGGTCAGCGTCGTTTTCGTAGTAAATCGTTGCAGCCATGGCTTTAATAAATGGTGTTCGGTATTGGGAAGGGGATGGTTTTCCGGTGCGTGTTTCGACGCACCTGATTCAATGAGTGGTATCGTCAACGATGCACACCAACGTCTGCGATCAAGCAAGACGTGGATGTCGATGTCGACTTTAGGAAGCAGCTCGCGACGCCGCGTTATCCGAGGCACGCGTTAGTTCGCTCGATGCGCTACGGACCATGGCAATGCGACCAGTACGGACCAATTCGCTAATGCCGTAGGGTCGCATACGTTCGATGAAAGCTTGGACCTTGTTTTCGCGGCCGCTAATTTCGACCATGATTTCGTCCGGTCCCACGTCGACGATACGACCGCGGAAGATATCAACCAGTTCACGCACTTCGCTGCGAGCATTGCCCGCAGGCGCTTTGACTTTCATCAAAAGTAAATCACGCTCAACGTAATCCCGGCTGCTGACGTCAAGAACCTTGACGACGGTGACGATCTTTTCGAGCTGCTTGCCGACTTGTTCCAAGACGCGGTCATCGCCGACGACGACGAACGTCATCCGCGACAAATGAGGGTTTTCGGTTTCACCGACTGCTAATGAGTCGATATTGAAACCGCGAGAAGCGAGCATGCCCGAGATATGGGCAAGCACGCCGGGCACGTTCTGCACCAGTGCAGAAATAACGTGTCGCTGGTTGGGATTGGACATCGGAAGTGCCGAACAGATTTCGGTAGATTCGAGAAACGGTGCCCACGAGTCGTATACTAGAGATCGCGGGGGGATGCGTGCGGGCCAGCTTTTCGGCCTCGACACGCGGAATTGGGGTTGGTTTAACCGCCACAGCCGAGCATCATAATTTTGGCCCGTATATCCAACAAGGGCTGCGATTTGCGGCACCGCCAGAATCAACCACTTTCAATCGGGTTTGACGAACGGTTACAGCATTCTGGGCAAAATTGACCACTTAGGTGCCCTGCCCCGCTCCCGCGACTTCCATTTCCCTTTCACTTTCGTCCTAAAAGCTCCCCCGCATGTCCTTTCGCATCGAGCTACCAGCCTACCGAGGCCCCCTGGACCTGCTGCTTTACCTCGTCCGCCGACACGAGGTCAATCTGACGGAAATGTCGCTTTCGAAGATTGTGGACCAGTATCTCGGTTACATCGAGCTCCTGCAGGAAATGGATCTGGGTGAGGTGGGCGACTTCATCGACTTGGCGAGCACATTGGTTGAGATCAAGAGCCAAGCGGTCTTGCCAAAAATCGAAGAAGAGACGGACGAAGAAACGATCGAGGATCCGCAGTCCGAACTTGTGGAGCGATTGTTGGAGTACAAGGAAATTCGAGACGCAGCGGCTATCCTGGACGAAATGGGCACCCGTTGGCAATCTCGTTACGAGCGGATGAGCGATGACTTGCCTTCGCGACGAGTGGACCCGGGTGATCAGCCGATCGTGGATCTCGAAATCTGGGATTTGGTCAGTGCGTTCGGTCGCATCATGCTTGAGTCAGGTGGTCCACCGCAGACCGAAGTGATTTATGACGATACGCCGATTCATATCTACATGCAGCGAATCCATGACCGGCTTCGTCAACACGATCGGCTTCCGCTCTTCGATTTGGTGGAAGGTGGTATCCATAAATCCGCTGTGATTGGATGGTTCTTGGCCACGTTGGAATTGACTCGTCACCATGGTGCAGCGGTCGAAGAGGGCGACGGCGGCGATATTTATGTCGTCAGGACGGCGAACTACAGCGAGTCGCTGGATGTCAACGAAGTGGACAATTACGGTGCGGAAGAGTTCAAGGCGGTCAACATGCCGGGAACTCCACGCTAAGATTCGTCCCTCTGCGCTTAAGTGACGCCGATTTTAAGTGACGCAGTCGTCGTACCTGTGATGAATCGTGATTCAATCGCAGACGATCGCCGAATGCGATTCTCCAACACTCGCTTCTGATATTCATGGTTGAGAACGTTCCCCTGTTGAAACACGCCCATGATGGCTTGACCATCGAGGGATACTCGCGCGCCGCGGTGCAAACCTGTTGGCGTATCAACGAACTAAAGGTTCTGTTTGATTGCGGGGTTCAGCCTTGGGACTTTATGGGCACCTCGACGATGTTCATCAGTCACTCGCACCTCGATCACATTGCCGCGCTGCCGGCGTACGTTTCTCGTCGACGTATGATGAAGATGGATCCACCGGTGATTTATCTGCCTGACTCTGCGGTCGATACAGCCTGGGACATGCTGCAAATGTTTCGCAAGCTCGATCGAGGCGCGATGCCTTGTGAATTGGTGGGTTTGATGCCGGGCGATAAGCACGACCTCAGTCGCGAATATGTCGTGACGGCGTTGCCGACCGTTCACACGATCGATTCGCTTGGATTCGTCATCCATCAGCGTCGACATAAGCTCAAGCCCGAGTTCCAAGGACTGCAGGGCAGTGAGATTCGTGATTTGAAACTTTCAGGCACCGAAGTTACCGAAGAAACTCAGATTCCTGTTGTTGCTTACACCGGGGACACGAACCCGAAAGGCCTCGACCAGAATCCCGTGTTCTTTGAGTCAAAGATCCTGATTAGCGAAATGACCTTCGTGGCACCCGAACATCGAACCGACAAAATCCACAAGCACGGTCACACGCACATCGATGACTTTCGCAAACGAGCCGATCGGTTCGAGAACGAACTCGTGATCGCCGCTCATTTGAGCACCCGATACAATGATGCTCAGGTCAAACGGTTCGTCAACAAAGGCTTACCTGACCAACTGGGCGGTAAATTGAAATTGTGGGTTTGATGACGAACGATCAGGAACCTCCCGGCGGCTGGCCTGTTCCTCGATCAGCCTACATTCATGTGCCCTTTTGTCGGCATCGTTGTGGATACTGCAATTTCAGTGTCGTGGCCGGTCGTGACGATCTTATCGCAAGGTTCATCGCGGCGATCGATCGTGAACTAAGCCTGCTAAATCGCCCTCAAATCGATACTTTGTTCATCGGTGGCGGAACGCCGACGCACTTGGATGCACCTGAGTTAGACCGCTTCTTAGGTTTGTTAGCAGAGCGATTTGAACTGTCTGAAAAGATTGAATGGTCTGTGGAGGCGAATCCAGAAGACATCGACGCCAACAAACTAGACGTGCTTGTTCGGCATGGCGTTAACCGAATGAGTCTGGGAGTACAGTCCTTCAATGCAGACAAGTTGGCGGTCTTGGAACGCGGGCACAGCGGTGTGTCGGCTACCGAGGCAATCAAAATGGTGGCTAGCCGAATCAAGAATGTATCCTTGGACCTTATCTTTGCCGCGCCCGAGGAAACGCTTGAGGTGTGGCAGGACGACTTAGAGACGGCACTCGAGTTGCCGATCGAACATCTTTCAACGTATGCGTTAACGTTCGAGAAAGGCACCTCGTTTTGGAAACGGCGTGAAGCCGGCCAACTGCATTCGCACAAAGAGGATCTTGAAATCGAAATGTATCAGCTCTCGCGTCAAATGACGGCCGGCGCGGGACTGGCTCACTACGAAATTTCCAGCTTCGCTCGCGTTGGCTCTCGATGCCGCCACAACATGGCCTACTGGGATGGACGTGGTTGGTTTGCTGCGGGGCCCGGTGCCGCTCGTTTTGTCGGAGGTCGCCGCGAGGTCAATCATCGCAGCACGACAACGTACCTGAAGAAAATGGAAGCCGATCATACTGTTGTTGCTGAGGTTGATGAACTTTCACCGACCCAATATGCCCGCGAACGTTTGGCGTTCGGTGCTCGCATGATTGACGGCATCGATATCGACGAAGTTTCACAGAGCTGCGGAGTCGACCTGCACACGTTGTGCAAGGAAGAATTTCAGCGCATTGAAGAGTCCGGTTGGGCAACGATTGCCAACTCGCACTTGAAGCTTACCGATGAAGGCATTCTTTTTGCCGACGCGGTTGCTCGCGAATTATTGGGTTGACCGCCTCGCCCACTTAGCCATGTCCAGGTGCCGTGAATTGACACGATTTCGCCAAAAAGCGTTGTGTTTTTGCGGCCTTCGCGTGACGTTGAGACCCTCGCGAATCGGCGTTTAATGCGTTTCAGCGTTGACGGGATTCTAGCTGGCATGCTAATCGAGCTTATCGGGTTCGTGCCGAATGATCGCATCGAAATGACGTATGGCGGTGTTTCACGGACCAGTACCAAAGGTTGGCACGATGTCATTCCCCGATATTGTGCCTTTCCATCCCTTTCGCATCGGTCGTCTCACGTCGTGAAACTGGGCTGTCCCTCCCAACGCATAAACAACGCCATGTTGATCATCTCTTGGATGTTCGCGACTGCTTCCCTTTGCGCGCCGATTGGCTGCAGCAATCGGGCACACAGCGATCTTTACCAGCAACGCATGGCTAGCGAAATTCGCGTGCTGGAAGACCAGCTCTACGACGCCGATTTTCAAAACCGAAAACTGCAAGATAAGCTGCAACGCTATGAGCAGCATGCGGAAGCCACTCGGATTCCAACGCCAAGCGACGTGGGGCTAAAGCCGCGACACCAGCATCCACCAACATCGAATCGCTTACTCGATACCAAGCCACTTCCGATTGAAGCCGGAGTTCCGGTTCCTGTTCCTGACTTGCATGCCAACGAACCACTCACTGATGAGCCCATGGGAGCATCAAGTGAGCCAACCCTTGATCATGGTTTTGAAGATTCAGAGCCCAGCGGTGAACTTGATATTCCCAATTTCGACATGGGTGAACCCTTTGATCCAAACGCGGGTGATAACGGTGCAGAGTCGAATGAAGGCGAAGACGAAGATAGTTTCGAAACGTTACCGCCACCAAGACGCAAGCCCCTGATCGATCCTACCGTCGATCCTACCGATTCGGACTTCAAGGACGATGCCTTCACTCCGCCATCGACAAAGCTTGCCGATCCCAAGCCTGCGGTTCCATCAGGCCAAACGCCTAAGAACGAGCCTTTCACTCCGCCCCCGTTGCAGCCTGCACCTGGCGGACCGATGCCTCCTGGCGAAAAGGACTTGAAAGTCGATCCAATCATTCCTGGGGAAGTCACACCACCGCCACCGAGCGGCGAACTTGAAGATCCGCCTGGCCGAATTTTGCTTCCGACCGGAGTAACTAATCCTACGGGTGTCCCAGATCGGTTGCGAATCCACCCTTCACTTTCAGTGGGCCATCGCGATGGTACCATGCTCGATGGCGCGACCATTGTTGTGGCGGCCCTTGATCGGTTAGGCCGAAATGTTGACTTGTCTCAATTTGACATTGAAGCCAACCTAAGTGTTGTCGTGCTAGACCCCACACGAGATTCAAGTGAAGCTCGCCTTGGCCGCTGGGATTTTACGCCCCAGCAAGTCGCTGCGATGATAGCCGAGGATTCGACGGTCGGATTGGAAATCCCGCTAAGCTGGACTGGCAAGCTACCGCAATCCGACAAAATCATCGTGCATGTCCGGTTGCGAAGTGATCAGGATGAAATGCGATGTGACGCAAAACTCGATTTGCGTGAACGAACCGCGGCGGCGACCTGGTCACCTCGTGGCGAGTAAACACTGATCATTCTTATGACGGCGTCTATTCGGCCGTTTTCGTCTTCGGTCGTTTTCGTATTCTTCCGGCACCCTTCGTTGCCGATGACGGCATCGCTACACTGTTGCTACCGCATCCGACACGGCGCAGCACGCCGTCTTCACAAATTTTCTCTACCACGGACGATGGATTTCGTATGAGCACCGCGACCGCTACCCTTCCAAGTCGAAAAGAAGTCAGTCCCGCGGACTGCTGGGACCTTTCAAGCCTGTATGCCGATGACCAAGCATGGGAGCAAGACTTTAAGAGACTCGACTCGCTGATCCCGACGTTCGAGACGTTTCGCGGCAAGCTTGGCGAATCTGCGGCGACGCTTGCGAAAGCTCTGAACTTTGACAACGACTTTGATAAGGTTGCCGAGAAGCTCGGGACTTATGCGTTCTTGAAGACCACCGAAGATCAAGGTGATAGTCACTACCAGGGAATGAAGTCACGCTATCAGAACTTGGCCGTTAGAGCGGGGCAGGCGGCTTCGTACATGCGTCCAGAGTTGCTGGCGATCGATCAGGCCAAAATGGATGAATTGATCAGCGATCCTGCTGTCGAACCTTATCAATTGCAACTCGAACGGCTCGTTCGCTATCGACCGCACACGCTTACCGACAACGAAGAGCGACTGCTCGCCATGCAAGGTGAAATGGCGGCGGCGGCTGGCAATGCGTTTCGTCAACTCAATGATGCGGACTTAAAGTTCGGTGAAATCACTGACCATAAAGACCGCAAATTGGAACTTTCGCATGCCACGTTCGGACAGTTGCTGATTAGTCCTGACCGAAAAGTTCGTCGAGGTGCCTTTCACCAGTATTACCAAGCCTTTGCCGCTCATGAGAACACGTTTGCCGCCACGCTGTGCGGAAGTGTTCAGCGAGACGTCTACTACGCGAAAGCTCGTAACTACACGAGTTCTCTTGAGGCGTCGCTGTTCCCCGATAACGTCCCGGTCGCCGTTTACGACAATTTGATTTCCGCAGTACGTGAATCACTGCCAAGCGTTCATCACTATCTCGATGTTCGGCGCCGCAAAATGGGGTTGAAGGACATTCATCACTATGACACGTATGTTCCGATTCTTTCGGACATCGAAAAGCATCACTCGTGGGATCAAGCTGTTGATGTGGTGCTTGAATCTCTGCAACCTTTAGGTGACGAGTATTTGGCAACGCTCGAAACGGGGCTGCGGGGTCGTTGGGCAGATAGGTATCCCAACCGTGGGAAACAAAGCGGAGCTTTCAGTTGTGGATCGTACGCTGCCGACCCTTACATCCTGATGAACTACAAACCGGAAGTGCTCAACGATGTTTTCACGCTGACGCACGAAGCCGGTCACTCGATGCACAGTTGGTATTCCTCTAATCACCAGCCGTTCCAGTACTACAACTACACGATCTTTGTCGCCGAAGTTGCCAGTACCTTCAATGAGCAATTGCTGACCGAATACCTCGTTAAGAACGCGGCTGACGATAAAGAACGCGCCTATTTGATTAACAACGAACTCGACAGCATTCGAGCTACGGTTGTTCGCCAAACGATGTTTGCCGAGTTTGAAAAGAAGACTCACGAGATGGCGGAAGCCGGCGAACCGCTTACCGTCGATTCTTTCAAAGCGGCCTATCGCGAACTGCTCGAAGCTTACTTTGGTCCCGATTTTGTGATTGACAAGGAATTGGAACTCGAGTGCTTCCGAATTCCGCATTTCTATCGAGCCTTCTACGTTTACAAGTATGCAACCGGCCTGAGTGCCGCGGTCGCGCTTTCACGGCGTGTTCTTGAAGGGGGACCCAGCGAGTTAGCGGACTACTTGTCGTTCTTGAAAGGCGGTTGCAGCAAGGATCCGCTCGACTTGCTTCGTGATGCTGGTGTCGACATGACGAAGCCGGAGCCGGTCGCTACCACATTGAAAAGGTTCGCAACGTTAACGCAAGAGCTTGATTCGTTGTTGTGAGCATCGAAACGCTCGACAAACAGGCGGTAGCTTCCGCAGCCAAAACACTGGCTCGCCGTGATCCCAATTTGGCGAAGGTCCTTCGCCAACACGGACCGCCGCCGTTGTGGAAGCGTCCCGCCACCTTGTCCACGTTTGTACGGATTATCTTAGAACAGCAGGTTTCTTTGGCATCAGCCAAAAGTACGTTCGATAAGTTTTGTACGGCCTGCAATGACAATGTCACGCCCCAGGCCATCATTGAAGTTGGCGACGCAGGTCTGCGCGGTATTGGCTTCAGTCGTCAAAAGGCTCGCTACTCGCTATCGCTCGCCGAAGACGTTGCCGAAAGACGATTTCAAATTGGGCGGCTTCGTCACCTCAGCGACGAAGCCGTGCGACAGCAGATTACGTCGCGGCTTGGCATGGGCGATTGGACCGCCGATGTTTTCTTGATCATGGGCTTGCTCAGGCCCGACGTGTTTCCAATTGGCGACTTAGCACTGGTTAACGGTATCAAGACGATTGACGCCGTAGCCTATGCTGATCGACAGGCCATTCTTGATCGTGCCGAATCGTGGCGACCCTATCGCAGCGTCGCCACGCGAATGATCTGGCAGGACTACTTGAGCCGACGCAAGTAGACGAAAGCACCCAAGGTCATCAGGATTCCTAGGAATCCATGTTGGCGACGCCTCGATTGCGGGCCTTTACCGCCAACCGATAGGCTTCCTTGTCACCGTATTTATCGACCGAGAAGCGTTTTGTTTTTCGCACGCCCTTGCTGGGACTCCATTGGGCGACCCAGTACTTGTACTCGGGTTCCGATGGCCAACGCGGATCAACTTCCGTCACCAATCGAACGCCGGTGATGCCCGACGTATTGTTCGCGCGAGCTCGTTTAGCGAGTTCTTTGGTCGAGTATCCCTTCTTGGTTGCTTCGATTTTGTCACGGTACTCTTTAGCGGCGGCGAGCGCTTTGCGTTTACCGCCGTAGTCTTCGTCGCGAAAGTATTGAGAAGTGAGCTTACCTTTGCGAGTGATTCGAACTAAGAATCCACCGCTTGCTGTTTCTCGGTCGAGCCGAATGATGTTTCGATTAGCATTCATGGGGGGATGTGGTGTCACCTAGTGGAAGCGGAAAAGAAGAGTTATGACGTTCGCCCCGCCGACATCATACTCAGGTGCAATGTTTGGTCCAGGTCTGATACATATTGAAACATCACGTCGCATCATGCATTCGCCGCACCGTTGCATTCTCGCTATGCGAATCTCAGTGGCTCCAGTGTGTGCACCTGCTATGCCGTGTGTGCGGTCAACGCACAGTTTGCAGTTGCCGCGCAGTTTGCAGTTGCCGTGCAGTTTGCAGTTGCGCCGCCGTGTGCCATGGATTGGCGGATGCTTGTCGCTGGCCCATAGCAAGCTTTGCGATTCACACTGCCTTCGCGGTCACCTAGATCGAGAGCAAGAACTAGCTGAGAACTAGCTGAGAACCAGGCGAGAACTAGCTGATGATGTCGTGAACCACTCGAGCAGGTTCGACTCCGGTGAGCTTTACATCAAGTCCTTGAAATTGCTCGGTAAACTGATTGTGATTGATTCCGAACAGGTGCAGCATCGTCGCGTGCAAGTCATGCACGCTGACAATGTTTTCGACGCTGTTGTATCCCAATTCGTCTGTGGAGCCGTAGACAATCCCAGGCTTCACGCCGCCGCCGGCCATCCAAAGGCTGAATGCGTTGATGTGGTGATCGCGTCCGCTGCCCTGCGCCATCGGAGTTCTCCCGAATTCGCCTCCCCAGATCACGAGCGTGTCGTCCAAGAGTCCTAATCGCTTAAGGTCTTTCACAAGCGCTGCGCTCGGCCGATCACAATCACCTGCTGCGATCGTGAAGTTCCGTTCCAAATCGCTGTGATGATCCCAACCGCGATGATAAAGTTGGACGAAGCGAACGCCGCGTTGCAACAACCGACGAGCCAGCAAACAATTCGATGCATAGGACCCGTCACCGGGCCGTTTGACACCGTACATATCAAGCGTTTCTTGCGTTTCGTTGGACATGTCAGCAAGGTCTGGAACGGCCGACTGCATCTGAAACGCCATCTCGTACTGTGAAATGCGAGTCGCGATTTCGCCATCACCATATCGAGATTCGAGTAAACCGTTGAGTCGTTGAATTTCGTCGACCACTTGTCTTTGGGTCGATTGGCACACCCCGTCTGGGTTGCCGATGTAGTGAACTGGCTTTCCTTTGCTTTGGAACGCCACCCCTTGAAACTTGCTGGGTAAAGATCCGGCTGACCATTGCCGAGCGGAAACAGGTTGGGCTCCGGGACCCTGGGACGTCATGACCACGTACCCAGGTAGATTTTCAGTCTCGGCCCCGAGACCGTACAGGACCCACGAACCCATCGACGGCCGACCCTTGATAATCGAGCCGGTGTTCATGAACGCGTGGGCGGTGTCATGGTTGATCTGCTCGGTGGTCATGCTGCGAATGACTGCGATCTCGTCAGCAATCGCTCCGATTTCGGGGAACAGCTCCGAGACTTCGGTTCCTGATTGTCCCCACTTCTTAAACTTGACGAATGATTTACGTGCCTTTAGCGCAGCGTTCTGCAACTGAGCAAGTTGCTGGCCATCGGTGAACGAACTGGGGAATGCTTGACCATCGATGCGATCAAGTTCAGGCTTGGGGTCAAAGGATTCCACATGCGAAGGTCCACCCGCCATGCAAAGGTGAACCACGCGTTTTGCCTTCGGTGCGAAGTGAGGAAGTCCTTGCAACGCGGGCCACGGATGCGAGGCCTCGCGCGCGGTTGCCGATTGGTTGGTCATCATGGACGCCAGCGCGAACGATCCGATTCCTGCGAACGAATTTGATAGGAACGTTCGACGTGACCAGTCAAGGCGTTGACGTTGTAGGTTCGTTTGAGATTGGGGATTCATAATGTTGTCGGTCTAGCGAAAGGACTGTCACTCGAAAGAGAACGCTTGTCTGATCAGAAGTGTGGAGCCGGTCAGAATCGAGTGATCGTTTCGTGTAGGTTTAGGATCACGCGGCAAACTTGTGATAGTGCGGCGTGATGAGCTTGGTCGACGTTGCCGACGTTAGATTGATAGACGCCGACGCTAAGGTATTGCTTTGCGTCATCGGGGGATTCCGTGAAGTGCTTCAACTGCGTCGAATACAATTGCCGCAACCCCTGCAATTCCTCGTCGGTTGCCAACCGCGAAAGTGCGATTTGGAATGCTCGTTGCGTTTGAGCGTCGATATCACCGTTGGAGATTTCCCGAATCAGGCGATCGGCAAATGCACGCGATGCTTCGACGAATGTAGGATCATTCAGCAACGTCAAAGCCTGTTGAGGGCTATTGGATTCGATGCGATCAGCGACGCATTCGTCCCGCGAAGGCGCATCAAAGTTGACCAGCATTGGATGCAAAAACGTTCGCTGCCAATGCATGTAAACACCACGTCGATAACGACGAAACGTCTCATCAGGCTCATATTCTCGGTTAGGAAATTGAAGGTTTCCGTAATAGCCCTCGGGCTGATAGGGCATCACGCTGCGTCCACCCACGAACTCTCGATTCAATAGTCCTGAGATCGACAAAGCGTTATCACGAACGATTTCCGCTTCCAACCGCCGCGCTGATTGCTGAGACAGCAGCCGGTTGTGCGGATCAATCATGGCAAGGTTGGGGCTGTCTGAATTGGTAGGCTTGGCCGCGACTTGCCGATACGTATCACTGGTGACGATCAGGCGAGCGATGTGTTTCATGTCCCACGATTCGCGAAACTCTGTCGCTAGCCAGTCAAGCAACTGGGGATGGCTGGGCCATTCGCCTTGGTTGCCCAGATCGTCAAGCTTTGCTGATAGTCCAACACCAAAGAAGTGCTCCCACGTGCGATTCACGTAGTGACGTGCCACCAAAGGGTTTTCGTCTGACGTCAACCATTGAGCAAGATCTTTTCGCGTTAAACGTCGTCCAGGTTCTTTCTCGAATCGCGTTCCCGCGACCATGAATTCTGGAAACGCTGGTGTTACGATTTCCCCCGTCTCATCTTGCCAGTTGCCACGCGGCAGAACTCGGGCAACAGGGATTTTCGCTGGTTCGACCGGTTGCGAGACGAGTGAGCATGCCAAGCCGCTACGGCACTTGAGTATTTGGTCACGGATGGCAAGCACTCGGGAATCTTGCTTGTTAGTAGCGGTTGATTGCCGATAGTACGCACCGATGATTGCGTCTCGCCCACTAGCGTGGATCGTCGCATCGCTTTGCAATTGGCGTAGTGCCTTTGACAAGGTATCGGTGACGCATGGTTGTCCGGCGACGTATCGTGTCAGCGGAGAAAACGAGACTTCAAACTTTCCAATGTCATCGGATGCCAATCGCAGCAGGAGTTCATCGCCCGGCTTCAGGGATACCAATTGGTCCAAGTGGTAAACCGCCGTATGAGGAAGCTTTGTTTCGTCGGCGGGCAACTGCCATCTCGCTGGTCCTGATCGCCAAACATCTTCCAAGAATAGTGGAGGTTCCCCACTGACATACTGGCTTGGGTTTTGGCGGTCTGCTTGAGCAAACGCGATTGCGATCGGAGTTTCGTCCTCGCTGGTGGATGAACGAAGTCCGGCCGAAACTTGAACGGAAAAGCGACCTTCGTTCGCCCTGCCGACGTGCATGCCATTGATTTCATCGGGAAGGACTTTGAGCTCAATAGCGCGAATCGATATCGGCTCACTAGCTTTGTATCGCCACGTTATGACATCCGTCTTCTTCGGGTCCACGCTAACGGTGACGGCCGAGTCGGTCGTGTGCACGTTCGTATCGTGTTGAACATCGATCGAACTCGGCGTAACCGGCATCCATCCGGTTGGGTACTGGGCAAGGTAATCTGCGAGATCCAATGCCCATGGCTTGATGGTTTCGTCAAAAGAAGTTGATGGAACGATCGTTCGAGAGATCGCTGAATCGGCTTCACGCTCAAGCAGCGCGATCTCTGGATCGAGCGACTTCGATCGAATACGAATTTCTGGTGGGAACGGATAGTCGTTTGAGAAACCTCGAAGGTCTTTGTTCGGTGTGTATTCGTATTCCGAGTAGACGCCCCATTGCTGCACGTCGTCAAAGAAGGCTCCGAGTGAATAGAAATCCTTGATGCTGAACGGATCAAACTTGTGGTTGTGACATTCGCAACAACCGGTGGTGGATCCCAGCCAAGCGGTGCCTAGCATTCGTACGCGGTCAGCTTTGTACTTAGCGAGATACTCGCCCGGTTGTGCGCCCCCCTCACGAGTGACCATGTTGAGACGAATCAGGCCAGTGGCCACCAATTGCGACTCAGTAGGATTGTCCAGCAGGTCGCCTGCCAACTGTTCAAGCGTGAATTGATCGAAGGGTTTGTTTTCATTGAGCGAGTCAATGACATAATCGCGGTACGGAAAGATCCGAGCGTTCTGGTCGCCGTGGTAGCCGACCGTGTCAGAGAAACGAACGATGTCCAACCAAGGTGCTGCCATTCGCTCGCCGTAGTGCGGCGAAGCAAGAAGGCGGTCAACCTGTCGTTCATACGCCTCGTCTGATTCATCGAGCAAAAAGTCTTCAAGCTCTTCCAACGTAGGCGGCAAGCCAATCAAATCGAGGCTCAGCCGACGAAGCAGTGTCGCTTTGTCCGCGGTATCGGATAGCGACAATCCCGCTTCGGTACATTTCGCGATGATGAAGTGGTCAATCGGGTTGGTTTGTTCTGAAGAAGTCTTCAGCCCGGACGATGGAAAGGCAGGTCGATCCAACGGCGTTAGCGACCAATGCTCTTCGTACTTCGCTCCGTCGTCGATCCATTTTGCGAACAGTGCCTTTTCATAATTCGATAGTTGGTGGCGGAATTCAACCGGTGGCATGGGTGAGTCAGAACTCTCCAGTCGCTGGTAGACCAACGATGACTTAGCATCGCCCGGAACGATCGATTCTTCGGTTGCTAATTCGAAGCTGTCGAGTCGCAGCCCACTTTCATTGGACTCTTCGTCGGGACCATGGCACGCGAAGCAGGTTCCGGACATGATCGGCCGGATGTGCTCGTTGAAGGTCACCGTCTTAGGAAGTCTTAACATCTCGCCGTCGCCGCTATGAGCACTCGTTGGCGGTGCAGCGTCTTCGGCAGATAGTTGGCTTTGCAGTTGTGAAGCGAGAACGAAAAGCGTGCTCAGGCCGACAGCGAACCAGTGCGTTCCTGTATGCAATTTCATAACGTTTGATCGGAGGTTTAAGGCGGGAACAAGAGTGCCCGGGCGGGACCTCTATCCTAACCGAAAAGATCATCCGCTACGCGAAGGCAACTGGCAGACCATTGACGACCTGGATTCGCCGCGCCAAGTGATATTACAACGATAGCAGAGTCCTCTTTGAAGACTCTGCCATTCGATATTTAAATTAAGAGCGTCCAGGCGCGTGAGGCACCTGCACCGTGGGACTTGGGAATCCAAAAGGGTTCCGACATGCCGACTTCGAACCGTCCACCGCCATAGGCTAGCCATGGCGGTTTCGTATCGAATGCGTGTAAGTCCGGCTAGTTTCCACCTACACCAGCACCACCAAATCCGCCACCACCACCGCCGCCGGTTCCCGTTCCTTCATCACCAGTGACAAAGTTGAACGTGGTCACGTCACCGACCTGCGAGAAGAACGGCACAGGCGAGATTCGGACGTACCGACGATCCGCTGAAATGATGGCCAGTCCAGAAAGTCCTGCACCTTCGGGAAGCGAAGTGATTTCGGGTCGGAAACCAACCGCACCACGTCGGAAGCGAGGGTCAAGTCGTGGGTCAACAACGCCAGCTGTTCCGCCGGTTAGACGTTGAACATCAGCGTATAGATCACGCAACACTTGTTCGTTATCGACGGGATCGCCGAATTGCGCCAACACTTGATGACGCATCTCTCGCTGAGCGTTTTGCAGGTGTGCAAGTTGAGCGTTGCCGATCTCGTCTTTTCGCTTGCCGTCTTTGACCTCAAAGATGACCAAAGCATCTTTTTCCGTCAGTGGCAATTCTCTGCTGACAAACTTTTGGCTCGGACGTCCGACATCGGTCAGTACTTCGACGTTCACGCGACCCGTCGTCACGTTGCCCCAAACTCGGCGTACTAGCAATCGGTACTGACCACTGAATCCTTGAGGGCAAAGATAGGTTTCCGAAACGGTTCCGTCTTTATCGTTGGTGCTACCGGGGTAAGCATCGCCAAGCAAGGTTCCACCGCCGGCAGATGTGCTGTTTTCGAGCGAACACACAGTCCCGGAAGGTTCTTCCACTGCGACGTCGATGTCAGCGTCACCTGTCCATGAGACTCGCACGATGACGTCGTGCGACGCTGCGAGTTTAAGCGACTCGTTGAAGGCATTAGCTTGTTCTGTCTTGCCCTCTTCGACGAGTTCAGCATAGACCGCTCGTGCAACTAAGCGAGCCTCTTCGACGACCGACGAAAAGTTGTCGGTCCACGCTTGTGAAAGAATGCCTTCGCACGCCCACATGAGTCCTTCGGGTTGGTCAATTTCTTGCGCCAAGCGAAGTCCCATCACATAAGGCTCGCGACGATAAGGTTCCATTTGAGCAACTGTTCGGCAAAGATTCAGTGCCGCCTCGTAGGATCCAATGTCTTCCAAACGTGCTGCGACATGCAAAACGTCTTCCGGTGTCTCGGCGAAGTCGATTGCCGAAAGCAAAGCGCGTTCGACTTCTTCGGTAGGGGCACCAATCGCTTTCAGCGTGATTGCGAGTGCTTGGTACATCCAAGGCTGAACGTGACCGGCTCGCATCGCCGCCGAAATGGCGTCGTTAGATTTCTTGAAGTTCTCGACGGCTTGGTCGAGGTCGCCCGCCGCTTGAGCCTTCTCGGCTCGGGCTGACCACACACGAACTGTCGATCGAATACGAGCATCAAGAACCGTCAATTGTTCCGCCGTTTCAATTTCGTTCTCGGCAAAGAAGGCATCCCAAGCATCGTCCACGGTCTGACCTTCCGAAGGCTCGATCAGGATCGGTTTGACGTTGACGGCAGCCTTGGTGAATTTCTTTGCTTCTGGGGCTGCTTCCTTCGAAGCTGGCTCGGAAGTCTTCTTGTCGGCAATGGTTGCATCATCAGGGACAGCAAACATGCCGCCACCTCCGCCGCCGCCCATGCCGCCGCCTCCCATGCCGCCGCCCATGCCGCCGCCACCGCCGCCCATGCCACCGCCCATACCGCCACCCATGCCGCCGCCACCGCCGCCCATGCCACCGCCGAGTTGGACGATAGGAACAACGAGGTCACCGACTGGATAAACCTTTTGGACGGGATCAGCTTCAGCTTGTTCTTGGGTGGTGACTTGCATGACTTCATCTTTGATCATGTAGGTCAATTCAAGGTCACGCAGCAACAAACGTAGGAACGATCGAAGCGAAACGTTTGAGAGTGACAATGTCACCGTGTCTTCCGCCGTGATTCCAATGTCATCAAGAGCTCGGTTGTCGATCACGATAGGAATACCATGAGTCTCACTCAGAGCTTGAATCGCATCTGAAAGGGGCAGCTCAACGAAGTTTTGCGTTGTCTCTTCGTTCAATGCGGCTGCGATTCGCTTCTCGGCACCGCTGTCACCAATCAGTTCGATCGAACCATATCGTTCCAATCGGCGACGGCTCATCCGCTTCCAAACTTCCGCTTCCGGGAACATGACTGGTGGTTCATCAACAAACGGGATGAACGCCTTCAACACGTTTGAGAATACATCGACAAAGTTTCGTTCGCGAATTCGCAGGTAACGACGGTCACGAGCGTAGGTTTGCAGAGCCAAAGGCGTGTAGTCGAAGTGCCGGCCTTCAACGGAATCGTTGGTGATCGTGACTCCGGCGAGTTCCGCAAACGGAAGAGCAACTTCAGCGTCCGCTTCTTCGTAGCGTTCCTCGTCCACCAGGGCGTTCAATTGTTGTGACAATGTCTTTAGCGTCGCTTCACGACGGAATGTTTCTTCTAGCAATCGAGCCGATGCGTTTGCACCTTGAGCAACCTGTTCAAGGTTGCGAAGTCGCTCGCTGTATTCCGCCTCGCGTCGGCTCGCGGTTTGAATGGCCGAGCGAACGGTCGAGGCAAGCTCTTGACGCAGTTGAGGGTCGATATCGGGAGCCGTTTCCACGTTGGCTAGCAAGCTCTTAAGCGAACCTGCGACACCCGTCGGATCTTCACGCATGGCTCTCTCGGCCGCGCGAATCGAAGCTCGAACTTCTGCTCGAAGACGACCTTCGGCTGCGGTGCGCTCACCACGAACACGGTCAAGCAAGTCGCCGGCTTCTTCCACCAGATCGTCATCGCTGACCGCAGGAGCAAAATTGTTGAACGCTTGGGGAGCCGCTGCAGGCGGCGCGGCCATCGGAGCAGGTTCTGCTGGGAAGACGGGGTTGCGTTCAATGGTTCCTTCTAAGGGAGCCGCCTCGACTGGAGGTGCAGCTTCGTCTAGATCCATTGGATCATCGAAGCCGGCGTCACCGCCGAACACAGGATCCGCAGCACCGCCGCCATCATCGAAGATGCCGTCAAATTCGTCATCGTTTTGCATCACCAATCGCTTGGCCGATGCATCTTCAAGAATTTGGGCCTGGGGGCTGGTGGGGTCGGCTTGCAATGCCATTTCGGCGATCGCTTTGGCGCCTCGTTTATTTCCTTGCTTCAGTGCCATCTGGCCTGCTTTGACCAACTCTTCAGCGCGGGCGGCCATCATGCGAGCCGTTTCTCGCAGCAACCCCGAGTTTGCCGATGGCAACATCAAGCCTGAGTTCGCTTCGGCTTGAGAAACCAAACCGACCAGGAATGCAAAGTCAGGATGGCTTTCTTCCAGCGATGCGTTGGCTGTGATTCGTACCGTCGATGTAGAGGTTTCGCCGACAAGAGTGATCGTCGCGTTGTCGTCGAGGCCCTGGGCAACTTGATTGTCGACTTGACCGACAAAGATTGAGTCTCGGTCGAGTCGCAACGGTGGAAGCTGGTTCTCCTGAACCATTTTCATTCCGGGCAACAAGGTTGTTTCGGTCAACCAGATGGGTGACATGGTTGCAGACTTGGCAACTTGGCTAGCCATCGCTGCCACGCCAGTTGCTTCTTCGCTAGTCGCGACTCCGATGGTGCCACCGGTCTGGTTAGCGAGAATCGCCATCAGTTCAATATTGGTGGTGGGACCGATCGCGATGCTGTGGACGCTAATTCGATCGGCTCGCAACGCTTTCACCAACGCTCCAAAACGAATCTCATTGCCGACTGCTTCAATCGACTGGCCATCGCCGATGTAGATCACTGAACGAGTGTGCGATTGAGGTTGAGCCACAAGTGCACCGCGAACAGTGTCGATCACTTGGATCATGTTCGTGTTGCCTAACGGCAAACGGCGAGCAAATTTTCGGAATGCTTCGTCCGTGTCGTTGGCAGCGGTGAACTCTCCGCTGAGGTCGACGGCGCGAACATCGGCGGCATAGACGCGAACTTTGACATCCTTTCCAAACTTGCTCAAAGCGGTTCGCAAAGCACGTTGGGTGTCTGTGCGATAGGCGCCGGACTGGCTTGCCGACGTATCGACAACGATCACCACGTCCGCCGGGGCATCGCTTACCGCCGCCATCAGCTCGTCAGCCGCAGACGGCTGAATCGACGCCGCGAAGAAACGCTCGCCCGGCCGATCCTGCGAAGACTCGGCTTCGTAGGTGGCAATGCGTACATTGGCACCCTGGTCGGCCAGAGCAGGGGTGATCATTGAGACCAAAACAACTGAGGCGCAGCAGGCCCAGTTTGAGAAGGTTCGTGCGACGTGTCGCAATCCCATAGGAAAAATCTCCGCGTAATCGTTGCGTCGTAATCGTTGAGCCACTGGAACAGGCTTGGCTTCGAAAAGCCGCCACAGTCGCAATTGGGGTCCGAATTGGATGGTGAAAAGTAGTTCGAGTCTATTCTCGAGCTACCACTTTCGCCATGGAAAAACCGGCATTTCCAACCTTGCCGTTTCGTCGGCGGCGTTAGAAAGATCCGTTCATCCAGGTTGTAGGTGTTGCAAAGTGCAACAACCAGAGCAATCTGCGTCGTTTGCGTGAAGCAAAGTCGACCTGCTCGGGCGTATCCTGACAAAAAGCGACTCTCGTGCCAAAGACCAAAATGCCGGAATTTGGTGGCCTTCATCGTCCCGTCGCGTCAGTGAGGTGACGCACCTCGCGCCGGCTGAACAGGCACCGCACGCACGAATTCATCTTGGGCTAGCGACAGATTTATCAGTAGACTCCCAAAGCTGGCTACTCCGCCGCAATCAGCAACGGCCCTATCAACCTTGGGGTTCGTGTTTATTGTCGCAACAAGGATGGATTTGTGACCACTGACGAATATCTTCTCGAACACGCTGATCGCTCTCAGAAATACCATACCCAAAAACGGCGAACTGGGCGTGCTCGCCGGCGCGGCTTCTACACGCTCATTGCACTCGGTGCCGTTGCCCTCTTTGTGCTCGCCGGACCTAGTCTGGTAAGCCATTCTTCGATTGGTCGATCGTTGGTGACCAGCCAAATGGCGAAGTACGGGTTAGAATCCCAAGTTGACGATCTGCGGATTGGTTGGGTTACCCCGATTCGTGTCACAGGGCTCAACGTACGAGGCAAATCGGGATCTACCGAACTTAAAGTCGATCGCATCGACGTCGACATGACGCTGATGGACTTGATTCGAGGGAGTGAGTCGTTTGGCCAGGTCACTCTTCGCGACGTGAACCTGTTGTGCGGCGTCGCCAACGACAGTTGTTCGCTCGAAGATGACCTCGCGGAAATACTCGACGCGTTCGCCAGTGACTCGAGCGAACCTTCAGTTGCCAGTGGGCATATCAAACTCCTCGACATTACCGCCAAAGTCACCGATGTGGTATCCAATGCATCGTGGACTATCTCCCAATCAAACGCTGAGATTGAACTGAACGGGGCTCAAACCCTAGCTTCATTCTCAGGCGTGTTGACCGAACCCAGAGGCGGTACGGGGTCGTTACAGGGCAAGATCGAACTGCAGCAAAGTTCGACCGCCGAGACGATCGCGCCAGCCAACGCTTGGCGGATCAGCCTGAAGTCCGAGTCTCTGCCGTTATCGGTGGTCTCGGTTGTTCGGCGTCGTTTTTCGGAATCGATGCAAGCGGCACCTGAGATCTTCAATGGCGATGCCACGGGCGAGATCGTTTTGGCCAGTGGCGCCAATGACGCGATCGAGGCGTCCGTGGAAAATCTAAATCTTCGCAATCTGTCGGCGCTCAATATCGATCCGAGCACGGGGCAGCCTGTGTTGTTGTGGCGAAACTCGTTGGCGATGATTGATGGCGAGATGATCGTATTGCCACACCAGGTTATCGGCAGACGACTTAATGCCTCGACCGACTTCGCCAGCGCAACGGTCAACGGCGTGTTCTCGCGAGATTTTTCCTGGGTCGGCACTTCCGACAATCCGCTTCGGTGGCTCGAAGGAATCGATGGGATTGCCACGGCAGAGGTCGATCTGCCCAAGCTGCAAGAATCACTACCTGGCATTCTGCCCATTCGTACCGATGCTCAGCTAGTGCGAGGGAAGGCGATGGGACGAGTGGAATCGTTTCCTCCCCAACAAGCAGGCGATGCAAGGTTAAGCGAATTCGTAATCAGCAGTAGTGACATCGAAGCCCGATCACGCGGCAATGCCGTGAAGGTCGAATCCATTGAACTCATCGCAACTGTGGCAAGCCGCAACGGTTTGGTCCGAGCTGATAAGTTTGAATGGAAAAGTGGATTTGGAAAAGCTATCGGCCAGGGTGACTTGCAGTCCGGTGCCGCCGACGTAGAAATTGACTTCGGTCGTCTGGTCGCCATGCTTCGTCCGATCATTGATATGTCCGATGCATCGATTGCAGGTGTCGCAAGCGGAAACATCCGATGGAACGCCGCGGCAAATAACGTTTGGCGATTGGTGGGTGACGGTGGCGCGAAGGATTTGGTGGTTACATTGCCCAGCGGGCAACAGATTCAACAAGATGCCTTCCAGTGTGAAGTGGAAGCTGTGGGAACCTGGGGCGGTCAATCGCTGCAACAACTTTCCCAAGCGAAGGTCGCGTTGGTCAGTCGAGATTTGACGTTGCTTGCTGAATTGGAAAACCCTGTTGACCAGCCAAGCCTTGAAAACCCTATACCCGTCACTCTTAGCGGCCTTGGTCAACTCGCTTCGCTGCAAGCGTTGTTGTTGCCTTGGATGCCAGCGGAGGTTCACGATGTCAGTGGGAAGTTTGACGTGGTGGCGCACGCAATGGTCGCTTCATCGGTGTCACGGCTAACGTTGGCGGAACTAAAACTTGATCAAGCGAGCATCGGATACAGCGATCGCATCTATTCGCAGCCGTCGGTGACGGCCACCTTTGCTGGTGACCTACAGCTACCGTCGGGCGACTTTCACGCCGAGCGAGTTGTCGTTTCCGGCGATGCGGTATCCGCCGCCATTCGTGGCGACATGCAAGGCGACACTTGCGATCTAGAAATTCACTGGCGTGCCATGCTGGAACGATTGCAAGGAAGCGTAGACCAAAAGTACGCAGCCGCATCGCAGCGGAAAACCGCTACTCGGGCGGTTCCGGTGGGGTATCAACCCGAACGTTCCAATGCCACTGCATCGTCCACTCGTTATGTCGTTCGCGGTGAATGCGAGGGCGAGTTGAAAGTGTCACGAGATCAGGATTGGTTTGTGTTTGATCATCAAACCAATGCGAAACTTTGCTCGGTGAGCCAGCAAGACATCACGGCGAATGCATCAAGTGGACGCAGTGCGATGACCTTGCTTTGGGAAGAACCCAATGTGCAATTATCGGGTGTCACCAAAGTAAACATAAACGCTGGCCAAGTTGTTTCGTCACCAACAAAGCTTGCAACGGATTGGTTTGCGACAACCTTGACGGGGGATGGATTGTGGACGGACAAATTGGACAACGTCAAGCTCGACGGTCCCGTGCGAATGAAGGTCGACGATGTGGCGGCCCGCCTGAGCACATTGGCAGGGATCGAAATTTTGGCCGAAGGCATCCATGAAACCACCATGTCACTTGGCGCGAAGCAAAACGCCGATGGCTCTTTCGTATTCGACGTTCAAACCGAGTTGGGCTGGGAAATGGGCGAGGTCGCCGGTGTCCGGTTTGGGCAAGCCAGAGTACCGGTGCGAGTCAACGAAACAGAGGTCTCGATCACGCCGACCAATATTCCTGTCGGCAAAGGTTATGTCCGCGCATCAGGCACAGTGAACTATGCCGGCGATTCGATGTGGATGAGATTGGATCCTGGCGTGATCGCTGACTCGATTGAGTTGACACCCGAGATGACCGACCGGTGGCTGAAATATCTCGCTCCGCTTGCCGCACAAACCGCAAGTATCAAGGGAACGATATCGGCAGAAGTTGACGAGGCCACGATTAACTTTGACGATGTTGCCAGTAGCCGAGTGATTGGTCGCATGGGCGTGGGAACGGTCGATATGAATGCGGGGCCGCTAGCCCAACAGTTGCTCGGTGGCCTCAATCAACTCGCTTCGATTGCATCTGCGTTTGGCGGAAGCATGAAAACGCAAAACCAGAACTCGACGCTGATTTCAATGCCGCCGCAAACGGTGAATTTCTCTCTTGATGGTGGCGTCGTGACTCATGATCGACTCTTCTTCGACGTCGATCGTGCTCAAGTTGTCACCAGCGGTCGCGTACGCATCAATGACGGTCGGTTGGAAATGCAGGCCATGGTTCCGCTTGACGAGCGATGGTTGGGCAGCAGCTTGAAGGGGCTAGCCGGCCAAACGATCACGCTGCCCATCGCGGGCACGGTCAGTCGGCCGACGCTCGATTCGTCAAGCATCGCCAAAGTTGTCGGTGACCTGGGAGCGAAAAAGCTTCAAGAAACCACCGAGAACTACTTAGAGAAACAACTTGGCAAAGGCCTAGAGAAGTTGTTCGGCCGATAAACCGCACCGCTGAATTGGTAGCGAGCAAGGCTGGTCGCTGGCAACATCTGTAAGTCGCACACATTTTCGTCGCAGCACCACGTTGTTCAATGGCGGCTGCGACGGCGTCTATGTTGCTGTGACAACAACTACATCGTGTATCCGCTCGGAATGATTCCGTTCTTGATCACGATCGGGATTCCGTCTCGCACTTGCAAGTCGTCGTCTTCGCCTTGATGGTCAACCTTTTGCTGGTTGGTAATGCTGACGTTTTCACCAATGCGGCAATTCTTATCCAAGATTGTGCCGATGATGGTCGAGCCCGCTCCGATGCCGATGGGGATGGGGCCGCGAGATTCGGATTCGATGTAGTCCGCTCCCATCACGACGCTATCTTCGATGGTGACGTTGTCGCCCACCACGGTTCGTAATCCTAAGACGCTATTCTTGATTTTGACGTTCTC
This sequence comes from Rubripirellula amarantea, assembly GCF_007859865.1. Taxonomy (NCBI): domain Bacteria; kingdom Pseudomonadati; phylum Planctomycetota; class Planctomycetia; order Pirellulales; family Pirellulaceae; genus Rubripirellula; species Rubripirellula amarantea. The sequence continues at coordinate 405,499 of NZ_SJPI01000003.1, read as the reverse complement.
GCCAATCAAACATCCGTCCGCGATCAAGCTGCCTTCGATGGACGCATTGCCCATGATCGTTGGCGGCAAGAAGCGAGGTCTTGAATAGATCGGCGCATCAGCATTACGAATGTCAAAGGGAGGGTTCTTGCCGGCCAACGATAGGTTGGCTTCATAGAATGCTCGAATAGTACCGATGTCTTCCCAGTACCCGTCAAACAGGTGCACGTTCACCTTGTGAGACTTGATCGCCTCGGGAAAAACCTCTTTTCCAAAATCACTGTGCGAATCGTTTCGCAGCAAGTCGACCATCACGTCTTTGTTGAAGATGTAGAGTCCCATGCTTGCTAGGCAGTCGCGTCCGTGACTCGGGATGCCTCTGGCATCGATCCAAGCAGGGTCCATTTGAACGGTAGCAAGTTCTTCGTCGGTTTGAGGCTTTTCGACGAAGCCACGCACGCGACCGTCATTGTCCACTTGCATGATGCCCAGCGAAGACGCCTCGTCTCGCGACACTGGAATCCCAGCGATCGTTGCATCAGCACCCGACTCGATATGGGTCCGCATCATGTCGCGGAAGTCCATTCGGTAAAGCTGGTCACCCGACAGAATCAAAACATGCTCGATCCAATCTTCGGTCAAGTGAACCAAGTTCTTGCGTACCGCGTCGGCGGTACCTTGATACCAGTCGGTCCCCTTGTTGACCGTTTGCTGGGCTGCCAGCAATTCGACGAAGCCACCGTTGAAGTGGTCGAAGGTGTAAGTCTGGCGAAGGTGACGGTGCAGGCTTTCGGAAAGAAACTGGGTCAACACATACGCGCGATTCAAACCGCTGTTGATGCAGTTACTAATCGGGATATCAATCAAACGATATTTGGCCGCCAGCGGTACGGCGGGTTTAGCGCGGATTTTGGTCAGCGGAAATAAGCGAGTTCCCCGGCCTCCACCTAGAATCAACGCGATTGTTCGAGAAAGGTCCATATCGAAATACTGTTATTAAGTGTTGAGTGGAAGAACCAGAAAACAATCGGTTGGGGCGATTGGTGGTTGGTGAGCGAAACCCGCAACGGGAATACTCGTTTTAACACATGCAATGCGGTGTCGTGGAGTACTGTTGGAACGATTTACCAATACTTCTCAAAACGAATCACACCGGGACCGCTCTGATTGTGATCATCGGTAAACCCGGCTTCGATTAAGACTTGAATCATCCCCGGTTGCGTGAGAGGCGGCGCGCCCGGTGGTGCGTAGCCGATCATAGCGGGGTTTCCGCAAAGAAAGACGTGAGTATTCTTCGGGCTCAAATCCACGCCCGCTAGTTCCGCTAACCTTCCCGAGCGAAACAACTCCTGCACGTATTGTTTGCCAACGAATTTCGGATGCGACGTATTGAGGTTCTCGGGATCTCGTGTCGTCAGAGGAAAATAGCTGTACTGAGGGAAGTGTTTCGACAGCGTTTCGTGTTGTCTTAGGTAGGCTAAGTCCTTGCGCTGCCGAACGCTTGTGACGTGGATGATCCGTCCTTGATGATCCTGGGAAAGCAAACTAGCCGCCATCGCGTTATGCGGTGCTTCACCAGTACCCGTGCCGACCATCAACACCGTGTCGTCCGGTCCAATATCGTGTGCGACGTAGTGGCCAACGATTTTCTTGGCGATTTCAATGCGATCGCCGGATTGGAGTCCAAATAAACGAGGTGTTAACGAAGGAGGTTTCTGGTCCAGGTCACCCGCGTGACGAACCAAAGCGACGTAAAATTCGAGGTAGTCAATCGAATTGACCGTCATGACTTGAACCGTCGAGTCCGTCGCCGAATCGACGTCTACCATTGGGCAAGAAATCGAATACGCTCGCCTGGTCAGCTTCTTCCATTTGCTCTCGGGCAGCGGTTCATCTTGGCAGTTGGCGATACGCCGTTCCCAATTCCCAAGTCCCAACGCGACGTACTGTCCTGCTTCAAAGGGTTCGAATCCCTGGTCCGGTCGAATACGGAACACCGCCAAATCGTCATGGATATCACGACGATCAACGATGGTCGCGTTGTAGTACTTTTCCTTGAGCGTTCGGATCTCTGCGGATGAAAGAGTCACGCCTGTACCACCCTCGGTTAACGATCCCAGTGCGTGGTCGTTGGAGTTAGGTGCATTTCCGCTGTTTGACACCGCTGGTTCGATGGCCGACAGTGAGGGCTTATCCGATGGGTCGCTCAAGTGTTTTCCTTCACAAATAGGGGGGCCACAATCGACAGTGATTCAATATACTGGATGACGGTCAGCGCATGGTGGTGTGTTTAGCCCTTGGGGTCACCTCTTCGGGGAAGCACTCGTCAGTGCCATGCCTCAAAGTGTTTTTTCGATCTGTGAATGGCTGTTCGCTGACATTGCCATTCTTCGCCTGCCTTTATGCTGTGTTCCTTATCCATGAGACCTCTCATGTCCATTCGCCAATCGTTCGTATTCATTCCGCTGCTGGTGGTTTGTGGCTTTCTAGCGCTGCCGTTCCCGTCGGCGTGCGCCGAATCGTGGACGGACTTGCGAGGAACTAGAACGATCGAAGCTGAAATGCTTGGTTTATGGGGTGACACGGTCGTACTGAAGCTCAGCAATGGAAAACGAGTTTCGGTAAAGATGTCATCGCTGCGGAGTGAAAGTCGAATTCAAGCCAATCAGCTAAGTAAAGAATTGCAGTCGCGGCGGAGCGATCGGACTTCCGAGCTACGGCAGCAACGCGTTTCCGCTGCGGCCTCTGCACCGAATCCGCTTCCTGTTCCAAGTGAGGCTCCGCCTTATCAAGCTCCCCAAAAAGATGTGACCGTTGATAAGTTTCTTCAGCAGGTCGACGACGCCGTCTCCGATGGACATCTCGTCGCAATCTATGATGCGCTTCCTCCTAGTTACCGCAATGATGTCGATAGCTTGGTGAAACTTGTGGCGTCTAAGTGTGAACAGGCCAACTTTGAAACCTTAGTCTCGACGCTTCAACAATCCGGCGAAGTGATGGAAACACGACAGCGGTGGTTGTTATCAAGTCCACGTATCCAATCTCTGCAACCTTCGACGATTGAGAACCTTGAGGGGTCGATCATGACACTCGCCGGACTTGCCCGAACGGTCCTGAGCGATCCGTCGGTTAGCCTGCAGGAATTGCGCACCGTTCCGTTTGGTGATTGGCTTCGAAAAATGGATCCAAAGATTGCACCGTATCTTTACCAATTGAGCGGGCAATCGACGTTCGCCGGGCGCAACGTCGTCGTGGAATCAAGCACCGGTGATACTGCCAATGTGACGATCACTTCGGACGCGGGTGATACAGCCGATGTCTTCAAGAAGGTCGAAGGGTATTGGGTACCCGAATCGCTTTCCGCGACCTGGGCCGAGGATGTTAAGGCGATGACCACGAAGTACAGCGAAGCTCAAAGCGGAACTGTTTTGACCGAGTACAGCTCGGTTCTTGCACCCTTGGCTCCGCAGCTTGCATCATTGGCCAACGCCAGGAATGCTACCGATTTTCACGCCGAATTGGAGTCAATCATCCAGCCCGTAAGCCTGCTAGTGACCACCTTTGCTGCTTTGGTTGGTAAGGATTTCGCATCCAACGGTCGCGGTAATAACGGGTACGGATCCTACGGCCCGCCAAGTGGCTATGGTGGCCCGCCAAGCGGATATGGCGGACCACCAAGCGGTTACGGCGGACCGCCGGAAGGTTATGGCGGTCCACCGAGCGGTTACGGTGGACCACCGGAAGGGATGAACGGTTACGGCGATACTGCTCAACAAGAAGCCGCCGCCGCAGCAGCAGCCGAAGCGGCAGCAGCCGCTCAAAGTGGACGATAGTCGCATCGCGACAACGAAGTTTTCTTTGGCCATCAACCAACCGTACCGTGTCGCCATCATCGGGGGAGGTCTTTCGGGACTCGCTACCGCGGTGCAATTGCATTTGGCGAATCAATCAAACGAGTCGCCGCTTGCGCTAGTGATCACGGTCTATGAAGCAAGCGATCGCGTCGGGGGCGTGATCCATACCGAACGGATTCAAAGCGATGACGGAAGCGTCAGTTTTCTTGTCGATCATGGCGCGGACATGTTCGCGACGCAGCCTGCTGCTGCCTTAGATTTGTGTCGCAAGCTCGGCGTCGAAGACCAACTGATCGAGCCTTTGCCAACTCGTCGCGGTGCTCGTATCTGCCAACACGGCAAATTGATCCCTATCCCCGACGGTTTTGTTTTGATGCGGGCAACCAAATTGATGCCCATGCTGACAACCGATCTGCTGACGTGGCGGGGCAAGCTTCGTTGGCTAGCGGAAAGGTTCATCCCGTCGTCTCAGCCAGTCGGCGACACCGACGAAAACCTCGACGAATCAGTGGCCTCCTTTGTGCAACGACGAATGGGACGCGAGGTCCTCGATCGAATCGTGGCGCCGTTGTCCGCAGGCATCTACACGGCTGACGTGAATCAATTGAGCATGCGATCGACGATGGGACCGATATACGCGATGGAACGCGAACATGGTTCACTTGCCAAGGCAACACATGTTAAACGCAAACGTGGGGAAGATTCCGAAGAGCGAAACAGCACGGGAGCGAGATATGGACGTTTTCGAGCCTTCGAAGGTGGCATGATCGAGTTGGTTCGGTCGCTTGTGTCAGCACTCCCTACCGACTCAATCAAAGTCAATTCACCAGTCCGGTCGCTAGATCTTGTTCCTGGATCGAATAGATCTGGCAACCAAGTCTTGCTGGGGTTTGATAGTGGCACCCAAGAAACTTTCGACCACGCCGTTATCGCTTTGCCACCTAAAGCGGCGAAGAGATTGTTGCGCACGGTGTCGAATCAATCTTCGTCAACGCCCGCGAATCTGATTGCCAATACCTTGGGACAAATCCCGTCTGCGTCGACCGCGATCGTGGTCATGGGAGTCCGCCGAGCCGATATCGCGAAAGACATCGAAACGTTTGGCTTCGTTGTTCCGCTTTCGGAAGGACGACGCATTTTGGCCGGTTCGTTTGCGAGTCACAAATTCGCAGGGCGGGCGCCCGATGATCATGTGCTCGTTCGTGTTTTCGTGGGTGGTGCGATGCAGTCCGACTTACTTGACTTAGATGACCAGGCAATCATCGAGCTTGTTCGGGAAGAACTTAGCGAGATCATCGGCCTTTCGGGTGACCCGGTGTTCGCCAAGGTTGTCCGCTGGAATGACGCCATGCCACAATACCACGTCGGTCATCATCGATTAGTTAAGAAAGTACGCAAGGCATTGGACGAATTACCGAGCTTAGATTTGACTAGCAACTCACTCGATGGAGTCGGTATTGCTCCGGTGATTCGCCAAGCTGAAGTTGTTGCCTCATCCGTGCTCGAAAGTTTGCAACAACGCTCCAATAAGGTCTCACCGACTCAGGCCTAGTGTCACGGCAACTCTTCCCTAGCGGTGAACTGGTCTTGTTCGGCGAACTGGTCTAGTTCGGTGGGCGGCCAATGATAGGAGTGAAACGCAAAGGCGAATCGTTTAGTGCAAAGCCACCATCGGTTTAGAAGCTAGAACTCAACTAGCATTTCGTCTTCGGCCAAAATCGCCTTGCACTCGATCTGGCGGCGAATCGATGCAATGTCGATGGGGTCGTCGCGGGTTTCGATTGGGTTGATATGGGTAAGCAGCAATTGCTTCGGTTTTGATTTGGCTGCGACCTGCGCTACCCGGCTCGTCCAGCAGTGTCCGGTCCTCAGTGCCCAATGCGATGCCTCGTCACGAAAATAGCATTCGTGCATCAGTAGATCGGCATCTTGGCTCCAGTGGGCATGTTCATCTGACAAGTCGCCGGTTGTATCAGTAGCGTAGACCAATCGCTTTCTTGGTGATTGCCAATCAATCCGATACGCTATCGAGCCGCCTGGGTGCTCTTGATGCCGGAATGTAATTTCAGCGTCGTTGATCGTGAATGACTCTAAGTCGTCGATGGGGTTCCATTCACATTCCAGCGGCATTGGAAAAATCAGCGGATGAAACAGATGGTCTTGGACTGCTTGCAGCTTCGTCGCCTCACCCCAAATGCGAATTTTCTTCACAGAGCTTTCGTGCAAGACATCAAGCAGGAACGTTAGCCCTAAGATGTGATCGAGATGCGCGTGGCTGAGTAATATGTCCAGCGATTCCGTTTCGATATGCTTTCTCAATCGAAACATCCCGCTGCCGCCATCGAGCAAGATACCCGATTTAGGAAGGAAGTAGCACGACGTGTGTCGGGTATCATTGGGGTGATAGCCCACCGTGCCCAGGCAGTGGATTTGCATCGAAAGTCGCTTTCATGTTGGCGATCGTCATGATGGAAATCTAGCTAGACCCTTCGCCACGCATGACCGCTGAACCCCCAGTCTGATCGATTCGGCGGTTCGTCTCAAGAACCGGGGCCCATTGTGGCTTGCCAAGACTCACACAACGAGATATTTTACCGCACTTAACGAGAAGGGATAAAGCGGTCCACAGTCGTTGTCTCCAGCGAGCATGCTGCCATTTTTAGCAAGCTTCGTTTCCGCGAGCATGCTCTGGCATCGTAATTCTTTTCAGATTGCCTGACCAAACGAATAGGCTTCTTGCCGGCTCGAAAAGGTCAAACATCAGCGGATGTGGCGGAATTGGCAGACGCGCTAGATTCAGGTTCTAGTGGCCGCAAGGTCGTGGAGGTTCAAGTCCTCTCATCCGCACTCGTCTTTCACAAGGGTTCAGCGTGTCTAACGTTGAGCCCTTTCTTTTTGGGCTCCCAGAATCCCGACCAAAACGCGGTTAGATGTCAGTTGCTTCGAAAATGTAACTTGGGATTACGGTTTGGGCGTTCTAGAACTCGAGCTATCAACAGCCCTGCCGCACGCCGCTTTTTTGCATGACCTTTGTACGGCGACGATGAAAGAACTAGCCGGTCGCACTGAAACGATGGGTGCGTCCAGTTATCCCAATCGGCAGGTATTCGTGTCATGCATCCGGTCACGGCTTTTCGGCATGGAAGATGCTACTTCGCCAGCTGACCTCGCGTTGTTAGTAGAAACACAACGCTTACAGGAAGTCTTGGTTCCGTAGACGATGATATCTGCGATCCGAAGATACAGTTTGGTGGTCGTAGACATTGGACTACCACGTTCAACAGTTACCCAACTATTTAACCAGAGATGAGTGATGGCGAAGTACAGCGAAGGGACGAGCGTGAAGTGGAAATGGGGAGACGGCTATGGTCACGGGAAAGTGCAGTCATCATTTGAAAAGAAAGTGACGCGAAAAATTGATGGGTCAGAAGTGAGTCGGGAAGGTTCGAATGAAAACCCCGCCTACTATGTGCAGGTCGATGACGGCAACAATGTCTTGAAGCTAGAAAGTGAGCTCGAAAAGGACTCGTGAGAATTTGCGATCCTATCTGATTAGCAGCTTGGTTCGTCTCGTTTGCTGCAAAATGGGGTTTGTAGCTATACCTTTCACAGAGTCTACGGAACGAGTAGCGCGATATCGTCGCAAGGTCACGCGTTTCAAAACAACTCGCCTAGAGATGGCATTGGTTCCGAACCGTTCATCGCTGAACGCTTTTTGTTCAATGCCTATCTGTGGACATCGCCGAGCGAGCAATCTCGAAACCCGGTAGCGGTGAAGCTTCAGAATTACCAAGTCACTGCTACGGTACAAGGTTTGCTTACCTCGTTAGGTGAGCCTTAAGGCTGTGGCCGAGATGCTGTAGTGGCCGAGATGCTGTAATCGTTTGATTCTTACCATCATCCGCACAGTGAATCAGTACGAACAACGACCGTGGTTGGTAGCCATCCCTGTTAAGAAAAGCGGTCCGTCAATTGACGATCAAAACAATAAAACGCGATCGCATGATTTGTCAGATCTTGTGCTATTCAACATCAACAACTGTGGTGTGACGTGCAAGGTTTGTGGAGCTCTTTGGACGCAAGGATTCTGGAAATATGAAATTTGGCGTGTTTGACTTTCTGAAATTTGTGTCACCGTTCGCTTTGACTGCCTGTGTCGTGGTTGGGCACTTAGCGATTGCGACTTCGTACGCCGCAGACCTTTCTAAATCAGCGGATTCGATCGCCGCTATTGAAGACGCAATCGTTTCTCGAACAAACGAGTACCGACAATCGAAGGACTTGGACAAAGTTCAAGTCGATACCCATTTGAAAACGGCAGCCAAACAGTTCGCGGAGTTCATGGCGCGGACCGGCAAATACGGGCACGAGGCCGACGGGTCGACGCCAGCGAAACGAGCCAAGGCCGCGGGATACGACTATTGCGTCGTTCGCGAGAACATTGCATTCCGTAAAAATACGAACGAACCCACTTCCGAAAAGCTCATCGCATTCTTCGTTGACGGATGGATCGACTCGCCGCCGCATCGCAAGAACATACTCGCCGATTATGTAACTGAAACCGGTGTGGGCGTGGCAACGGACGATGGAGTGACTTACTACGGTGTCCAGCTGTTTGGACGGCCCAGATCGGCAGCGTATCAATTGGAACTAACGAACGAATCCGAAGATCCCAAGACACTTGTCTTAAATGCAAACGACCAAAAAGACACGTTAGAGCTTCCGCCACGAACGGTGTTGAAGATTACCCGATGCTTTCCCACCGAGGTTTCACTTCAAGGAAGCGATCATGTTCAACGTGTTGCTTCAGACTTAAAGATGACAATATCCGACGAGGGTTTTTCGAAAACCGAATAAGTACGGCGTACTCGTTTGTCTTTAGATCACGTCCGCTGATGTCGGCAATTGTGGTCCCCGTGGCACTGACTTCACTCTTCACTTCTCAATTAGGAATATCCAGATGTCCCAAGAATGCCTCATCGCTGAATTTTCTGACACCACCTCATTTCATACGGCTTTGGAAGCACTTGAGAAATCGAAATTTACGAAGGACGACATCTCTATTGTCACCAATGCGGACGAGCTTTCCGATTCCGCGATCGGTGATTCAAAGGATCCAAAATCGGCGTCGCCGCCAACTGGGAAAACGACCGGGGCGGCAACGCTTGCCGGAGGAACCGTTGGCGCGATGTTGGGCACCGCCACGATGATGGGGCCGTTGCTAGTAGCCGGCCCGTTGATTGGCATGGCCGCGGGTGCGGCGGGTGGGAGTGTTCTCGCAGCGATTGAAAGTTGGGGCGTTCGTAGTGACGTCGGTGAACAATTTGAACATCGCGTCCGCAGTGGTTCACGTTTGATTTTGCTGACTGGATCGGACGTCGATCTGTCCGAGGGAGAGCAGATCTTAAAGACTTGCGGTCCCAAGGCACTCGAACGATTTCAGCCATCCGCATGAGTAGCTTGAACTAGTCAAGTGGGTTTTCAACGTTCTTGACCAGCGTCCTCGATAGACAATCTTGCGATGATGTTTTCGGCGGCACTCGGTTTGCAACATGCTGAACTATCAAACTTTGTTCCGCTTAAGCCAACCTAGTCCTATGAAAATGTCAACTCCGCTCTATGCCGTCCTGTTCGCCGCTCTGGCAATTTTACCTGCAATAGCAGAAGAGCCTGATGGCTCAATTCCGAAGGAGCCTGCCTCGCAGATTAGTGATTGGGCATTAGCTGGCGTGATATGGAGTGACGCTAGCTTGACTCGGAAATTGGCTAATCGAGCCGCAAGAGAATCTGAGTCGCCGCAACAGTCCGCTCAATACGAGGAGCTCTCTCGGCGGTCGGCAAAGATCGTCGACGCAATGGAAGCGTTTGGCTGGAAACAAATCAATCGGTCATCCAATCTGAACGGTGAGCGTTCAGAGGCAGCACCTGGATCAAATAATCGAATCTCAGCTAAACCTTCACGTCAGGCGAACGCTGACACCAGTCTTAATCGCGCGGGCAGTTCACGTGACGCGGCGACCCTCGATTCAAGGATCAAGCGCTTTGACACTGAAACGCCAGCCGATACCGACCACCCTGGAATTGACGATGAGCGGACTCGACGACGTACGGAGATGGATTTGGACAACTATCGAGTCGACGACTTTGTTGACGAGACAGACGCTGAATCTCGAAATCGTGCGGACGCGATTGAAGACGGTGTTGAAAAGGCGATTGCCGCGGCCGCTGGGCGTCGTGGTATGGGACGGGGAGCAGTGGGGCGCATCACTGAACGAGAAGCCCAAACTCAGTCGGCGACCATGGCATACTCCAATGGCTCCATCTATGACGCCGATGATTATGAATCGGATTTAGACTACGGCATCGGCAATGGGCAAACTGAGCCATCCATTGACTCGGAAACTGCGAACGCCGATGACCGAGATGACGACATCGATCGAAATAACCCAGATCCGACGGTCGACGGCGAGGATGAGATGATCGCAGCGATGAACCGAGAGCAAAGTGGCAACCGAACAAACACGACGCGAGATCGCAACATCCGAAGTCGCAATAATCTTGATCAATACACGTCGGAACGATCTAAGCACGTTCAGGACTCACGCTGGGTTCAATTCCATTTGGACGCCAATCAATCGGTCTGGCAAGATTTGACTAACCGCGACAATTTGGTCTTGCAAACGCGGATGGCACTCTTGAAGTTGCAGGCAAACATGAGAGCCGCGAGCGAAGCTACGGACAACGAGCAATTGCGAGAAAGCCTCGGTCAGTTCTAGCAACCGCACGCTTAAAGATTTAAAATGATGAGTGCGTACGCTTCTACCTTTTGTCGACGGCGCACCATCTACTCGGCTATCTGTCCTTAACCAAGTGCTTCTCGCACTTGATCTAGCAGTCCATTGTCGCGATCTTCGCTACCGGGCAGCAAATACGCAGCACGTGCGAGGTAGGCGTTTCGGAATTGAGGCGAGACGGCATAAAAGTCCTCTAACGCAGCCGAGCTAAATTTATAATCATGCGAGTCATTGCCTTTCAGAAACACTAAGCGGCGAGCAGCGTCCATGATCGATTCCGGTTGACTGCCAGCGTCCAGGGATTCTTGAATTTGCTTGGACGCCTGTTTTCGATTGTTCGATACGGACTTAAATATCTCTTCGACGCTAGAAACGCCATCGTGGGAATCTGACACTGAAGTAATCGTAATGGGCTCGGTTGAAACCGCTCCTCTTGCTTTCATCGACTCACGAAAATGGGGAATGAAGGCAGCGTTTTGCAAAAGCACCTCAAGACGTGTTCGGTCCTGATAGGCGGTTCGGTAGGCGTATTGCAATGCGTTGGTGGTCGTTGCCGAATGAAGGGACACAATGCCAGGTTGCTGACCAAGCATTTCACCGCTAGATAAAAACAACGCATCACTGACCGATTGAGGGGCAATCCCTTGGCGAAGCAAAGTCGCAGTAGCCTCGACCGCTTCGCTGGGCGTAGCCGTTCGCAACGTGTCGAGTAGCGAAAGCGTTGCCTCGGGATCGACGTTGCCATGTTCCCAACTGCTGTCGAGCAGGCCGAGATTCTCTTGCGTCACTCGCCAAGCCTTGTCGGGGGCAAGGTCGCTTTCAGACGGATTCGGTTCGCCAGTATGGTTGAGTAACGCATATGTCAGCGAACGCAACACCGGTTCGGCATAGCGCCAACCAATGCACTGAAGCGTTCGATACGAATTTGCCACGTAAATAGCTTTATGCCCGATGCTTCGATAATCGCGACACCCATAATGTGCCAGCGCATCAAAGACTTCACCGGTGCTCGAGGAACGACACATCGCAACAACTGCCGCATCGGCCGCTTCGACGTCCCACGCGTCCATCGCTCGACGAAAAGCTTTTTGAGCGAGGTGGGACGGTGGCAATCGGGATTCGTCCACAGCGGACATTGTCCAATCGTTTTCGCGTGTGTCTCGTTCCTGGGATGACTTGAAGTAATCCAGCGCCCAAAATATTGGCAACCAACGATCGTTGTCCGGTGCTGCCAAGCTGGCCAGATGCGCGGAATTCACTACTAATACTGCGTGGAACTTGAATCCAACGCTCGGACGGGGCTCAACATTTCGTACGCCCGCCAATAACAAAGCTGCCAATACTTCGCGGTAGCTCGTGCCCGATCGAATCTTATCCGCGAAAGTCCTAATGACCTTTTCTCGCGGCGTCTCTTCTAACAATCGGACCAACGGCTCGATGTCCGGAGTGAATTGAACCGCATCGGGCGGCAACTGCGTTTCTGCAGCCGACACGGTAGGCAGGTGTGCGAGGAATCGAAACTCACTCAATGACAACGTGATTGCCGTCGCGCCTGCGGTCCTAAAGAAGGTCCGTCGCGGTTGAGTATTCTTATGGTGACCCATGATATATCTCCTCTAACTTGTGTTCCCCTTATTGTACAAGTTCGTTGCGTGTTCAGGAGCGAACAATCTCAAGCAAACGTTTGGTGCACCCAATGCCATCACCAACGTTGCGACCAGAATCGTAGATTTACTATCGAAACTTGATCCTGCTACCTAGTTCAACTGCTGCAGCGCCCCGTAACCACTCCTGCCGTCCCAAGCAACGACTAAGCTCGGTTGGGTCAGTAGTTTTACACCGACGGGCGATCAGCGTGACGCATACATCGCAGTTGCGTAGCAATGTCGGGTCGGTGATCGGGTGAAAATAAGAACATCGTCAGACTTCTTCGTCCACAAAGATCACATGGCGAAAGTAGTGTTGGGACTCGAAGCTGGCCCCGAGTGCACCTATGAGCAATCCAATAGAAGCGATAAATAAACTCATCTTAATCTTTAGCAACACACCTACGTCCTGCGGCGACAGGTCTGACGATGCCGCCCACGAAACGATTAAGTTGGCCCCGAACAATGAGCCGCTGACCGTTATCCCGATCAAGCACAGGCACGTCCATGTGACGAGCATTCCCACAACGACAATCCCGATCGCCGATGCTGCGGTGACAACCGATTGCTCGGTGGTTCGATTGCCATGCCGAACTAACAATTGTTGGCGAACGATGACGTATCCGGTCGTCAGCAACCAAGCCGTGACGGAAAGCAGGGCAAGACAAGTCCAGCTTTCCGATAACGCCAAATCCCATGCTTCAGCGGTCATTAGCAACACGGCTACTGTCGATACTGACGCTAGTGTTAAGCCACTCAATCGGCGAGGAAACTGCCAAGGTCGTGCCGCAACAATCGCTTCAAAGATTTCTCGATGATTGATCCACGCGGCACGTAGCGCAAAGGCTGTTTTGCTAAGCCGGTGTCCGCTGGATTCTTCGAGTCTTTGGTCCGCGACTTCGATGAATGAAAGTTGTTGCTGTAGTATCTGGACTTCGGTAAGCGATTCCATTGCGTCGAGACCTTTGGCATCAGCAGGACGCGACATTAAGTTTGTTGGATCGTCGCTAACGCCAAGTCCAGACAAATGCGAGAGCGAGTGAAGCATCAAACGGCTGAGCCTATGGGCCACTCGTTGAACTCGCGACGTCGCGTCTGCCGTTTCTCCCACCGCAACGGGATCAATTAACGAGAAAGACAGCACGGCGGCATCAAGCGGTCGGCTTAATGCCGCAAAACAATGAGCCGAATAATAGCGGTCGAGGTCAGCGTCGGTTAGCACGAACGAATAGTCCCAATGCCGGAAATCGCGTTCCTCAACGGCTCGCTGCAAAAGGACGCTCGGCTGTACCACCTTCGCGTCAACCAATTCTGGGCGTCGGACAATAAAGAGATCAAATTCGAAGTCCGGAAAGTGATCCTGAAGAAAGCTTAAAGTACTCTTCACCGCGAGACTGGTTGCTTGTTCGTCGATTTCATCTAGCAAACCGGCAACAATGATTCCGATTTCGATGAGCGGTTTGGATAAGATCATGCTCAATTGTAACAGCCCTCGTTTTGATCGTTCGTCGAGCAAAAGGTTAAGGTGCTTACAGCGTTCTGTGTTTAGATCGCAAAACACGGACTGTTTTTGCTGGATTAAAGCGAGAACGAACTTGCGAACCAGCGAACGTTGTGTTCACGGATCTCAGATGAAACGGAGTCTTCGCGAAACTGCGGTACGCGATGTTGCCACCTCATTCGACTACCGTTGGCCGGCAATGCTGTCGTCTGAAATGACGGTCGCCGGCACCTCTAGCTCCGATGTGCAATTGGGGCATCGGGACGCTCGGTAGGCAATCGTCGTGCGGCAAAAATCACATTTCTTTTCCGTCGGTTCACTGGCGGGCGGTTTGTCGCCGAAAGCTTCGTCCAGTTGGTCGTCCAAGCGGTTGACCAACCGGATGATTGCGAACATCGCCATGGCGACGATTAGCAGTGCCAAACAGTTGTTGAAAAACTGACCGTAGTTCAACGTTACCGCCCCCGCGTCTTGCGCCGCCTGCAACGTTTGAAAGCCTCCGCTGGGTCTTTCTACACCGTCAGGCATCTGGATGACCCAGAACAAATCGCTAAAGTCTGCGTTGCCCGTGACCATGCCAATTGGTGGCATGATGACATCGTTCACAAGCGACTTGACGACGGTCGTGAATGCACTACCCACCGTGAAGCCAATTGCCAAGTCGACCATGTTGCCGCGAAGTGCGAATTTCTTGAAGTCGTCAATAATGCTCATGCTGTTCAACTTGTCCAAAAATAGTGTCGGTTTTGATCGAGCGCAATGAAGCCTGCGCAATGAAATGAGTTGTACAGAAGATTTTGAGTAATCCTACATCCACGACGCTTGCAGAGCCAAATTTGCGATACGCATTATGACCTTGATAATCTTGGTCTGCGATTCAACTAAACGTCGCAATGCTTGGTGGGATAGACGCAGCATCGTCTCGACCGTGGATCACGCAATCTTGACCTTGTGCAGTCATCACCAACCAAGCATCTCGATCAAAGTCGGGCTTGTCACGATTGAACTGGTATAACGTTACAACGGCAAGAAAATAATGGCCGTGATGCAATGGTTTGCAGCATAGGCCTTGTGAATGTCAGATAGCGTGTGGGTCAAAGAATGCACCATCGCTGAGTCCACCGACATTCACAGGGACGATTGCGCGTCCGCTGATGGTTTGTTTCGTCGGTTGTTGGAGCGAAACCGAATTGGGGAAGAATCGCTGTTATTTCGGAATGTGAGTTGCATGCGAAAAGGAGTGTATCCTGGGAATAACTTGTTGACAGCTTGGAGAAACGATGGACCACGCCGAAAGACGCATGAACTCACTACCCATTGCCGACGCTGAGACGAAAATTGATCCGGTGTGCGGGATGAAGGTGCGGGCCGATAGTCCTCGTTCGGTGGATTTTGAAGGTGTGCGCTACGTGTTTTGTAGCGATGGGTGTCTAGACAAGTTCAAGAAGGATCCCGCTGGAGTTCTGGCTAAGCGGGCTCAGAAAGAATCGGCGAGCAAGTCTTCTTGCTGTGGTGAAGATTCGATATCCGACGTCGATGGAACGTCGTCGCCGGCTTCCTGTTGCGGTGGTCGGACAATGCCCACGTCGAGCGACCCGCCCTCAGACCCAGACGCAATCTACACCTGTCCGATGCACCCCGAAATTGAGCAAGTGGGGCCGGGTGATTGTCCGATTTGCGGAATGGATTTGGAGCCCAAATTGGTTGACATGTCCGGTCCCGAGGATGACGAACAATACTCGGACATGAAACGACGTTTCTGGATCGGGGCTGCATTGTCGATTCCCCTTTTGGTGATCGCGATGGGGCCGATGATTGGGATGCAAGTCACCGACTGGATCACCCCAACTGCGTTGGGATGGTTGCAGTTTGCCCTGGCGACCCCAGTCGTCTTTTGGTGCGGTTGGCCTCTGTTAGTTCGCGGCGCAAAGTCATTCCGCAGCTTGAACTTGAATATGTTCTCGCTGATCGCGGTAGGGTCATTGGCAGCGTACTTGTTTAGTTTGGTGGTTGTCTTGCTACCTGAGATGATTCCCGCTGCCTTCTATGAAAACGGCGTTCCTCCGTTGTACTTTGAAGCCGCTGCCGTGATTATCACTTTAGTATTGCTGGGGCAGGTATTGGAATTGCGAGCGCGTCAGCAGACGGGCGGAGCAATTCGCGAGTTAATGCAACTTGCACCTCAGACGGCCACACGAGTTGGCGACGATGGCGACGAAGAAGTGAAGCTTGATGAGATTCAGAAGGGCGATCGTTTGCGAGTGCGTCCTGGTGAAAAGGTTCCTGTGGACGGACGCGTCGTTAGCGGTTCGAGTAGCGTCGATGAATCGATGCTAACAGGTGAACCCCTCGCGGTTCAAAAGGTGGAAGGCGATCAGGTTACCGGCGGCACTCTTAACCAAACGGGTGCGTTGGTAATGGTGGCGGTTGGAGTAGGCGGCGATACTGTTCTCAGTCGCATTGTGCAAATGGTTGCGGACGCGCAACGAAGCCGAGCTCCCATTCAAAAACTCGTCGATGTTGTGGCGCAGTACTTTGTACCGACGGTGATCGTTTGTTCGATTCTTGCCTTCGTGGGCTGGGCCGTTTGGGGGCCGGATCCCCGCTTAGCTCACGCGTTTGTCGCAGCAGTTGCCGTCTTGATCATCGCCTGTCCTTGTGCCCTGGGGTTGGCAACTCCGATGTCGGTAATGGTCGGTGTTGGTCGTGGTGCAAAGGAAGGCGTGTTGATTAAGAACGCGGAAGTTTTAGAAGTGATGGAAAAAGTCGATACTGTCGTAGTTGATAAGACAGGAACGTTGACACAGGGGCGGCCTGAAGTCACTGCGATTGAAACGTTTGGTGACTGGAGTGAAAGCGAGGTGATGTCGATCGCTGCTTCGGTGGAATCGCAAAGTGAGCACCCCTTAGCACACGCCGTTGTGCGTCGAGCAGACGCGAACGATTGGGATCGAACTGATGCGGAAGACTTCAACAGTATCACAGGGGGCGGTGTGCGTGCTCGCGTGGGCGACCATGACGTGTTGATTGGCAATGCTGCGCTATTGTCCGAACACGGCGTTGCAGGTGTTGATGCTGGCCGATCGACGTCCCAGTCCCATCAGGAGCAAGGAGCGACGGTTGTTTTTGTAGCGATTGATAGCCAACTTGCTGCCGTTCTTGCCATTACCGATCCGATTAAGGAGAGTACGCCTGCGGCATTGAGGACACTGCACGAATTAGGTTTGAAGGTTGTCATGCTAACCGGTGATGCGGAACCCACGGCGCGAGCGGTCGCAACTGAGTTGGGTATCGACGAATTTCATGCGGGCGTCTCGCCTGCGGACAAGCACGATTTCGTTCGCAAGCTTAAAAACGAAGGGAAAATCGTTGCGATGTGTGGCGATGGCATCAACGATGCGCCCGCGTTAGCCGAGGCGAACGTGGGAATCGCAATGGGCACCGGCACGGGCGTGGCAATCGAATCGGCTGGTGTAACGTTGGTCGGCGGCGACCTTCGCGGTGTCGCCGCGGCGGGCAATTTGAGTCGCAAGACGATGAGCAATATTCGTCAGAATCTGTTCTTCGCATTCTTCTACAATGCTCTTGGAATTCCCATCGCGGCCGGCTTGCTATACCCGTTCTTCGGGGTGCTGCTAAGTCCGATGATTGCCGCCGCAGCGATGAGCTTCAGCAGCGTGTCGGTGATTGGCAACGCACTTCGACTGCGGTCAGCAACGTTGTCTTAATACCTGCGCAAGCGTAGCAATACCTAGATCAAGCATTGAAGGCTAGGTCAGCGGCACCCATGCTCATGTTCGATCTGATTTTGACATCTAAGATCAGATTTCAACATGATCGCGAATGGAAACACAATCAAGGTTGCGTCTCATTCGCAAAGTGAATTATGGCGATTCTGCGGACGGTGAATTTGTGTAGTGTTTGCGGATGTTGCGGCGGTAAGTTGCCGGCGGAATGTCCATGGCTCGTCGGAAGGCAACGCTCATGTATTCGTGGTTCATGAATCCACAACGATCAGCGATCTGGGAGAGTGGCAGGTTGGTTTCGACTAACAATCGACGAACTCGCTCGATGCGCCGCCGTATGATTTCTTGGTGAGGCGTACGGCCAACGATCGCCAGAAAACGATTCTCGAACACTCGACGCGAAAGCGGAATCGTTTTTAACACATCGTTCACGTTGATTCCTTCGCAGCAATGGTCTCGAATGTAGCGAACCGCGCTCGCGATCTCAGGATCCTCGATGGCCAATACATCGGTCGATTGTCGAGTAACGACTCCGAGTGGTTCAAGCAATTTGGAAAGAGGTTTGACGACGCCTCCTTTCATCAATACATCCAGCATCGCTGCTGCCTCGCGACCAGTTTGGTGAGCCGCCGGAGCAACGCTTGAAAGAGGTGGCGTGCACAAGTCGCATAGGAGTTCGTCGTTGTCGACACCAAGCAATGCGATCTCCATAGGGACTTTAATCTCGTACTCACGACAGACATCAAGAACCTGTTGAGCCTTGATGTCATAGCAAGCCAAGATTCCGGTCGGTCGTGGCAGCGAAAGGAGCCACTTGGCCATTCTCAAGCGCTCCCGTTTGAGTGAAAGCATTCGCGTTGGTCGGGTATTCGCGGTAAATAAGCTGCAGGTGAAACCAGCCTCGGTGACCAACTGTTCGAACGCGAGTTGCCGTTGCATGGACCACTGGAAATCCGACTCGCCGCAATACGCAAAGTGTTCGAAACCTCGCTCGCGAAAGTGTTCGAACGCTAATTGGGCAATGGCGGTGTCGTTGGTCTCGACCCAGGGAACCTTAGGCATCTTGCGTGCCGCACTGACGTCTACGATGGGCATCTTCAGTTGTTTGATCACGTTGGCAATCGCGTCGTTTTCGATGCGTGCAATCAGACCGTCACCATCCCAGTCCTTAAGCCAGGATGGTGGAGCAGCGCCGCGTTCCTGTTCAATCAAGTAAATGGACCACAAGTCATGTTCGTGAATGTACGAGGCGATACCGCTCAACAAACCCCGCGCGTACGCATTGGATGTCTCGATCAGCAGCCCAACTGTTTTCTGTTTCGTCATGATTTGCGAGTCTACCTGAAAGCCGCCACTTTCAATGGTGAAATTTCACACATGTCATGCGCGTTTTCACATTTTCTCGAACGTCGGTAGTTCTATACTCGCATAACAACACGCTAATACTCGAATGACGCATCGCTTGTGTTGGATGCGATCGGGTAATCAACTTGCGAATCTTCTCTCGAGTGAGACTCTGTGGGTATGAACGAACAAAAAGTTAGAATGGCAATGGTGGGACTAGGGTTTGGATCCGAGTTCATTCCAATTTATCTTGCTCACCCCGACGCCGAAGTGGTCGCCGTTTGTCGTCGTAACGAAGTTGAAATGAACAAGACGGCGGATCAGTTCGACGTGGCGGGACGTTACACAGACTTTGACGCGTTGCTTGCTGATCCGAGCGTGGATGCTGTTCACATTAACAGTCCCATCGGCGATCACGCATGGATGTCGCTTCGCGCCTTGGACGCTGGCAAGCACGTGATGTGCACGGTTCCCATGGCGACAACGATTGATGAATGTCGTCAGATCGTGGAAAAGGTGGAAGAGACGGGGCTGAGGTACATGATGGCAGAAACGGTTGTGTACAGCCGCGAATTCCTGTTCATCAAAGATATGTACGAACGTGGCGAGTTGGGGAAAATCCAGCACTTGGCTGCTTCGCATCCGCAAGACATGGACGGATGGCCGGATTACTGGGAAAAGATGGTGCCGATGCACTACGCCACTCACGTCGTCAGTCCTTGTCTTGGATTAGTAGACGGGCTTGCCGAGTACGTCAGTTGTTTCGGTTCGGGGACAGTCCGCGACGACATCGCGAAAAAGTCAGGATGCAAATTCGCGGTCGAAACCTGTCATATCAAGCTTCAAGATTCAGACCTGACAGCGCATATATGGCGAACGCTTTACGACGTTGCGCGACAGTACCGCGAGAGTTTTGATGTCTATGGAACCAAGAAGAGTTTTGAATGGACGCTAATCGAAAATCAACCTCACGTATTGCACACGGCAAAGAAGCCTGAGCCTGAGATTGCTCAACCAATTGAAGTCCCGGACTTTGCGCATCTATTGCCAGAGCCGATTCGACGCTTCACCCAGGCACAAGAAATTCACGATTCTGAGCACCTCTCGTTCGTGCAGGGCGGCGGCCATGGCGGATCACATCCTCATTTGGTGAATGAATTTGTTCGTGCAGTGATTGATGATCGGGCACCTCGGCCTGATGCGGTGACTTCCGCAAACTGGACGTGCGTCGGAATCTGCGCTCACGAATCCGCAATGAATGGCGGTCAGGTCGTTCGTCTGCCCGAGTTCACGTTGAAGAACCAACCAGCGGTCTAGAACTAACGCATCGCGTTTCTATGGACTGAGCTGTTCGTCCGTCCGTTCAAAAAGTGACGACAGCCTAGCGCCCCCATTATCTTTCTAATTCTCTATGACGAGTGAACGAAGAATGACGTTACCCGTTGCTGTTTCGCGTGCCCTGCCCCACCCTCTTAAAGTGCGGTGGCCATTGGGATTGCCGCTTGTTCTGTCTGCCATAGCAGCCTGCATCGTGGTGGCCTGTCTTCCATGCAATGGCCAGTGCGAGGACGTTCGTGTTCTATTCTTGGGCGATGATGGAGCGCATCTACCGAAAGCTCGATTTCAAGAACTGCAGCCGATCCTTCGATCTCGTGGCGTTGAGATGACGTACACCGACGAGGTCGAGGACGTCAATTTAGAAAAATTGAAGCAGTATGACGTGTTCGTGCTTTACGCCAATATCGATGAGATTGATCAAGCGGGCGCGGATGACTTGCTCGCGTACGTTGATCAGGGCGGCGGGTTTGTACCCTTGCACTGTGCTACGTTTTGCTTTCGCAATCAACCTGAGCTAGTTGCACTCATGGGTGCTCAATTTCAACGGCATGGCACAGGTGTCTTTCGTGCCGAAGATGCAAACTCAGGACATGAATTGATGTCCGGTTTTGGAGGATTCAAGAGTTGGGATGAAACCTACGTCCATCACCTTCACAACGAAAAGGATCGAACGGTTCTTGAATACCGCGTTGACGCCGAAGGACGCGAGCCATGGACTTGGATACGTCATCAGGGAACGGGGCGAGTGTTCTACACCGCGTGGGGCCATGACGCGCGGACTTGGACTAATCCTGGTTTTCAAAATTTGGTTGAGCGAGGCATTCGATGGGCCGCAGGCGGTGATCCACGGGTTGCGGGGAACTACCTTGCCGATCGGCCGTTCTCGGTACCCGAGACGACTGCGATGCCTAAAGACTTAAAGCCGTTCGAATACGTTGAGGTGGGCAACCAGATTCCAAACTATACACCGTCAAAGGATTGGGGCGTGCAGGGTGAACCGTTAAGTACGATGCAAAAGCCAGTCGAACCGGCGGAGTCGCTTAAACACATCGTCGTTCCTCAAGGTTTACATGTTGAACTTTTCGCTTCGGAGCCCGACTTAGGCGGCAAACCAATCTGCATGGCCTGGGATGAACGAGGACGATTATGGGTTGCTGAAACTGTCGACTACCCGAACGAACTGCAACCGCGTGAAACCGCTCGTGATCGGATTCGAATCTGTGAAGATACCGATGGCGACGGGAAAGCTGACAAGTTTACCGTTTTCGCAGAAGAACTCAGCATACCCACCAGTATCGCTTTTTCACGCGGCGGCGTGATCGTCCAGAATGCAACGGAAACGTTGTACTTGAAGGATACCGACGGCGACGATCAGGCGGATGAGCGTAGAGTCTTGATAACGAACTGGCAGCTCGGTGACACTCACGGAGGCGTCAGCAATTTTCAGTATGGGCTCGATAACTGGATTTGGGCGATGCAGGGCTACAACAATTCCAAACCCGTCGCCAATGGAAAAGAACAGCAGAGTTTCCGCATGGGATTCTTTCGAATGCGGCCCGATGGCAGCGAGGTCGAGTTCATCCGATCGACGAATAATAACACTTGGGGGCTCGGTATTAGCGAAGAGGGGATCATCTTTGGATCAACTGCCAACGGTAACCCCAGCATCTACATGCCCATTGCCAACCGCTACTACGAACAGGTTCGCGGCTGGGCGTCGTCCCTTACTCTTTCGTCAATTGCAGACACCAACGATTTTCATCCCATCACCGACCGAGTCCGACAAGTCGATCATCACGGTGGCTACACCGCAGCCGCAGGTCATGCGTTGTACACCGCACGCGAATACCCGCAACAGTACTGGAACCGCGTGGCGTTTGTATGCGGTCCCACTGGCCACCTGGTAGGCTCGTTTGTGCTTGAATCCAACGGCAGTGATTTCAGTTCAACAAACTCGTTCAACTTGTTCGCCAGCGATGACGAATGGACTGCACCGATCATGGCAGAAGTTGGGCCCGACGGACAGGTTTGGGTCATTGATTGGTACAACTACATCGTCCAGCACAATCCAACGCCGAAAGGATTTAAGACGGGTAAGGGAGCGGCGTACGAGACTGAGCTGAGAGACAAAAAGCACGGTCGGATTTACCGTCTGGTCGCCGATGGATCCGAACGCAAACCATTGCCCGACTTGTCCCAGGCATCGGCTGATCAACTGGTCGGGGCCCTCGCCAATCCGACCATGTTGGTTCGCAAGCACGCTCAACGCTTACTTGTCGAACGAGGCAAACCGGATGTCTCTGATGCCTTGTGCTCGTTGATCCAATCCCCAACGGTAGACGAAATCGGATTGAATGTGGCAGCGATTCATGCGCTGTGGACGATGCATGGTTTGGGATTACTCGACGGCTCGCATGACGAGGTCAACGACGTTGTCTTTAGTGCACTAAAACACCCCTCGGCGGGCGTGCGTCGAAACGCGTTACAAGTCTTGCCTCCCATCGAAGGTTCCGCGAAAGCAATCGATGCTGCGAATCTGCAATGGGACTCAAACGCCCAAGTTCGATTGGCGGCGGTGTTGGCGATTGCGGATATGCCAGCTAGCGAGGTCGGAGCCAAAATTGTGCTTGATGTGCTTAGCGATCCTGGCTCGATGATGGACCGTTGGATCCCGGATTCTGCCACCAGTGCCGCAGCTCGCAACAGCGAGCATGTGTTGAAAGTGATTGCGAGTTTAAAGAACCCTACACCTCGTGCGATTGAGATTGTCGAACGAGCTGCTAATCACTACGCGCGAGGAAGAGACGTGATTGACGCAGCCATAGTGCTGGCCAACGCTTCCGAGGCCGATCCGCAATTGCTTGACGCAGTCGTGCAGGGATTCTCTACAGGATTTGACGCGGGCGCCGAATCGAAGCTAGTGAATTTGGACCCTGAAGTTGAGATCCAATTAGAAAACGTCCTGCCGCGGGTGCCATCAGGAACCAGGGGCATGATCGTCAAGCTGGCGACGAGCTGGGGAAGCGAGCGGTTCTCGAAGTATGGCCAACAAATCGCTGATTCAATGCTTGGGGAAGTCCGCGATGATACGGCATCAGAACAAGCCCGGATCAATTCAGCTCAAGAGCTTGTTGACTTTATGCCCAACGATGACGGAATCGTCGTTGCGTTGCTCGACGAGGTCAATCCGCGGCTACCGCCGGATGTAGCGACCGGTTTGATCGAAGCGATCGGCCGCAGTCGGTCCGACACAGTTGGTGAAGAAGTGGTTGAGCGATTCGACGGAATGACGCCCAGCGTGAAAAAGGTAGCGATCGTTCAACTGCTCAAGCGTCCGCAATCGACGCTTGCTTTGTTACGTGGGATCCAAGCCGGTCAAGCAAGTCTCAATGACCTTGCTCTTGACCAGCAGCAGACTCTTGCGTCGCATTCCAATGAAGAGATAAGCGATCTTGCGAAGCAGGTTCTCAAGCAAGGTGGTTCCCTGCCGAGCGCCGATCGCAAGAAGGTACTAGAAGATTTGTCGTACGTGACGAGCATCAAAGGCAGTGCTACCCAAGGCAAGTTTGCATTCACCACGCATTGCGCGAAGTGCCACATGCACTCCGGCGAAGGTGCGACCGTGGGGCCAGACCTAACCGGGATGTCAGTTCATCCCAAAGAAGAACTATTGACGCATATTCTCGATCCCAATCGAAACGTAGAGGGAAACTTTCGAGCGTACAGCGTCCTGACGTTAGACGGTGTCGTCATCAACGGCATGTTGGCATCGGAATCGAAGACGTCAATTGAGCTTTTCGATACCGAAGGCAAAAAGATTAGTGTCTTGCGCGACGACATCGATGTGTTTCGGATGTCGACGAATTCCATCATGCCCGAAGGATTCGAGAAGTCGATGACCCCCGATGAACTTACCAATTTGCTGGAGTTTCTTGTGCAAAGAGGAAAGTTTGTTCCCGTAGATTTGAGCAAAGGCGTGACCCTACCGAGTGACCGCAGCCTGTTTGTCGACAAAAACAATTCGGCTGAACGGTTGATTTTCTCGGACTGGTCACCCAAGACATTTGCCGGGGTGCCGTTTCAGTTGACTGATCCTCGCGATGGTAGCGTCCCCAACGCGATTGTATTGCACAGTCCAAACGGGGAAATAAGCCGAGGGATGCCGAAGTCCGTCTCCGTTCCCTTCAATAGCTCGGCCAAAGCAATTCATATGCTTGGCGGAGTAGGCGGTTGGGCCTTCCCCTACGGAGCCAAGGGTGCGGTCGCGATGACTGTTCGATTGCACTATGCCGATGGTGTCACCGAAGATCACGATTTGATCAACGGCAAAGAGTTCGCGGACTACATCCGGCGCGTTGATGTTCCCGGTTCGCAGTTCGCGTTCGACCTAAACGGCCGGCAAATCCGCTATCTCGCAATCCATCCACAACGGGCGGAATTGATAACCAAGCTGGAATTCGCCAGTGGGTCTGACGTGATCGCACCCGTGGTGATGGCGGTCACGGCAGAATAACGCTGTGGACGAGGGTTGGCTTGTGAACCCGCCTTTTGCTCGACAATGATCTGGCATCTGGGGCACGCCCGATGACATGGTCATACATGATGGCATGGTCGGGTCTGATGGCATGGTCGGTTTCGAAGGCATGGGCAGCGTCGGTGTCTAGGGGATTTCAGAGAACCTGGAAATTCGAGCTTTTTGTGGGAATGAGGTGAGTAATATTCATTGACACCTCGCCATATGGCGATATAACATGAGTGTCGGAGGAGCACCTAATATGTCAACGAAACAAATCAAAACCAAAGCTGCGAAACCGCGGGGCACGGTCCAGGATTTTTCTCAAGCAGCCGAATGCTTGAAAACCTTGGCTCATCCCGTCCGATTGCGGATCGTGCAGATGTTGTTGCATGGGCGGTACACCGTGGGCGAATTGGCGGCCGATTGTGGCATCCAGGACAATGTTGGATCAGACCATCTTCGCTTGCTCCAGCGTTGTGGTTTCCTGACTAGTGAGCGTGAGGGGCGAAATGTGTATTACCAGATTGCAGAACCTCACCTAAAAAAATTGATGGCGTGCATTGAAGGTCGGTTCCTGCCCAGCGAGTCAGAGTGAAGGGAGTCGGAGTGAGGGGAGTGACTCGAATGAGTCGCCCTTTTTTTTGTAATAACATATCGCCGAATGGCGATATGGCGAGGTTTCGGGTTTTTGTGCATTCGCACTAGTTGAAAGGAAAGATCGATGAAAACAGTGACAGTAAAGCAGTTGGCCGAAAAGCAGCAGCACGAGGCGATCGATGTGATCGACGTTCGGATGCCATCGGAGTATCGCGACGTCCACGCACAGTGTGCTCGCAGCGTTCCATTGGATTCTCTTGATCCGGCGAGCGTGATGCAGGCTCGCAACGGAACGGCTCACGAGCCTCTGTATGTGATCTGCCGGAGCGGTAACCGTTCTGCACAAGCCTGCAAAAAATTTGTTGATGCTGGCTTTGACAATGTTGTCAACGTCGAAGGTGGGACAGTTGCTTGGGACAAGGCCGGACTGCCCGTGGTTCGAGGTAAGAAGTCGTTGCCATTGATGCAACAAGTTCAGCTTTGTGCGGGCTTCTTAACCTTCGTGGGCGCGGCGCTGGGCTACTTCGTTCATCCGTACTTCATCGGTCTTTCAGCGTTTGTTGGTGCTGGATTGATGGTGGCGGGAGCGACGGGCCTATGTCCGATGGCTTCAGCGATTGCCAAGATGCCTTGGAATCAATGTGGGGATGGAGGCTGTGAAGGCTCATGTTCGGCCTAGCCATCTTCTTCGGCAGCATCGTTGGGTTTGCACTGGGACTAACCGGTGGCGGCGGTGGCGTCTTCGCGGTCCCACTGCTCGTCTACGGATTGGCAATTGCACCTCGCGAGGCGGTTGGCATTTCACTAGCGTCAGTGGGCGGTACGGCGCTGTTTGGTGCAGTGCCAAGAATGATGCGTGGCGATGTTGAGTTGCGAACCGGACTTTTGTTCGCAGTCGCCGGAATGTTGGGTGCTCCGATTGGTTCCTACATGTCGACGTTGGTGCCGGAGAAGGTGTTGTTGGTGATGTTCGCGATGTTGATGTTAGTGGTTGCCCAGCGAATGTGGGCCAAGGCTTGCAATCCGGTAATGGCAAGTGGAGTTTGCAATACCGAAAGCGAGCCTGGGCCGGATCGCAGCGCCTGTCAACGCGACGCCGATGGGAAGCTTCGGTTGACCTCTAAGTGCGCGAGGTTGCTTGTCATCGTAGGGCTGATGACCGGTGTGTTGTCAGGAATGTTCGGTGTGGGAGGCGGATTTGTCATTGTTCCAGCGCTCGTGATTTTCAGCGGGATGGCGATTCATCAAGCGGTTGGAACTTCATTGTTCGTGATCGTTCTCGTCAGCATTAGCGGTGTGGCATCGCACTTCGCTAACGGCAATGACCTGTCATGGACAACAACGCTTCTATTTCTGGTCGGGGGTTTCGCTGGCATGTGGTTGGGCGGCCTCGTCGCCAAACGCCTGAAGGGACCCACTCTTCAAAAAATATTCTCGATCGCGGTCGTGTTGGTCGCCGTCTTTGTCATTTCCAAATCAGTGGTCGTGTAGTCAAACACATACCTAAACACAGGAGAATAGATCCATGTTGCTTAAATATTTCTACGACGAAAAGCTCGCTCACGCTTCCTACATGGTGGGATGTCAACGTGCTAAAGAAGCAGTCATCGTCGATCCAGGTCGCGATATTGAACAGTACATCGAGATGGCGGAGAAAGAGGGAGTGACGATCACTGCTGTCGCCGAAACTCATATCCATGCCGACTACGTTTCTGGGGCTCGCGAACTGGCTGATCGCGTGAACGCCAAGTTGTATGTGTCGGATGAAGGACCGGCGGAATGGAAGTATTTGTACCTAGATGGCTATGACAGTCAGCCCGTGCATGATGGCGACCACTTTATGGTTGGAAACATCCGTTTCGATGTTCTGCATACACCGGGCCATACTCCCGAGAGTATCTCGTTCATGTTGACGGACGAAGGTGGCGGAGCGAATAAGCCGATGGGGATCTTTACCGGAGACTTCGTTTTCGTTGGATCCATTGGTCGCCCCGACTTGCTGGAAGAGGCGGCAGGTCTAGTGGGTACAGCCGAACCAGGTGCTCGAGATTTGTTCAAGTCCGCCGAGCGATTCAAGTCCTTGCCTGATTACTTGCAAGTCTGGCCTGCTCATGGAGCCGGAAGTGCATGCGGAAAAGGTCTGGGGGCCATTCCATCTTCGACGGTGGGCTACGAGAAACGATTCAATCCGGCGCTTCAGTTCGCCGACGAAGACGCGTTTGTTAGATACATCTTGGCCGATCAACCGGAAGCTCCTCGTTACTTCGCGGTGATGAAGCGAGTGAACAAAGAGGGGCCACGCATTCTGGGTTCGGAACATCATCATTCGATGCTAGACATAGTAGACATCGACGACGCAATTCAATCGGGGACGGTAGTAGACCTGACGCCGTCGCCAGAATATGCCAAGGGACATGTGCCCGGCACGATCAATATTCCATTGCCAATGTTGGCCACATGGGCGGGGTGGTTAGTTGATTACGATCGTCCGACCTACTTGATCTGCGAGCCAGGTCAATTGGAAGAGGCAGCACGGGTGTTGCATAAGATCGGCGTGGAAAATATCGCTGGTGGTTTTGTTAGCAGTGAAGTGCGTTCTCACAACTTGGCGACAGAAGTTTACGCAACTGGGACGCCGGTTGATTTGTCCAACAGCATTGAATCTGGTGAAGTGAAGCTGCTCGATGTTCGGTCTGACGAAGAATGGAAAGAAGGTCACATCGAACAAGCAGAGCACTGTTTCCTCGGACGCCTGCCTAGTTGCCTCGACAACAGGGCTCGCGACGAAAAGTGGGTCGTTCATTGTCGAAGTGGTGCTCGATCGGCGATCGCCGCCAGTGTCTTGCAGGCTGCAGGATTCAAGAACGTGGTCAATCTAACGGGCGGCTATTTAGCTTGGAAACAAGAAGGACTGCCGAGCGTTAAGTCGCAACCAGCGATGAGCAGTTGAACTTCATCGCCCTTCCCTTCACCTCCCTCGTGCAAACAAAGTGCATTCATGGATACCGCCATTCAAAGGCCAACGCTTGAGGACCGATTGAACGATCCCAATACGGTCGACGTCCTTCACCGCTTACTTGACCAAGCCGAAAAGCTCAATCAAATCTTGAATGTTGCTGGTGAGTTACCCAACTTGCTGGCGATTGCTGTCGATGTATTTGACGCCGTCGCTCGTAGAGCCTCGCAAGATGGCATTGATATCGAAGAACGGGCAACTCGATTTGCAAAATTGCTTGTGCAGATCAGTGAGCCCAGCAACATGCGTGCAATGGAGCGTCTTGTTTCTCGACTTCCAAAACTAGAAGAAGGAAGTGAGCTGCTCGATGAGCTTCCAAACCTTATCGCGATCGCAGTCGATGTGTTTGATGAATGGGCGGCCCAGGTCAAAACCGATGGCATCGACTTCGAACAGAGTCTTCGACAAGGGCTCCACGCTGCTTTGTACTTGGGCGGACAGATTCGCAAAGAGGAACTTGATCGGATTGGGTTTCTGCTGAAATCCGATGTGATGAGCGAGAACTCGGTGGCGACGGTTGGGATGGCTGGGTCGGCTCTTTCAAGTTGCCATCAAGGAACTTGCGAGCATCCAGTACCCAAGCGGGTTGGGTTGCTTGGACTGATCGGTGCGATCCGCGATCCCAACACCCAGCGCGCTCTTTCATTCGGCTTGCAGTTCGCAAAGTGTTTTGGCGGTGTGCTCGAGAAAAATCCTGATGCCAGCCAAATTTCGTCAACCGTGTCATCAGAGAAAGGTAGCGTCATATGAGCCACTATCAAATTGTTATTGTCGGAGGGGGAACAGCGGGCATCACCGTCGCGGCTCGATTGCGCAACGCAGATCCGTCATTGGGTATTGCAATCATCGAACCGTCCGAGAAGCACTACTATCAACCGCTTTGGACCTTGGTTGGCGGGGGAATGTTCAAGCCTGAGGAATCCGGGCGGAATGAAATTGACTTGATCCCCTATGGCGTGGATTGGGTGAAGGATCATGTGACTTCCTTTGCGCCAAACGAAAACACAGTTGTGACGCGAGGCGGCGCCACAATCACCTATGATTACCTCGTTGTCGCTCCTGGTATTCAGGTCAACTGGGGACAAGTCAAAGGGTTGAAGGATGCCGTCGGGAAGGACGGTGTGTGCAGCAACTACTCGATCGACACGGTCGCCAGCACGTGGAAGTTCATTCGCAATCTGAAACAAGGTGTCGCGTTGTTCACTCAGCCAGCCGGCGCGGTGAAATGCGGCGGAGCACCGCAGAAGATTTGCTACCTTGCCGAGGACTATTTTCGTCGTCACGGGGTTCGCAATGACATCGATGTTATTTTTACATTAGCCGGGCCACGTCTGTTTGCGGTCGATCGCTATCGCGAGATCCTCGAAAAAGTGGCGCAGCGGAAAGGCGTTGAACCTCGTTTTCGCCATAACTTAGTTGAGATCCGGTCGGCATCCAGAGAAGCGATCTATCGGCATATGGACACCGATGAAGAGATCGTCATCCGATACGACATGATTCACGTTACCCCGCCCATGAGCGCGCCTGACTTCGTGTCAAGCAGTGAGTTGGCGAGCGAGGACGGCTGGGTCGATGTCGATAAATACACGCTTCAACACACTCGGTTCGCCAACGTGTTTGGTATCGGTGATGCGTCAAGTTTGCCGACATCGAAAACCGGTGCGGCAATTCGAAAGCAAGCCCCAGTCTTGGTTAGCAATCTTCGGTCATTGATGAAACAAGAACCGCTATCGGCTCGTTACGACGGCTACACATCGTGTCCCGTCGTAACTGGCTACGACAGTTTAGTTTTGGCGGAATTTGATTACAGCGGTCAGCCCGCTGAAACGTTTCCTTTTGATCAAGCCAAGGAGCGGTTCAGCATGCTCATGTTGAAAAAGTTCGGACTGCCCGCGCTTTATTGGCACGGCATGCTTCGCGGTCGTGCTTGAGTTTTCTGTTTTAACAAGACCTTCCCCGCAGCGGATCTTCCGCTCAAACACGTACGTTACCACGATGATTGCTAGAACGAATATGATTACACGGCTGTTTACCTTTGCAGCGATGCTGGTTGGGATCGGTCAGGTCGGTGCTCAGAATTTGGTTGCGCTGCCAAAAGCTGCCCTAAAGCAAAGCGACACACCAGAGAAGATCGAGCTGGGGAAGAAACTCTATTTTGATCCTCGGTTATCAGCCACCGGAACGGTTTCTTGCAATAGTTGCCACAACTTAATGGAAGGTGGCGACGATGGCCGAGCGACATCGATGGGTGTCAATGGCCTCACGGGTCCTCGAAACGCTCCGACGGTTTGGAATGCAGTGTTCCAGGCGTCTCAGTTTTGGGACGGGCGTGCGGTAACGCTTGAAGAACAGGCCAAGGGGCCGATGGTGGCCGACGTCGAAATGGGCATGTTGGGGCATGACCAAGTGATCAGCCGAATCAAAGACATCGCGGGCTATACCAACGACTTTCAAATTGCGTTTAAGAACGATGATGCGGTCACTATCGAAAACGCCGTGGAAGCAATCGCGGCTTTTGAACGGACACTCATCACACCTAACAGTGCATTGGACAGATATCTTGACGGTGACGAGCATGCAATGAGTGAAACGCAGATACGCGGCATGGAACTATTCGAATCAATCGGTTGCACCGAATGTCATTCCGGACCAGCGCTCAACGGGTGGGATATAGGAAGTGATGCGGAGTTTGTTGAGTTTCCGAGGTTCGACACTTCACCGTTCGTTCAAGCGTATGACTTGGCAACGGACCTAGGACGATCACAGGCGACCGGTGATAATACCGATGATCATCTTTTCAAGACGCCTACCCTGCGGAACGTTACGTTGACAGCACCTTATCTTCACAATGGTCGAGTAAGTTCGTTGGCGGAAACGTGTCGGTTAATGGCATCTACTCAGTTAGATGTAGAATTGACCGATCGCGAAGCCGACGACTTGACCTCGTTCATGTCAGCGCTTGAAGGCGAGTTCCCGGAAATGACCTTCCCTCGCCTGCCATCACGATCAGGAGAGTCGGTCATTCAGGCGAAGGTCGGTTCCGCTATCAACGATCAATCCTAAACTAGACGAAACGAAGCAAAAACAAAGATATTCACTTTCTATTCACTGAAAACCAGAGGACCAAACATGACTAAGACGCAGACAATCGAAAATCTTCAACGTGCATTGTCGATGGAGCTTACCGCCATGCACCAGTATCAGTTGCATGCGTGTGTATTGGACGATTGGGGCATGGGACTATTGGCATCCAAGATGCGGGAAGAACTGCAAGAGGAACTTGGACATTCCGAAGAGTACTTGGTCCGAATCTTGTTCTTGAAGGGGGATCCGAAGTTGACGCTCGAAAAGACGCCCGTTCGAGCTACATCATTGAAGGAGATGTTCGAAACCGACCTTGCCGACGAGAAGGAAGCAATCGAGTTCTACACAACAGCCTCGATTCAAGCGAGCGAAGACCGGGACATCGGTACGCGTCAGCTCTTCGAACGCATTGCAGTCGATGAAGAAGGACATGCAAGTTGGTTAGAGTTGCAGCTTGATCTGCTGGAACGAATGGGCGAACCCGCCTACATCGCGAAACACATGTCGCCTGATTCCGAAGCCTAAGACGGTATCGCATTGCGGAAGTTTGGCCCGGTGATCTCTATGATCTGGTGTTGAGGTTTGCGCGTCCATCGAGTCCGTTGAAGTCACGTCACGTTCATCCTGCTATCGTTACTACAGAGTCATTTCATGGTCCGTGTTATTGCGTTCGTTGCTCTCTCGTTCATTGCTATCTCGTTCATTGGCGTTGTTGACGTTGCGACGGTGTTCGCGCAAGACCAATCGGTTCAGGACCAATCGGTTCAGGACCAAACAGGTGACGAAGGGGCTATGGAAGGCCGGGGAAGTGGATTGGGCGTTCGTCGCGGTCCCGGTGCCGGGCGTGGTTTTGGACGCGGCTTTGGTCGAGGTCTTGGTCGAGCGTTTGGGCAGCAGCAGCAAGGTGCTGCAACGCATGGTCACGATGATCGTCACGGTGCCGATCACGAAGTGTTCCAGTTCTTACTTTCAAATCATGACAAGATTAGACGCTCGGTAAAGGAATTGCCTAACGGCGTTGAGACGTTAACAGAGTCTGATTCTCCCGAGGTAGCCGACAAGATCAGGGAGCATGTCGAGTGGATGGCGTATCGGATTAGTAACTCTAACCCGATTCGCATGCGGGATCCTTTGTTCGCCGAAATTTTTAAGCATACCGATAAAATTGAAATTGTTCATGAAGACACAACCAATGGTGTCCGCGTCACCGAGACTTCAGAGGACGCGTACGTGGTGAAATTGATCCAAGCACACGCTAAAACGGTTAGTGGATTTGTCGAGCATGGTTTCGACGAGGCAATGAAAAATCACGCCGTTCCCGACAAAGAGGAATCGGCGGTGGCTGTGGTATCGCGACCAAAGATCGTCGGTCACGGCGATGTTGTTCAACTATCAAATGCAGTCCAACAACCGCGATCGGGGACAAAGATCCTTGTTGATCTAACGAGAGGTGGTGAAGCCACGGGTCTCAATGAGGGAATCGAAAAGGTTGCCAAGTACGTCAATATCTACGGCGGCGCTGGAGCTGAACCGGCCGACGTTCAAATCGCGGTTATTTTTCACGGTGACGCAACTCTTGCGGTCCTCAATCCGGACGCCTATGCCAAGAAGTTCTCGACCGTTGGCAATCCAAATCTAGACTTGCTTCGACGTCTTCATGAGTGTGGCGTTGAGCTCTACGTGTGCGGGCAGTCTTTGATTTCGAAAGGAGCCAAGCCCAGTGAGGTAGCCGTATTTGTTGAAACTTCCGTCTCTGCCATCACCACCGTGGCGAATCTGCAAGCGGACGGTTACGCCTATGTGCCACTCGGGAACTGAAAACCATGAATGAGCATTCCGACAATTTTCCCGCAACGAACCTCGGCGTTGCCCGATCCGCCAACCTGTCGAGCAAAGGATGGCAAGAGAGATACGAGCTGGGGAAAACCGGTTGGGATCGTGGCGGGCCTAACCCTATGTTGTCGCAGTGGTTGAAGGCAGGCGAATTGCGGCCGTGCAAGATCCTCGTTCCAGGTTGTGGTCGTGGGCACGAGGTAATCGCATTGGCGGAAGCGGGGTTCGATGTGACCGCCGTTGATTTCGCCGACGCGGCTGTACAGTCGCTCAAAGAACAATTGACACTTCGAGGACTCAACGCGGTGGTGGTTCAATCTGACATATTCACGTTCTCTCATTCGCATGCGTTCGACGCGATTTACGAGCAAACGTGTTTGTGTGCCATTCATCCCAGCCAATGGAATGCGTATGAACAACGGTTAGCTCGGTTGCTTCTACCCGAAGGAAGTTTGTTTGGACTCTTCATGCAGAGCGGAAAATCAGATGAGCCCCCATTCTCGTGTGATTTGCCCACCATGCAGACCGTTTTCGCACTTCCGACTTGGCAATGGTCCAACCGCTCCGAGCGTGTTGATCATCCATCGGGTATGCACGAAATAGCCTGCGTACTTACGCGAAAAGGAACCGACGAATGAACATCGTTCTTTCACCCTCACCTCTTAAGTTCCTATGCGTCGGGGTGCTTGCTTTCGTAGCAGGATGTTCGCGGAGTGATTCCACTCAAACGCGAAGTCCTGACTCGACGGAACGTTCCGCTTCAATCGTTGTGGGGCAATTACCCAGCGAAGCATCGAAAGGAAAAATGCTGGCTGCGAAGGACGCATTGTTCACTAGGTTGTCCGGACGGTTGATGGAAGCAATGGGAAGTCAGGGGCCTGCTGCAGCGATAGCGGTCTGTCAAAAAGAGGCACCCAGAATTGCTGAAGCGGTTGGCACCGAACAGAGTTTACGAATAGGACGCACCGGAGTGCGGTTGCGCAATGCCGATAATGTTGCTCCGGCGTGGGCGGAAAATTTAGTGCAAGCTAAAACGCAAACGCCAACCTTTGTGATGTTGGACAATGGTCACGCGGCGGCGCTTTTGCCAATCAAGTTGCAGGGTCAATGCGTCATGTGTCACGGCCCAAAAGAGCAGATCGCCCCAGTAGTTCAAGATCAACTCGCTAAGCTTTATCCCAACGATCGAGCCACGGGGTTTAAAGAAGGTGAATTACGCGGGTGGTTTTGGATCGAACTACCAGGCGGTTAATCCGAGTCCGTGGTGTTTCCCAACGTTATCAACCTCTAAAAATAGAAACAGCTTATGAAATCTCGATTTGTCGTCCTGTTCGTTGCGTTCATTCTCTTTGCAAATGCTGAAGCACCGACGGTGGTCGCTCAATTTGGCGGTCTCTTCGGAGGCCCCAAAGTTGGCACGATTGATACCGAGGACTTGAATCAATTGCTGCAGGATCAACAGGACGCCGAAGTCAAGGCAGAGGAACTGGGGGCGAAGCCTCCGCAACCTGACTTTGTCGTCATTGATGTGCGTACCGAAGCTGAAGTTAATGTTTCGGTGATTCCAGGTGCGATTACGAAGTCGCAGTATGAAAAAGACAAGCAACTTTATGCTGGACGTTTAGTCATTCCGTACTGCACGGTTGGCGGACGAAGCGGTGCCTATGCGAAGCAGCTCGCCGGTGACGGCGTGAAAGTGAAGAACTATCAGGGAAGCATTTTGAAGTGGGTTGATGCTGGTCTACCCCTGGTCACACTTGATGGCAAACCGACGAATCGAGTTCACACGTACAGCAAACGCTACCGCGTGCCTGCGAAGTACGAGCAGGTGACGGAGTGACTTCCCCGACGAAGCATCTGGTTCTGCTCGGGATTGGTCACACCAATGCACACGTTGTCAAGGAATGGGCTGTTGAACCTATTCCAAACTGCTCCTTGACCTGCATCAGTAAGTTTCCGACCGCGACATATTCCGGAATGTTGCCAGGCACGCTCGGCGGGCAGTTCAGCGATAACGAGATGAGGATTGATCTGCGAAAACTTGCCGATCATGCCGGTGCGAGATTGATCTTGGCTGACACTTGCGGTCTGGATCTTACCGCCGGCGAGGTTCTGTTCAGCGATCACGAAAGTATTCCTTTCGACGCTCTTTCGGTCGGAGTGGGGTCGATGCCGGCGGGTTGGCAACAGCTCAGCGAATCGTCCTTGATGGTGCCGATCAAGCCGATGCAAACCTTCTTGAGCCGCTTGGATGATCGCTTGCAGAACGCATCGTTTGGTAAGAATGTACCGCTGCGTGTTGCCATCGTCGGCGGTGGCGTTGCAAGTGTTGAGATTGCATTCTGTTTGAATGAACAGATCTCGAAACGCCATAGTGCAACCGGTATTCAGGGCAATGTGAAGATCGACATCTTTACCAGTAGCGACCGAATCGCTGATGGGATGCGGGAACGCAGCATTGCGAAGATTGAGAAATTGCTTACCGCTCGAAACATCCCCGTTCACGCAGGGCATCGCATCGTTGAGGTCAACGATACGGATGTGGTGCGAGATGACGGCCAGCGATTTCCCGCCGATTGTGTGATCTGGGCCACCGGGGCTGCTGCTCCTCCTGTTTTGGGAAAACTCGGACTCCAAACAGACGAACGTGGCTTCATTGCGACTAGCCAAACGCTTCAGTCGTTGACGGACCCAAGAATCTTTGCCGTTGGTGATTCTGGGACGGTCATTCAATCGCCATCACCCAAGGCGGGAGTGTATGCCGTGCGGCAGTGCCCCATCCTCTGGAACAATCTGCATGCGCACTTTAGCGGGAAGGCGATGAGGAAATTTGAACCTCAGAGCGATTTCTTGAAGTTGCTAAACACTGGCGATACAAAAGCGCTTTTGGAATATGGATGGTTCACAGTGCACGCTCGTTGGTGTTGGAAATTGAAAACATGGATCGATCGAAAGTTCGTAGACGATTTTCAAGACCTTGGATGATTGAAACCGAAACGAAAACCTTTGGAGGAATATCACTGTGAAAATCTGTGTGGCAACGAAATCTATCACCGCGATAATTTTGGTTGCTTCAATCGCAATCAGCTCGATCGCATGGTGCCAAGAGGTAAACCCAAGTGCGACCGTTGTCCCTGAAGGCATCAATGACAAATTTAAGGACGAGAATCTTAAGGTTGATGAGTGGATAGATAGGTTTGAAGTCGAAAGTCGCGAAGTCTATGCCGCGCGAGAAGAAGTGTTATCGGCTTGCGACATCATGCCCGGCGATCGAATAGCCGATGTGGGGGCTGGGACCGGTTTCTATAGCCGCTCGTTTGCTAAGCGAACCGGCGAGAGTGGATGGGTTTACAGCATTGATGTGTCGTCAAAGTTTTTGCAGCACATTGCCACTCAGTCCACGGCCGACGGGATTGAGAACTTAACGACCGCGCTGGGAACCGACGTCTCGATACGTTTGCCACCCGAGTCAGTCGATTTAGTTTTCATCTGCGACACTTATCACCATTTTGAAAGTCCTCAGCAATCGCTATCGTCGATCTATCGAGCTCTCAAGCCAAACGGTCGTTTAGTATTAATCGACTTTAACCGTATTCCCGGTGTATCCCGAGAGTTTCTGATCGGTCATGTTCGAGCAGGCAAAGAAGTGTTTCGAAACGAAATAGTCTCGGCTGGTTTTCAATTCACCGATGAGGTCACCATTCACGGATTCAAAGAAAACTACTTGCTTCGTTTTCGCAAACCGGTCGCTTCGCCATCGCCGCCATCGACTTCGATTGCTGATCCTCGTTCATCCGAGGACGTTGCCGCAGCGTATCCATCAGGTCCGCTCGGTGAGATGGTTCGGTTGGGGGAAACGCTCGTCAATGAGACCAGTTCGCATCCGCTGACTCGATCATTCGTTGGCAATCAGTTGAATTGCACATCGTGTCACTTGGAAGCGGGACGTCATCGTGAAGCCGCTTCGTTTCGGGGAGTTGCTGCTGCGTACCCAGCGTATTCGCCGCGTGAATCATCTGTTATCACGCTGGAAGATCGCATCGGCAACTGTTTCTTACGTAGCCAGAATGGTTCACGGCCAGCCCTTGGAAGCCAAGTCTCGGTTGCGATCGCCGCTTATATCACGTGGTTGTCTCGTCAGACGCCGATCGATATGAACCCAGATGCTCCCCTTGGACCCAACCGTCTAACCATGATTGATGTCGACTCGATTGAGTCCGACTATTCCCGAGGGAAGTCGCTGTATGAAAGTCGCTGCGCGGATTGCCATCTTGAAGACGGTAGCGGATCTGACGAAGGCCCGCCGGTTTGGGGCGAGCAATCTTTTAATGATGGGGCTGGTCTTTCGAAAGTGCCGAAGATGGCGTCCTGGTTGAAAGTCGCTATGCCGCCGGGTGACGCCGACCTAACAGATCAAGAAGCGGTGGATATCGCCGCGTTCATAAACTCAAATGCAAGGCCAAAGTTTCAACCCCAACGCACTGGGGAATGGAAACAGGATAAATCTAATGGACGTTGAAATACTCAGTCGACTGCAGTTTGCGGGAACGATCATGTTCCACTACTTGTTTCCGCCCCTGTCGATTGGCCTTGGATTGCAGTTGTTTCTTTGCGAGTTGGCATACTTTCGAACTCGTGAAGCTGCGTGGGAAGCCGCCGCGAGATTCTGGACTCGCGTCTTTGCTGTTAACTTTGCAATGGGTGTTGCCACGGGAATTGTGATGGAGTTTGAGTTCGGTACCAACTGGGCTGCCTATTCACGTTTCGTGGGTGACGTATTTGGATCTGCATTGGCAGCGGAAGGAATCTTCGCCTTTTTCTTGGAGAGCGGATTTCTGGCAGTGTTGGTCTTTGGCTGGGATCGAGTTGGACCCAAGATGCATCTTTTCAGTACGTTAATGGTGTTTCTTGGTTCGATGTTCAGCGCGGTCTGGATTGTCGTCGCGAATAGTTGGCAGCAGACGCCGGCGGGCTACCACATCGTTTGGCATGACGTGCAAGGTGAGATGATGCCTCGAGCCGAAGTGACGGACTTCTGGACGATGGTATTCAATCCGTCGTCAGTGGATCGGTTGACCCACACGCTGATAGGTGCCCTAGTGCTGGGGGCATTCTTTGTCGCGTCTGTTTGTTCTTATTACTTGCTCAAGCGGCGGCACGAGGATGTGTCACGGCGATGTCTTTCGATAGCACTTCCTTCGGCGCTGTTGTTCACTTTGCTTGCTGCTGCGACGGGCCACGATTCGGCACAAAAGCTAGTGGAGACTCAGCCGGCAAAGTTGGCTGCGATGGAAGCTCACTTTCACTCAAGTGATGAGCCAACGGGACTTACGCTGTTTGGATGGCCAGATGCCAAGAACGAGACGGTTCATTTTGAGGTGAAGGTTCCGTATCTATTGAGCTTGATGGTTTTCAACGACCCCACCGTTCCTGTGCCAGGGATGGATAAAATTCCCGAAGATCAGCGCCCGCCGGTGTGGTTGCCCTTTCAAACCTTTCATCTGATGGTTGGCTTGGGCACGCTTATGATTGGCGTCGCAGTGGTTGCGTGTTGGTGTTGGTATCGAAAATCGTACAGCGAACGTCCGTGGTTGTTGTGGACGGTTGTGTTCATGCCCGTGGCGGCTATGACGGCGAATCAAGCAGGATGGATCACCGCCGAAGTTGGTCGACAACCATGGATTGTGTATCCGTCGATCCAAGACGGAGTTGAAATGATGGGGCTTAGAACCGCCGATGGATTGAGCGAATCAGTAACAGCCGAGCAGGTACTTAGTTCAATTATTTTGTTCGGAGTCATCTATTCGTTGCTGTTTGCCGTTTGGGTGTTCGTGCTCAACAACAAGATTCAACACGGGCCAGAAAGTGGCGAGGAATTGACGGAGTACAAAAGCAAGTTGAAAGCCGATTCCATGTCTGAAAAATTTAGTCGAACGGCCAAGTCTTTCGGCGGTGACATGATGGAGGACGGAGTCTGATGAGTTACGACACACTCACGTTCATTTGGTTTGTGCTACTAGGCGTCTTGCTAGTCGGCTATTCAATCCTGGATGGATTCGACTTGGGCGTGGGAATTCTGCACCCCTTCGTCGCTAAGAATGACCAGGAAAGACGTTTGGTAATGAATTCGATTGGTCCTCTCTGGGACGGCAACGAAGTTTGGTTGGTCACATTTGGCGGAGCCTTATTTGCTGCGTTTCCGGTTGCCTATGCGACTGTGTTTAGCAGCTTCTATCTTGCCTTTTACTTGTTGTTAACGTGTTTGATTGGTCGCGCGGTCAGCCTAGAATTCCGTTCGAAAGTTCATTCCGCTAGGTGGCGCAACGTCTGGGATATCGGTTTCTTTCTCTCATCGTTTACCGCCGCTTTCTTGCTTGGGGTTGCAGGTGGCAATGTGATGGCGGGAATGGAATTGGGGGCGAAGTATCACTATGAAGGTAGTTTGCTAAGTCAAGTTTATTGGTACCCCTTGATGGTTGGTTGTCTCACCGTGTCACTATTCGCGTTACACGGTGGAATCTTTCTTTACTTGAAGACAGAGCACGATCTGCAAGCTCGCCTGAAACGCGCAATAACTCCGTTGTTTTACATCTTCGCCAGTTTGTACTGCCTTGTCACACTTGCGACGTGGTGGCACGTTCCGCACGCAACGGAGAACATTTCGGAATATCCCGTGCTGTGGATTGTGCCCATCCTTAATGCCCTTGCGGTGCTTAATATTCCTCGCGCTATGCACCTGGGAAAGCCTGGATACGCATTCTTTAGTTCAGCGATGGTCATCTTGGCACTCGCTTCGCTTTTCAGTGTGGCAATCTTTCCAAATTTTATGTTGTCCACGATTGACCCGACGTATAGCGTCACGTTGCAGAACGCTCGCAGCAGTGCTGGAACGCTGCAAACGATGTTGATCATTGCGGCTATCGGTCTTCCATGTGTTCTTAGCTATACCGTGATTATCTATTGGATCTTTCGAGGGAAAGTAAAACTCGATCCGCACAGTTACTGATCGCGA
This sequence comes from Rubripirellula amarantea, assembly GCF_007859865.1. Classification (NCBI taxonomy): domain Bacteria; kingdom Pseudomonadati; phylum Planctomycetota; class Planctomycetia; order Pirellulales; family Pirellulaceae; genus Rubripirellula; species Rubripirellula amarantea. The sequence continues at coordinate 365,239 of NZ_SJPI01000003.1, read as the reverse complement.
AGTGGCGAAGAACTAAGCACAGGCATTATGACGAAAGTACGACTGGAAAATTTTCTTAAGCCGCTCTCTCGATGGAGTGTTGCGATCTTCGGCAGTTTGGGCGTTGTGCTGCTACTGATGATGTTCGCGGGTGTGTTTACGAGAAAGGTATCTGACGAAAAGACAGCGTCAGTCCGCAGGCTCGAATCCAACATGGCGGTCGTAGAGGCACGTGAGATTGAACAGCCGCGGTTTGAAACGGCCGTTGGTTCGATCGAACCGATTCACCAATCTTTCGTAGCGTCAAAAATTTTGGCAAAGGTTGCGGAAGTGAACGTATCGGCGGGTCAAATGGTGGCTGAGGGTGAAGTGCTCGTGCGGCTTGTCGACGACGAACTGAAGTCGCGGTTAAGGCAAGCCGAGGCTAGCTTAGAATCGGCAACGGCTAGTGCTGAGCAGGCCCGAGCAAATTTGCGACGCGCAGAACAACTTCGAAAAGGGAATGCGATATCGCAGGCGGAATACGAGACGGTCGAAACCGCTGTCCGTACTTCGCAAGCGAACTTGAACCAAGCGGCTCGCGCCGTCGATGAAGCCAAAGTGTTTTTGGAGTACGCTACCATCGACGCTCCTTACGCTGGCGTTATCGTCGACAAGCAAGTTCAGGAGGGCGATACGGTGACGCCCGGTCAAACCCTGTTGACGCTGTACGACCCGAATCAAATGCAATTGGTGGCGAACGTTCGAGAGTCGTTCGCAAATCGATTGAAAGTCGGGCAAGTTGTGTCTGCGAAACTTGAATCGATGGATTATGAATGCCAAGCGACCGTGCGGGAGGTAGTTCCCCAAGCCGAAGCGGGCAGCCGTAGTTTTCAAGTGAAGGTCAGTGGCCCCTGCCCACCTGGGATCTACAGTGGAATGTTTGGGCGAATTGCATTACCGCTTGATTCTGAAACTATCGTCGTGATACCCGCCGCCGCGGTGAAGCGTGTGGGGCAGCTAGCGTTGGTTGATGCGGTGGATGGCGAGACTCTCAATCGTCGCAGTCTGCAGTTGGGTCGAAGAATCGGAAACGACGTCGAGGTATTGTCGGGTTTACGTGCCGGTGAGAGGGTCGCGATGTCAGCTGATGCCGTGACCTTGTATGAGGAAGGCGTTCGTAAGTGACTCATCACAAGCATCCCGAGGACGGGCATGACGATGTATTGTCAGGCATCGTTCGAGTTTTTCTAAATTCGAACCTGTCAATTATCTTGATCGTTTTCTCACTGATCATCGGAGTCGCAGCGCTGCTCATCACTCCGCGTGAAGAAGATCCGCAGATTGTGGTCCCGTTAGCTGACATTTTCGTTGAGTATCCTGGGCATTCGGCTGCTGAAGTAGAACAGTTGGTGTCAACTCCCTTGGAACGAATGCTCTACCAGATCGACGGTGTTGAGTATGTCTATAGCATGTCGATGGACGATCGTGCGATTGTGACGGTCCGATTTTATGTTGGGCAAGATCGCGAACGCAGTTTGGTCAAACTGTTTAAGAAGCTCAACGAAAACACTGATGCGATGGCTCCTGGAATCACCGATTGGGTGATGAAGCCCGTCGAGATTGACGATGTCCCGATCGTAACTTTCGCACTGAAAGGTGCCGAGCAGAATGGTTTCACGCTCCGGCGTATCGGCGAAGAATTGGTCGAACGACTCGGCGGCGTCAGTCAGGTCAATCGAGCTTACGTTGTCGGCGGCCAGTCGCGAACCATTACCGTCGCTTTGGATCCCGAAGGATTACGTTCGCATGGAATGACCGCGTTGGAAGTTCTAAAGACCGTGGAAGGTGCCAATCGATCATTGCCGGCGGGCTCAATCACTCACAATGATCATGTGATTGCTGTACGGACCGACGGAATGATTGCCAGCGCGGCGCAATTGCGAGACGTCGTTGTCGGCGTATTTGATGCGAGGCCCGTGTTCTTGAAAGATGTGGCCTCAGTGAATGATGGGGCTGAGGAGGTCAACCAGTATGTTCGTCACGGATGGGGGCCATCGCGTGGATTTGACAGTCACTGGGGAAATCCGGGGACTGTCTTGGGAGAAGAGCATTCCGAGAAAGCAATGGTACCGACGCCAAGCAGCACCGCAGTCACGATTGCAATTTCAAAACAAAAGGGAGCCAATGCGGTTCGTGTTGCTGATGCGGTGATCGAACGGGCTAGCCAACTTCGAGAGCAGTTCGTACCCGACAACGTGGAAATGGTGATCACGCGGAACAGCGGTCAAACGGCGAATCACAAAGTGAATGAATTGGTCGAAGCGCTTGGTGTTGCGATCGTGATTGTCGTCTTGCTGCTTACCATTGGACTTGGGTTTCGCGAAGCCATGATTGTGGCGGTGGCAGTACCGGTCGTTTTCGGGCTGACGTTGGCAGTCAACTTGATGTTTGGTTACACGATTAACCGAGTGACATTGTTTGCACTTATCTTGTCACTCGGTTTGCTAGTTGACGACCCTATTGTCGATGTCGAGAACATTGCCCGGCATTTTCACGAACGTAAAAAAGCCACTCGACGAATCGTCTTGGATGCCGTTGCCGAGATCAGACCTCCACTGATCAGTGCGACGCTAGCGGTGATTGTTAGTTTCTTGCCCATGTTCTTTATCACGGGGATGATGGGCCCCTACATGTCGCCCATGGCTTTGAATGTTCCTGTGGCAATGCTGATGTCGATGGTCGTCGCTTTCACGATCACGCCATGGTTGACCTACCAAGTGCTCAAGAAGAAGTTTCCCAACGAGGAATCAGGATTGGATGGCGATCATCAAGTTGATGATGAAGATCTGACCCTATCGCACGCGTCGTACGACCCTGAACAGATCAAAACGACGTTGTTGTACCGGTTCTTTCGACCGATGATGGTTCCGTTGTTGAAAACTCGGTTTAGGGCGGTGATGTTCCTTGCTTTGATGGCTGTGCTTACCGTGGCGGCGGCAGGTTTGGGTGCGTTGCGAATGGTCCCGCTGAAGATGCTGCCTTTTGACAACAAGAATGAGTTCCTGGTCATGTTGGACATGCCCGAAGGAACTTCATTGGAACGGACAGACGCCGTGATGGGGCAGATCGAACGCTTCGTGGCAAGTGAACCGGAGGTGACTGACTACACGAGCTATGTTGGATTGTCAGGTCCGATTGATTTCAATGGCATGGTACGCCACTACTATCTGCGTGGCATGCCACATCAAGCAGAACTACGGGTGAATTTGGTCGGCAAGAAGAACCGTCATCTTCAAAGCCATGGCATAGGACTACGGATGCATGATGCATTGACCGACATTGCCGAATCGTCAGGCGGGAATTTGCGGATTGTCGAATTGCCGCCGGGGCCGCCGGTTCTCGCTTCACTAGTAGCTGAGGTCACTGGCCAAGCGGGAAGTTCGTACGACCAAATCTTATCTGCTGCGGACATCGTTGCTCAGCGAATGCGTAGAGAACCGGGCGTGTTCGAAGTGGATACGATGCGAGAAGTGGCGAGCGATCGTTTGACGTTTGTACCGGACCAAGAAAAATCCGCGATCGCTGGAGTGTCGGTAGACGCAATCGCTCAAACCATCGCAGTTGCACTCGGCGGCGACCGAGATCAAACAATTCGAGTTGAAGGTGAGAGGGTCCCTCTCCGATTGACATTTCAATTGCCAAAGCCACTTCGCAGTAGCCCTCATGACCTATCGCAGTTGACAGTCAAAGGGACACGAGGAAACACCGTGCTGTTGGCCGAGCTTGGCGCTTGGAATCAAGAACAGGTTAGCCAAACGATCTATCATAAGAACCTGCAACGCATAGCCTATGTGATGGCTGAATGTGCGGGGCGTCCACCTGCGGAGTGTGTCGTCGATGTACTTTCCGATCAACAGCGAGATACCGATACCGGTTTTGTCGCAGACACATCCGCAATACCAGTTTCCGATCGAAGCTACTTTTCCAACGGTGGCGGCGTCGCGTGGGGCATTCCCAGTGATCTGTCGGTGACATTTTCCGGGGAAGGAGAATGGAAAATTACACTCGACGTATTTCGTGATCTTGGGCTCGCGTTCGCGGCCGCGATGGTCATGATCTATATCATCTTGGTGGCCCAAACGGGATCGTTTGTCATTCCGACAATTGTGATGCTTGCGATTCCGTTGACAATTCTAGGTGTGATGCCTGGATTCTATGCGTTGAATCTATTTGCCAACGCGAATGTGGGCGGCTATCCCGATCCCATTTTCTTTACCGCAACTGCGATGATTGGGATGATTGCCTTGGCAGGAATTGTGACTCGCGATTCGATCATTTTGGTGGACTTTATGGAACAAGCAGTCGCGGCTGGGCGACCGTTGTTTGATGCAATCCTTGAAAGTCGCGTGATCCGGTTGCGGCCGATCCTGCTAACCGCCAGCGCGGCGCTGCTTTCGGCAGTTCCCATTACACTCGATCCGATCTTTTCAGGTCTGGGTTGGTCACTAATCTTTGGCTTGATCGCATCGACGCTATTCACGCTGTTTGTGATTCCGGCGACGTATTGGCTGATCTACCACAAGCCGGCAACCTAGTTAGTTGATTTGCGAAGATGGTCGCGTGCTTTGGCTTGGACCTCTTTTGTTTGATCGCACGCTTGTAGTTTTGGATTCCACAGTTTGCTATGGTTGAGGTGGAGCAATCGAAAATGAAAATACAACTTGCGTATGGCCGCGATAACCTCAGCGTCGACTTTCCCGACGCCCAAATCTCGGTTTTAGAACCAAAGCATCAACCGGGAATCTCGGATGAGCGTGCTGCCTTGTTCGAATCGTTGGACAATCCTATCGAGGCGATGCCACTGAAGCACCAGATTGATTCCGGCAAGGACATTACGATCGTTCACACGGATATCACTCGAGCAACGCCAAACGATCGATTGATCCCGTGGTTGCTTGAGTACCTCGAAGATGCTGGCGCAGATCGTGAGCGAATTACCTTGCTAAATGGATTGGGAACTCACCGACCCAACACGACGGCCGAGCTTGAACAAATGCTGACGGCGGAAGTAGTGGCCAAATATCGCTGCTTGAACCATGAACCCGATCGTGACGAAGCTCATGAGTCGTTTGGTGTCACTCGCAATGGCACCGAGGTGTTGATCAATCGGCACTTAACGTCGGCGGACGTGCGAATCATCACTGGATTCATCGAGCCGCACTTCTTTGCTGGCTTTAGTGGTGGTCCAAAAGGAATCATGCCTGGAGTCGCCGCGATGCGAACCGTGATGAGCAACCATGGCGCGCATCATATCGGCGATGCCAGAGCGACTTTTGGTGTCACCGAAGGAAACCCATTGTGGGAAGAAATGCGAGACATCGCGTTGCGAATTGGACCCAGCTTCTTGCTGAATGTGGCGTTAAACGATCAGCGAGAAATCACAAGTTACTTTGCGGGTGACCTAGTCGCTGCTCACGCCAATGGAATTGAGTTTGTGCGCGAAAGTGCAATGCAGGCGGTTGACGAGCCATTCGATGTGGTGGTCACAACGAATAGCGGATACCCGCTAGACATGAATCTATATCAAGCCGTTAAGGGGATGCGGGCTGCGGAACTAATCGTCAAAGAGGGAGGCACCATCATCCTGGCGGCTGAATGCGTAGAAGGTGTGCCCGCCGGAAGTCCTCACGAACAGTTGCTCGAAAGCGTTGATAGTCCTGGATACCTCCTGCACAAGCTTGAATCGACAAGCGAAACACTTCCTGAACAATGGCAAGGTCATATCCAAGCGATGGTGCAGAAGAAGGCGAAGGTCTTGCTTTACAGCAGCCTTCCAGATCAAACGGTCAAAAATTGCTTGATGGAACCCTGCCATAGCATCGAGATGGCGATTGCAAACATCCTTAGTGAACTTGGCCCTTCAGCTCGAATCGGTGTGCTGCCCCAAGGGCCTCTAACGATTCCGTATTTGCGTCAGGCCGTGAGCTAATGCAATTAGGCTTGAGTCAACAATTGGTCATCGTTTTCGGTGCGGCAAAAGGAATCGGTTTAGAAATCGCAAGACAGTTTGTATCGGAGGGAAGTCGAGTCGTCGGAGTCGATCGTCAATTGCCTGATGCAGACATGGGACAATCAGGGATCGAATTCGTCCTTGGCGATGTCACGTCGCTTGACGAAATGAAACATTTAGCACAACAGCATCTCGAGATTGGGCATGTCGTTTTTTCGGTTGGAAAATCCAGTGGCAAAAGCGGTTTTCCTTATTGGAACGTCGAGCCGAGTGATTGGGCTTCGGTTATCGAAGTGAATTTGTTGGGTGCCGTGAATGTTGCTCACACGTTTGGGCCACTGCTAGCTGATAGTGGGCAAGGCTCGATTATGTTTTTGACTTCAGTCGCGGGGCAGGTCGGATCGCAAACTGATCCACCTTACAGTGCATCCAAAGCTGCGTTGATCAATTTCATGCAGTGCGTCGCCAAGGACTTGGCCCCGTTTGGTGTTCGAGCGAACGCAATCGCACCTGGAATGGTGCAAACCGATCTCAATCGCCAGGTTTGGCAGGCTGGTCAAATTCTCCTTCAAGCCGATGCCAAAGAAAGTTACGACGATTGGGCCGCTCGGAAGATTGCTCGGATTGCGCCCCTGAACCGTTGGCAAACACCTCAGGAAATTGCCGCAATGGCTGTATTCCTTGCCTCGGATCATGCTCGCAACATCACTGGGCAAACGATCAATGTGGATGGCGGCCAAGTCATGCACTCATAAACGCCTGGAAACTTAGGCGAGGCTGACAAAATTGGCGTGGATTCGTCGGTGCGCTGGATACTACAAACGGGATGCGTTGGCCGAAGGCGGTCACTGCTTGTCTACCATCTGTTTCCCGGCAAGGTTTCATGAAGATCGCACTAGCCTTTTCCGGTGGCGGAGTCCGCGCGACGGTGTTTCACCTAGGCGTACTCGCTCGGCTGGCCCGGGAAGACTTGCTAGGTAAAGTGAAGATGATTTCTAGCGTTTCCGGAGGATCACTCGCTGCGGGGTTAGTGTTCGCGCGATCTGGGAATCGTTGGCCAGGAAGCGCCGAATACCTACACGACATTGTCCCGCAAATTCATCACTTGTTGACTTCGCGAAATCTGCAACGCTCGTTCGCACTGAAGTCGATCATGTTTCCTTGGCGACTCGCATCTGGCCGTGCGGCGGTTCTTGGTGACGAATTAGAACGGCAATGGCAAATCGGTGGAAACCTTGCTGACTTGCCTCTTTCGCCACGCTGGATCATCAATGCAACGTGTTACCAGACGGGAAAGAATTGGCGATTTCAACGAGACGTGATGGGTGACTACCAAACCAAATACGTTCAGAATCCCGAGTTTCCACTTTCGCATGCACTGGCGTCTTCGGCAGCAGTTCCCGGACTGATCGGACCGTTGATCGTGAAATCAAAACGTTATGATTGGACTGAGTATCGAGAGGATGATTGGAAGGCCATCGAGCCAAAGTATCGAAAACTGCATCTATGGGACGGTGGTGTTTACGACAACTTGGGTGTGGAATCGCTTTTTAAGCCGGGTGAAGGATTACGCGATGGAACTGATTTCTTAATCGTGTGCGATGCATCGCGACCGCTTTCTGGTGAGAACCAAGAATCACGATGGACGCCGGGGTATCTCGAAGCATCCATGCGACTGGTCGACGTTGCGACGGACCAAGTACGGAGCCTAAGGGCCCGAATGTTGATGGAATACTTCAAGCAAAATCCTGGCAGCGGGGCCTACCTGCGAATGGGACGTAAGTCCAGTCGCCTTCGAGAGAACCGCCATGGCGATGAACGTATTTTGTCCGATGATGAGGTGCGACAAGCGTCCGGAATGGAAACCACCTTACGACGTTTGAGTCATAACGAATTCAGCATTCTCTTTCGACACGGCTATGAGGTGGCGAATAACACCCTTGCCACGCACTGCGACGAGACGCTTCAAAGTGTGAACCGCAGCCACGTTCAATTTAAGGCTGCGTAACAGCCAAACGCCGTTACTACGATCTGTAGCTATGAACCAAGGAAACCTTCACGCCGATCTTTCGATCAAAGGTACGCAAGAACGCGTTGATGTGCTGGCTGCGAACGGGAGGATTCGGATTGAGCGAATCGTTTCGCTGGCCCACCAAAGTCCTGAAGGATTTTGGTATGACCAAGACGAAGATGAATGGGTGGCTGTTCTTAGTGGGGCCGCGATCATCGAATTCGATGACGATGGCACAGTGGTTCGCCTGCAAGTGGGTGATTGGCTGCAAATTCCCGCACACCGTCGCCATCGCGTCACTTGGACAACCCCCGACGAGCCTACCGTGTGGCTCGCCGTTTTCTATTCCTGATGACTCGTTGAGATGTAATGAGTCCGCCACCTAGAGGGCTTGGCGAATTCGCTTGAAGCCATCTCGGATTTCGTATCCCACAAATTTCAGCGAATCCAACACATCGTCTGCGGTTGTTTGAACGGCATCCTTGAGCGGTTCGTACTCGTGGTCGAGCTCGTCTAGTCGATTTCCAAGCTTGTCCAGTTCCTCGCGAGCTTCCATCGAAGCTAAGTGAATTTGAAGTTGAAGTTCATCGCGTTCATGTTTGAGCCCACGGATTAGTTCTGCCACAATCTTGTCTTGACCGTTCATGTTTCACCTTCCCATTGATTCATCAGACTGTGAAATACAGTACCAATGTCAATGAAAGTACGAACGCAAACAATATGCCAAATCACGTACCGCTGCTTTCTTCCCGACTGGTTTCGATGTCATGGAATTGCTGTCGTAAGCTCTGCAGATTCTCCGCATAGCCCTCGGCATCACCGAACTCGCAGAAGAGACAAGTGCGACTGTGACACCCTTTGGCGCGGCGAGCATGTTTGATGGGACACCAGTATTGTTCGGTTCGTGAGGCAACCTCTCGGGCGAAGGCTATCACACCGTTGCAGTACCCACAGTAGACGCAGTTCACTTTCTCGATGATGTTCAGGTAAGCCAGCGAGTGTCGATCGATGACGACGTACTCGCTTCGCTTGACTCGCGGAATTCGGTAAACGCGAAAGCAGACCGCTTGGTATAGGGAAACAAACATATCCATCATCGTGAATGGAATCAGCAACGAATAAATCACCGGTGCGGTTGCGATTGTCCAAAAAGATGATTCACAGATGGTCCTCCATGCGTGCTTGGCCATCGCTCTGTGACGCCGCCGCACATCTTTGTCAAAAACTGCTCGCCCGCGGACAAGTTTGTAAGTGAAATCGTTCTTGGTCTGCTGGATTTTTTCAGTAACGACTCGTTCGAGTTCGTGAATTTCTTCGAGCAAGTGATCAAGTCGCTTAGGCATCGCATCATCCAACGTGGTTGGAGGGAAAGGATTGTGGAGTCTGCCAATCGTAAACACGATTTCGAGTTGGTTTGGTACACGCATTGCTTTTTAGGAACGCAGTTTCGTGTATTAACCACCTCAGTCTTAAGGTATCTGAATCATGACTGTTAGTCTTAAATCCGCTGCGGAATCCCATGCTGACCATCGCCATTGGCAAAGTGACGTGGATTGTTGGAAGGACGACATCGATAATTGGCGTTCCGAACATTCGACCGCAATTGCACAGCTACAAGAAGCCCTTAACCAGATCAATGAGCACGGTGCGTCGTTGGACGAACACGCTGAATCAGTCGTCTCGCTTGAACGTAGCCTTGTGCATCACGAACAGAACTTGGCGGCGAGTCTGCAAAACGGATCTCACACTGAGTTAGATGATGTTCTGAATGACCAGCACGTTAAGCAAGCAGACCTGCACCGCCGTCAGCAATCAGCCCATGAACGCATCAAGAAGCACCATCATACAGTCATGGCTCACGTTGCGACCTTGAAGGCTGCCTTAGAAGCAGCATTGTAGCGACATCGCGTGTCGCACTCGCAGTTGTGGGTTTCGGCATGAAGGATGCCGCAAGAGTCAGCAAACAATTCGGATTTTAACTAAGGACTAAACTGATGTGCCAAACGATTCACGTCACCGACATACGCGATGAAGCCTTTGAAATTCTAGAGGAGCAACAGAACGAAAGTGGTCATCTTGTTTCAATCGCTGACGCTGAACTCTGCGAACGACTCTGGGAACTCGACACTGCGGATCTTGATGACTTCACCGACTCAGGCGAAGCTTGCTTGGTGTTGCCGTGGGAGGCATCTTAAGACTCGATACATATCGCAGCCAAGGTTTTTGATCCGATTCATATGGGGTGCAGTCATTAGCATTTGCAAAGGGAACAGACGGCGGCGGTGCTGATGAGTATCCTGGTGCCTGTTTCCGCCATTTCCCTCCGACTAGGAATTGCATGTCACTGCGTTTGATTGAGATCATTGTTTCGGGCGAGTCTGCTGCAGCGATTAACGGCTTGCCGAGCGTTGAGCACGTCCTAGGACGTTGGGACACGGAGTTGGGCGACGGACAGCGAATGGTGCGGATTCTTGTCAATTCCGATAAAGCCGAAGCCATGTTGGACGATCTCGAAGGTCGTTTCTCGACCCAACCTGGCTTTCGTGTCATGCTATTACCGGTTGAGGCAACGCTTCCGCGCCCAAGTGATTCGGCGACTGATAAGACGAAGAATAACGCGAGGTTGCAATCACGAATCAGTCGCGAAGAAATCTACAATGACGTTACCCAGGGAGCGAACGTTTCGCGAGTTTACCTCGCGCAAGTTGTAATCGCTACGGTTGTCGCAGCGGTGGGTTTGATGCGGGACGATAACGCCGTGATCATCGGTGCGATGGTGATCGCGCCTCTTTTAGGTCCTAACATGTCGCTGTGTCTAGCCACCACGCTGGGCGATACCAAGCTCGCCATCGAATCACTGAAGGCGAACGCAGTTGGTTTGGCGGTCGCACTCTGCGTTTCTTTGGTTGTCGGATTGCTGTTTACCTATGACACTGACATACCGTCGATCAGGTCAAGGACGAATGTATCGGGTGGCGACATCCTGCTGGCCTTGGCTTCCGGTTGTGCCGGAGTGCTGGCCTTCACGAGCGGAGCACCATCGGCATTAATTGGCGTGATGGTAGCGGTAGCACTGCTGCCCCCCTTCGTCGTCTTTGGGTTGTTACTTGCATCCGGCGACTACGTGGCTGCACGTGGGGCTTTGATGCTGGTATCCACCAACGTCATTTGTGTCAATCTTTCGGGTGTGCTTACCTTCGTGGTTCAAGGACTTCGGCCGCGTACTTGGTGGGAAGCCGAGCGTGCCAAAAAGGGAACGCGAATTGCCGTATTGACGTGGTTGGCGTTGTTGCTAGTCCTAGCCGTCTTAATTTACAACGGTACCGACGTTTGATCGTGATTTAGGACAAGGCTACCTATCCGATGTTGGGCATTGTCGGATTGATCGTGAGATGCGGTATCCCATCACGATAGCGACTGCGCAACCGACAAATCCAGGGACTGAGTATCCATAGATCGTTGGTGGAACTTCATTGCTGCAAAGCGAAGCTGAACCGACGAATAAAGCCGCGGTAAGAATACCCATGACGAGGCGATTGACTACTGGTTCAAGACGGCGGTGTTGAAGGTGAACGTCGAACTTTCCTCGTTTCAAATTGTGCAGAATGTCGGCGGCATCCTTGGGCAGTATCCCCATCAAGTGTTCCCAGTCATCGACGTTTGACCTTATCCGCTTGTACAGACGTCGCGGTGAGAAGCGACGCAGCATTGCTTGTTGGCCGTAGGGTTCAATGATTTCAGCGAGGCTAAAGCTTGGGCTGAGCTGCTGCGAGGTTCCTTCAAGCATCACCAATACTTTCAGCAACATGGCAACTTTGGCGGGTAAATAGATGTGATGTTCTCGGATGATCTGGACGATTTGGTGAAGACATCCGCTTAAGTCAAATTCGCGGAGCGATTGATAAGCGTATTCATCTAGCAATTCTTTGATCGATCCATGAAGCGCGGCTTCGTCAAAGTCGCCGGGAACTTCGCCGATTCTTGCCACGACCTCAGCAATCTTGGCTGAGTCCTGGGCGGTGGCTGCGATTAGTGCGAGTTCGAGGTCGTCGCGCAAACGATCGTCGATACGCCCGACCATCCCGCAGTCAAGTACTCCTAAAAGAGCGTCGGGCTTTAAGCGATCCGTTATGCGTGTCGCGTCGGAAGCGTCGGGGATCATTGGGCTTTTATCAACCAACACCATCAGATTGCCCGGGTGTGGATCGGCGTGATAGAAGCCGTCTCTGAATATCATTTCAATGAACAGATTGGCACCGCGACGCGCAATCTCATCGAGATCTAATCCTGTAGCGACGAGTTGCGACTTCTCGGAAACACTGATGCCTTCGAAACACTCCATCGTCAAGACTCGACGCGAGCTAAGTTCTGGATACGGCCGAGCAAACCGAATGTCGCTACACTCATCAAAGTTGCGACGGAAGGTTTGCATGTTCCGCAATTCGCGACCGAAGTCGAGTTCACGCATCAAAGTTCGTCTAAACTCGTGCGTCGTTTTGACGGGGCGGTATTGTCGAAGTCGCTCGGATTGATCCTCTGCGATTTGAGCCAACCTGATCATGATTTCCAAATCATTGACGATTCGCCGCTCAATCCCAGGGTGTTGGACCTTTACAACGACTTTGTCCCCGTCGTGAGTCGTTGCCCGGTGGACTTGACCGATCGATGCAGAAGCTAGTGCCTTGGTCTCGAATTCGGCAAACAATTGGTCCATGGTTCCACCAAGTTCGGACTCGATCATTGCAATCACTGCGTTGGCATCGTCCTCGGGGGTGTTCGCTCGCAGTTGAGCCAGTTCATCCGCTAGACGCTGCCCAACCAAGTCTGGCCGCGTGCTCAAAACCTGGCCGAGCTTTATGAAGGTGGCACCTAGTTCGGTAAGTGCTACCCGGATTCGTTGTTCAGTGGTGAGAGCTTTGTCAGGGGCTTCGGTCGAACTGCGTCGAAACCGATCAAGCCAAGGCATTGGCACGCTCGACAACCAGTCCGCCAATCCGTGTTTGGCGAGAATCGCGACAACCTCACGAAACCGATCTGCATTTCGAACAAGTTGAGGAACGTCAATGAGGTCCATGGTGGGTCACTATTGAGTGGCAGAGACGGAACGACGAAATAGTGCCAAGCTGCCGAGAAAAGCTGCCATCCCTAAACCAACCATGGCGACAAACTCGGGCCAGACGATATCGAACCCCACACCCCGAAATGCGATCGATTGAGCAAAGCTCATGTATTGACGCGACGGCAGGAACCACGTGATTCGTTGCAACCAATCCGGCTGGCTTTCCAAAGGGCTCATCCCGCCCGAGAGCATCATCATAGGGATGATCGTGATCATGCACAGCAGCCCGAATTGGGCCATGCTGCGTGCGATGGTCGCGAGCAAAATTCCGATCGCCGCAGCAGCAAACAAATACACCACGGTTCCGATAAATAGCAAAAGACGAGAACCAGCGAATGGGACGTTCAACATCCCTTCAACCACAACGACCATCGACAACATGAAGCACGCCAAGATTACGAGTCCATTCGCCCAAACTTTGGAAATGGCAATCTGAAAAGATGTCAGCGGCAGCGTGAGCAAGTGTTCGAGCGTGCCATGTTCGCGTTCACGCAAGATCGCCGCGCCGGTCAAGATGATGGTCAACATCGACAATTGGTCCAGGACTCCTGTGACGGCACGGTTCCAACGGTTCGTCCCGTTGGGATTAAAGGCTTTTCGTTGGATCAGTGTGATGGGCTGTTCCTCAGTCGCGTCAGTACGGCTGACGAACCGTCGGGTCTCTTTGGTCACTATTGATTGAATGTAGCTAGCGCCCAAGGCAGCTTGCCTGACCGCCGTTGCATCAATGTTGATTTGAATTTCTGGCGAACGTCCTTCGCGAACATCTGATTCGAAGTCGGGTGGGACTACAACGACAAACATGAACCTACCCGCGTCCATCGAATCTTCTATTTCTGCGGCTGTGATTTGTTCAGGGACCTTGAAGAATGGCGGATACAGTGCATCCCTCATTTTTCGCGACAGAGTAGATTGGTCTTCATCGACGAATGTAACGGACGCCCGGTTGACGTCTTCGGGGACACCTTCACTTTGTTGATAGACGCTAAATGTGAAGGAATAGATCAAGAACGCCATCATCGGGATGCTGCCAAGCAACGTCCAAAGTTCTTTTGTTCCCAGCCAATAGATTCCGGTCAGTGATCTCATAGCTATTGCTCCTGCTTTTTCAGGAGGAGAATGCTGAGCATCCAGAATGCCGGCGAAAATAATGCGAGCTTGATGAGGTCGGGCGTCAACGACGCAGCACTGAGTCCTTTGGTAAACGTGCCCACACTAAGATGAAGGTAGTACGCGGCTGGCCAGAGGGATCCCATTGCGCGAGCTACGCCTTCAAGCGTTGAAACCGGTTGGAACATCCCAGAGAACTGCATCGTCGGCATCATGGACAAGATTGCCGCTAACAACACCGCGGTGACCTGATTGGAAGCGAGGTTCGAAACCAGCATCCCGTACCCAGTCGTTGCGGTTACGTAAAGCAATGCCCCAATCGTGAGCGTCAATAGGCTCCCTTTCATCGGAACATGCAACAAGAAGACCACGACGATGGTCAGGATGAAGTAGTTTGCCATTCCGATAGCGATGTAGGGTAGTTGTTTGCCAAGCAAGAACTCCATTCGTCGCGTCGGAGTGACGTAGAAATTGGTGATCGTGCCGATCTCTTTTTCGCGTGCGACACTGACCGCCATTAAGATGGCCGGAAACAACAACAGCATCATGGAAGGAACGGATGGACCGATGGCATAGATGCTTTCGAACGTGGGGTTATACTTGTAGCGGACTTCAAACGACTCCAGTTCGCTTGTAGCGAGGGGTGATGTACTTTCGCGAGCAAACCTTTCGATGGACTTGCCATGAGCGCCCGCGACATAGCCTTCGATCGTTGCCGCGCGAGATGGGTCCGCACCATCAATCCAAACCGACACTTCGGGACTGCTGCTTCGTTTCAAGTCGCGACCAAATGACGGAGGGATCTCGATTGCCATCGTGATCCTGCGACCCGCGAGCCTCGTTTCCAGATCATCGTTGTTAAGCAGTTCTGCCTCTTCCGTGAAATAGCGAGAACTCGAATACTCTTGCAAATAGGCTCGGCTCGCGGGTGATTGGTCTCGGTCAAGAACGGCGTAAGAAAGGTTTTCAACATCCGACGAAAGTCCGTAGGCAATCACCAGCAAAAGCAAAAGGCTGCCACCGAAGGCAAAGGTCAACCGAACAGGATCTCGCATCACTTCCATGGTCTCGCGATAACTGAAGGCCAGCAAACGGTTCAACCCTGCGAGCGGGCGATTAGTCGACTGCTGCACGCGCGAAGGCGAAGAAGTTACGACCGCATTGGCCAAACCAGTCGTTGCCAAACCAGTCATTACCGGACCAGTCATTACCGGACCTTTGACTAACGCATCCTGTGGCTCACTTGTTTGTCGTCGTGCGTGATTTGCCTTCAGTCCATGCGTTTGATTTTCCAGTGGCGACAAGGAAAGAGAAGGCGTAAGCGTCGGCGGATCAGAATTGGCTTGTTCAATTGAGTTGATAAACGCTTTTTCGAGGCCAAGGACTCCCCCGCCCTGCGGGTTGGCAATCGCTTGGGGAGTGTCCTGTACCAAGACCCTTCCAGCGTGCATTAACGAAATGCGGTCGCATCGCATTGCCTCGTTCATGAAGTGGGTGGAAATGAAGATGGTGACGTTCTGGTTTCGCGACAAGTCGATCAACAATTCCCAGAACTGATCGCGGGCGACCGGGTCAACGCCAGAGGTGGGTTCATCAAGAATCAGCATCTCGGGTTCGTGGACGATAGCGACTGCAAGCGAAAGCCGCTGACGCATTCCAAGCGGCAAAGAGTTCGCCTTTGCGGTCGCGAAATCTTGCAATCCGAAATTCTCAATAAGCTCGTTAATCCTTGCTTGAGTCTTCGAAGGTGACATTTTAAAGAGCCGAGCATGAAGCTTTAGGTTTTGACGAGACGTAAGTTCTCCGTAGAGTGAGAATCCCTGAGACATAAATCCAACTCGATGACGCGTTGCCAAGTCATCGGCGTCCACTTCTTTTCCCCACAACCAAGCCGTGCCTTCGGACGGCGGTAGTAGCCCGGTCAGCATCTTCATCGTTGTGGTTTTGCCACATCCGTTTGACCCCAGGAAACCGAAGATCTCGCCTTCTTGAATTCGGAAACTGACGTGATCGACAGCGGTGAACTCGCCAAAACAGCGCGTCAAATCCTTCGCCACGATGGCTGTCGCGCCGTCGCCCGGGGGTCTTGGTGATATCGTAAGTTCTTGATGCCCGCCTTTTTTCGCGGCCGGTAGCAAGGCAACAAACGATTGTTCCAAACTATCGGTCTTCGTGCTCGTCTTGATTTCATCAGGGCTACCCGTTGCTAGAACCTTGCCCGAGTCCATCGCTATCAACCAATCAAATTGCTGAGCTTCATCCATGTAAGCGGTCGATACCAAAACACTCATTTCCGATCGTTCGGAGCGAATCGAAGCGATCAGTTCCCAGAATTGACGTCGAGACAGCGGGTCAACGCCAGTCGTTGGTTCATCAAGAATCAGGAAGTCAGGATCATGAATCAAAGCGCAACATAGGCCTAACTTTTGTTTCATGCCTCCGGATAGTTTGCCAGCAGGTCGTTGTAGAAACGAGTTGAGACCTGTCGCCTCGGTAAGACGTGCAATGCGTGTTTTGCGTTCGTGGCGAGATTGTGCGTAGAGCTTCCCAAAGAAGTCCAAGTTTTCGTGGACGCTTAGCTCTTGATAAAGGTTCTTGCCCAATCCTTGGGGCATGTAAGCGATTCGCGTGCAGACTGAATTACGATGCTTTGACTTCGCCATGCTCCCGCCAAACACGCTTACAGTGCCGCTTTGCAGTTTTCGAGCCCCTGAGAGCAACCCCAGCAAGGTCGACTTACCGACACCATCGGGACCAATCAAACCAAGAATCTTGCCAGCGGGAATTTTTAGCGAGACATTGTCGATCGCCATCGTCTTGCCGTAGACGTGAGTGACATCAACCATCTCGGCAACGTTGCGAACGCTTGCGTCCCTATCGGTACGATGAAGATCACTCATCGATCGAAATGCATTTGAGAAAGGTCGTCGGGGAACAAGCGATCGAGTTGTTCCGGCCAATCGACCGTGTCGTCGATCTTGACATAGGCCACTCCACGGATACCCGATTTGATCTTTTCGATGTGCTTTACTACTTGCTCTTGTGGGACTTGGATCTTGACGCGAAACATTAACTTGTCGCGTTCTTCCTGGGTTTCAACTTGCTTGGGCGTAAACTGTGCTTCTGGGGAAACGAATGTTACTTTGGCGACTCCCGCGTAACCGGGAGCGACATCAAGGACGATACGAGCATCGGCACCGATGGAAAGCTGGGTGGCTTGCTTAGCCGGCAGAAAGATCTCCATATAAATATCACTCAAGTCCATCAACGTGAGTACCTTTCCACCCGCTGATACAACTTCGCCTTCTTCGGCAAGTCGATAGAGAACTCGCCCCTTCGTCGGAGCCTTCAGCTGCGCATCGGCAATCTGGACTTCGATTCGATTAACGGCTGCCTTCGATGCATCAGCGGAACGTCTGGCCGTATTGACCGATGCCTTCGCAGCGGCCAAGGATGCGCTGGCAACTTCACGCTGACTTTTTTTCTGGTCGTATTCCTCTTGCGAAATCGCTCGCTGGGGCAGCAATTTCGCGGCCCGTTCCAGATCACGTTTTGCCAGCTGAAGTTGACTGTCGCGTTCCAGAAGGACTGCCTCGGCCTGAGTGATGGCTTGTTCAGCCTCCGCGAATTGAGCTTTGGCTTGCGCCAAGGTTGCTTGCAGTTCAAGCGTATCCATTTGGACCAAAAGTTGTCCCCTCTCGACGAGGTCGCCTTCTCTTGCCAAGACCTTCTCCACACGACCCGCATACTTAGTCGATATGTCAACTTGAACGGCCTCGATTCGCCCGTTCCCAAATACAATTCCCTCCGGCAACGGTGCAGGTTGCTGCGCGAGCCACCATTGCCAACCGAAGTAGCCCGCAATGGCAACGGTCGCAACAAGTGCTAAACGTAGGGTCGCACGTAAAAGATAATTCATGTGTTGAAAGACTTATGGTATCCGTAAGGCAACAGAGATAAATGGACGTTGTCGAGAACGAATTTTAACGCAAGTGTTATGCCGTTTGTTTCGACAGCTCACGCGAGATGATTTGCAATCCGATAGTACCGCTGCACTACTTCGCCTCGTGCATATATGATCAGTCCGATGCTTAGTGTGCTCGGGTGCACGACGATCGCACATGGTTTTGCCAAGCATGCTCGTTATTTCGATGGGTGATTGTCGCCTACGATACATTGGTAGGCTCCCCTCCATAACGAGCTACATCGGGCGCAGCATGTGCGATGCAAGCAGATGCAAGTTCCGATTGAGTCGCTACTAGCTAGTTCAATGGATGAGGATATGACCCGATGACCCTGCTCTACTACGATCCGAAATTCCAAGAACACAAGACTGGCGATCACCCTGAAAACGGTGGTCGACTCTTGCCGGTGGTGCGGCATCTGAACTTTGTTGCCTTGGATTCCAGTTGCCGTCGACCGAGTTGGGAATCGGTTTCGGTTGAGCGGCTTTGCTACGTGCACACTCGCGCGTATATCGAATCAGTGAAGCAGTTTGCTGAAGCTGGCGGCGGGTTGCTCGACGAAGACACGGTTGTTAGCAAGGAATCGTACAACGTAGCGACGAAGGCCGTGGGAGCGGTGTGCGATGCGGTGGAGCGAGTGGTCGGTGGAGAAGACCGAAACGCGTTTTGCTTGATTCGACCGCCGGGGCACCATGCGATGCCGGATCATGCGATGGGCTTTTGCCTCTTCAACAATGTTGCCGTTGGGGCGCGAGTCGCAACGCAAGAGTTAGGGATCGAGCGAGTTCTGATCGTAGATTTTGATGTGCATCATGGTAATGGAACCCAAGCCATGTTCTGGGAGGACGGTGACGTGGGGTACTTTTCCATGCATCGATCAAGGTTCTATCCCGGAACAGGCCATGCTGACGAAACAGGGGCGGGTGCGGGTTTGGGTGCGACTTGCAATTTGCCAATCGAGTTTGGCACTCCGCGTGACGAACAAGAGCGACTCTTCGAGCGCGCCGTTCATGACTTTGCTGCACGAATCAATCCGCAACTTGTGATCGTTAGTGCAGGGTTTGACGCTCACCAACTAGACCCTGTCGGTTCACTGGGACTCGACAGCGAGGACTTTCGGCCGCTGACGCGATGCTTGCTCGATGTCGCCGATCAGTATGCCGATGGCAAGCTAATCAGCGTTTTGGAAGGCGGCTACAATCCTCATGCACTCACAGATTGCGTGGCAATTCATCTGGAAGAACTGCTTAACGACCGAGCTTCCGCGGGCCGTTGATCGCATGGCGGTTTCACTAGTGAAGTGACTTTTTCGCAATCACGACGTCTTGGCCTGGGCGTCGTTGGATAACAAAATCGCGATGGTCGAACATGCGTATCATTCGGTCATTGTTGGGGGCTATTTCCGCCATGACGCTGTGGATGCCCCATCGCTTGCAAATTTCTAAGCAATAGTCCGTCAACATCGCACCAAGTCCGATGCCTTGCCAGGGATCCGTTACGAGGATGGCATATTCGGCTTCCAGGTGATCGACATCTGCGACGAGTTGACCGACGCCAATGAGCGTTCGTACTCCGTCTTTTTCGGTTTCGGCAACGATTGCGATTTCTCGGTCATAGTCAATGAAACAGAATCGGGTTGCCATCTCATGCGTCATGGACTTGAACATGTAGCGAAATCGCAGGTGTAATGATTCTGGAGAACAGCAAGCCACCAAGTTGTGCCACATCGGTTCATCCTCTGGCTTGATCGGTCGAAGCAACACGTTGGTCCCGTCCTTAAGTTGAACGTGTTTGGACAGTTCATCGGGATACGGTCGAATGGCAAGGTGCGAATATCGGCGAGCGGGATGGAGTACGGATTCGCGATCGATCACGATGCGAGCATCAAGTGCCGTCACATCATCGACGGTTGCCAGCAACGGATTGACATCCAGTTCAATGATTTCGGGATAGTCAGCGACGAGGTAAGACAATCGCATAAGCACTTCCACCAAGCGGTCGATGTTGACTCCCGGACGGCCTCGGTATCCATGCAGCAAAGGCCATGATTGTAGTGATTCCAACATTCGCCGCGCCAAGTGATCGCTTAGGGGCGGAAGTTCCAATGCTCGATCTTGGAAAAGTTCTGCATTGGTCCCGCCAGCTCCCACTAGCAATACCGTTCCAAAAACGGGATCACGCTTTGCACCGACGATCAGTTCTCTTCCGTTTGCAGCCACCAGCATCGGTTGCACGGTGACACCATCAACTCGAGCATCGGGGCAATGGTGCTTCGCTCGACTGACAATACGATCAAACGCCTCGGTGACTTTCGCCGGGGTTGCTAGGTTGAGTTCAACACCACCAACGTCCGTCTTGTGAGTAATATCAGGCGAGAATACCTTCAGCACCACGGGATAGCCGACTCGATCAGCACAGCTCACGGCGTCCTTCGCAGTATGTGCGATCAGGGTCTTCGTGACAGGAATCTCATACGCTTCCAAAAGATCTTTGGACGCCGTTTCAGTTAGAATGTCTCCGCTATCGCTCAAGATTGTGTCGAACAACGTGCGAAGCTTCGCACGATTGAGAGAGAACTCGATGGGCACTTCTCGCGGAGTTTCGTATAATATTTCACGGTTTCTCGCGTAAGTCACGAGGTGCATGAAAGCACGAACGGCTTTTTCGGGCGACGAGTAAGTTGCTAGCCCGGCTTCGTTGAGCCGTTCAATTCCATCGCGTACCTTTGCACCACCCATCCACGCCGCTAGCACTGGTTTGTGAGATCGCTTCCCCGCTTCGATGATCGCGTCGGCTGCAGCGGTGGGATCCGTCATCGCCTGCGGTGACAGCACAACGAGAACGCCATCGACATTGGGGTCCGCCAATACGATCTCTAGTGCCGAAGCGAATCTGACGGGCGGAGCATCCCCGAGAACATCAATGGGGTTGCCATGTGACCAAGCCGCGGGCAATTGAGCGTTAAGTTGCTCGACGGTTGAATCGCATAACTCGGCTAAAACGCCCTTTCGTTCCAAAAGTGCGTCGGTTGCCATCACTCCGGGACCACCGGCATTGGTGATGATTGCCAAACGGGGACCCGAAGGCGTCTTTTGTCGAGCGAGTAACTCGGCGCAGTCAAATAGGTCCTCGACATCGTACACGCGAACGATACCCGCTCGAGCGAACGCAGCTTCATAAACGCTATCGACGCCAGCCATTGCACCGGTGTGCGACGCCGCGGCTTTCGCCGAGGCGGCAAATCGGCCTGCCTTGTAAGCGATGATAGGTTTGGTTCGCGTGAAGGCCCGAGCCGCAGACATAAACTCGCGTGCGTCCGCAATCGACTCGATGTACAGGATGATCGACTTGGTGTGGTGGTCCATCGCAAAGTAGTCGATCAAATCTGCCATTCCAACGTCCATCATGTTGCCGACAGAAACGAAATGTGAGAAGCCGACCTTTTCTTGGATCGCCCAATCCAAAATGGCGGTACACAGTGCACCGGACTGCGAAATGAAGGCGACTTGTCCTTTCGGCGGCGCGTCGCTCGCGAAGCTGGCGTTCAGAGATACATGTGGCGCGATAATTCCTAAACAGTTTGGGCCGATAATTCGCATCCCGTCGAACTGTTTTGCCGCAGCAAGTGTTTCTAGCTCGAGAGTTTTTCCCTGTGACGAAACCTCGCGAAAACCCGCCGATAGAATGACCATGCCCCTGATTCCCGCCTCACCGCATTGGCAAACGATACCGGGTACCGTTGCAGCAGGCGTACAAACAATCGCCAAGTCGATCAGCTCGGGCAATGCTGCGACGGACGGAAAACACTTTACTCCGGCGATTTCTTTGTGCTTAGGATTCACTGCATAAACAGTCCCTCTGAATCCTCCGTCGAATCCTCCGTCGATCAAGTTTTTGAGGACGGTATTTCCAACGCTAAGAGGGCGGCTGCTTGCTCCAATAACCGCAACGCTGTTCGGGGCGAAGATCTTGTCCAAATTACGTATCGGCATGTTGGTTCACTCGTTGAATCAATGCGAAGTAGGTGGGGAAAGGCTCGGATGTCAGTAGTCCATAACTTTGTCGGCTTTGATGAGCAACTTTCCTAGTGATGGCATCGTCGTGATTTCGGCATTCCGTTTGAGTGCACCATCGCCAATTCGAGCTGACTTGGCGCAATGGGGACAAAGCACAACCTTGCCACCGCCCTCGGTGAATGTTGCATAGTGCTCGGCGAGCGTCGGTGATTCCGCGCCCCATGTTAGGTCAAGCAACTGGCGTCTTTCTGCTAAACGAACACCTTCCAGATCCAAGAAGATTGTCACTTCCGCACCGTGCTCCTGCATCAGATTGGCCATCTTCAAAGCCATGAAGCACCGGTGCAAGTCGTCGGTGAAATGAGAAAGATGGACGACGACCTGTTGCGGTTCCTGGTCTGATTGGACTTCCGCAGAGTTTGCTGGAGACGTGACAACACAAGCTAGCACGACGGCGAATAGAAGCGAACGCAACATCATTCGGTTTTCCTTTTCAGTGGAACAGGTAATGGTTGGACCTTTGGCTCGAACATTTAACTGGCCAGAAAGGACTCGCATTCGCTGTGCCAACAGAGATGCTTACACCGATTTGGTATGCGCCTTGCGACGTCATCGCGTCCGCGAACCAATTCGCGAAGAACATTGAAACGGCTAGGAGAACACTATGTCAATCAAAACGACCGAGTTGAAGCCCGGTGAAAAAGCGCCTGCGTCCGGACAGTATCAGGAAATTGGTCCCAGAGGCCGGGAAGGACACGAAGTGACTGTTGTCAAAGGCGAGCCTATGCCACCTACGACTGTGTCCGGATCAACCTACAAACTTGTTGACCGAACCAAAAACAAGAGCGGGCTGAGCTAGACATCTTCGTCGCCAAAGCGAGCGTTTGTGCTTGTGCGGTGTGACATTCCGCACGCAACCGAGGTCGCATCTCGATAGCATCATGCGTGCTGGATATGTAAGTCGTTCTTTGGCATCGAATCTGCTTCACCCGATATGCATAACTTTTCAATCACCCTTAACCCCAAGGTACGAACATGTCCGTTGAACTGTGTGAAGTCCAACAAGGAAACTTCCTAGAGATCCAAGTCACTGGCAAGCTCGACAAAGAGGCTTATGAGCTATTTCTTCCTTCGGTAGAACGACAGATCGAAGAGTACGGGAAGATTCGTATCCTGTTCGCCATGCATGATTTTCACGGTTGGGATGCGGGTGCAATGTGGCAAGATATCAAGTTCGATGTCAAACATTTTAATGATATCGAGCGATTGGCGATTGTCGGAGAAAGTAAGTGGGAACGCGGTATGGCAGTGTTTTGCAAGCCCTTTACCACTGCGAAGATTCGCTACTTTGATATCGCTCGTATTGATGATGCAAGAAAGTGGCTAGCGGAATAGTGGCGATTTCTTGCTGGCGTGCTCGCATTCTATCTATGGGTTAGAACGGGCTGTATTGCTGAAGTGTTCATCTTGCTTGTCGAAAGTCGAACGTGCTGCAATCAGCGATGGATGCATCGAACGACTAGGATGAGGTGGTTCTCTGAATAACCGTTATGCGTTGACTCGTGTCCAATACCTTTATGGAAATTGAGGACCTATTGAAACCGTTATTCGGAGTTGAAAGATGAGTCAGGCCAGTCCGTTGAGCAAGACGCCGGAACCTGTAGCCGACCGAAAGCAATGGGCAATTGCGCTGCTGGCATGTGCAGCGATTGCTGTCCACTTAGTTCTGCGGTTTGCTGTAGTGGTTGACACGCACATTCATCAAGCTCCCCTTTACGTGGCGTTGCTATTCGGTGGTGTCCCATTGGTTTGGGGACTACTGGTGAAGTTGTTTCGTCGCGAGTTCGGTTCAGATCTACTCGCTGGAATTTCAATCGTCACGTCGATCTTGCTGGGAGAGTACTTGGCGGGAACTCTAGTCGTCCTCATGCTTTCGGGCGGTGAAGCCTTGGAAAGCTATGCGGTCCGCAGCGCTTCATCCGTTCTCGAAGCGTTAGCGAAACGGATGCCTTCCAATGCCCACCGAAAGAACGGTTCAACGCTAGAAGACGTAGCGCTTGACGAAGTGCAAGTCGGCGACCTGTTGCTAGTGCTGCCTCATGACATCTGTCCCATCGATGGCACGGTGGTCGAAGGACATGGTGTCATGGACGAATCGTACCTGACCGGTGAACCCTACTTAATGTCCAAGACACCGGGTTCTTTGGTACTGTCTGGTTCGATCAATGGCGACTCGGCCCTGACCATCCGAGCCGATAGGTTGGCGGTGGATTCCCGTTACGCCAAGATCATGCAAGTCATGCAGTCGTCCCAGCAACACCGTCCCAAGATTCGACGGTTAGGCGACCAACTTGGGGCTTTCTACACGCCGCTTGCGATCGCGGTCGGTGTGGCCGCGTGGGTTGGATCAGGGGACCCCGTCCGGTTCTTGGCCGTGATGGTGGTCGCGACCCCATGTCCTCTTTTAATTGCCATTCCCGTCGCGATTATCGGTTCGATATCGCTCGCTGCGCGTCGAGCCATCATCATCCGCGACCCGGCAGCACTCGAGCAAGTCGACTCATGCAAAACAATCATCTTTGACAAGACAGGAACATTGACTTACGGCAAGCCAAAGTTGACGCAGCAACTTTGTGCGCCATCGTTCGATCCGCTTGATGTGCTAAGTCTTGTCGCCAGTCTTGAACAGTACTCAAAGCACCCACTCGCAGAAGCAATTGTCGACGCAGGGCGAAATCAACGAGTGGTGCTCAAAGCTTCGAGCCAAATGAGCGAACGACCCGGTGAAGGTTTGCAAGGGATCGTAGCGGGAAAAGAAATTCGTGTTACCAGTCGCCAGGAATACTTGGCAAACCACCCCGAAGCCGCAGAGCGATTACCCGAGCAAGCCGGCGGATTGGAATGCGTGATTCTAATTGATGGTGAATACGCAGCGACGTATCGATTGAGGGATGCGCCGCGGGAGGAAGGTGCTTCGTTCGTGAATCACTTGGGGAGACGACACGGAGTAGAACGCGTGGTGATGCTTTCTGGTGATCGTGAATCGGAAGTCAAGTACTTAGCCGAATTGGTTGGGATCCCGGAATTTCACGGGGAGCAAAGCCCCGAACAGAAGTTGGATTTTGTAACTCAGGAAACCGCTCGCGTGAAAACGATGTTCGTTGGCGATGGGATTAATGATGCACCCGCGCTGATGGCAGCGACGGTTGGGATCGCATTTGGGCAAAACAGCGATGTGACAACCGAAGCCGCTGGCGTTGTCATTATGGACAGTTCGCTTGCGAAAGTAGACGAGTTCATGCACATCAGTCGCCGAATGCGCCGCATTGCGTTGCAAAGCGCCGTGGGCGGTATGGCTTTGAGCGTCGTTGCAATGATGATCGCGGCCGCAGGTTACTTACCGCCGGTCGCCGGTGCGATGACTCAGGAAGTGATTGACGTGGTCGCAGTGCTTAACGCGCTACGGGTTGCGATACCGCCGAAGTCGCTCATTGACTTCTAACGTCGTGTCCGATCGTCCGCTTTGACGATCCCAAGTTGGGCAACTAGGAAGTCCAACGACGACGTCCATTGCCTAGGTGCCAGATTCCAACTTTGGTGCTTGAGCATCAATCGATCGACTCGCCCGCCGATTCACTGAGAACGACCGCTTGAGCGATGAACGAAATTCCCTGCTGACCTCGTGTGTCGATCATCACAGTCTCGACGATAGGTTGATTGACTTCGGTGCCTGCTTGCCATTCGACGATAAAACTTGCACCGCTTCCCCCCGCCTTGTCCTCGCGTTCGATGACGAACTCCGTTGATGCCAAAGGACCTAGCCGTAGAGGTTTTTTAAGCATTGAACGGAGTTCCTTGCCGCTGGTATCAAAGTAGCGGACCGACGTGACGACGATCTCGTGGTCGACGTCGGTATTGCGGATGTTCAACGTAACCGTCAACAGGTAAGGTTCGCCTTGCTGGTGATAAACGTGCGAATAAGCGGGGACGTACAATCGCTGTCCTTCGACGGGGTGCCAAGGCATAACATCAATTTCCATCCGTGCGTCATCCCGAACACTTGGTGCTTGGCTGGGGATGTTGGCTTCAAAGGATTGAAATCGAAACTCCATGAAGACGGCCAGCAGCACGATTGGCAAGACCACAAAGAGAAACAGAAGCAGCTTGATGCTACGGGAGAATTTCTCTGACTGCTCTTCAGTGAGTCGATTGGACATGTTCGTGTTCTTGAGGAATTGGAGGTGATGTGGGTGGGAGCAATAATCGAAGGCAATGCGTTCGAAACCGATCTAGCGAGAATCACAGGGTGAGTATCGCCAGCCAATTAGATTGATAATCTGCGGTTATTCCTTAGGATTCGTTGCCGTATCTGACTCGGATGGGGTATCCGGTGCATCGGGCGGGTTGCAAAGTTCAGGCTCGGGAAGGATTGTCATACCGACATACTCGATTGTCCCGGTGGGCGAAAGTTCTCGGATGCGCAACGCGATTTGTTCGTACTGTACCGTCGCACCTAATTTTACGTCCTTTCCTTTCAGATGTTTGCGTATCATCTGGTCGAGCGTAGAGTCATCTTCAAAGTCTAGGCTCAGCCCGTAGAACTGTTCAATTGCGGCGACCTTGATCGATCCGCGAAGCGGAAACTCGAGCTCTTCGGGCAGCGGCTTAGGCGGTTGTTCACGGTGCGAGAAAATTCGGTCCACCAGCGCTCGCACTCGTGGTCGCAACACCACGATGACATGATCTCCGCTCAACAGCATTGAGCGTCCCTGGGGAGGAATGATTTGTTCATCGCGAACGATCAATGCAATCACGACGCCTTCCGGTAATGCCAGATTCTGAATCATGCTGCCGGTTGCTTGGCAACTTTCGTCGACAAAATAGTCAACGATGTCACCATCGACGTTGGTTAGCGAACTGATTTCGAGTGTCACCGGAGGTGGCAAACGTCGTGGTACCTCCAACTTCAAGTAGCGAGCGACCCAAGGCAAAGTCCAGCCCTGAACAAGCGCGGATACCAGGACGACAAAAAACACAGTGTCGAAGATTACTGACGCGCTGGGCAATCCAGCGATCATTGGGAACGTCGCCAACGTAATCGGTACCGCACCTTTGAGCCCCACCCAGGACAAAAACGTCAGTTCTCGGATTGCTAATTTGAAGGGGGCAGCACAGAGAAAAACAGCGATGGGCCGCGCGACGAAGATCAGGACGACTGAAATCAACAGGGCCGGGACCGCGACCTCTAGTAAGCGACTCGGAAACGAAAGAATGCCCAACGCGGTAAACATTAGTATTTGGCAAATCCATGCGAGCGCGTCGTGGAATAGCAAGATGCCACGATGGAACACGGGGCGGCTGTTGCCAACGACAATTCCGGTCAGATAAACGGCCAAGAATCCGCTGCCTCCGAACTTCGCTGCCAATCCAAACGAGAACAGGCCTAATGCCGTTGCCATAACGGGATACAAACCAGCAGCTTCCAAACGGGTGTGGCTGAGTACCCATGCTCCGGCCCAGCCCACGGCTACGCCGACAAGCGAACCCACCACGATCTGATTCAAAAACAGCGTGACCAATCCGAAACCAAAAGCGACTTCGCCACTGAGCACTTGAATCAGGCCGATGGTCAAGAAGATCGCCATCGGATCGTTCGATCCGCTTTCCACTTCCAGGGTGCTGGCCAGCTTCGGTCGGATTTGCACACCGCCACCACGCAGTACCGCGAATACGACTGATGCGTCGGTCGATCCAACGATGCTGCCCAGCAATAAGCCTTGCCACGCCGATATTCCGAGGATCCAAGAAGCGGCTAGGCCTGTGATGAGCGCTGTAATGAAAACGCCGACGGTCGCCAAGACTCCTGCGGGTTTCCAGGCGGATCGAATCGATTTGTAGGGCGTTCGGATGCCACCATCGAAAAGGATCAGGCACAATGCCACCGTCCCGATTCCGTAAGCGAGCGAGTAGTTCTCGAACTCGATTCCACCGATGCCTTCTGACCCGGCAAGCATGCCTACGATCAAGAAGATGAACAGAACGGGGACCCCCAACCTCGCCGAAAACTTGTTCGACGCAATGCCCAACAGCAGCAGAATCCCGGTGATCAGAATCAGGTTTTCGATGCTAAGCATGAATGGAAGGGACTATGTTTTTGATTTGCAGTACTCGTCAAGCCTACCGTGATCAGTAAGGACACACTAGGAATCTTGCAGAACTCGACCGTTTAAGTCCAGCGGACTTAAGTGCTCGGTTCATTGACTCGCCCATTGAGTGTGCCGTACCTACCGAACATCGATTACCTGTCCCCGGCATACTTGCACCCAGCATGCTCGCACCCAGCATGCTCACACCCAGCATGCTCACACCCGGGCCACCTGCCCCCGCGGTTACCTACCTCGGCGGGACACTGTCCACGTCAACTGGGCGCTGGCCACGTCAACCAAGCAACCGCTACTGAGCAACCGCCGCAGCGATGTGCCACAGCCATGCGTTGGATGGTGAAGTCCTCGCGAAGGGACTGTCCCGATTAATGCGCGAGCCCAGGATTGCATTGGCCAATGAGAATGCACCGGAAGAATGCACTGGACGTTCTTGACATAGATCAATGGCTGGGCTTCGTTTGTGTCAGCTAGAAATAGGTCTCAAGGGGCCGCCGTTTTGTAAAAAAATCACGCAATTTTCCTGTAGTTTTATTTGCGTAACTTGTGACCAATGCGGGGTCCGGGGGCGATCTGATCTTGTTCCATTTGACACCGATGTTACAATTTTTGATGGCAGGAATGTCACCCTCTTCCCAGTTCGCCAATGTTGCAAGTGAACACAAAGACCCCTCTTTTCCGACTCAAGCGTCCAAGCAGCATGATGTCATTCATCATGCTGTTGTTGTTGACGTTGCCAAGTTTGGGAATCACGGCGGTAGCGTCGCGGTCAATGTTTGGCAGCGCGCGACCGGTTGAAACGGAGGAGGTTCAAGAGGTCTTTCCATGTTCCACGAAAAAGCTCGCCCAATCCCAGCGGCGATTAAAAGTTCGTGCTCCGGGTAAACTGAGTGCTTCTTTGGGTGGTCCCGCCTTTCGCGTTTCCACTCAGCCTAGAGCGGTGACTCTACCGTGCGTCTTTGATGGGCATCGAATTGCTAATGGCTCGCTTGCGCCGATGCGATGCTAAGCCAACACGCGTTGGTTCTTCTTTTGTCTGAACGTTGTTTAACGCGTTTCTAAGATTCTTTGCTTCGATTTACCCCAGGTAGGTCAGGTGCCTGACGCTAGTGACCCGAGACGGTCCGTAGCAGTTTGGTGCGCGAAGATTCATTGGTGCGCCGAAGTTCGTAAGGAAGTGCCGTCAAGTTGTCTGCATTGCATCCGTCGCTGTCACCGTTAGTGAGCCCTCATGACTCAACCTGCCTCCATTTTTTCTCCTAGTACTATTTTTCGCGACCTCCTTTCTGGTGTGGTCGTCTTTCTCGTTGCGCTTCCCCTGTGTCTCGGGATTGCACTCGCCTCGGGAGCAGATTTGTTCTCTGGGCTGGTTTCCGGCATCGTCGGTGGCCTTGTCGTCGCAGCGGTCAGCGGTTCTCACACGAGTGTCAGCGGTCCGGCAGCAGGTCTCACTGCCATCGTCGCTTCGCAAATTGCACTGCTGGGTTCTTTCGAATCGTTCTTGCTTGCGGTCGCGATTGCGGGTGTCATCCAAATTGGATTTGGCCTAGCGAAGGGGGGAGCACTATCGGCGTTCTTCCCCTCTAGCGTGATCAAAGGATTGCTGGTCGCGATCGGTGTGATCCTGATACTCAAGCAGATCCCTCACATCTTTGGTCACGATACTGACCCGGAAGGCGAAATGTCCTTCCAGCAGCCCGACCGTGAAAACACGCTCACGGAACTCTTCACGCTCGTTGCCGGTGAGATTCACGTTGGTGCGATGGTGATTGGACTGCTTTCCGTAGCGCTGCTGATGTTTTGGGATAGAGTTCCCGCACTTAAGAAATCGCTTGTTCCGGCGCCGCTTTTGGTGGTCATCATGGGAGTCGCCCTGAGTCTTTGGTTCCGTAGCCTTGGCGGGCAATGGGTGATCGAGGCATCTCACTTAGTGCAAATTCCGATGGCGGGAAGCTTCTCGGAATTCATTGGCTTTTTGCGTCTTCCCGACTTTACCGCGGCGAGCAATCCAGCCGTCTACGTTGCCGCGATTACAATCGCAGTGGTGGCGTCGTTGGAAACACTGTTGAATCTTGAAGCGGTCGACAAACTCGACACCGCCAAGCGAAAGTCGCCACCTAGCCGCGAACTCGTCGCGCAGGGGTGCGGTAACCTCGTCTGCGGATTGATCGGTGGCCTGCCAGTGACTTCCGTCATCGTGCGTGGTTCGGTCAATGTCGGTGCCGGCAGCAAGACCAAGATGTCAGCGATCTTTCACGGCCTGTTGCTGCTCGTCAGTGTTGCTGTTCTCCCACGCTACATGAACATGATCCCTTTGTCCGCCTTGGCGGCGATTTTGTTGGTCACCGGTTTCAAGCTGGCGAGCCCTAAGATCTTTAAGCAGATGTGGAACGAGGGACGCTATCAGTTCACGCCTTTCATCATCACGGTCTTAGCGATCGTCTTTACCGATCTACTAATCGGAATCTTGATTGGTTTGGGAGTGAGCATCTTGTTCATCTTGAACAGCAATCTAAGACGCCCGATTCGCCGAATTGTCGAAACGCGAATGGGTGGCGACGTGACCAACATTGAACTCACTAGTCAAGTGAGTTTTCTCAATCGTGCTGCGATTGACCGTGTGTTAAGTGAAGCAAAACCGGGAAGTAACCTCTCCATCGACGCTTCGCATTCTGACTACATAGACCCAGACGTGCTGAGTTTGATTCGCGACTTCAAAGACAACGTCGCGCCTGCTCGGAACATCTCAGTCAATCTTCGTGGATTTAGGTCGAAGTACCAATTAGAAGATGAAGTTCAGTTCGCTGATCATGCGACTCGCGAGCTGCAAGGGCAACTCACCGCCGAGCAAGTGGTGGAAATTCTTCGCGAAGGCAACCGGCGATTCACGAGCGGAAAGCGATTGAACCGTGACCTTGGAAGTCAGGTCTACGCGACCGCTGATGGGCAAAGTCCTTTAGCGGCTATTCTCAGTTGCATTGACTCTCGAGTTCCCGCCGAATTGGTCTTTGACTTGGGCGTGGGCGACATCTTCAGTGTCCGCGTTGCCGGGAACGTGATTGGTACAAAGTCATTGGGTAGTCTGGAATATGCGGTTGGCGTGTCCGGTGTGAAGACGGTCGTAGTTCTTGGCCATACTCGATGCGGTGCGGTAACATCATCGGTCAAGCTAGTCGTCGATGAACTAGACGCTCAAGCCGTGACCGGGTGCGAGCACCTTCAATCGATCGTTGATGAGATCAAGCCAAGCGTGCCAAGCATGCCAGCGGGATCAACAGATCATCTTTCGGCTGAGGAATTCGAAGTGATCGTCGACGACGTTGCTAAGTTGAACGTCCTTCATACGGTGGACGAGATCTTGAAGCGAAGCTCCGTGATCGGCAACGCGGTTCGTGAGGGGCACGTCAAGGTGATCGGTGCCCTGTATGACGTGAAGTCTGGCAAGATCGAATTCTTCGATGCTGACAAGCTAGACCCACAGCGCGAAGCCGAGCTTGCCAGGTGATGCTGGATAAGCAAGTCGAATCGGTGTCGTGCTTGTCGTAAGATGGTCACGACACCGAAGTGTGCCGGCTCTCGAATGCGGGGCGCCGTTGGCGATGTCCACTTAACCAGCCTTGCTCTCGGTACCATTCCCCGGTTTGAACCAGCCGTTGGAACAGCGGTCGATCAGCAGCGAAGCCGACATCGTGTTGAAGCGCATCCGACGAGCAAGTCCACGAACCAGCAGTTGCCTCTCGCGCTTTGTCGAGGTTCAGAATGTGGGGGCGACGGCAAACTTGGGAAACAAGTTCGTTGATGGCGGCGATGCCCCAAACCGCAGATTTGGGAGCATGCACCACCCAGGTATGGTCTCGGCCTAGCGCCTTACCAATCATCCGGCCAAGTTCGGCATACGTCGGGTCTTCACCACTCGATGCAAAATAGATCCCTGCTGAATCGTTGGGCGATTGATTCACGCGGCGTCCGCGCATGCCAACTTGAACAAGTGCGTTGGACAGATCATCTGCGTGAATGACCGACACCCGGTCATCATCCAAGCTGGGCGCCAAGTGCACGCCCCAGTTAGCGATGCCCTTGAACATTTCAAATCCGTCACGGTCCCCTTCCCCTAATACAATGGGCGGTCGAACAATCGAAATCGGGATCTTCGAAGCGAATTCGATGACTGCCAACTCTCCAGCTCGTTTGCTTTTCCCGTATCGTGACACGGGATTAGCAGCATCGGTTTCCACGCGAGGACGCTGACAGGTCGACGGACCGGCCGCCGCAAGTGAAGAAACATGAACGAGAACCGGATCGTTTGGTGCTTTCGAGCAACAAGCCGCGACATTACGCGCGCCGGTGACATTCGTTTCCGCAAAGTCACTCTCTCGCAAAGCTTTCGTTACGCCGGCTAGGTTGTAAACGATATCGGCCCCTTCCATCGCCTGCTGGACAGCGTCGATGTCCATGATGTCGCCGATCACAAAGCGTGGACGGTATTCGTTCAGTGAACTTAGGTTGGAAGACTTGCGCACAAGGCACGTCACTTCGCAACCGCGTCGAGTGAGGTCTCGTACAAGATGAGATCCAATAAAGCCCGTTGCACCGGTCACTAATGCTCGTGCCATCGTTGTTCCTTAGGTGTGGGCCTTCGATAGGAAGATAGGACTGAATACTCTCAAGCTCGGATACCGACTCGGTTGATACCGACTCGGTTAGCGAAATAGCGAAAGACATGCCATATAGCGAAAGACATGCCATTCACCTGATTTTTAGTCTAAATGTGTCATTCTTTCCAGAAATTTCGGGGCGTTTTTTCGCTCTCGCGAGCACCGCAGTCAGCTAAGCGAGAGTTGCGCACCCAGTTGCCCATATACGCGCATTGCTTCCGCACGGATTACGACTGAGTTCGTCAACCAAGTAATCAAGCACGCAATTCGTGAAATTGGTCTGCCTGTGATCACAGTTGTCATTCACCTCGCTGGCTTCTCTGCCAACTATTAACAGGCACCGAATAACAGACACCTAGGAAAAACCACCGCCGTAGGAAGCTTGTTGGGGTGTCGGTCTCGGCTTCTTCCAACCATGGCACGAGTTTTGTTAGTCCACGAGTTCTGTTAGTACGTCGAGGTCGAGATACATCATGTGGTCGAGATACATTGCCCGGGAAAAATGCGTTTCTTTAGGCGATGCCAAAACTAGTTTTTCAGGATGCTTTCTTGTTGAGCCATGCTGTTGAAAGTCGCTGTGGAAAGACGCTTGTTCATTGAGAATGACCACCGCTATGGTTTCCTCGCGAATCGTTCGTATCGGCGATGCTGGGCTATTGGCGGTCAAATCTGCTTACGCTGTGCGCCTGCGCCGCCAATCTAGACTCTTACTCTGGCAAATCTGTAACTTCCTCGAGCCACCTTTAATACACGAAAGATACTATGACTTTTAACGCCCTGGTTGTTGATAAGAGCAACGATTCCGAAGTCTCGGCTGTGGTAACTCAGCTCACCGAGGACCAGTTGCCTGAGGGTGACGTGACAGTTGCGGTTGAGTACACGACGGTGAACTACAAAGACGGGTTGTGCTTACAGCCCAACAACGGGCTTGTCCGCAGTTATCCTCACGTGCCCGGAATCGATTTTGCCGGAACCGTCGAAAAGAGTGACGATTCACGCTATCAACCGGGTGACAAGGTTGTGTTGACCGGATGGCGAGTGGGCGAAATCCATTGGGGCGGTTTTTCCCAACTGGCTCGCGTGAATGCCGACTGGCTCGTGCCATTGCCCGAACTATTAACAACAAAGCAGGCCATGGCGGTCGGTACCGCCGGGTTTGCTGCGATGCTTGCGATCATCGCGTTGGAAGAACACGGCCTTCATCCGGATCAAGGTGAAGTGCTGGTCACGGGGGCTGGTGGCGGTGTCGGTTCAATTGCGACGGCGGTTCTTGGAAATCTCGGATACCAAGTTGCTGCGGTGACCGGCCGACCGGAAACCGAGCCATACCTAACATCGCTGGGCGCGAGTCGCATTGTGGCTCGCAGTGATATCGATACGGTCGTAAAGCGACCGCTCGAATCGGAAACGTGGGCGGGGTGCGTCGATGCGGTCGGTGGCGAAATGCTCGCACGAGTGCTGGGTCAGATGAAATACGGTGGTTCAGTCGCCGCTGTTGGCCTCGCGGGAGGAGCCAAACTTCCGGCAAGCGTGATTCCGTTCTTGCTTCGCGGAGTGAATTTGTTGGGGATCGATAGCGTGATGCAACCTTACGAAAACCGATTGGCAGCCTGGCAACGTATTGCCAGCGACTTGCCAACGAAAAAACTCGAAGGAATGATTCATCCGGCGACGCTGTCCGATTTGCCCGAGTTGGGGGCCAAGATCTTGGAAGGTCAAGTGAAAGGACGTGTCGTGGTCGATGTCAACGCTTAGCACTCCGGTAGTCCATCCAATCGGCTCGACAGACACCAGTGCGGATGCTTGCCTGACGAATCCGAGATAGAGTCGTTCCAGAATCCTGGGAAGCACTTACGCAGCAAGACGTCCTGGGTGATACTCACTTGCCTTCCATCCAAGACGTTTCTGAAAAACCAGTTGCTATGATCCAATTGTTTCAACGATTTTTATTCCTCAATGCGATCGTCTGCATCGCATTGGCAGGATGCGGCCGTTCCAAGGAAGTGGTATTCGAAAAGAGCCCTAGGCCGGTGAAAACGATGGTGCTGACAAAACAGCATCCGCCCGATGCCCCGCTTATCGCCGCCTCCGTGGGAGCTTGGCAGACCGAGGAGATCGGGTTTGAAGTTTCCGGACGTGTCGAGTTTGTCGCCGACCTGAACACAGAGATTGATGGTCGTATCTATGATTCAGACGGCAATCGTATCGTGGAAGGTACGCCCGTTGCTCGGCTTGAAAGTGAACGGTATTCGTTGCAGGTTTCGCGAGCGAAGTCAGAAGTGAAACGTGCCGAACAAAACCTTGTGGTAGCTCAGACGGAACTTGATGAAAGTATCCCGGCACAAATTGAGGCGGCAGCGGCGAGGGCGGAGCTAGCAAAAACGGAACTCGATCGCAGTCAAACGCTGAAGCAGCAAAACGCTGTGTCGCAAAGCGAGTTTGATGAGAAGACTTCTGCCTATCGGAATGCCGTTGCTGAAGTTAAGCAAGTGCTTGCATCCGAGACGTCTAAGAAGGCCGAGATTGAAGCGTTGAAGAATGCCATCCTGCAAGCGAAGCAAAGTCTTCGAGACGCCCAGCGAGACTTAGAGGACTGTACGCTCTACTCGTCCTTTCGCGGACAGATTGCGGGCACTTCGGTTGTGCCCGGCAGTATTGTCACAGCGGGTCAGTCCGTTGCCACGCTTCAGATGATGGATCCCATTAAGATCGAGGTTGAAATCTCCGCCGACAAATCTCGCCAAATGCAACGGATGGATAGATTTCCAATTCATGTGTCCATGCCTGACGGTTCGAGCACAGTGCATGAAGCGGTACTGCATCAAATCGATCCCGTCGCTGATCCCCTCACGCGAACATTTACTCTTACGTTATTGCTTTTCAATCGAAAGCTTTCTGATAGCGCGGGTGTCCAAGCCGCAACCACGTCCGATGTGTGGCGTCTCGATTTGAAGTTCTTGCCGGGTGCCGAAAACGGTGGGTTATTCGCGGAAGAGTCGTCCATCTTGTACGACTCCGAAGGTGCTTACCTATGGCAGATCACCAACACAACGATTCAAGGTCACTCGCCCGCTGACCATGTCGTTGAAGTGCGTAAGCTGCGCGTTGAGCCTTCACCGTTGAAGGTGCCGTATCTCGGCCGAACGGTGTTCCAAGAGGTCAAAGTTAACGACCCCGAGTTCGATGCGTCTCGTGATCTTGTTGTCGGGAAGCTTCGCGTAGCGGATGGGACCCCTGAACAATGGAATGGAAAAACCGTCTTTCTGGACGCCGCTAACAGTTGGATGCTTCGGCCTGGCGATATCGTGAAAGTGGATCTTTCCGCGACCGATTCGGTGGAAGGTTACTACGTTCCGATGGATGCGATCTCGCGACAGGCCGACGGGGCGTCAGTGTTCGTTGTGCGAGAGTCCGGTGGGCAAACGATTGCAGCGCGGGTTCCGGTTAAGGTTGTAAACAAAGGACAGACTGCTACGCCATCAAGTTTGCAGTTGATCGAACTTAGTGAAGATGCCGAGCAATCAGACAATAGCTTGGAAGGGGCTCGACTTATCACAGCGGGCGTGCATTACCTCATCGACGGTGAGCCGATCAATGTCATCGCACCATCGGAGACGGCTCTGTGAACCTTTCCGAAATAGCGATCAAGCATCGCCCAATCGTCTACACCTTCGTCGGCCTTTGGACCGCATGGGGCCTCTACACATTTTTTAACATGCCGCGTCGTGAAGACCCCAATTTCACTATTCGCACCTGTGTTGTTTCGACGCAGTGGCCGGGGACGCCAACGGTCCAAGTGGAAGAGCTTGTTACGGACAAACTAGAGGAGGAACTCGATAAGATCGCGGAGATCGACTACCTCAAGTCTGAGACAACCAACGGCCAGTCGGTGATCTATGTCAAT
Source organism: Rubripirellula amarantea (assembly GCF_007859865.1). NCBI lineage: Bacteria > Pseudomonadati > Planctomycetota > Planctomycetia > Pirellulales > Pirellulaceae > Rubripirellula > Rubripirellula amarantea. Next base: position 328,327 of record NZ_SJPI01000003.1, on the reverse strand, counting down.
TTGACCGACGACATTCTGCCTCGTGACATTCAACAAGTTTGGGACAAAGTTCGCGCCAAAGTGGACTTAGTTCCCATGCCAGCCGACAATGTGCACCCAATCGTCAACGACGAATTTGGAGACACAACAATTCTATTGCTTGGTGTCTATCAACAACCACTCGACGGCGAAACGCAGATCGATGATCGCAATCGCTATTCTCCGCGTGAGTTGGAAATCTATGCGGACCAAGTGCGGGATGCTGTGCGGTTGTTGCCGGGTGTTGCCAAAGTGGACAAGTACGGCGTCCAAGATGAAGCGATTTACATTGAGACCGATCTTGGATCGTGGGCCCAAATCAACTTAACGACCAGTGAGTTGAAACGCATGGTTGCTGATCGCAACATCGTTTCATCCGGCGGTAGTATCGATACGTCCAACGGCAAATTTAACGTCAAACCAGGTGGCGAATTCGATGCGATGAGCGAGATCGAATCGGTAAGTGTCGCCGGCGTCCGCAGTGGCCAATCGTATAATCAAGTCAGCTTGGCCGACATCGGTTTGACGGTGAAGCGAGACTATGTTGATCCCCCGCAAGTGATCTGCCGATTTACTGACCCGAAAGGCACGTTTCCCGCGGTGATGTTAGGTTTGACGATGAAATCAGGCGGCAACATCATCAACGTATGCGAGTCGGCGATGGCTCGCGTCGACCGAATGGTGCAAGTCGATCAATCGCTTCCGCGAGATCTATCTGTGCTTCCGGTATCGCAAGCATCGGACAACGTGAGTGCTAAGATTGACGAAGTGATCGGAAATGTTATTTCCGCAATCGTGATTGTTGTGGTGGTCGTCTACTTGTTTGTTGGCTTGCGGACCTCGCTTGTCATGGCGGCCAATATTCCGTTTGTGGTGCTCGGGTCTATCGCAGTCATCCGCATGTTCGGCGTTGAATTGGAACAAATATCACTCGCGTCGATCATCATCGCTCTCGGCTTGCTAGTCGACAATGCTGTTCAAGTGTGTGATCAAACTCGTTCCAATATCTTGCAGGGAATGTCGCCACCCAAAGCAGCAGTCGAGGGTGCCAAGACGTTGATGTTTCCAATGTTGACTGGCACTTTAACTACGGTTGCAGCGTTCTTGCCGATGCTCTTTGCACTGCAGGGTGGTGCAGCGGAATATGTCTACAGTTTGCCGGTGACGCTATCGGTGACGTTGCTGTTGAGCTGGTTCTTCGCAATGACCATCTGTGTGGTATTGGCTGCGGCGATCATTCGAGCACCTGAGAATCCAGACCTCCCTAACGCTCCACTTCCTTGGCTCAACTATGCATTTGAAAAAGGGCGTCATCGATGGCGTACTTGGCGGTCACAGCGGACAAACAAGACTACCAAGACATCCGCGCCTACCGATGGCAATGTGATTCTAGCGTTCTATGATGTAACCGCTCATCTTGCACTCAAGTTCAAGTGGGGAGTGGTCGCAGGGAGCATTGCTTTGTTGTTGGCGACGATGCAGCTTCGAGTCAGTAGCGAATTCTTTCCAATGGATCGACGTGACCAGTTTTATGTCAATGTCAGGCTTCCCGAGACATCAACGATTCAGCAAACTGATGCCATCGTGCGACAGGTTGAAGATGCAATCAAGAAACTGAGTCCTTGGACGGATCCCGAAGGGAACCAAGTCGAACGGTTGCGGGCAATGCGAAGCATGACGGCTCAAGGTGGATCGCGATGGTCGCTTTCGGTAAGCCCCATGCCGGCCGCACCCAATACAGCGGAAATCTTGGTTCGAACGAGCCATAGTGGTTGGACTGAATCGATGATTGCCGATTTGCGGCACGCCGTCGATGTGGGCGATCAAGTGCGAGGTATCCGACCCATTGCTGGTGCCCGAGTGACGACCAAAAGGTCCCAGATGGGGCCGCCTGCGAATCCGGTCGAGCTGCGTGTTTCAGGCGATGGGTTCGCGGATATTGCGCAAATGCGGCGAATCGCAGATGAGATTAAGTTGATGTTGCGCGATGAGCCTGGAACTTGGGATATCGCCGATTCATGGGGTATCGACAGTTTTCAATTAGACATTGATGTCGACGAAGAGAAAGCGAATCTCTCAGGTGTTACCAATGCTGCGGTGGCTGACACGCTCAGTGCTTATTTCTCGGGACTACAACTGACCGAGTTTCGGCAACGAGATCACGTGGTCCCGGTTTACTTCCGCTTGCGACCGGAGGATCGGCGTGATTTGTCTGGTCTTGGTGCAGCGTATGTCGAGGGAAGCAATGGCAAGTTGCCGCTCAATTCGTTCGCGCGAGTGCAGCCAACTTGGCAACCGGGAAAGATCGAACGACGCAGTCAAAACCGTACGATAGAAGTATCCGCCGAAGTCGAAGACGGTGTGTCGGGGAACGACGTGGTGTTGCGGATTTGGAAGTCGGAACGGATGAAAAAGCTACGTGAGTCGCTTCCTGTGGGCTATAGCATCGAAATCGGCGGCTCATTAGAAGAGAGCCAAGATTCTGCATCTCAAATGATGCTCTCGTTTGGTGTCTCGCTTTTGTCGATCGTCTTAATTTTAGTCATCCAGTACAACGGTTGGTCAAAGACGCTGGTGATTTTGACCACGCTTCCATTGGCGGTGATTGGGGCTTGGTTTGGACTCTGGTTGACCGATAACCCTCTCGGATTCATGCCTCAACTCGGTTTGCTTTCTCTGTTTGGTATTGTTCTAAACACCGGAATTATCTTCATTGAATTTGCAGATATCCTCGTCCTGCAAAAACGCGAACTACTTGTTGAATCCAACAGTGCAGATGGCCCAATTGTCGGGCTGACGCGGCAAGAGTTTCGTGAGTGTTTGGTTGCGGCGGGAAAGCAACGGATGTTGCCGATCTTCTTGACCACTGCGACTACCGTAGGTGGGTTACTGCCTTTGGCGTTGTCCGGTGGCCCGCTGTGGGAAGGCATGGCGTGGCTAATGATTTGCGGTTTGATCGTTGCCACGCTACTGACGCTTTATGTGGTACCAGCACTGTACGCCATTATTGTAGAAACCCTTGGAATTAAGCCGGTTTCATAGGGGTACGATTTGAATCGGTGGTGACAAACGGACCTCCAATTCCTGCTTGATTCGCCCGGGCAATTTCGAACGAACAAGTACTTGCGCTAGAAACGGCATGAGCTTTGCAACTGGTGGTTGTTGTCAAATCTATTCATTTGCCTAGCGAAAGATCATGTCTCAATCAAATACAGTCAACCGTCGTATCGTTCTAAACTCTCGGCCGCATGGTGCACCCAAGTCCGATAATTTCCGCCTTGAAGAGACAGAACTACCTGAATTGACTCAGGGTAACTTGTTACTGCGAACGGTTTACCTCTCCCTCGATCCCTACATGCGAGGGCGGATGAGCGACAAGCCGTCTTACGCGGCGCCGGTTTCGATTGGCGAAGTCATGGTGGGTGGAACAGTTTGTCAGGTTGAGCAGTCAATGCATCCAGACTATCAGGAGGGTGATTGGGTCTTAGCAAACAGCGGTTGGCAAGAATACGCTCTGTCTGATGGCACTGGTTTGATGCCACTGGGGCGAGATCTGGAACATCCATCGAGGTCGCTGGGGGTATTGGGGATGCCCGGTTTCACCGCATACATGGGACTACTTGATATCGGTCAACCTGCAGAAGGAGAAACAGTCGTGGTTGCGGCTGCTACCGGAGCGGTGGGTTCGGTGGTGGGGCAGATTGCCAAATTGAAAGGATGTCGGGTCGTGGCGGTCGCGGGAGGCCCGGAAAAATGCAAGGCTGGAGTTGAGACGTTTGGTTTTGATGAGTGTCTGGATCACTATGCCTCGGATTTTGCTCAGCAGTTGACTACCGCGTGTCCGCAAGGAATCGATGTCTACTTCGAAAGTGTTGGTGGCAAAGTTTTCGATGCTGTACTTCCGCTGTTAAACACAAAGGCACGAATTCCCATCTGTGGAATGATCGCCCATTACAACGACACCGGCTTGCCCGAGGGCCCGGATCGACTGCCGATGTTGATGCAAACGTTTCTGATAAAACGAATCAAGGCGCAAGGGTTCATCATCTTCGATGACTATGGGCCGCGCTACGATGAATTCTTGTCCGAAATGAAACCGTGGGTTGAACAAGGCAAAGTGAAGTTCATGGAAGATGTCGTCGACGGTCTCGAGAACGCACCAACGGCGTTCATGGGTTTGCTCGATGGTAAGAACTTTGGAAAACTCGTCGTAAAAGTAGCTTCTTAGGCACAAAGCTGCTGGGCTGATCAAAAAGTGTTCTTAACCTTTGAATCACAGCTAGGGAGGAAGACGGCTGACCGGATCAATCGCTTACTTTGGCGGAAATGCATTACTCAAGCTCTACGCGATCGTTGGCACATAGATTGCGACACTGTTGCTACTGATGTCGCGGAAGTGCAGCAGGTAAATGCAACAGGTGAAAACGTTGGCTTGCATGACCGATGACATTGGCGGACCGTGAAGGGTAACAGGTATTCCTAGTTCGATACTCGCAGCAAGTTCGACCGAATGGTCATGACAATTTGGCAAGAAGGGGAAGCAACGATGACAGACTTTACCGTCCATACCATTGAGAACGCTGGTGATAGCGGGGCCATGTTGGCTGACAGCAAGAAAAACTACGGGTTCGTCCCGAACTTGCATGCTGTGATGGCGGAGTCACCATCATTGCTGGAAGCCTATAAGCAGGTAGGAGCAATCTTCGGCAAAACGAACCTAAGTGAAACCGAACGTCAGGTGATCGCAATGACTAACAATCGTCTGAACGGTTGCGAGTATTGCATGGCTGCTCACACTTCTATCATGCAAACAGCGAAGGTACCCGATGACGTCATCGAGGCACTCCGAGACGGCACGTCAATTGACGATCCAAAGCTTGAGGCTCTCCGCGTCTTTGCCGAGAAGATGAATCTTCAACGTGGCTGGATCGATGAAAGTGATATCGACCAACTGCTCCAGGCCGGCTACTCGAAGCAAACCGTTTTCGATGTGATTGTTGGAACCGCCTTCAAGGTGCTTTCCAATTACACAAATCATATTGCGCAGACGCCGCTCGATGAACCATTTGAGAAGAACGTTTGGCAAGCTGAGTCTCGCTCCGCAAGTTGAATGGTCGAAGCCGGTGGCAATAGAAATAGGACACCGCGCTGTCGCGTTGCCGGTGTTGTATCCATTAATCAAACGCTGAATCAATGAAAGTTAAAAAGATGACAAGTGATCTTAAGGGCAAGTCAGTACTAGTTACTGGTGCAAATCGTGGAATTGGAAAAGCTATTCTCGAAGAAGCGATCCAACGTGGTGCGACGAAAGTCTACGCTGCAGTGCGGGACGTCGAGAGTGCCAAACCTCTAGTGTCTGAACATGGTAATAAAGTTGTCCCCGTTCATCTTGATTTAGATGACCCCGCTTCCATCGTCGCTGCGGCAGACACAGCATCCGATGTGGACATCGTAATCAACAATGCTGGGGTAATGAGGACAGCATCAGCTGTTTCGGATGATGCGATTGAAGCGTTGCAGTTTGAACTCAACGCCAACGTATTTGGATTGTTGCGAGTCGCAAAAGCATTCGCGCCTGTCTTGAAAGCGAACGGTGGAGGCACATTGGCGCAACTCAACAGTGTCGCCTCGCTGACAACGTTTCCTGAGTTCGCAACCTATTGTGCGTCGAAAGCTGCTAGCTATTCCATCACTCAGGCGCTTCGAGAATCATTGAGGGACCAAGGCACGCATATTGTCAGCGTTCACCCTGGACCGATTCAGACGGACATGGGAGCGAGCGCAGGTTTCGGCGATGCAGCCGCATCACCAACGTTGGTCGCCGAATCGGTATTCGATGCCATCGATCAAAAGCAATTTTTCGCTTGGCCTGATCCAATGGCCGAACAGGTTGGCGCGGCCTACCAAAGCTTCGCGGAAAACGTTATCGAATCAGGTATGCAAGAGAGCTTGGGATAAATACTAGGTAAGAACTCTTAGCGTGAGTCACCAAGCAAACCATCGCTAGCAGATCATTTGCAGCACGAACGGCGATCTCCGGCCATTGATGGCACGTGTCTCGGTAGCGACGTAGAAGACATTGTCTTGGGGCCAGTGCGACTGGTATCGATCATCTTGGCTCTATTGGCTTTGCAGGTTGCACTGATTTAGATGGCCAGCAGTGAACTAGCTGGAATTAAACAAATGTCTTCTTGATCGCATCACGCGGAAATGGACAACAAAGTCGTGCATGAAACTCATATGGCTAGGAAAATCCTGCTTACTTGACGGTTCCGGTTGTAGAAGGCAACCATGTGGTGGCGGGGAACCAGCAAGTGAGGGATACCCCTTATTTTGCTGAAACGCGTTGGAAGGAACCAACTTAGTGTCCGATAGTTCTTTCAGGGTAGTAGGCAGGGCTCGGTCGGTAACATGCGTTATCCATTGGGGCACTTCGGGGTAGGTGCATGCATGCCGACCGAGCCTGCCTGATTTAACGTCGAAGGAACCGGTAAATCTACTACTGCAGTCCGCAAGTGTAGCGTCGGGGGATTTAAGCTTGCGGTCACCGTTCTATTGATTAGAACGGCCGGTCATCCTTCGTCCATGCTTCTGCGATGACTGAAATGCGGACAAGCTCGGCGACGCTTTGGACATGAAGTTTCTTCATAAGGTTAGAGCGATGGCGTTCGACTGACTTCTCGCTGAGGTCGAGTTTCTTAGCGATTACCTTGTTCATGCGACCCGCAACCACATGTTTGAGAACGTCTTTCTCGCGTCGCGTTAACATTTCGAGCCTTGCATTCGCAACAGCCGAATTCTTTGCAATCGCTTCAAGTTTTTTGCGATCGGTGATGTCGATGAGCGTCGCCCTGACTCCTTCAAAGACACCATTGTCGTCATGCGTTGGTGTCGATGAGACCAGAACCCAGACGTCGTGACCGTCTCGATGCTTTAGCTTGCGCTCATAAACATCCCCAATTCCGCGAGCCCGTCGACTCAGGATTTCGCTAGTGGTCTTGGGCGATTCTATCGAATGCATATCGTAGATGTTCTTGCCAATTAATTCTTCGGTGGTGTAGCCAAGCATGTTTGCAGCCGCCTCATTTGCCCCGGTAAACACACCATCTGAGCTGACGTAGCAGAAGCCTTCACCCGCCGTTTCGAGCAGTCGTCGATACTGGTGTTCGCTGCGTTGAAGTGCCTCGATCAGTTGTTGGCGTTCGGTAATGTCTTGCGTGGTTCCATTTAAGACTTGCTTTCCGTCTCTAATGGTGATGTCGACGCAAGAAGCAAAGACTCTTATCGGGCCAAGGCTCGGATCGCTTCGGTAGGTGAACGTCAGAGTTACGTTTGGCTCTTCGATGGATTTTACAATTTCAGCCACGTACTCGCGGTCCTCGGGATGGATCCGCAACATGAAATCCTTGACGGAAGGTGCTTGGGCAGTCGGAGTCATTCGATGCAACTCGTAAAGTTCTTTTGACCACCAGCCCCTGGCTTCGCCCAATACTAATTCCCAGCTTCCCATCTTTGTGTGTTGTTGGGCTAACTCAAATCGCTCCTTTGAAAGGGCGAGTTGCGCTTCGGCTCGTCGTTGAGCCGTAACGTCTGTCACCGTCGCGGATACCGTATCGGAATCGTTCTTTGCAAGCGGACCGTAAACGAACGTAAACTGCATCGAAGCCGTGGTTCCATCTTTCCGAGTGACCGAATAGTCACGAGTTATGCTCGATCCTTGGACCCTACAAACTACCTGCATATCATTTGCAAATTGTTGCCGGTCATCCTGTTGCAATAGCTTTAGGAATGGGGATCCGATTACATCGACCGCCTGCAATTGAAGCAATCCTAAGAACGAGGAATTTGAGTCCCGAATTAGCAACGAAGTAGTGTCGATGCAAATGCAACCGATGCCAAACTCATCGAGATGATCGCCAAAGCCGAGCTGACATAAAGATGCATCGCCGGATCGAGATCGGCTAGCGGAGCTACTAGGTTGGGTTCTTTTCTTCGCCATCTACGCAATTCGAGGATAATACTGGAAGACGTTGGTCTTGTAGTCTAATGATCAGCGAAACCAAATTCGATGGGAAGAACGTCCGGGCGCTTAGCAGAAACACAAATTCTTGTCGTTGTTCAACGGAATGATCGTCTCATGGCGTTGGCAACTAGACTCTTTTGTGCAGGAGTTGGATTCGAACTCGTGCGGTAAGCCGAAATACCTTGCGATGGATCTCGAGGCGGTGCCGTCGGCGACTGCAATGCGAAAATGACACCGAAAACGAGTCGATGCACCGGTAAGTCAAACTGCGACTAGAATAGCACCTGCCGATTCCAACCCATTTGCTAAGTTGAAGGCTCACCGCACTAATCGGCAAAGAGACAGTGCCGAACTCAAATTCAGAGAAATTTCATAAGTCCTCACAAACCTTTTAAGTTCATCCGGCTTCGCAATCCTAGTAGATAGGACTGGAAGATAGTGCAAAGATGATCACTTCGTTTCGATGCATCTGGCTGAAGAATAGTCGTCTTGAATCACCAGAATCCACATTCGATGAAAGCTACGTTGCTCGCATCGGTTGACGAACTACGTTGTTTGCGTTCGTTATTGCCATAGATTCTACTCTGGTGACACGGCTAGTTGTGCGAATTCAAACAATATTGTCTTTGTGAGATCAGTTGTCCTCGTGAGATCAGTTGTGCATGGGCGTCAGCCGTGCAGGGCTTTTCTGTTCATCAATTAAACCAGGCCTTTGATTCTGCACAGACTAGTTTATTAGTTTTCTGAAAGATCAAGTGATTGCGTTGCCTGACGAATGATTTGAGCACTTGCTTGCAGGGCACGTTGCTCAGTTTGGTCCAGGTTCAACGGGATAGGGGCAATCACGCCATCGCCACCGATCAGGTGCGGCATTGAGATGGTGACGTCGGGCAGCCCTTCCATTTTTTCGATACGCGAGCAGATCGTCAAAATGGAACGTTGGTCGTGCAAAATCACGTCGACTATCTTGGCAATAGCACCACCGATTCCGTAGTAGGTTGCGCCCTTGCCTTCGATAATACGATAGGCCGCTCCCCGCACTTGTTGGTCTATCTTCGAGCGAGAATCGTCATCTAACTTCACGCCGCGTACCTTACCGAACTCTTCAAGCGACATGCCTGCGATCGTTACATGAGACCACGTTAGCACTTCGGAATCACCGTGTTCGCCGACAACGTAACCATGCACATGTTGCGAGTCGATTCCGTAGTGTTGGCCAAGCAGAGTGCGGAAACGGGCGGTGTCGAGCATCGTTCCCGCACCGATAACTCGATGAAGTGGCATCCCACAAGCAGTCGCAAACTCGCCTGCCATATGAGTCATGATGTCGACCGGATTGGTCGCAATCAGCAAGATGGCACCGGGAGCATGCTCGATTATTTTAGGAATCACTTCACGAAATACATCCGCGTTTCTTTGCAGTAGTTCTAGTCTTGTTTCACCAGGCACTTGATTGGCGCCGGCAGCAACGATCACGACTCGGCTGCCAACCAAGTCAGCGTATTCGCCCGGTAACAACGTTAGCGGGTTCGAAAAAGGAACTGCGTGCGATATGTCATCGGCTTCCGCAGCCGACCTAGCGGAATCCAAGTCTACCATCACGATCTCTCGACCGATTCCTTGCATGACCAGCGCGTACGCGGCGGTAGATCCGACGAATCCGCTTCCGACAATTCCAACTTTCATAGGTAACCTTTCGTTTGTAGTTCGAGCTCTTCATCAAGTGAATCGAAATCAACACCTTCCGTTGACGTCGCGTCGATGCCCAAGGTTGCGACTCCCAGCAAGAATTGACCAACATCAAGATAAAGTTGCTTGTCTAACCCGTGCTGCCTGTCGTTCGATTCGCGTCGGTGGATGTTAATGAATCATTTGCGCCGCTATCCATCTGTTACTTCAACGCTTTGGACGCGTATCGACCATCGCCTTGCTCTTGATCCAAGACACGTTAAGAGTTTTCAGTGTCTAGATCGGTGCATTCCCGATTCACTCATTTGCTTTATGGGATGACACAAAGACAAAGTGCTACGGTTGCACATTGGGGCTAGAAGCATGTCGGGCCGTACTTGTTGGCAGAGTAACGAGTCTCGGCGTAGTAAGTGATATCGTGACCGATACCGTTTTCGGTAACGCGATTCTGATCAACAAATAAATTTTTTGAGACATGAAACTGGCTCCGTGAACGATTTGCGATTCGACTGCTTCAGCCTTCTAAAATAGATCGCATATGCTTGGTAACATCGGGTTCACGATAGACCCGTTGAATCATTTCGGAATAGGTATCAGCGAAACGTTCGTTGTTCGCAAGGTCACCAAACACAGATTTTACTTTCAGGAATGACAGCCGGTCTTGGTCGGTCGCTTTGGCTGCTTCGTGCAAGCTGTCTTTCAGTTCGTCCGTGACTTCGAGTGAATTCCCGTGACGATCGGCGTGACGGTCGCTGTAGTAGCACCAAGCAGCGATCACAAGCGTAGCCAACTGAATGCTCCCGCCACTTGAAAGGTTCTTCCGAATGGTGGGCATCAAGAAGACAGGCAACTTACTCGAGCTGCCAAGGCAGATGCGGGCGAGATTGTCTCTGATGTTCGGATTGCCAAATCGTTCGATCAGAGTTGCTTTGTATTGGTCCAGATCGATTCCTTCGACTGCATCGAGGACTGGGGCAGCTTCACGATCGTAAAACTGTTTTAGAAACTCGCGAAACAGATCGTCATGCACGCATTCGTCAATCGTTTGGTAGCCGAACACGCTACCAAGAATCCCCAGTACCGAGTGACCAGCGTTAAGTAGCCGCAGTTTCATCTCTTCATAAGGTTTTACGTCCCCCACAAATTGGGCGCCTACGTCTTGCCATTCAGGTCGACCTGCCGAAAACTTGTCTTCGATCACCCATTGGCAAAACGGTTCGCAAACCACCGGCCATTGGTCATCCAAGTCAAACTCGGAACGCAAGAAATCAATGTCCGATTGAGTGGTCACAGGAGTGATCCGATCGACCATCGCATTGGGAAAAGAGACTTCACGTTCAATCCAGTTCGCTAGGTCCTTGTCCTGCAGTTTCGCAAAACCGAGCACCATTTTGCGAGTCAGATCGCCGTTATGTTGAATGTTGTCACAGGACTGAATGGTGAATGCTTCAAGACCTTGGTCGCGGCGTTTTCGGAGTGCTTCAGTCAGAAAGCCAAAGACCAAGCGAGGTTGAGTTGCGTTTTGAACGTCATGCTGTACGTCAGGATTCGATGCATCGAAGTCACCTGTTTCGGCGTCGATGTTGTATCCTCCTTCGGTGATCGTTAACGAAACAATCTTGGTGTCGGGATGAGCCATTCGATCGATGACGGATTGTGGATCATCACATCCCATCATGAAATCAATGATGGATCCGATCACCTTCGTTTCGATCCTACCGTCAGGATGCTTAACGATTAGCGTGTAGAGGTAATCCTGCTGTTTCAGGATCTTCGCCATCTTCCGATCGGGCTCCCGCAGGCCTACACCACAAATTCCCCACTGGGAAGAAGCTCCCGATTCGAGTAGCAAGTCGGTGTAGAACGCTTCGTGAGAACGATGGAATCCGCCAATTCCCACGTGGACAATCCCGGTCGTGACGCAACTACGATCGTAGTGGGGACGAACAATATCATCGCTAAGCTGCGCCAAGTTTTTATTGTTCAACGAGATTGGGATATTCATATTGCTACCTGGTTCAGTTTTTTCGTTCGCTGCAAAACCCAGTAAGCGGAAACGAAGTAAGTAATCGTTAAGGCAAAGCCCCACGCGTAGAAAATCGACGCATTACGCTCGTAGATTGTCATGTCCGGACTAGCGAACATCACCACCAACGCCAGAACTAGTGTGATTGCCAGGGCCAACCACTTTATGACACGCAGCACATTCGTCATTGCTGAGGCATCGTAAATCGGTCGTTGCAGCAATCTCGCTCGTTGCTGCTGGAACTCTCGGATTGCCTCGTTGCGTTTTTGCTCGGCGGCCACCTCGACTGGATAGCTATCCCTGGCTCCATAAAGGCTCGCCAGCATCGTGTAGAAAACGATGGTAAATGCCCAGGTTGGCAGGAATAGGTAAAAGAACGACATCACATGCAAGTAGTTCAGCCCGAAGCCAAATACAAGTCCAGCTACCCACGACGCAACCGCTGGAGTGCTGTGAGTCAGACCCTTGTACTTGGCCCAGTACCTCGTCAACGAGATGCGGGGAAAGATGACATGTTCGGCGAACACGATTCCACCGACTGGGACCACGATCAAACCTGCGTAGGTAAGAAGCGGGAGAATTTGTTTGTACACGAAGGGGAAGCACGCGATCGCGACGGTGACGACACCCACTGTGAAGGTGACCTTCTTTCGTGAGTGCATGTGGAAAATTGCCTGGGCTGCCAAACCGGCGCGATAAAGGTTCGCATTGGCGGTCGTCCAACCCGCTATGATCACGATCACGTATCCCGACAAACCCAGCGCACGATAGGCAACGTCGCCGGGGTCCAATTCGACGATGGTGGATTTCATAAGCACCGCTGTTCCTGCACCCATGATCCCTGCAGCAATCCAGGCGATGTAGTGACCAAACAGCATGCCGGCACTGGTGCAAAGTCCATAGACGCTCTTCTTTGCGTAACGCAGGAGTGCCATGTCAATCAATCCAAAGTGGGTGATCGTATTGGCTGCCCAAGCGAACCCGATGACTTCCAACAATCCAATGCCGGGTTGCCCTTCACTATTAATCCCGGTCCAAATCGATTGATCGCCGATCGCGATGAAGTCGGCAAACCCGGTTAGTTGAGTGCTGCCAAGGACTGCGTCGGCGAGCGCTGGGAACAACACCAATGCGCCGCTGACGAACATCACAACCAACCAGGGACCGCAGAGACCTGAAAATTCAGCAACGGCATTAAATCCATACATCGCAACTAGCACGACGATCATCCCCACGGCAACAACAACCGCGATGAATAGTCCGTCGCTGGGGTACCATTCCAATTGCGCCGGGATATTCAACAGCAGCCGAACGGCCGTGCATGAAACGGTGATCATTGCCGCCGAGATGACGGTGAAGATCAGAACGTTGGCCCAGTTGTAGAGATCGCTCATTGAGTCCCCAGCGATCTTATGCAGATACGTATAGAGACTTAGCCGCGTTTGGACTGCGATTGGCGTCGTGATCAACGTCCAGCTTAGAATCGCAAGGATATTGCCGATCAATAGCCCGATCAGAATGTCTTTCGTGGATGCACCTAACGCGACGAATGTTGCTCCGATGACAAACTCGGTCGCTGCAACATGCTCGCCAGCATACAATCCCGCAAAGTGAGTCCATCCATGCAGTTCGTTCTCTGCGACCGGCAATTGCTCGGGGTCAATACTTGAGATCGCAATTGCGTCATCATCGTCGCTCATACAGTTCGCTTTGTGTTCATGTTGCTATTCCATGGTTGTCAGACAATTGTTGTCAGACAATTGTTGTCAGACAATTGTTGTCAGACGATTGTCGGCACGATGCCCCCATCGACCCTTAGCGAAGCACCGTTGATTGCCGACGCCAGTGGGCTGGCAACGAACGTAACTAGGTTGGCGATCTCTTGAGGGGCAATCAGTCTTTGAATCAACGAGGTCGGTCGATTCTCTGACATGAAGCGTCGCTCGGCCGATGGGTAGTCTAGCTCTGGGAAAAGATTGGTGACAAATTCCTTCACACCGGGTGTCATGGTTGAACCAGGCATGACAGTATTCACTGTAACAGAACTTCCCTTGGTCAACTGAGCCAAACTGCGTGAGACGGCGAGCTGAGCGGTCTTTGTCATCGCATAATGAGGCATCTCGGGCGCCGGGACTACTCCTGATTCACTGCTGATAAAGATGATGCGTCCGGTATCGCGGTCAAGCATTTCCTTCAAGTAGTGTCGCGCCAGTCGCACACCGCTCATGACGTTGATGTCGAAGATTTCCTGCCATGCTTCGTCCGTCAAGTCAAAGAAATCGACTGCCTCAAAAATGCCGAGATTGTTGATCAGAATATCAACTTGAGGATGCTGTTCTACGGTTTGAGCCACCCCAGCGGATGTCCCATTATCAGCTACGAGTCCAATCAGGTCGGCGTTGGGTGTTCTCTTTCGAATCTCGTCCATCGCTTTGCTAACGCTCGACTCGCTGCGGCCGTTGACGATCGTCGTTGCTCCCTCGGAAGCCAAGTTGCTTGCGATTGCCAATCCAATGCCACCGGTTGATGCCGTCACCAACGCTGTCTTGTTGTTGAGTTCTAATTCCATTGCTTAGATTCAGAAGGTTTGGAGATACGTGTCGTAAGTAGTTGCAAAAGGTATTTCGCGGACTCCGTCACGGACAGAAAGCCCGCTGGAGCACCTAGTTTGCAATGCAATAGACATGCCGATGTCGCGTCAGAACCACGACAAGAAGGTTTTTTCGGATCATCTGGATCGAGTCACGGAGTGTCTGGCATCACAGAGGGCGATTTGCCCACATCGGCGCAACAGATAGGCACGTTTGTCAACATGCTGACATCGTTCATCTCCAGGTCGGCCATTGAGCCATAAACACGCACAGGAACATCCCATGAGCAATCGGTATCTAGGAATCAATGCCGTGTTGTTTCATCATTCGGTAAAGCTTGCGGCGCTCGACGCCAAGGATGCGTGCCGCTGCAGATTTGTTGCCGTTTGCTTTTTCTAGAACTTCAGCAATGTGCTGCCGTTGCAACGTCATTAGCGTTCCTTCCGACTCAGGCACTTCCGCATCAAAGTTGTTTGGCAAAGGCTCAAACTCGTCTGGCAATTCTTCGATCGTGATCAGGGAATCAGAAAGGACTTGGGCTCGTTTGATCGTGTTGATCAACTGACGTATGTTGCCTGGCCAGTTATGCGATTCGAGTGCTGATCGAGCGTCTTCATCCAGCTCGTATCCTTCACCGAGAAAATGGTCCAGCAGAAGGCTGACGTCCCCCGAACGCTCACGTAGCGGAGGCAAATCAAGAGTCAGGACATTGATTCGGTAGTACAGGTCTTCTCGGAATCGACCTTCTTCGACTTCTTGTTTGAGGTTTCGATTTGTCGCTGCGACGATTCTTACATCGACTCGGCGTTCTTTTTCAGAGCCGACTCGACGCATCGAACCGTCTTCCAATACGCGAAGCAGCTTAGGTTGTAACGCGAGCGGCAGCTCTCCAATTTCGTCAATGAATAGGGAGCTGTGATCAGCCACTTCAAAGAGTCCCGATTTCGCCGATGTTGCACCGGTGAAGGAGCCTTTCTCGTGTCCGAATAGTTCACTTTCGACGAGTTGTTCCGGCAACGCGGCGCAGTTCACTGTCACCATTGGGCGATTGGCACGAGAGCTAGCTTGATGGATCGCTTGGGCGACGAGTTCCTTGCCCGTGCCACTTTCACCCTCGATCAAGACGGGATTGTCTGTCGGAGCGACACGATCGATCAGCCGCAATACCTTCTGCATCGGCTCGCATTCGCCCAACATCTTCGCTGGCGGTCGTTTGGTGCGACCAATGACTTCGCGTAGCTGCGTGTTTTCTTTGCGAAGTTTTCTTCGTTCGAGTGCTCCCAAGCAGCGACGTTCCAGCTCAAGCATCGGGAACGGTTTCGAAAGAAAGTCAAATACCCCTCGCCGCATCGACTCAACGGCGTTTTCAATCGTCCCAGCGCCGGTGAGGACGATGATCTCCGTTTCCGGGTTGATGTCCCGCATCCGCTGGACGAGTTCAAGCCCGCTGAGGCCCGGAAGGTTCCAATCGAGCACGGCAATGTCGAAATCACGTCGTTCACATTGGCTGATGCCGTCCTGGCCACTGGATGTGTAGGTAACCTGATGGCCATTCTTTTGAAACCAGCGAACGCATCCAGCGGCGAAATCGGAATCATCGTCAACGAATAGAATTTCAAATGTTTCCTTTATCATTGCCTCATCTTAGTCGTTTGGCGATGAGCCGGAAGGCATCGAAGCGATATGATCTAGTCGCGAACCCGCTTGCGAGCTTGCTAATTTCAGTGTCATTTCAGTATCAAAGCGAACTCACGTAACGCTGTACCGCCATGAATCGTCCCGAAAATCTTCGTCAACATGATCTGCTCGAAACAGATCTACGTGGTCAAACGCTCGTGCTGAAGCGACTGGCCGAAGGAGCCTCGCTAGACGAAGTGTTGCATACGTTGATTGACGTCGCTGAAGAATCTCGACCCGAGATGATTGCTTCGGTGCTTTTGGTCGATATGGAATCGGGGCGTCTTCGTAGCGGGGCTTCTCGCCGACTACCTGCTTTCTATTGCGACGCGATCGATGGGACGATTCCGGGGCCAAACGTTGGTTCTTGCGGGACTGCCGCGTTCACGCGCAAACGGGTCGTGGTGGAAGATATCAGTTCGGACCCACTTTGGGACGGCGGTCGTGAAGTCGCATTGAGAGCGTCACTTCGTGCTTGTTGGTCGGAGCCGATCATTGCTTCGACCGGCGAAGTGTTGGGGACCTTCGCAATGTATTACAAGAGTCCTCGAGCACCAACGCAGAACGAGTTGGACTTCGTATCGAGTTGTGCAAACCTCGCAGCGTTGGCGATTGGACGCGTGCGGTATCAGCATGAGGTCGAACGCGAGCGTGCGTTGCTAAAGACGATTGTCAACGGAGTCCCCGATGCCCTTTTATCGAGTAGTCTCGAACGCAAGATCACACACTTTAGCCGTAGCGCGTCGAAGATGTTCGGATACGAGCCCCATGAGGTATTAGGAAAAGATACCGCGTTCCTTTACGCAAATGCCGAGGATCATAAGCGACTTGCCAGAGAGCGATTCAATACCGACGTCACGCAAGCGGCCGAGGATCTTGAGGTGATTGAAATTGAGTGGCGTAAGAAGTCGGGAGATACTTTTCCTGGTGAAATTGTTGGCGGCACGATCCGAGACGAGCACGGTTCGCCACTGGGCTTCATTGGCATGATTCGCGATATCACTGACCGCAAACTTGCAGAGGCCAAACTTGCGGCCAGTCAGGACAAGCTTGTGCAGGCCGAACGACTTGCCGCGATGGGGCAAATGGTTTCGGCTATCGCTCATGAAAGCCGAAACGCGCTGCAGCGAATTCAAGTCAGCGTCGAAGTCCTTCAGTACGACATTGAACCGGGAAGTGAAGCTAGGCAGGACCTCGACCGGATCAGTCGCGCGAAGGCAGACCTGGAACGACTACACGACGAGCTTCGTAATTTCGCTGGCCCCATTCAATTGATCGCGGCAAACGGCAACTTTGCTGAAGTGTGGCGACAGGCCTGGACGAATCTGAAAGTCTCGCGAGGTGAACGCGATGCTCAACTCATTGAACAAGTCGCGAACGTGAACTTAGATTGTCGCTGCGACGCGTTCCGTCTCGAGCAAGTGTTTCGAAACCTCTTCGAAAATTCTCTTGCCGCGTGTAGTGATCCGGTCCGTATCACAGTGACCTGCCAGGAAATCGATATCGACGGGGTGCCCGGTTTGCAAATTTCAATTCGCGACAATGGTCCGGGCCTGCCGCCGGAAATGCGTCCCTACGTTTTCGAGGCGTTTCATACGAGTAAGGCCAAGGGAACCGGTTTGGGCATGGCAATTGCGAAGAGGTTCCTGTTAGCTCACCATGGCACGATTGAAATTGGAAGCGATTCTAATGATGGTGCTGAATTCGTAATCAAAATGCCGCGAGCGTAACACAGCAAGCGAAGCTGGTTTACATCGAGCGATAAGTAGGAACGCGTTGAGTAAATGCTCGACACTCGATCATGACGAACCGCCTAAGAATCGTAATCGCTGACGATGAAGCAGACATACGGCACGGATTTCGGCGTTTGCTTTGCAAACTGAACTGCGATGTAGTCGGCGAGGCAGCCGATGGTCTGGAACTTGTCGTTGTGTGTCTTTCATCGCAACCCGATCTGGTAATCACCGACGTTCAGATGCCTAAGTTGTCCGGGCTCGAGGCGGCAAAACGAATTGCTCAGAGCCAGATGATTCCCGTCATCGTGGTATCGGCCCACGAACGGCCAAATGAACAAGAATTGGGCTTCGTCACGGATTTTCTATTAAAGCCTATCAGTGGGCCAGAATTGCAAGCCGCTATCTCGCGAGCATGTCCTGGCAGATAGAAACGGTTACGTCAGGCGAAACTCGGCGGTAGTCGAGGTGCGCGGATATGGGCGCATCGAAAACGAGTTGTCCGGTATTGCTCCACCACAAAATCCACCGCAAAGGATTCTTCTCAGCAATTGCGAGAGCGAGTTGCTTTGCAACTGGTGGATCCATCGCTGCATCGAAGGCGCAAAAAAATCCCCTTCAAAACACATGGTTTCGAAGGGGATTTTTGACACAGCGGAGGACACGAGACTCGAACTCGCAGCCCCTTGCGGGGTACCTCAGTTCCAGTGAGGCCGCTCACCAATTCGCTTATCCTCCGGGTGGATTGCTAATAGCGGGAAGCATTTTTCTAGACGCAGTTTGAAGGCTTCCGGGTTCGCTGACAAGACGAGGTGCGGGAATTTCAGTCAAACTTCTTTGCCATAGAAATCGGGCCTGCCGTGGGCGTGGCTCGGTATCAAAATTCGGTGACAAAACGCTGTCCAAGATCACACTCTTGCGAGTGTGACTTTGGGAATTTTCACGATCAACTAGAACGATGCGCTAGCACCGCTAATTAGCTTAATGAATTCAGCATTGCTTTCGAAGCGACCGAGTTGCTTACTGAGCTGTTCCATCGCGTCGCAAGGATGCATGCTCGAAAGTGTTCTTCGCAGCATCGTGACAGCTTCGTAGGTTTCCTCGTCAAGCAACAATTCTTCGCGGCGAGTACCACTTTGCGAGATGTCGATCGAAGGCCACACGCGACGATCGGCAAGCCGCCGGTCGAGTACGATTTCTAGATTACCCGTTCCTTTGAACTCTTGGAAAATCGCTTCATCCATTCGGCTGTTAGTGTCAACCAGCGCGGTGCCCACCACAGTGAGCGACCCGCCCTCCTGGAACGCACGAGCAGTCGCGAACAGCTTCTTGGGAATGTCCATCGCGCTGACGTCTAATCCGCCGGTGCCAGTTGCACGTCCTCGGCCGGACTTGCCTACCCATTTATTGAACGCACGAGCGAGACGTGTGATTGAATCGAGCATCAAGAAAACGTCCTGACCCATTTCTGATAAACGCTTGGCCCGGTCGATAACCAACTGACTCAAGCGAACGTGACTTTCCACGTCCATGTCCAGGCTGCTCGCGATCACTTCACCATTGCGAATGTTTCGCTTCATGTCGGTGACTTCTTCCGGACGTTCGTCGATAAGAAGCACCATCAACTTGACTTCCGGATGGTTCTCGGCGATGCCGGCGGCGATGTCTTGCATCATGATCGTCTTACCACTGCGAGGTGGAGCAACGATCAGGGCACGTTGGCCTTTGCCCATCGGGGTAAGCAGGTCAATCACACGATTCGTGATTGGTTTCTTCCCGACTTCTAACCGCAAGAATTCTTCTGGGTTGATCGGTGTGAGAGTGTCGAATGACTTCACGTCCGGATAGGCCTCGGGCGACATGCCATCGACGTCCAGAATTTCACGCACGCGAGGGCCTTGTTGGCGGCGAGCGTCCTGAACCATCGTCTTCAGGTAGACACCTTGGCGAAGTCCAAAGCGTTCGATCATTGTGCCGGGGACAAATGGATCGCTGCGTTCACGAGCGTAATTGTTGGCCGTGCCGCGAAGGAAACCGTATCCGTTGGGATGCAATTCCAAGATGCCTTCGCCTTCGATAAGCGGGGCATCGTTGTTGACCTCTGGTTCGCGGTCGACTCCACCGCCACCGGAACCGGCACTAGCACCGTTTAGGCCACCGCCTTGTCCGCCTCCGCCTCCTCCGCCGCCTCCGCGGCGTCGACGTCGGGTGCGTGGTTTACCGTTGTTGTTACCAGAAGAGCCGCCAGAGCCCTGAGAAGAATCAGGACCGCGACCTCGGTTTGAGCGTTTCTTTTTCGCCATTTGTCATCCAGAACGTAAACGAGTGAAGCCATGGCCTAAGCCAAGCGACTGCTCATCGTGTTGAAGAAATACCGCAGGGGGAGTTGGAAAGAGAAATCTGACAGCGTTGAAATGCGGAGGTTTCTGTTGCTGACGACTGTTACGAAAGGAGTGAGATTGGGAAAGAAGTTGTCGCGGCTGAGGGGACGATGCTGATGAGCCGCGTTCAGTTTTGAGGGCGGGAAAGCCCCGCTGGCAAAGTTGAATGATGTCGAGATGGGGACAACGCGATGGGTGTCAGTTCCGTTTCACTTCGCAGACTTAAAAGTGCCTTGATGTAGCCCACAAACAGCTAAACACCGACGCGATAGCCATGTCTGGTCAAGGGATTGAAATGAGGGGACAGCTTCAAGAGCAGGCAATTTCATTCTCTCGTGCAAATGTCTCAAGCAAGCAGCCAATTCCTTGATGGCTTGATGAATGGAAAGTGTTGGAATGGAGTTGAAAACACCAAGCCAACAACACGCTTACCAAATCACCGATGATTAAGGCATCCGTTGGGTAGTTGACGCATCCATAAGGGGCAAACAAACGAAGTTGCCGGGATAACAAGTCAACATGAATGGGGTTGATCGCTTTCTCACATTTGTTCAGAGTCAAACCTTGATCGTGCCCTTTCGTGAAGGCGGAATCCAAAGTCTTCAATGAACCAGGGTGATCGCTGGAAGCGTGGTCACCACTTGAGAGGGACGGGATCATTCGTCCGGGTAGAGTTCCGTGTCAGCGTATCCGCCGCGAAGGCGTTACCGTCATGACTATGGTCCCAATATAGACTGGTACCCAATCGTGTCAAGCCCAGTGGCGAGGGGGTGTTCGGGGCCTCGCAAACGAATTTCTGCTGTGTATTTCCCTGCAATTAAGCTCTAGCTATGAGTTTCCCGAAGTTTGCCGTTCCGACGTGGCCGCCCCAATGGACGGAAATTTTTGATGCAACAGATCGTTGTTTGAAGAGTGGCCGATGGGGGCAGTATCGCAGCGAAACGCAGGCTCGCTTGACGTCTCGCTTGGCGAAATTGGTGGACGTGTCGTCGGATCACCTTCGATTGTGCTGCAGCGGCACAGCGGCAATCGAGTGCTCTTTGCGTGCCGCTGGTGTGGGCCCAGGTGACGAGGTTGTGGTTGCCGCCTTCGACTATCCCGGCAACGTGCGGTGCATCGAAATGGTGGGTGCCAAACCCGTGTTGGTTGACGTCAATCCAGACGATCCCTGCATGAACATCGACTCGGTGGCTGCAGCCGCCGGCGACCGAGTGAAAGCCGTCATTGCGTCTCATCTCTTCGGACATGCATTTGATGTTTCGCGGATTGGCAAATTATGCCGCGAACGAAACTGGGTGTTGATCGAAGACGCTTGCCAAGTGAAGGGAATGAAGATTGCCGGCGCAAGAGCTGGTAGTTTTGGAGACTTTGCAACGTTCAGTTTCGGCGGAAGCAAAGTTATAACCGCGGGTGCCGGCGGTGCGATTGTGGCCAGGAGTGCACGCCACGCCGCGAAGTTGGCCAGCATCCTGGATCGGCCGAGCGAGACGTTTCCGATGAGCCCGTTGCAGTGCGCGGTGATTGAGCCGCAATTGGACCGGTTGCAAGAAATGCACGCGATTCGCAACGATTGCGCGAGTTATTTGGTAAGCGAACTACGTGACCGGACGCCGAGTTGGCAATGGTTACCCTCGCCTTTGGGGGCCGATTCTGCCTACTACAAACTCGCGGTCTTGGCTGCATCGGCTCAACAGCGTGCTCGCATTGTCACCTTGGCAGACCAGCACGGATTTCTGCTCGGAGCGGGTTTTCGATCCCTGCATCGAGCGAGTGAGCGAAGATGTCGCAAGCCGGTCGAACTGAAGTTTTCAGCAATGCTGGGCGATAGGTTGTTTCTGATCGACCAGCGGTTGCTGCTTTGCGAACCAGAAGTGCGTTCGCAGTATGTCGATGTGCTGATGCACATCTACCATGAATGCATGGAAAGCTAGAACGCAGTTCTAGGTAGCCAGTTTTTCGCGTTCGATGATGATGTCGGCGCCGGGAGTCATCAGGCGAAGCTTGCGGACGGCTTCCGCTTTTTCCATCGTTCCTGCCTTTGCTCGGGCGAGTACTTTGGCAACGTTCTTGCGGCGGGTGCGGCGGCGGCGAATTTCGCGACGGCGTTCGATTCCTGAAGGCATTCGTTTTCGGTCAGTTGGAGTGGTTTGAGTGGTTCTAAATAGAAAGATCGTGGCGAAAGTGTACCTACGGGCGGCGTAGGCGTCCAGAGACACGATTTTGGCCTCTTTCGACAAGCTTGCTTAGGCCTTTGCTTGAATCTTTGGTGCAGGTAGGACCCGCTTGGGTCCTACGTGACACCTGCGATTTAGGAAGGTCTCGCGGGGAACACAATCGAGTTAGGACTTTTTCTTGGCGACGCCTTTTTTCTTGGTCGTTGCCTTCTTAGCAGCCTTCTTCTTGGCAGCTTTCTTCTTCGTGGCCGTTTTTTTCGTCGCCTTTTTCTTGGTGGCTTTCTTCTTGGTTGCCTTCTTTTTCTTCTTCTTGGTAGGACCCTTGGCCGCACGTTCGGCCAACAGGTCTAACGCGGCTTCGAACGTCATTTCTTTGGGTTCCATCCCTTTTCGAAGCGACGCATTGGTTTCGCCATCAGTGACGTAAGGACCAAATCGGCCATCGAGAATTTTGACTTCGCCTTCGGTGATCGGCGAAGGTTTTTCATAAACACGCAGCGGTTCTTTGGGTGTGCCTCGGCCTCGAGTCTTGGGTTGCTTAAGTAAGGTAATCGCCTCTTCGAGAGTCACCTCCAATGGCGACACACCGGCGGGCAATGATCGAGTGTCCTTTTCGCATTTGATGTAAGGTCCGTACCGTCCATCGAACGCTTGAATCGGTTGACCGTTTTCGGGGTTATCACCGAGCGTTCTTGGTAACGTCAATAACTTGCACGCCATTTCGAGCGTCAGGTCCTCGACGGTCATATCCTTAAGCAGGCCTTGATTGCGTTTCTCTTCATCGTCCGGATCGCCCAGTTGAATGTAGGGGCCAAAACGACCAACCTTCACATAAATCGGCTTCCCGGTTTCGGGGTGGATGCCGATCGGCTCCTCTTCGACTTGACCAGCCTCAAGCAGTTCAAGTCCGCGAGCTAGATCCATTTCATCCGGAGGCATGCCGTCGGGAATCGATGCGGTCCGTTCGCCCTGTTCCAAGTACGGTCCAAATTTTCCAACTCGAACGTAAACTTCTTCGCGGTGCTCACCCGATTCCGGAATGCCCAGCGAGAACATGGCGGATTGCTTAGGATCGATTTCTTCAAGCTTTGCGACTAGTCGTTCTTTCAGTCCGACATTGTGTTTGTCATCGGAATCATCGCCGAAATAAAACTTTCGCAAATACTCTTGGCTCGCCGCTTCGTCGCGACTGATCGAATCGAGAAAGTCTTCGAGTTGGGCGGTGAACTCGTAGTCGACCAGGGTTCCGAAGTGCTGTTCCATCAGCCGCGTGACGCTAAAAGCACGCCATGTGGGAACCAGTGCGGATCCCTTTTTGAAAATGTAATTGCGTCGTTCGTCAGTGATCGTGCCAATGATCGACGCGTACGTACTGGGGCGTCCGATACCGCGTTCTTCGAGCGTTCGCGTCAGGGAAGCTTCGGTGTATCGAGCGGGCGGTTGCGTGGTGTGGCTCTTGGGTTCGATGTTGTCCGCATCTAGTTTTTCCGATTCTTCGACCGCTGGCAGGATCGATTCTTTATTGGCCAGTTCTAGTTCTGGGTTATCACTGCCTTCGACGTAGGCTCGCAAGAAACCTTCAAACAAGATTGACGTTCCACTTGCGGTAAACGTGGCACCGCCACCCTCGATCGTGACGCTCATGCGTTGTTTGCGAGCGTCTGCCATTTGACAGGCTACCGTTCGTTTCCAGATCAAATCGAACAAGCGAAATTGATCCGAATCCAGTTCGCCGCGAACTGTGTCAGGAACCTTAAAGGGAGTTCCGGCGGGACGAACAGCCTCGTGAGCCTCTTGAGCGTTCTTGACCTTTCCAGCGTACGTTCGCACGCTTGGGTGCAGGAAGTTTTCGCCGTATTCGCTACGAACTAGGTCGCGAGCAGCGCCGATCGCTTCGGTGCTAAGCGTCGTCGAGTCGGTCCGCATGTAGGTGATATAACCGTTTTCGTACAACCGTTGCGCGGCACTCATGGTGCGTTTGGCGGTGAAACCGAGTTTGCGGTTGGCTTCCTGCTGCATCGTACTGGTCGTAAACGGCGGCAGAGGCTTCTGCGAGAAAGGTTTGACCTCAACTTTGGTGACGCGAAATTCAGCGGTGCGTAGCTTAGTTGCAAGCTCATTGGCTTCCGATTCACCGAGTTGCAGCAAATCGGTGTTTTTGAGCTTTCCGGTCGACGAATCAAAGTCGCTGCCTCGGGGAATCCGACGTCCTTCAACCGAAGACAGGGTTGCCGAGAAATTTTCTTTTTTGCCCGTTGCGAAAACAGCTTCGAGGTCCCAGTACGTCGAATCCACGAACGCGATGCGCTCTCGCTCACGATCGACGATCAATCGAACGGCAACGCTTTGGACTCGTCCCGCACTGGTGCCCTTGCCGATTTTTCGCCACAGCAGATTCGACATGTCGAACCCGTAGAGCCGGTCCAAGATGCGTCGCGTTTCCTGGGCCCTGACGAGGCTATCGTCGATACGACGCGTTGATTTCAACGCATTTTCGATCGCGGTCTTCGTGATTTCGTGGAAAACTAACCGATGGACCGGGACCTTCGGCTTGAGCAGTTCCTGCAGATGCCACGAGATCGCTTCTCCTTCGCGGTCTTCGTCCGTCGCCAGATAAAGTTCGTCGGCGTCTTTCAGGGCATCTTTGAGCTTTTTGACCTGCTTCTTTTTCTCATCCGGAACGATGTATAGCGGTTCGAAATTGTCGTCTGTGTTGACACCCAGGTACGCCCAAGGCTCAGCCTTGTACTTCTCGGGAACATCTTTTTTTCCGGCTGGCAGGTCGCGGACGTGCCCAATACTGGCTTCGACTTGGTAGCCGGTACCGAGGTACTTGGCGATCGTTCGAGCTTTGGCTGGTGATTCGACAATCACCAAGCTCTTACCTTTGCTTTTGGCCATTCAATCTAACTTTACGATGCACTGAGAAGTGATTTAGGAAGGATTTTAACAGAGACGATTGGGGGGCGGCGGAGTGACGAACACACGGACTGCCGAAGCATCGTGGATCGCCGAAGCATCGCAGGTCACCGAAGCATCGCAGGTCACCGGGGAAACTCAATCGAGGAAACCTCGGTCGCCGGAGAACTGCAAGCCCCAACCAGTCTTCCTCCATGGTGGACTCAAACCGGGGTGACGCGTCAAGGGGGCATAGTAGGCAGAGTGGGAAGTGTTCCCGCCAGGGATGCGAGATTGCCGACCAAGAAACATTCGGTAACTCGGCTTGACCCTTCAAAACCACCGGCGATACGCTTTCGGCTTGACCAGGAGTGCTCTTTGGCTGATTTTCTGCGCCATCGCTCTGTTCCCATGTCCTTTTATGCCTCTGCTAGCGTCGTAGTATGAACACCAGTCCCTTCGAGATCTTTCGCCGTAACTTGAAGCCTTTGATGGTGTTCCTGACGTTGCTGGCGCTATTGTCCTTTGTTGTTTTGCCCGTTGTTCAGACTTATCTGCAGCAGAGTGGCGGAATGGGCGGAGGTGGCAATTCCGTCGTGGCAAAGTTCAACGGTGCGGAATTAACGCGAAGTCGCGTGGACTATTTCACTCGTAATCATCAATCAACCGTTCGTTTCTTGAACGACCTCGCCGAGGAAACAATCGCCAAGGGCGGAGTTCCGCGGACCGCTGGCTTTCAATACAACGCACAGCAAAAGCAAATCCAGTCGCTTGGCATTAACGAAAATCCAAGCACCGAAGGCACCGTGCGAACGTTCATGTTTGCCAGCCAAGCCAGCAAAGAAGGGTTTGCATTGGACGATAGCTCGCTGAGTCGTTGGCTGGAACGATTCACCGATGGAATGTTCAGTGATGGTGAAATCACCAGCAAACTGATGCAGTCGACCCGCAACGAGATGGGACGGCCTCACCTTTACGAGCAGCTTCGCAATCACTTGCTCGCCGACGTGTACCTTCGCCGTGGAAATGTCGCACTGGTTAGCAGCACGGGAGCATTGCTGACTCCGGACGAGCAGTGGCGAAATTTCTTGAAGATGAACCAAAACGCTACTGCCGACGCTTACGGTATCCTGGTCAACGATTACATCGAAAAGACCAACGCCTCACCTAGCGAAACTCGTATTCGTGAGGTGTATGAAGAAGGCAAGAATCGTGATCCAAATGAACAGTCACCTGAACCAGCGTTTCATCGCCAATACGAAGCGGCCTTCGAATACGTGGTTGGGGACTATCAAGAGTTCTTGACTGCTGCGATTGCCAACGTCACCGAAGAAGAAATCAAGGCTGAATACGAGCGACGACTAAAGGGAGGCGACTTTAAGCTTCCCGACGATCCTGCCTCGGATGATGGCGAACTAAGCCTAGAAGCAGATGAAAACGAAGCGGACGAAGAAGCCGAAATGACCGAGGTCGAAGTGACCGAGCCCGACAACGGGGAAGTCAAAACGGACGCTGAGCCCAAGGCTGAAACTCCATCAGCGGAAAGCACCGAGCCAGCGGCAGAAAGTACTGAGCCAGCGGCGGAAAACACCGAGCCAGCGGCAGAAAGCACCGAGCCTACGACTGAAAGTACCGAGCCTGCGGGTGACGATCAGTCGCGGTCGAACTCCAACAGCGCCATTCGATTGGTCATGTTCCAAGACGACGACGCACCGGCTGGCGAAACTTCTGGTGACGAACCTGTTGCCGACGAAGAAACTGATGCTGCCAGTAATGATACTGCTAAGGAAGAAGCACCAGCGGAAGAAATGAAGCAGGAAACACCTTCGGAGCAAGAAGCTGACGCAGAAGCCGCGCCTGAAGATGAGCCTAAGGCCGACGACGAGCCAAAGCCCGATGAGCCGATGGAAGAAACCGAACCAGAGGCGGCCCCTACTGAAAACGAAGAGGCTCCCGCCGAGGAAGAAAACGCTGAAGAATCAAAGATTCAGTCTCTAGAAGAGGTTCGCGAAAAGATCGCTGAAGACCTAGCCGGCCCTGCGGCTCGTCAAGCCATGGACGAAGCGGTCACGAAGGTCTCGAAGGAAATGAAGAATTACTTCCGACGCCAAGCGATTCATCAAAGCAATGTTTCGATTGGCCAAGCTGGCGAAGAACCTGTTCGGCCCGATTTGAAAGCCTTGGCTGCCGAATTGAACATGAATTACGAAGTGATTGGACCTTACAGCCAAAGCACAATTACCGATGAACCAATTGCCGAGTCGTTCGAAGTCGGTACTCAGTTTGGTCGCCGCGGTCCCTCGTTCGCGATCATGATGTTTGGCTTTGACAATGGGCAAAATCAATTGGCTCCTCAACCGTTGTTCTCGAGTGTTCGTACCGCCGACGACGAGCGAGGCAAGATTTATGTCTCGTGGAAGACCTCTGAAACGGAAGCCTACACACCGACCCTTGACGAAGTTCGCGACGAAGTTGTCGATGCGATCCGAACCGAAGAAGCTCGCGAGCTAGCCAAAGCGGCCGCCGAAGAATTAGCGGCTAAAGCTGCCGAGGGAACTTCGCTTGCCGATCTTGTTCCGGAAGATAAAAAAGACAACTTTTATCAGGACCTCGGACCCTTTTCGTGGCTCAACATGATCGGGATTGGGCAAGTCACGATTGGTAACGTTCCCGAACTCGATTCGGTCGGCAACGATTTCATGCGTGCAACATTCACAACGGACTTGGGCAAGCTTGGTGTAGCGACTAACCAGCCCGAACGTGTGGTGTATGTCGTCCAACCCACGAAGTTCGAACCTAGCACCGAAGAACTGCAAGCTCAGTTCAAGCAGCCGATCAATCGAATCATGTCGCGAATGGTGGCCGGCGACACCAACGAAATCATTCGTGGGTATTACGATTCGATTGATGAGCAAGCCGGATTCGAAGAATTTATCGACGAATAGGCAGCGAAAACACGAAGGCTCAGCCCAAGCGGAACGGTTCTGCAAAGCTGACCTTGCGACTGGTTTTGGTGACCCGGTATAGAGACAACTTGAAGGTCCGTTAGTCCAACGGTGCCTGCCCTCACTCGGGCAACTAAGTCTCTTTCGGGAATGAACTATGTCGACAAGCGAAATCGCAATTCAGGGTACCTCTATTACCTTGGGTGAAATCGCAACGCTTGTCGGTGGGCAGTTGATCGGTGACCCCGGTCAGGTGTGTCTGGGGGCCGGAGTTCCCGACGAAGCCGCTGCTG
The DNA here is from genome assembly GCF_007859865.1 of Rubripirellula amarantea. Taxonomy (NCBI): domain Bacteria; kingdom Pseudomonadati; phylum Planctomycetota; class Planctomycetia; order Pirellulales; family Pirellulaceae; genus Rubripirellula; species Rubripirellula amarantea. The sequence goes on along the minus strand of NZ_SJPI01000003.1, from coordinate 299,879 downwards.
GCGAAATCACCATGATTGATCACGCGAAGCGAGCAGATTCAATCTCGAATTGCCTCGCGTCTGCCGTGATCACCCCCGAGAAAGTGGACATTGCTCGATCGCAGATCGTGGTGAGTGACGTTCACGAGGCGTTTGCAACCGTCATCAAGCACTTTCGTCCGCTTTCAAGCACGGCGATGCCAGCTTCGGGCGTCGATGCAACGGCCGTCATCGCGTCGACCGCGTTCGTGCATCCAACGGCGGTCATCGGGCCACATGTCACGATTGGCGAACGAACGTGCATCATGCCTGGGGCGGTGGTAATGCCCGGGGCTACGATTGGCGAGGATTGTGTGCTGCACGCATCGGTCACCATTTACGAACACACACGCATCGAAGATCGCGTCATCATTCACGCTGGCTCAGTCATCGGAGCAAACGGGTTTGGCTATCGCTTTGACAATGGTCGTCACGTTCCCACTTCGCAATTGGGTTTTGTTGCAATTGAGTCGGATGTGGAAATCGGAGCCGCAGTAACGATTGATCGTGGCACTTACGGTTCGACTCGAATCGGACAAGGAACGAAAATCGACAATCAAGTGATGATCGCTCACAACTGTCAAATCGGAAAACACAATTTGATTTGCAGCCAAGTTGGAATCGCCGGAAGTTGCAAAACCGGGGACTACGTGATTCTGGCGGGACAGGTCGGATTAAAGGACCACGTTACCTTGGGCGACCGAGCAATTGTGGGAGCACAAGCGGGCGTCATGGATAACCTAGAGGGCGATAATGTTTACCTCGGTTCGCCCGCGACAACTCAGCGTGAGCAGATGCAGATCATGGCAGTCGAAAGAAGGTTGCCCGAGATGCGTCGCGAACTGAAGCGATTGCGAAAAGAGGTCACGGATCTGCAACAAGAAGTAGATACCGCTGATCGCCGCGCCGCGTGAGCTCATTGGCATGGAAAAGAGTCAAACCCAGATGAGCCAAAGCAAATCAAAAATCATGCGCAACGATGCGAAGGGCTACTGGCCACGTCGAGGCCATGTAATCTTGAGCCAAAGGGCTAGCCAGGATCCGTTGCCACCAGTCGGATTGATCGCTGGTTGGGGACGGTTTCCTGTTGAGGTTGCCGAAGCTTTGGTACGAGACGGTCGACGTGTCGCGTGCGTTGCCATTCGAGGTCACGCCAGTTCCGAACTGGAATCGATTTGTGATCACGTATGGTGGTCCGGTATCGGCAAGCTTGGCGGTCACATTGCTTACTTTCGTCGCAGCGGCGTGCAGGATGTCACGATGGCCGGGAAGATTTTCAAAGCGGAAGTCTTGTACGGTGGTTCATTGTGGCTACGACACTTTCCCGACTTAACGTGCTTACGCACTTTCGGGCCGCACTTGTTTGGGCGTCGACGTGACGCTCGTGATGACAGTTTGCTCACTGCCGTTGTGAACACATACGATCGAATGGGAATGACCATTCGGTCAGCCACGGATCTCGCCCCGGAGTTACTGATGAAGCGAAGCCAACTTTCAGGTGGCAAGATTTCCACGAGTCTGCAATCAGACATCGAAACTGGATGGCATGTTGCCAAACAGATGGGTGGAATGGATATCGGTCAAACGATCACGATCAAGGATGGCACTGTCCTAGCGGTCGAAGCGATCGAAGGCACCGACGCGTGCATCAAACGCACGGGAGAGCTTTGCCGACGCGGTGGTTGGACGTTGGTGAAGGTTAGTAAGCCCGACCAAGACATGCGGTTCGATGTGCCCACGATCGGACCCCAAACGATCCAAATGGTTCGCCAAGCGGGCGGGAAGGCGATCGTAGTCGAAGCCGAGAAAACGATCATCGTGGACCGCGAAGTGACATTGCAAGCGGCGAAGGATGCTGGCATCACTTTGGTGGCATTTGACGATGCGAGCTTGTCGACAAACAATGGTTCCAACCCAGAAGTTTCAAGCTCCGAAACGAACTGCGGTTCGATTGATGGCCAAGCGAACATTTTTAAGCAACCCAAGGCTGCGTGATTGACGTCCAACGTATCGCGACCGTTAACCCGCCCGCGAAGCTAAACCTATTTTTGGAATTGGTTGCACGTCGCAAAGATGGGTACCACGACATCGATACCGTCATGGTGGCGATTGATTGGTGTGATCACTTGACTGTCCGACGCACCCGAGATCCAGGCGTCTTGTTGAAGTGCGATTGGGCTCCTTCCCGAGCTGAATATGCGGCTTCGTTGGGAATTTCTTCGAGCGACCCTTTGCTGGACATCCCAACGGATGATTCCAACTTGGTTTGCAAAGCTTTGAACGCTTTCGCCGATCATTTTGACATCGAAGGCGGATTTGCGTGCACGCTTGATAAGTATGTGCCCGCGGGAGCGGGAATGGGCGGAGCTAGCAGCGATGCAGCGTCGGCGCTGTTGGCTGCAGCTCGGTTGTGCGACGTCCCGGAGAATCACCAGGCTCTCGTTTCGATCGCTTCAGCCATCGGTAGTGACGTGCCATTTTTCCTCGGCTGTTCGTCTGATCAGCCGAGCAACCGTTCTGCCACTGCGGCAAAGGCAACGGGGACGGGAACGGATCTAGAGTTCTTGCGAAACCGCTTTCCTTTCCATGCAGTTGTCGTCTTTCCTGGAATCAATTTGTCGACAGCAAAGGTGTATGCTCAAAGCAGCGTACCGCCAATTCCACTGTCATCCGGTGCGATCGTTGATGCGTGGACTTCGCTTGACTTCCAAGAGTTGTCAAAGCAATTGATGAATCGGCTAAGTGATCCGGCCAGAAAACTTGCTCCGCAAATTGATGAAATTCTCGAATCGATGTGGCGGAATGGGGCGATAACGTGTCAATTGACGGGGAGCGGTTCAGCTTGTTTTGCCCTTTGTCAAACCAAAGGGGATGCGGAAGCACTTGAGTCAACGATTCGGTCTTCTGAGAACGCATGGTTAGAAAATGCGATCGTCAGAACAGTTGCCGCCGCTCAATTACCACCACGAGTAAGCATCCAGACGATACCAGAGATAGATTGAAGGGTTTACTAGCTCAAAGAATGTGTTGCAAAGCAACGCTATCTTGAGAGATGTCGGCGAATGTGCCGTCGGATATCTGTAAACTTAGTGGGTCACATGTTCACATGTGACCGCTTGTAGACATTACGTCGAACCGCTTTGTCAAATCCGCGCGAGCGTTGGGCAAGAGTACGGCAACAATGAAACTATAACAACAATATCGTGTTCCAGATCCACAGTCAGTTCGGCTCGCAAGCGAGCAGTGGCGGTCGAGGGTTTGACGGTTAGGGAGGGTTACACCGTGAAGATTACAGAGATTCGAATCAAGTTGATGGAAGGCTCGGAGGATCGTCTTCGAGCGTTCTGCTCGATCACGATTGATGACAGCTTTGTCGTTCGAGATCTGAAGATCATCGACGGTACCAACGGACCATTTGTGGCGATGCCCAGCCGCAAGTTGACCGGTCATTGTGGGAAGTGTAACCACAAGAATCACTTGCGAGCGACGTACTGCAACCACTGTGGGACAAAGCTAAAAAGCAGTTCCGATAGCAACTACGACGCGCCGCAAAAGCTGTACGCCGACGTCGCTCATCCGATCAACAGCGAGTGTCGCGAAGAGATCCAGAGTGTTGTGATCAACGAGTTCCAAGCCGAACTTCAGCGAGCCTCGCAGCCTGGTTATCGCTCTCGTTATGACGACGACTTTGTGGATGTTGATGACGATACGCTTGACTTACCATCACAAGCCGATGACGCATCAGCGGGTTCAGCTAGCAGCGCCAAATCGCCATCGGGCGAGAAGCCGGGACCGCCGCGTCCTCATTTTCTGGATCCATCGAAAGATCAAGGTTCAACTGCAACAAGTGGGTCACGGGGCGGCCAGCGATCAAACGATAAACGCTCGGGCGATAGCGATGATCATGGCGATAGCTTTGGGGCGGGGATTTTCTAAGCGGACGGTGTTGCTGCATCACGTTGCTGCTTCATGTTGCTGCCTCACCTTGTGATGACGATGGTCCGCTAGATGTTCGATGAGGACACTGGTGATTGGCTAGCTCTGGCCCTCGAATTGCTCTGACCAGAACGCGGTCTCGGTACCGCATTACTTTCGCGTTGCCCCCCAACACTGCGTTCGATTGCTATCGCAGAAAGAACCCGGGTGTCGTCCAGTGACAGGTTCGATCCACCCATCACACGTGAAGCCGAGTGTCAAGTTAAGATAATGGCATGACAAACCCTGGGGAGCTTTCCGGTGAACGAGCGTCGTCTGGCGAGTCAGCGACGGAGGGGGACGGAGCGCCATCGAAACCCGAACTGTCTCAGCCCGCCGTGGGGCGTCTGAGTCTGTACTATCGCGAGTTGCAACGTTTGTTGGAGTCAGAGATAGGCAGCGTCAATTCAAAGTCGCTCGGCAAAATGGTCAATGTTTCGCCTGCTGTCGTTCGACGCGACCTCAGTAGCTTAGGCACGATTGGCCGAAGGGGTGTCGGATATGACGTTCAAACGCTGATCGATCGAATCGGAGCCGTCTTGGGCAGCGGGGTGCAATGGAAGGTCGTCTTAATCGGCGTCGGATCGCTCGGCGACGCCCTGCTTCGCTACCGAGGTTTCGAGCGTTTAGGATTTCAAGTGACGGCGGCCTTCGACAGCGACCCCAAGAGGATAGGTGAAACCATTGCGGGCGTCCCGATCCTTGATGTCGCCGAGCTTGATCAGGTACTTCAGCAGCACCGTCCGGAATTGGCGATTGTCGCCGTGCCAGCCGAGCATGCCGTGGGCATTGCCGCAAAGCTGGTCCAGGGAAGTGTCAGCGGCATCCTTAATTTCGCCCCAACAACACTCAAGCTTCCACCCCAGGTAGCGGTAGTCAACGTCGATTTGGCAAGCGAATTGCAACGATTGGCATTCCGGGTTCAGATGCCGAAATAAGATTCCAGCAAAATCCGCCAGGAACTGGAATCTTCGAGCGAATGTCCTCTTTAGGGAGTGAACATCTCCTGCTAAAATCCCGTCTTGCTGGTGAGCAATGCTCACTCCTTACCCCGTGGTGTAATTGGCAACACTACTGATTTTGGTTCAGTTATTCTAGGTTCAAGTCCTAGCGGGGTAGCTAAGCCGCCAATCGGCAAACATCTAAAAGCCTCAGAAACAACGGTTTCTAAGGCTTTTTTCATGTCGTGAGTGTCGCTGATGGTTGCTGCATCGGCAGGGATGACACCGCCGGGAACACCGCCAGAATCGTTTGCGATGTCATCTTGGTTGCTCGTGTCATCTTGGTCGCAGGTCTCATCGCCCTTTGTTTCCAAAACGATCGGCTCGCCGGTTAGTTCATTCGCGCCAGCGGCCCAGTGGTCGTCGGTCACTTGGAGGTAGTGTTTGGCTGCCGTCTTGGAAGAATGACCCATCCAGGCGTTTACGACGTGATCCAGAACTGTTTCTTGAAGTTCCGTTCGCCGGGTTGCCCGCAGGTTCTGCATTGTCTTGGGCCAGGACTCCAAGCCGGCGCGTTCAACGATTCCATTGAGAAGGGTGCCTAGGTTCGTTCCCGTGAAATAGGACGAAATGCACCGAATCGAACCCTCGGGAGCGGCGTCAAAGGCTTCTCGAAGGAACGGCATCAACTCTGGAAAGATTGGACAAAAGCGAACTCCTGTCTTTGGTGAGTCGATTCGCAGTCTCTCAACGTCCCATAGGATGTCTCTCCAGGTGATCGCGAGGATTTCGCATCGACGCAGTCCGCCAAATCTCGCTAGAGCGAAGATCAGCCTCCATTCCGGATTGGGACAAGCGTGAAGCACCTTCGCTGTCATAGCCCTATCAATGAAGTGGTCACGGTCGCGGTTCGATTCGCTCCCTGCTCGTACATTCGCAAACGGATTTTCTGGAATGAAACGGTCCTTGACCGCTGATGCAAACATCGTTTTGGCCCGCTTGATGTGCTTGGACACGGTTGCTGGGGCCATTGTCTTGGTGGCGTTTCCTTCTTTGTCGTATTGAACCGGCTTTGCCAACAACCAACGTCGCCACCGCTCGGCGTCCTCAGCAGTGATGGAACCCAAGGGTTGTCGCTCGCCGAACTTTGTAACCAGCAAACGTCTTGCGTGACCGTAGTTGTCCAAAGTACCAGGAGCCAAATCGGATCGCCCCTTGATGTACGCATCGCAGTACGGTCCGAGCAATCGCCCCTCATCTCCTACTGAGCGATCGCGAAGAGGATCGACCAACCCAAGACGCACAAGCGATTCGCGCAGCCTGCCTTCAAGATCGGATGCCCATTTCAACGTTGCAGGATCAGGGTGCGACGCCGCCTGTCTTGATCGAACCAACTCATCGACATGGCGCATCACAGTCTCGGCTGCGCGCTTGCTCATTCCGCCAAGCCAAAGCGATCGACGTTTGTTATTAAACCGAAACTGAAGCCGCCATCCTGTACGGCCGCGGTCGTTCTCTTTTCGTAGTGAAGCCATCGTTCCAACTCCTGCATTGGTCCTGAAGATAATTTGAATGCCACGGCGGGGCGGTCAGGAAACTGCCGTTCAGCCGCTAAGCCTAGCCGTGACAAACGACAGGCTAAGGTTTCTCTGATGGTCCGTCAACGAAAATCAAGCCTGGCTAGGCCTGTTCAACGGTCCTCCGCAGGCTGGACACCTTAACCTAAACCGGTTCATCAACTGATGTTGCTTAATCGTTGCAAATTGACGGCAGTCGGAGCAAAGCAGTTTAAAGTCACGAGTGTTCGGTAGTTTCAATTCGCGTCGTTTTCTCGCTCGCAACTTTTGTTTCTTAGACTGCTTAGGTTGACTGATCTTTCCTTGTGCACGTCGTTCTTGGTTCATCGGTCTCTTTCAAAGTTTGAGAGCCGCCTGCTTCAAATAGGCGGCAACAAGTTGTTTGTTTCTGTATGGGTCGGTCTGGGAGTCACCCCTAGGCGACATCTGTGACACTCCTAGGCTGCAATCAAACTAATCTCGGCAAGGTATTTTGCGTTCGCTAGGGTCGGTCGCAGTGTCACCTCTAATCGGCCTGCCGGTTATCCAGAACGTTCTTGGTATCGTGCCCTTCTGAGGCTTGATTACTTCTAACGCACCTTCCCGCTGCAAGCCGTCGAAAACTCGCTGGGCAGTCCGTTTTCCAATTCCCAAAGTATTGGCCAGGCGTGTCGCCGAAAGTTTGAACTCGCCCTGAATATTGGCATGTCGAAAACAAACGAACAGTGCTGCCGCCTGGAGAGGCGAAAGACCCTGAATCACCTCGTCGACAAGATGATTCATCTGTTCGAACCGAGTCGTTGACTTCTTTTTCGACGTGATCACGTACCGACTCCGTTCCGATGATCAAACGGGTTGGAGAGTTTTCTTGAGTATTCGTTCATCTTTCGAACAACTGAATCCGGCTCGCATTTGAAGTTAACAAGCCAACTGCGTTGGTTGTCCTCGCTTCGTGATTCATCAATTGCCAACTCATGCAATCCGCAGTGGCCTGCGCTACCACCAACCGTCAGCCACAGGCGATGTACTCGCTTTTCGGGATTGAACTTCTCACGCCGACCTATCAGCATCCATTGCCGAAAGTACTCGGCCTTACCCGCGCCGGTAATGTCGAGAAGCTCAAGTGGCTTGAATGTTGAAGAGTTCAGACTTGATCGCTTTACGTGATCAACAAGCACAGGAGTTACACCGCCTGCGAGAAAACGACCACAGAGCGTTTGCAACTGTTGACCGTTGTCACTGACGCTTGCTTGATGGGTTCCCTCAAGCATTAAGTAAAGCGGATCCAAGATCACTACTTTCGCCTTCGATTCATCAATCTGGTGATCGAGTACGGTCAGGTGCTGTTCCTCACGAACACGTGGAACCCAGAAATTCCAGTAAATTGCCTCCATTGCCGACAAGCAGAGGCCTTTCGAAGTTGCAACCCGTTTGGCCGTTTCTTTGAGACTTGCTTTGCCCGATTCAGCAGAAAGAAAAAGAACTCGCTGAGGCTCATTGACTTTGAATCGACTGAGAAAGGGAGTGCCGTTTGCAAGTGAGATCGCAAGATCTACCGCAATTGATGTCTTCATCGTTTTGGGTGCTCCCGCGATGACAGCCGATTGAGATTCCGCCAAGATGCCATCAACTAGGTAACGATTCACGCACTGATCTCTGTCAAGTTGAGCTGACGTGATTGACCTAGGTATTCCAAACTTGTGCCGAAGCAAATCGGTTTCGATCATCTTTTCTGTTCTGTAGATTTCTGGGATTGCCTTTACCGCATACTCGACCAACCTCTCGCTTTGAATTGGATCAAACAGACGGTGGAATTCAGTCGCTCTACCTCCCTCGAACTCAATGCGATCGTTCGAGACGCGAATCGTGTGGCAGAATGCAGCAGCCTTTATCAATGCCTCCTTTATTTGTTCAGGCGTTTCCAAAGTTACGTACTGCCCGTTTGGCGTTTGTTCTCTCGTCTCCAAAGAACCACGTGTGTCGTTTGGATTTGGAATCTCCCGTTCAGCCACGGGAGTCACCGCCAATATTTGACGCGGAAGCTTCGATCAACGCCGCGATCACTTCATCTGGTTGGTATCGTCGCGACGATCCAACCAAGAAGCTCGGTATTGATCCAGACCGGCGCAACCGATCGAGAGTAGCACTCGATACGCTCGCGAGTCTCGCCATCTCATTGCCGTCGACTATCAGCGGTTCGCGGGAAGCCTCTAACGTCGAAGCAAGTGCTATCGCTACTGCCTTGGCAATTGCCGCTACGAGTTCATCGGGATCGGTGTCCCTTAGTAGCATGTCACTCACGTTCGCCCCCTTCATTTTTGGGGTCATCGCTGTGACTGGCTGTCGAGGATTCAGTATCACGTCGAAACTCTGTCGCCTCAACGCAAAGGCGGTAAAGCTTGCGAAGTAAGGACCGTTCTCGGCGGGCGCGATCAATTTGGTTCGCCACCAACTCCGGCGTTGGAAGTGTCTCGAAACTTTTCATGGCATTTGCTCCGTGGAATGCAGGTTCCAACAGATTGCCAACGTCACCGAATTAGCGATACCGACAGATGACGGAATACTATTCCGCTATTTCGCTATTTGATTTGCGTTTCCGACCTCGCCCTCGATTGTCTTTGTCGTACCTGCGTCCGTGGATTCGCTTGTAAGCTCGTTTGTAAGCATCCGCGACACCATTGCCGGTTCCTGAGTCATACGGCGTCAGTCCACGTTTGACAGCTTCCTTGTTAACGACCTCTTGCAAGTCCTTAGCATTGCCAGTTTCACCCAACGTGAATTCGCGAACCGACCATTCAAAAAGTTCGTTCTTACGTTCCTGGACAGATTTTGGATGATCACTTTTCGCTGCTGCGTTTTGCACCTCGTCGGAACGTTCCTCGATCAGTACCGATCGCTGGATGTCCCAGAAAAAATCTTCCCAGTCGGCCAACCGTTTGCTGCTCATCTCCCGAAGCCGATCAACAATCTCCGTTTCATTGAGAGACTGAGCGTCGTGTACGAGATCAGCATGCTCAAATCGCCGTCGCGCCTCCCTTTGCATAGCTTGTTTGAGCTCAGCGCCTTCCTCACGAGTTCTTGTCAGAAATTCGTCGTGATTAAGCGTTTGAACGTTGTCAATCACTTCGGATTGGAGTCGTAAGTAGTTGGTCAAGAACCGATCGCCGATCGGTGAACTCATTGCTTTGGCTAGCTGGACAACGCTTCCAACCATCTCTTCCGGTTCGTCAGGATAATACGGAAGGGAGTCGATCGCCTCGTTCATCTCTCCAATCCACGCACGCAGAATTGTCAGTTCCGCGTCCTTTTGTTCCGCCTTCGCAACACGTTCCCTGAAGGAATCAATCGACTCTTCGCAACTCATTCTTGCTCTCCCACGCGCGCAGGCCGATCCACCTCCCGTACAAAAAGGAAGAGCCGTTCGTTCAGTGGATCGCAAGGCATCCCGTCGGATGCTTACCTTTGAAAGCCATCACGGGTCAGGCGATGACGAAAAACGCGGGCGACCAAACCCGCTGAAACCGCAATGTAGCAGATCGCGTTTTCTGTTTGGAGAACGTTAAATCGCGGAAGTAGTGATGCTTTACCGCTCACTGTAAAGGCTTGGTTTTGCCGGAAAACGGGTGGGGGGAGTGTTCAAGTTCTGGGGGCAATAGTTCGGGCGTCACCCTCCACTTTCTGTTGGTGCTCTAACCATGCAAAACGCGGGGATTTCGAGCTGATTTGGCGGGCGCTAACCTCGACATGCATGTTTGTCCAATCTGCCGTGTCTTTGACGACGAACGTTTATGCGATGAGTACTCGAAAGTAGATCGTCTTCGTACACGAGCGAACGCCTCCAACTAGATCTCAGCCGGTGATCCGCCAGATGTATGCTATGGAACGCCAATCCAGCGTGGCTTGTCCTTAGTGGTTCTGATTTGCCGGTGAACCGAGCCTTTTCTTCATTCTCAATGGAGAAGAAATCGTAGGGGCATACGGCCCGAATCGATCTCGAGAACTACCTGAGTCGACTTTTGAGCAAATCGGTATCGCTCGAGAGCGGCGACCGGCCAAAAATGAATGAAAACAACCAATTCTCCACCCTGCTGCTTGCGTCGCTGGTTTCCCCTAAACTTGGTCCCTTCGGGAGGACAGGCGGCGGCCACTGCTTGTCCAGCAAATGAGGCAGATGTGTGATGCCATGCCTACCAAGGCGTCACGCGTCTGACTCAGCCCGATTGGTAGGCAGTCTTGCGGGCACTGGGGGCGAAGTTTTCGTTCCGGCGTTAAATCAAGCTGCTGCGGCATCCTTGAATTGACACCTTTGGAACAAGACGTTTCATGACGACTAACTTCTCTCAAACCGCAGCCTATATCTGGTCGCTTGCCGACCTGCTGCGTGGTGACTTCAAACAGTCCCAGTACGGCCGTGTCATCCTGCCGTTCACGATTCTCAGACGACTGGAATGCGTGCTGGAGGCAACCAAGCCAAAGGTTTTGGCGCAGGCCGAAAAGCTGTTGGACAACAAGAACCTCGAGCCCGAGGCACGTGAGAAGTTCCTGCTCAAGGCCGCCAAGCAATCGTTCTTCAACACGTCGCCGATGGACCTGTCCAAGCTCGGTAGCGCTGACATCAAATCCAACTTGCTCACCTACGTCGAAAGCTTTTCCCGCGACGCGCGGGAGATCTTCGAACACTTCAAATTCGCTGAGTTCATCGCCCAGTTGCAGGACGCCAACCTACTCTACAAAGTCGTCCAGAAGGTCGCACTGACCGACCTCAGCCCGGGCGCCATCAGCAACCACGACATGGGCCTCGTCTTCGAGGAACTCATTCGGCGGTTTGCGGAATCGAGCAACGAGACCGCTGGAGAGCACTTCACACCGCGAGACATCGTGCGACTCACCACGTCGTTGGTCTTCATGGAAGACGACGACGCGCTGACCGAACCGGGCATCATCCGCACCATCTACGATCCCACGGCGGGGACCGGCGGGTTTCTTTCCAGCGGCATGGAATACGTCCACGAGCTGAACCCCGAAGCCGTCATGCGAGCCTTTGGCCAGGAACTGAACCCCGAGAGCTATGCGATTTGCAAAGGCGACATGCTGATCAAAGGCCAGGACGTCAGCCGCATCAAACTGGGCAACACGCTCAGCGACGACCAACTGTACTCCGACCGATTCGACTACATGCTCTCCAATCCGCCCTTCGGCGTCGACTGGAAGAAAGTCGAAGGCCCCATCCAGGACGAGCACAAGCTGAAAGGCTTTGACGGACGCTTTGGACCGGGGCTGCCGCGAGTCAGCGACGGATCGCTGCTGTTCCTGATGCACCTGATCAGCAAGATGCGAGACTACGATCCCAACGACCCGGACAAAAACGGCGGACGCATCGGCATCATCCTCAACGGATCGCCGCTGTTCACCGGCGGAGCGGGCAGCGGTGAAAGCGAAATCCGGCGACACATCCTGGAAAGCGATCTGTTGGAAGCCATCGTCGCGCTGCCGACCGACATGTTCTACAACACCGGCATCGCGACCTACGTGTGGATTCTGTCCAACAAGAAAGACGCCCAGCGACGCGGCAAAGTCCAACTGATCAACGGCGTGCACCTGTATCAAAAGATGCGTAAGAGCCTGGGCAGCAAGCGGCAGGAGATTGGCGAAGACGACGTCAAACTAATCACGCAAACCTTCGGCAACTTTGAAGCCGTCGAAAGTTACCGGTTGGACAAAGAGCCGGACGAGAAATCCAATCGCGGTCGTCAGTCTTCATCTAAAAAGAAAGCCGACAAGAAGACGTTCGGCAGCAAGATCTTTGCCAGCCACGAATTCGGCTATCGGCGCATCACGATCGAGCGACCGCTGCGTCTATCGGTCCAGTTCTCAGGCGGCCGACTCGAGACGCTGCGTTTTGCACCCGGCAAGCTAAACGCGGCGATGCAAAAGGTCTACGAACAATTCCCTGAATCCTTCCCTGGCTCTAACTCCCCTCGCCCAGCTTCGGTGAAAGAGGCGACGGCGTCGTACAAGTCTGGCTCCCCTCGCCCCGCTTCGGGGAAAGGGGCTGGGGGTGAGGGGCTTACCGTTAAATCCTACGGCAACCTAAAAGAAGTCGAAGCCGAAGTCCGCGCCATGCTCAAAGCCGACTTCCCCGCCCTAAAAGAAAAGGACATCAAAGACCTGCTTGCCTCTAAAACATGGACGGACGCAAAAGAACTGCTCGACAAAGCCATCAAGCTGCAAGCCGCGATCGGCACCGACCAGCACGATGACTTCAACCAATTCGAGAAGACGCTCAATCAAGCAATCAAGGACTCGGGCGTCGAGTTAGATGCGAAGCAGAAAAAGCAAATCATCGCCGCCGTCAGTTGGACCAACCCCGACGCCGAGCCAGTGATCAAGAAGGCGCTCAAGAAAGGCGAAGCCGATCCAACCTACGGAGCGTTCGAGTACCGCAAACAGGTCGTGCAGTTCCAGCCCGACAGCGACTTGCGTGACAACGAAGACGTGCCGTTAACCGCCGAGACCGCTCGCGGCGCAAACGTCGACGCGGTCAACCAAGCGTACTTCATGAAGGAAGTCGCACCGCACGTCCCCGACGCATGGATCGACCGAGGGAAATGCGATGCGCGAGACGGCGAGGTCGGCATCGTCGGCTACGAGATCCCGTTCAACCGACATTTCTACGAGTACGAACCCCCGCGACCGCTGCAGGAGATTGACGCCGAATTGGATGAACTGAGTGGTGAGATCATGCAGATGTTGCAGGAGGTTCACTCGTGAAGTCGCATTACGCTCCATATCCACAATACTTGGCATCAGGAGTTGAGTGGTGCGATGTTCTTCCTGCCTCATGGAGAAGAGTTCGCCTTCGATGGGCGGCACATATCTATGCAGGTGGAACACCGTCGAAGAAAGTTACTGAATTCTGGGAGAATGGGACTATTCCTTGGATCAATTCGGGTGCCGTAAACCAAGGAATAGTTCGCGAACACTCTGCCTTGATTTCAAAAGCCGCTTTCGCAAACAGTAGCGCAAAGTGGATTCCGAATGGCGGATTAGTGCTTGCGTTGGCCGGTCAAGGCAAAACCAAGGGCATGGTAGCGCAACTCGGAATCTCAACTACCTGCAACCAGTCGATGGCCGCCATCGTTCCGACCATTTTGTTGAAGCCGCGATACTTGTTCTGGTGGCTAACAACGAACTACCAGAACATCCGCAACATGGCAGGCGGCGATTTGCGTGACGGACTAAATCTTGAATTGCTTGGAAACATCGAGTGCCCGATTCCAACGCCTGACGAACAAAAGCAAATCGCGCGGTTCCTGGACTACGAGACGGCGAAGATTGATGCGTTGATTGAGAAGCAGCAGCAGCTGATCGCCTTGCTCGGGGAGAAACGTCAGGCCTTCATCAGTCATGCGGTCACCAAAGGCTTGAACCCCGACGCCCCCATGCGAGATTCCGGCGTCGAGTGGTTGGGCGAAGTGCCCGAGCATTGGAAGATCTGGAAGTTCGGTCACTTCGCGCCCATCATTACCTGCGGCGTAGCTTCAACGCCAACATACGTTGATGAAGATGAAGGAATGCCGTTTTTGTCTGCGCAGAACATCCGTCAAAATCGGCTCTCGCTTCACAAGTACAACTATATCCCGCACGAATTACATGAGCAGCTCACACGGCACAGAAGACCTTTAGCTGGCGACATCTTGGTAACACGAGTCGGTGCCGGAATTGGAGACGCATGCGTCGTTGATATTGATATGGAGTTCTCAATCTATGTTAGTCTGACGCACATCAGAGTTGATCCCTCCATTGCCGTGAACAGGTTCATCAAATACTTCTTCAGCTCGGACTACTGCAAGTTCCTCAATTTCCAAGGAACTGTAACTGGTGGTGGTGTCGGCAACCTGAATGTTCAAAACGTCAAGAAGTATAACATTCCACTTCCTAGGCCAGAAGAACAATCTCATATAGCAGACTACTTGGATCACCAACGCGAAAAGTTCAACGGACTCATTCTAAGGTCCGAAGACGCAATTGAACTTCTCCAAGAACGCCGCACCGCACTCATCTCCGCCGCCGTCACCGGCAAGATCGACGTGCGTGGCTGGAAGCGTTCTTCCGCCGATCGCCCACTCGAAGCGGAAATGGAGCTCGCATGAACGTTGACTTCCTTGACCCGCGCTTTCGCGAACATCAACAACAGATCGTCGGGCGCATCGCCGCGCGCGATGGAAATCAAGCGGCTGCCGATTACATTGTCGATCTTCTGCGAAGCAGCGGCGAACGATCAAACGTCGAGTCTGTTCTCAATGCTTGCCGGGAACTCGGGTTGACCCTGTCGCTTGAAGAGTTGTCGAACATCATTAACAAGTTTGATCGTGGCTTCGACAACACTTGCCCGCTGAAAGTCGCCGAGTTCATCGCTGAGCTCCTAAGGCCGTTTTCTCCGTCATCGATTCTCGATCCGTCTGCTGGAGTTGGCTTCCTCGCCATACCAATCCACCAAGCCTTGCAACCCGCCGTCTACGAGTTGTATTCGCGGAACCGATCACACCTCGAAATCTTTGAGCAATTGTCAGGTACGGAAGGAATGGTCTTCTACCCAGAAGGTCCCATCGACGGCTTGACAAGAGCCAAGGGGCGGCGGGTCGATGCCGTAGTGAGTTGTCCGCCGTGGAACCAGAGTTTGCCAAGGGAACGGTTCGACAGGCTAGATGTCGAAGGCATTAAGTACTTCGAACACTTGGTGATACTCGAATCATGTCGCCATTTATCTGAAGACGGAGTCGGGATATTTGTCGTCCCCAGCAGTTTTTTTGATACTTTCGTTTGCTCAGAACGAGTGCAGTACGAACTTGATCAAATGGGAATTCGGATAACGTCTGCAATCGAGTTACCCGCTGGTACGTTTGCCCCTCACACGTCCATCACGACACATATCGTTGTGATGCAAAAAACGGATGACGAAACGCTTTTCACAGGCCGCTTTTCGGACGACCTAAGTCATCGCACGGCCTTACTTCGCAATATCGCGCATCGCGCCGAGGGCTCGATCCCGGAGTTAGGCAGGTTTGTGGATCTTGAGAGTTTCAACGGGTTTCTTGCCCTTGAGACAAACTTGAATATTGTCGAGTTGGCAGCAAGAAGTGGCCTTGTTGAAATCCCGCTCAAGGACGCAGTGTCTGACATCTTCAGTACAAACAAGGCTGATTTCAAGAGATTAACCGAGCACCCGAACGCTGTCTATTTGCCGAAGATGGCAGCTACTGTTGCAACTACCAATCAAAACCATCTTCCACCAAAACTGAAGAGCTATTTTCAACTGATTGTGAATCCAGATATTGTCGATCCGAAATTTCTTGCTGGCCTTCTGAATACTCCATTTGGTCAGCTTTGGCGAGACTCTCTTAGAACTGGTTCGCAGATCCCAACCATCGGCAAGCAGACTTTGCAATCATCAAAACTCTACTTGCCGCCCAGCGATAAACGCGAAGATCAAACCAAGGTTGTTGGGTGCCAAAATGAGCTGAATAGACTCAAGAATGAGCTTCAGGAGATTGAGTTGCGACTCTGGGATCGGATACTGGAAGTTGACCAAACACAAAAGACGATCCAAAACGTAAATCGGAGCAACTCGTTTGAGGATTGGCTAGATACGCTTCCCTTTCCGTTAGCGTCGATACTTTGGTCGATCCACACAAAAAAAGACCAGGTGAAAGAACAGAACGAGCAGCTGCTTCACTTTTTCGAGGCTCTAGGAGAATTCATTGCTGTCATTCTGTTAAGTGGATTTTCAAGTTCGGAACAACTCTATCCCCAACTTCAGCCTGCATTGGGGTCAGCATTTAAGAACGGAAACCTCTCGATACGGAGAGCGACATTTGGGACGTGGGCAGCTGTTGTCGGGTCGCTTGCGAAGGAACTTCGCAGGCAAAGGAACGACAACGAGGAAGTTGTGTTTGCGGCCTTTCGGACTCGGAATCGAGACTTACTTGACGTGATTTCGTCCAGGAAGCTTGTTACGTTGCTCCAGGAAACAAACAAGATACGCAACGACGCACGCGGTCATAGTGGCGCTGTTTCAAAGCAAAGTGCGCAGGAAGTTAACGACCGACTGAATCGTCAACTCCAGGTAGTGCGTGACATTTTCGGACAGTCCTGGGAAGGCGTCGACTTGCTACTTCCGGGCGACTGCAGAATGAAACAAGAAGTTTTTGAATATAGGGCACAAAGAATAATGGGCACACGAACGCCGTTTTCAACACGTACTGTTCCAGTAGTTGAAGCGATGGAAGACGAAAGGCTTTACCTAAAGACACCGAACGAGCGACGAGGTTTGAAGCTGCTTCCGTTCATCAAAGTAATCCCATCGCCAAAGACAGGCGACCTAGCCTGTTATTTCTTCAATCGATTTGTGAATTCAAAGGTCCGATTCCTGTCGTATTACTTCGAGCCAGACTCGGAAGTTGTAGGAAACTTTGGCGATGTGCAAATAGCGATCGACCTTCTGGAACCGTTGAACGCGGATTCGCATGAACGCTGACTTGAAAATAGCCGCTTTTTAGCAGGACCTCATCGACCAAACGATCGCGGGAGGTTTCCTGCGGAACATCAAAACGACTCACCCTGTAACTGGAAAACCCTGATGCGCCATATATCTGTTCGCCTTGCATGGCACGACAACAAATGGAACGGATGCGTTTGCAAGAAACCAAGTGCAAACAGCTACTGTACCGGCAGCCGCTCTTTGCTTTCTGAGCGTATTGCACGCGACAAACAAACTGCCCTGGAAGTTTCGATGGCGGGTCAGCCTATTGACTCCAATTTGCCTCAATACATGCCACCTTGCTATTGGTCATCGTCGGCCTTTGCGGAGAACGAAACCAACGTCATTCACGCACACCCATTTCAAAACTACCGTGACGACAAGCAGATAGCAGAGACGCTTCCGGCGAACTCAGTTTTTTCATGGCCGTTCAGATTATCCTTGACTCATAGTGACAACGCGAAAAAGAAGCATGGCCAATACCCCGCCGACTTGGATGAAAGAGTTGACAGATATGTTGATCGCGTCACACCGGGCAATTCGTTGGTTTTTTTCTATCTGAATTATGACAACCCTGTGTCGGCAGATGAAGTCAGATATGCCGTTGTTGGGTGCGCGTTGTTGAAAGACGTTGAGAGATCAGGGGAATATGAGTTCACTGACGAGGAACTGAAGAACCTCAAGAAAAAGAAGAGTATGCGAAATTTTCCGACTCGCAACTGGTCGATGAGATTGTCTTATTCCATTAAAGACACCGGCGTCATTCTTCCATACCATGAGTACCTGGATCACGTCGAAGATAATCCGAGCGATGAAAAGAAATTTGACGAAATCAAAGTGCTTGTCGAAGAACCGGCGATTCAAAGCGGCTTCAAATACGTTTGTGAGCAATTTGGCGACGATGAATGTCTTTATCTTCTCTACAAGATGCGGCGTTCCTTCGAAGCGATTTCAGATCATGGTATTGTGGAGGTAACAAATGAAATCGAAAGGATCGACGGTTTCATTGAGCAGTGCTGGAAGCACCGTGGGCTATATCCGGGGCTTCCCTCAATCGCAGGCCTTTTGGCAGAATTACGCGACGGGGACCCAAATTGGGAGGAAGCGAATGACCATGGGTTGATCGAAGCAATTCGAGAGAACATTGATGAGGATGAAGAGACGCTCGAGACGTTCTTTGAGCTTCTTGCCAGCACGTATATCCCGACGTATCTCTCCCGACGGCAAACCAAGGTATTGAGACGCGGCAGAAAAGCGTTCGGACAGTACGGGAATTTGGAGAAGGTTTTGAAAAGACTTTCCCTTTTTGATCTAACTCCACGACAGCTTTCACGGATTTTGTTTCCAAAATTGGCGGTCGGAAGGAAGGAGAATCATCCATTTGGTGATCGCGAAGTAACGCACGAACAATTGACGGCGAATCCGTACATCCTGTGCGAGGACTATGTCGCAGCAACAGATAACGATGCTGAGCGAGAAATAGACAAGGATCGAGAACTGCCGTCTGACGCAAAAATTGACTATTTCCAAATTGATATTGGAATGTTTCCCGACGATGATCGATACGATTGCTGGAATGACGCGCTTCTCGACTTAAACGCAGTCGGCCCAGAACGGTTGCGCGCCTTTACCGTGATGTTTCTTAGAAGGCAGCAGGATAACGGCCACACCTATTCTGCGCTCGACGAGATTGTTGACGAGACGACTAGGCATCCACTTTTTTATCGTAATCAATTTGCAGTCAGCAAAGAGCAGTTTGGAATGGAAAAGTGCGTTCAACATTTTTCCGAGCGTTTGCACCTCGCCGACTTTGAAGGTAACAGCTTTTACTATCTCAAGGAAACTAAGCAAGCTGAGGAACACGTAGAACGAGCTGTTCAGCATCTGATGAACCTTCCTGCCCTGAAGTTTGATGACGCTTGGATTAAGCCGCATCTTGAAGCTGAGTCAGATGCGTTGTGCAAATTGCCCAGTTTCGATAGGGAACGGTTTATCGAAGAGCGGACAAGACTAATATCCGGGGTGCTTTCTCAGCGTTTCTTTCTTGTCACAGGTCGCCCAGGTTCAGGCAAGACTCGAGCGCTGCGAGAGATCATTGGTAAGCTGACCGAGGCTGGAGAGGCGGTTACGGTACTTGCACCGACTGGGAAAGCAGCGTTGCGAGTTCGCAGCGAAGACACCGGAGCGATCGTTGAGACAATCGACCGTTGGGTCAATCGGTCGTCCCTTCGATTCTATTTGAACGACATCTCCAAGCTCTCATCAATGCAGTCGTCAGGTTATTACGAGACGATTGAGAATCTGATCATTGACGAGACTTCGATGGTTGATCTACCCAAGTTTGCGGTTTTGCTTCGCGCTATCGAGGTACACGAACCGAACATCAAGCGAGTGATTCTGGTTGGCGATGAGAACCAGCTTCCGCCGATTGGAATGGGTCGTGTGCTGTTTGATCTCCTCGAGCACATGAACCGAGATGCTAGACGAGCCGAGAAACATGTCGTTCGATTGAGCTCGAACTGCCGACAAAAACAGGACAGCACTGTTGTCGATGCAGCTTTCTTGTTTGCAGGGAAGAACCGTTATCACACAGAGCTCTACAAAAAGTTGTTGAACGCTGATTCAAAAGAACCAATCAGCGAGCACTTGAACGTTGAGTATTGGACTACCCATGAAGAACTAGCTGCGATTTTGAAGCGTCGAGTCAATGACAGACTCGGCATAGACCAAGAAGCGGATGCAGAAACCCGTGAAAAGGCGTTCAACGAACTCTTCAATCAGTACGAAACTGGTTTTGTTAAAGATCAACGTGACCCAGACAACAAACTGAACGTTGAGGCGCTACAATTGCTTACGCCGTACCGAGGCGGTGTTGGCGGAACAATCATGTCGAACCAACTTGTTCGCGAACTTTACAAAGCAAATAGTTATCCCAAGTCGCGTTACGATCCTGAGTACATGGTCGGTTCGGCATTCGGGCATTCTGAGAAAATTATTCGCAATCGCAACCACTATGTTTGGAGTAAGGAGGAGAAAAAGCGAGTGCTTGTATTATCGAACGGCTCAATAGGCGTCCTCTGCAGCAACAAAACGGGACGAAATGGGTGGTTCAGCGAATCCGACTTCCCTTTGAAATGGAGCAATTTCGATGAAGAAGATTTCGAGCCAGGTTACTCAATCAGTGTGCACAAGTCGCAGGGAAGCGAGTTCGACGAAGTTTTCGTAATCATCCCGGAACGAAGGGCGCTCCTTTGCCGGGAATTGGTTTACACGGCGATGACAAGATCGACAGGCGCTTTGACCTTGCTCGTGCAAAAAACAGCGCGTGAAAATCCTCTGACAATTGCAAGACAAAGATCCAATCTGCTCCGTCGCAACAGTTCGCTGTTTTCTAATCCGCGAGATGCTCGCAAGATCTATGAACCAGAAAAGGGTATCCATGTTAAGTCGAAGATTGAATACATGATTTACGACGCTCTTCGTGCTGAACGAGAAGCAAGCAGGTTGACTTTCATGTATGAAGAGAAAATGGAACTTACCTTTGACGGCAAACGGGTAGAAGTGAAGCCTGACTTCACCATTAGAGTGGATGGTCGAACCTATCGTTGGGAACATCTTGGGATGCTCGATCGGCAGGACTATTCCGCAAACTGGCGAGATCGTCTAGCGGCCTACAAGAACGAAGGATTATTGGATTGCCTTGTTACTTCTGACGATCTATTTGGAGCAAGCAAACAAAAGATTCAAAGTGTTATCAACGATATGATCAGCGGTGAATTGAAGGGTAATTCGACAACCGAGTTTTCCAGTTGCCACTACGACTTGAGTAGT
The DNA here is from genome assembly GCF_007859865.1 of Rubripirellula amarantea. Lineage (NCBI taxonomy): Bacteria > Pseudomonadati > Planctomycetota > Planctomycetia > Pirellulales > Pirellulaceae > Rubripirellula > Rubripirellula amarantea. Next base: position 279,018 of record NZ_SJPI01000003.1, on the reverse strand, counting down.
CAATCGGAGAATGCATGACCGCTGACTCCAAAGAAGCCGGCTTCCAGGCTGACATCATCAACCAGATGGTCGCTGGCGGCTGGAAACTCGGCGATCCGGCCGAGTACGATCGAAAGCTGGCTCTCTACACCGAAGACTGCTTGGCCTACGTCAAAACGACTCAGCCGAAGACGTGGGAGAAGTACGAGAAACTTTACCCGGCGAACCCAGAGCAAGCGTTCATCGACAAGCTTGCATCGCAGCTATCCAAAGCCGATCCACAGGCAAGCGACAAATCACTTCGCACGTTCGGTACGCTCGGCGTGTTACGACACGAACTGCGGGACAAGTCGGTGTCGTTCAAAATGTGCCAGTTCAAACCTGAGCACGGGTTAAATCCCGATACGCTGGCGATGTACGAGGGTAACATCCTGCGAGTGGTGCCCGAGCTGGTCTACAGTCCCTATGCCACCGCCGCTCAACTGACGGAAACCGGTAAGCAGGCTAAGAGGTGGCGGATCGACTTGGTGTTGTTCGTCAACGGCATCCCCATCGTAACGATGGAACTGAAAAGCGAGTTCAAACAGGCGGTCGAGAATGCGATTCGCCAGTACCAGAAAACTCGGCTGCCCAAAGACCCTGAAACGAACAAGCCCGAACCGCTGCTGACCTTCAAACGCGGTGCCCTGGTTCACTTTGCCGTCAGCCAGTATCGCGCCGCAATGGCAACGCGACTGGTTGGCGCCGAGACAAAGTTCCTGCCATTCAACAAAGGGACCAAGGAAGGCGGTGCAGGCAATGACACGCCTGACGACGTTCACGAATACGCGACAAGCTATCTATGGAACGAAGTGCTGGCGCCAGCGAATTTGCTGCAGATCATCGGCCGCTATATCCACTTAGAAATCAAAACCGAAGAGGATTGGGACGGACGTAAGACAAAGAAAGAAGCACTGATCTTTCCCCGCTATCACCAATGGGACTTGGTCCGCAGCCTCGTTCAATCCAGTCGCGAAGTAGGCCCCGGCCACAAGTATCTGGCTCAACACAGCGCCGGTAGCGGCAAGTCGAACAGTATCGCTTGGACAGCTCACCAACTTTCGTCGCTCTATAACGCCGCTGGCGAGAAGGTTTTTCACAGTGTGATCGTTGTCACCGACCGCACGGTGTTGGACGACCAACTGCAGGACACGATTTACCAATTCGAACATGCCGACGGTGTCGTGGGACGTATCAACCGCGACGAAGGCCAGGGATCGAAGTCGGAAAAACTAGCAGCGGCATTGGAGAGCAGTCAGCCCATTGTGATCGTGACAATCCAAACGTTCCCACACGTACTGAAAGCGATCGAGAATAGCGTCAGCCTGAAAGAACGCTGCTACGCGATCATTGCCGACGAAGCCCATTCGTCACAATCGGGACGCACCGCTGGGCAGCTAAAAGAAGTGTTGTCCAGTGAAGCGACGGATGACGACGTTGAATTGACTGCCGAAGATGCTCTCACCGCCAGCGTCGAAGCTCGTAAGTCATCAGCGAACCTGAGCTACTACGCATTCACGGCGACGCCGAAAAGCAAAACGCTCGAACTGTTTGGGCGTCGTCCGAAGCCGGATGAACCGGTGTCGAAGCAGAACAAGCCGGAAGCCTTCCACGTTTACAGCATGCGGCAGGCGATCGAGGAAGGCTACATCCTGGATGTGCTTCAAAATTACACCAGTTACAAGGTCGCTTACAACTTGGCACAACAAGTCGCCAAGCCCGATTGTGAAGTCGACGCCAAGAAAGCCAAAGTACGACTGAGCCAATGGGTTCGGCTGCACGACTACAACATCTCGCAAAAAGTGATGGTGATCGTCGAGCACTATCGCACGACGGTAATGGGGCTGCTGGGCGGTCACGCCAAGGCGATGGTCGTCACTGGCTCGCGGAAGGAAGCGGTGCGATACAAGTTGGAGTTCGACAAGTACATTGCAAAAAAGAAGTACAGCCAACTGGCGGCCATGGTCGCATTCTCTGGGGAAGTCGCGTTCGGAAGCGATGATCCTAACGCCGAAGCCTTAATCGGTGACAAGTTCACTGAATTGGGAATGAATCCTGGCCTCAAAGGTCGAGACATGCGAAAGGCGTTTGACACAGGCGAATTCAACGTGATGATCGTCGCCAAGAAGTTTCAAACAGGGTTCGATCAACCCAAGCTGTGTGCGATGTACGTTGACAAAAAGCTTGGCGGGTTGGAGTGCGTTCAAACTCTGTCGCGGTTGAACCGGACGTTTCCGGCTAAGACGGACACGTACGTGCTGGACTTCGTCAATGAACCTGCCGAGATTCTGGAGGCGTTCCAAGAGTACTACGAAACCGCCAAGCTGCTGGACGTGTCGGACCCGAACCTGATTTGGGACCTGTATGAAAAGTTACGCTCAGCGGGCATTTTCTTATGGTCCGAAGTGACTCAGTTCAGTGAAGTGTTCTTTCTAAAAAGCAAGAGCAACGCCGTGATCAGCAACGTTTGTCGCCCGGCCGTGGATCGCTGGCAACACCGTTACCAAGTTGCCCGAGGCGAATACGAGAAACACAAGAAGCTATACAATCACGCCAAGAAACTGGGCGACCCCACCTTCATCGCCAACGCGGAAGGCGAGATGAACGAGGCAAAGAAGGAACTCGACGCACTCGGCATGTTCAAAGCCGACCTCGTCTCATTCACGCGTTACTATGAATTCATGTCCCAGATCGTTGACTACGACAGCACCGATCTGGAAAAGCTGAGCCTCTTCGCTCGGCACTTGGCACCGCTCCTACGTGAGGAAGCACCGCAAGACGATCCCATCGATCTTTCGTCCGTCGGCCTCAGTCATTACCGCTTGTCCAAGATCAAGCAACAAGATTTGATCTTGGTCAAAGAAGGCGGTGAGGGGCTTCGAGTTTCATCGGACCTGGGAACTGGCAAAGCGAAATCGAAGCAGGAAGAATGGCTCTCGCAAATCATCGCGCGCCTGAACGAACTTTTCATCACCGACGGACTTACCGATCAGGACTTGATCAACTATGCGTACACGATCCGCGACAAGGTCCGCGAGAACGAACGTGTGATGCACCAGATCGAAAACAACTCGCCCGAACAAGCCATGTTGGGAGACTTCGCCGAAGCCCTCGATAACGCAGTCATGGACAGCAGCGAAGTCCATCAAAACCAGATGACCCAGTACCTCAACAACCCTGAACTTCAAGCCAAGTTCCAACGCATCATCTTCGATTTGCTACTCGCCAAGGGTGCCTAATCTAGGTCTGACATTATTCGGTTTTATTGGAAATATGGCAATGGTAAGAAGACAACTTGACTACGTGGCAAGCCTGTTTGGGAATCACATGGTTCTGCTTTGCGTGGAGTACAGCAAGGCTAATGGAGGTGCCGACTACACACTGATAACAGGTTTTGTCATTGAGAGCGGAAACGATTGGGTGATCGCAACCTCAGGACACAAACTTGCGGACACCGAGCGTCACTTAAAGAACAACAAAATTGAAATCATCGGTGGGCGGCTGGTCGACTGCCTCGGTTCCGACGCAATTTTTCTTGATGATGCATCGGCCTCGATTCCGATGAGCTATACCGACTTTGAATTCCGGCATCACGTCTACTTTAAAGAGGAAGGCTTGGACTACGGATATCTCGTGATCCCCGAACTTGTAAGGAACAATCTGGAGGCCAATCGAATCACGCCGCTAATGGAAACACAGTGCGCAAGCTTGGATCAGGAATTCGATACATATTTTGTCGTTGGTGTTCCTTCTGAGAAAGCTCAGCCGACACCGGAAAACAATGGCCTGTCTTTCCGTCATGGCGTGCTTGCCTTAGAACGAACCTTTGATCCGCCAGCGACGCTAATCAAACAGGTTGATCGGTTCTATGGTCGCATCGTCGACCTGGGTGATCTGACAGACATTGATGGCTTTAGCGGGGGTCCGGTATTCGGTATGACTGACGATCCAAGCGGTTTGCCGAGTCTGGCTCTGGTCGGACTTCAGAGTGGATGGGACAAGGACAAGCAGGTGCTAGCCGCTGGCTCCGCAAGCAACATCCTTCCGTTCTTCCGAATCCTGGACTTGGTAAAAACGTGCCAAGGTAGCCGTCAGATACCTGGACAGCCCGATCTTGGTATCAGAGGAACATAGTTCGACGAGTTTATTTTGACGTTTCGATTGCTCGCACCTCCACTCGGAATGTACTAGCCAACCTTGCCCAAATTAACGGTGTTCAAGATCGTAAAAAGTGTTAGGCGGGAACGTTAAGCATTTATGTAGGTTCCGATGGGCCCCACCCCCACCGTCTCGCAACGGTGGTTCTGACCAGATACCTATCTGTCATAGATCCTCACTTTAGATCGGTCGAACAGTCTCGCTTGGTGGCTCTGAGCTCTGAGCTCGGCTGTCACGTTCTTGGTCGCAGATGGAATCGCAGAAGCCCATCAGTTCCAACCTGCCCGCTGGCGACAACTGTTGATAAGCCTCAAACAGTTTGGCGAGATTAGCATCGGTTCTATGCAGCAGTGACACCGCCCGCGACACCGCCAGAGACAGTTGTGTTGTATTTCCCTGGGTTTCCGAACGTTTTGCAAGTCCTAGCGGGGTAGCTAAGTCCAATGACTCGAAAACGCACAAGGCCTCTGGAACTATGGTTTCAGAGGTTTTTTTCGTGTCTTGATCGTTGTTGGTGACTGGCGGTTGCTAGGAATGGTGCATGAACAGGATTAGCACCGCCGATCATGTCAAACGCTCGTTTGGCGATGTCGTCTTGCAAAATGAACGTCCCAGGTCTCTGGTTTAGAACGATGTTCTTTGACGCTTGGTTCTTTGGTGCGAGGTTGTTTGGTGCGAGGTTGTTTGCCCTTGGGACACAACCCTGCAGCTTAGCTAGCCGTCTGCGTTGGTTGCAGAAGAAGAAAGCTTACGTTGCTAATTGCAGCAAAGGCTTCTCGCGGGTTCCCACGGGTTCGAACCACAATCTGATTTGGCTCGTTGAGGCGTCGTGAGGTTTGGAAGGTTAGCCGGGCTGGGTCGATCGCATCCACGTGTCGGTCATTCGTATCGCTGACGCCGAACCGCTTTGCTGCTAACAACTGGTGTCCGCCCAATACTCCCGCGTTTGACGCTGTAACGCAGACGGTGAAGCCACGCCGCGTCGAGTGGTACCTATCGTCCTCACGCGTTTCTGGATGCGAGTTTGTGAGGTGAGGTGAGGTGAGGTGAGGTGAGGTGATCTATATCCACAAAAAAAACGGACCCTGCGATTGCAGGGGCCGTTTTTGAAATTTTCGTGGTTTGGGCGAGCTAGCGTCCTGCAGGCTCTTGGTGCCCTCCGTGCAGCCATTCATTAGTGCAGCAAGGCAATCCTGGTCGTGAGACCAAGGATTAGTTGCAGCAAGGATCTGGGCAGCAATTCTTGGCTGCTTTGCGAGCACGAAGCTTGGCGAAAAGGCCACACTTCTTCTTCGGTGCTGGGCAGCACTGAGGAGCTGGTTCACAGCAAACAGGTGCTGGAGCTGGGCAGCATACAGGTGCTGGTTCAGGAGCTGGGCAACATACTGGCTCTGGTGCAGGTGCACAGCAAGGCTCAGGTGCAGGAGCGCAGCAAGGCTCTGGTGCAGGTGCACAGCAAGGCTCAGGTGCAGGAGCACAGCAAGGCTCTGGTGCACAGCATGCTTTCTTGGACTTGCAGCAACCGAAAAGGCCAGCGTCTGCTTGAGGGGCGAATGCGATGCTAGCCGAAGCCAACAATGTCAAAGCCAGAATCGTTCGAACCATGGATATCTCTCCAATAGGATAGGGAAGTCAACCTGCCCAATGCAGGTAAACCGGGCGGAGTTTAGGGGTCAGGTTGCCTGCGTCAAGCGAGGGCAATCTGTCTTCCCCGCTCTAAACGCACAGGTTATTCACAAATGCAAGGAAAAACCAAGCATTTTGGTTCCAAAATTTTCCTAAAAGAACGCCGCTAAAAACTGTTTTCCGAGGACGTTTTGACCTGTTAACGCAGGTTCTTTTCGCCACTTTGAGCATGCCCCGACCCGTCGCTTCGCAACACTTGGCACATGTCCGGCAAATCCGACTCTATGATCATTTGTGCAGGTCCAGCCAGGCGGCAGCGCATTTACATCACGACCGACATAGCCTGGTAACGCCAAGTTAGCGCGGTCGACGCTTGCGATTCTTTTTTACGGCGCTCCCCCGTGGTTCAAGGATACGTCTATGTCGAGCTTGAACGCACGTAGAGTCGAGATGTGACCAGTCCGTTGTTTCGGTCGATTCGCTCGGTCTGTTGCCATCCCAAAGTCGCCAGCAAGTCGGGAAGGTCAGCAAGCTCTCGATGTTGCAGATCTGTCGCGATTTGAAAGAACGCATGCATGATCCAAAGCAACAGCTTGCCTCGCCAGCGCGCATACCCTGATTCAGGTTGCACGAAGTCGACAAGATAGACGGCCCCATCATCGTTTAGACCGGACAGCCAATTCGGCAAACACGTCGTCAGCGTTGGTGCGTCAAAGCAATCCAAGAAGAATGGCAACACCAACAAGTCGTACTTGCCTCGTTCAGGCTTGAAAGTGGTGGCGTCGACGCAGCAAAACTCAATACGGTCAATTGCTTTGACCAAACTCACGCTGTGATCTTGTCGTTTCAGCATTGCGGACGATTGGTCAACTGAAAGCACCTTCGCGCGGGGAAAGTGGATGAGCAGTTCCGTTAGTAATCGCCCATCACCGTCCCCTAAAATAAGAACTTGATTAGCACTGGGAATCTTGTCCAAGAGCGCGACGCGTGCGCATTGCAGATCACGCCCAAACATCAACCATTCAAGAATCGCATAGACACTAGCGAGTCGGTCGTAGCCAATCAAATTACGCAAGGACCCAGCAACAAAACAGAGGCGGCAGAACCAGTCCAAAGTCGGCTAGAAATCCAGCAGGCCAGTGCGCCGTTGGTATTTGTGGTCGCATTAGTAGTCCTAGCATGACGGCGCTTGTTCCAAGCGTGCTTAAAGCAATCAAGCTGGGTACCAATCCGATCGATAAGACAACGATTGAAACAATGCAAAGCATTGTGGCGAGTCCCTTTGCCCATAGGCCGGCGCTACCGTGTTCAGTGGACCAGGAAGCGAACGATTGAGCTCGATCGGATTCGTATTCATGACAAGCAACCACAAGGCAATTCACCGTGAACAAGGTTGCTGACATGAACACCGATAGCCCAAACGGAAGCCACTTGATGGAATCTCCATCGGGCCACGCCACTAAACTTGTTCCCAACGCGAAGAGCACACCCACCTGGACTTCCTTGGGGAAAAACTTCATGCGAAACCCCGCGATGTGAACGCTGGCTGCATAGGCAAGTACTGCGATGGCCACGAAGAACCCTGGTCGACGCACCGAATCGTCGATCGTCAACGCGATAACCGCAGCATCAGCAAATAACACAGCGATCCAAGCCGCCGTCAGGGGTTTGCGATATCGGTAGTGAAAGCGATGGCGATAGGTTGTGGGGCGTTCCAGGTTCAGCCTGGTTGCATCGAGCAAGCGATCAGCAACGTAAACAAGCCAAACGGTCGCGAAGATGCCGAACAGCAAAGACGGGTCTGGCATCTGATGTTGAAATCCAAGCGAGAACAAAACTTGCCACACGACCCCGACAAGGGCAGCGTCAATCGAAAACGCATTGAGCGAGTTCGCTATTCGTTGGACATAACCAGGGTTCACGCGATGAACTGCCTCAGGAAGGCTGCGCTTTGGCGGAGTGCAGACTTGCGATCGTCTAATGAGCCTTCATAGGCTCGGTCCTCGACCTCGACGCATACGGGCCCGCGGTATCCCGTGTCTGTCAGCGTTGAAAAGAACTTGCCCCAATCGACTTCACCAAGACCGGGAAGCTTTGGACTGTGGTACTCGTTTGGGTGTGCCAAAATACCGACCTCATCAAGTCGATCGCGATCGATGCGAACGTCTTTGGCGTGAATGTGAAAGAGCTTGTCTGAAAAGTCACGCATCGGTTTGAGGTAGTCCATCTGCTGAAACACCAAGTGCGATGGATCGTAATTGAGTCCAAAGTATTCGCTGGGAATGTCGGTAAACATACGTCGCCAGATCGCAGGGCTGCGCGCTAGGTTTTTTCCTCCGGGCCATTCGTCGGCAGTGAAGGACATCGGGCAGTTCTCGATGCCCACACGCACACCTTCGGCTTCGGCGTGCTGGATAATCGGCAACCACGTTTCGATGAATTTCGGCCAATTGTCGTCGACGCTCTTATTCCAATCCCGCCCGATGAAGGTGTTCATTCGATCAAGACCAAGCGCCGCGGTCGCGGAAATGACCTTCTTGATGTGCGCCGCCGCAGCGTCTGCTTCTTCTCGATCCGGTGCAAGTGCGTTGGGGTAATAGCCAAGTCCGCTAATCGTGACGCCGTACTTGTCTTGCAGGCGGTGGATTTCGTCAATTTGCGATTCCCCGAGTTCATCAACATTGATGTGGGTGATGCCGGCATATCGACGGGTGGATTTCCCAAGTGGCCAGCACATCACTTCCACGCAATCATGACCGGTTTCCGATGCGGTGGCGAAGACTTCCTCGAGGGATAGTTCTGGCAAAATGGCGGATACGAAGCCGAGTGTCAGCATGGCAAAATTACAGGTCAAAGGAGGAATGAGTTTCACGGAGGTCTAGCGACCGACAGTTTATCGCGTGAACGGCAGCAGGGAATGAGAGCCAAATGTCATCGCGTTAAAATTGTTGGATTATGAGGGTTATGCAGGTCGATGAAGAAGATGACGCATCTCGGCGTCACGTTTTTCGTTCACCGTGTCATTGAGGCCTTGTTGCACGATGAGTTTGTTCGGCACCATTCAGCAATCCGCTGGCGCTCTTCAGGTAGCGCAGATCGGTTTGCAGGTCGTCGGCAACAACGTTGCCAATGCCAATACCCCGGGATACTTACGGCAGGAGCTCGAGCAAACTTCGGCGGTAGCGGTTCGCGATGGATCGTTGATCAAAGGTCACGGTGTTCGCGCGACCGGCATCGTGCAGGTGGTGGATCAACAGCTCGCCGAACGAATGTTCAACGCTAAAACGGCGTTGGCCGGCGGTGAAGCTTTAGACAAGGCCTACGCGCAACTCGAAGAGCTCACTGGCGACCTGAACAACAACGGCTTGAATCAACAGCTCACCCTGTTCAACAATTCATTGCACGAGTTGTCAACGCAGCCCGGGGATTCATCGCTGCGAGAGTTCGTGATTCTGCAAGCGGAAACGCTGACCAACAATATTCGATCAGCCCGTGAAGACGCAATCGATCGAAGCGACTTGTGGAACAGCGACCTTGATTCAATGTCCGGTGAAATCAATAAGCTGACTCAGCGAATTGCGAAGCTGAACCTTGAAATCGCAACCATCGAAGGAGGCGGTCTCATTCACAGCGATGCGACTGGATTGCGCGATCAACGGTACCGCGATCTTGAAGAACTGTCGGAGTACTTGAATTTGAACATTCAAGAACAAGAAAGCGGAGCCATCGCCGTCTTTGTCGGTGGCGACTACTTGGTCAGCAATGGAATCTATCGCGAAGTCAAAACGGCTTACAACAACAAGTCCGGCGGCAGCGAAATCCGTATTGTTGAAACCGATTCGGCTTTGCAAGCGTCTGGGGGAAAGCTCGCATCGACGTTGGTTGCGCGAGACCAAGTCTTTGGCGATTACATTGAGTCGCTTAACGAGATGGCGTCGGCACTGATTCGAAGTGTCAACGAGGTCCATTCGCAAGGTCAAGGTAAAAGTGGACACTACGAACTGCTGTCCTCGGTGGTGGCCGACACGGGTGTTCCGCTGGCGAACGCGAACCTTGATTTTGAGCCGAAGAACGGATCCTTCGATATTACGGTCCTCGACGAAAGTGGCGCGACGATTAGCAACGAGCGGATCAACGTCAAGAAACTTGGACAGGTCGACGATTCGACCATTCAATCGATTGTGGCCGATATCAATGCCATCGATGGAATCAGCGCCAAGGTGACCAGCGGAGGTCAAATCGAAATCACGTCGCAGTCGGGAACTTCCAGCTTCGTGTTTGGCGAAGACACCAGCGGCTTTCTAGCTGCCGCCGGCATCAACACGTTCTTTACCGGCACCGACGCATTCGACATCGCAGTGAATCCAAAACTGCTCGAAAGTTCTGATTTTCTTTCGATCAGTCGAGGTGGGATTGGTGAGGACACCGATGTGTTGACGGATTTGGTGGACTTAGTCGACGAACCGAATGTCAACTTTGGCGGCGATTCGATTCGAGGAATTTATGAGCACTCGATCGGCACGCTCGGTCAAAAGATCAATCTGCAAAGTAGCTCCACCGATGGCTTGCGTGACTTTTACAACACTCTGCAAAGCCAACACCTTGCCATCACGGGAGTGAACATCGACGAAGAGTCGATCAAGATGATCACGTATCAACGTGCCTTCCAGGCTTCGTCTCGTGTGATCTCGACTGCCAGCGAGATGTTAGACTTGTTGGTGAACCTCTAAGCGTTCGTGTGTTCGATGAGGGAGCATTGATCGAGAATAGCGATTCGAGTTGCCCACAGGTGAACCCATTTTAAGTTTTCGAATCGCTGGCTTTTTGTCGCTCTTGGTTTTGTCGTGGGTGGTGATGTTACTCACTCATGAAATTGGCCATCTTGTTGGCGGATGGTGCGGTGGTGCCACCCTGGTCGACGTCGACCTTGCCCCGTGGCGGATGCCCTATTCAATTCATCATCCTGACCCGCATCCTCGTTTGACGCTGTGGGCCGGACCTTTGCTAGGCGTGATAGTTCCGGTGGGAACCGCGATCCTGGTTCAGGGGCATAAGACGCGACGACAAACAAAGCAGCAAACACAACAACCAACGCGAAGGCAAGCATGGCGAAAATGGGCTTGGCTAGTTGCAGACTTTTGCTTGCTTGCCAACGGAACTTACCTGGCGATCGCATGGGTTGCCTGTGACCGTTTTCTCGACACACCGCGTATGTTAGCTGCGGGTGTATCGCCAATTTTTATTGCAGCCTACTGTGTCGTTACCGTCTCAGTTGGATACGTTCGATTTCGCAACGACTGTGTTGTATTTTTTAGTCGTCGTGAATCGTCTAACAGTTCCGAGGGTTCATCAATTTACTGAGCTTCGCGAATTTGCAATTCCAGCCGCGGTCCTTGATTACCCTGCGACTCTTTAGAGAAGAACAGCAACGGATCGTCATCTTGTCGTCCAGCCACGACGAGGCTTACGGTGCCGTCTGACGAACGTAGGAATTCAGCAAGCGCGGGTCCGCCAAGGACGACCTCCTTTGATTCGGGATCAGACGCGTCTTCGCCAAAAAACTCGCCAAGTACCGGCAAGCTTAGGATGGGCCGAGGCGATTCGTTTGCGGAGAATGAATTGTTCCACTGGATGCCATTTTCGGGCCAATCGGGAGCATCCGGAATGCCATGGATTCGCATGCTCACCCCTTCCACGCTTCGGTTTCCCTTAATGATCAGGTGGAGTTTGGCGTCCTGGATGTTCTCGAGGTCTTTCTTGACTGACGACAAATCGAAACGCAAGTAAGAATGCATCACTTCCAAGTCCCCTCGCATTTGAATGCCGAGCGATGGCTTGGTGCCTCGTTTGTCCACGGCTCCTGCTCTGACCAAAGCATCGGCTCCTTCGCCGTCTCTGGTGCTAACGGAAACAGGACGGGTTTTTGCTGGTGCGGGCGGGGGTTGTGATGGCGTTGGATCGGGCTCGATAACCGGTTCCGTTGCTGTGTCGGTTGACGAACCCGTGTCGCCTGTGGCATTCCCGCTGGGTTGAACCATTTGCGATTTCGTCGGACTCGGTGCTGTCGAACTAGTCTGTGCTGTCGAACTAGGTGGTGAGCTGGACGCAGACGAAGAGTTGGGCGGCGAGACTGGGTTCGCGTTTTTCTTTGCGGAGTCGACTTTGAAGTCCGACTCTTTGAGGCCGGACTTCGATGAACCGCTCGCCGCCGATTGAGTGTTGGGTCTCGGTTTCGGTTTTGAATTGGCCTGGGTGTTTGCTTGGGAGTTGGCTTGGGGCTGAGGCTTTGGTTTGGGTTGAGACTTAGACTGAGGTGGTACGGATGTTGGTGAAGAATTGTTGGTCGATTGTTGAGGTCGAATGACGTAGGTGTCCTGTTGGCGACCGAATCCAGTAAACGCGTAAGTTAGGATCGGCAGAGCGATCAGGGCGAACACCACGATGGCGATGATGGGAACATAGTTCTGCTGGGTTGCCGGTTGTTTTGAAGCACTCTTGGTTTGGGACGCGTTTGGTACTGTGGCAACTGGTTTCGCTAACGTTGCGGTCGCTGACGGGATGCTCGCAAACGGATCCACCGTCAATGGATTGTTGATGGGTGCGGGGAGCTCATCGATCCCGGTAAAGCTCGGTTCAGAGTTCGAAGTGGAATTGAGCAGCGAAGCGTCGGGTGTTTTTTGACTGACAACCTGATCGAGGCCTTGCTTGAGACGATTGATGGCCAACGCGACTTCGCTCTTTTGCTCGCACTCAACTTTGACTTCGGCAAGCTTCTTTTCAAGTTCACGAGCCGATTGAAACCGCGCGCGAGGTTCTTTGCGAATCAAGCGATGAACTGTGTCGCAGAGCGGTTGCGGCATCTCGGGGTTGAGTTCCGAAATCGGTTTGGGGCGGTGTGCCAGGATCGAAATCAATTGCTCGTGGATCGACTTCGATTGAATGGGAAGCTGGCCCGTACAGAGTTCGTAAAGAACGACGCCGAAGCTGTATAAATCGCTTCGATCATCTAACGGGTCTGATCGAGCTTGCTCGGGCGATAGGTAACCCGGGGTACCGATGACGGCACCGCGACCTGCGATTTGATCAACAGGCGTGCTTGCCAGAGCTAGCCCAAAATCGAGAATCTTGATGCGATTGGTTTCGGATTCGATCCAAATGTTAGCGGGCTTAATATCCCGGTGAACGATCCCGCGGGCATGCGCGGCGCCGAGTCCCCTGGCGATCTCGGTCGCAAACTGAATGATCTCTTCGTAGCTAAGTCGCTGCTCTCGCTTATTGAAGGATTCCATGGTTTCGCCCTTAAGCATCTCCATGGCCATGAACGGCGTGCCGTTGCTTTCCCCCACTTCAAAGATGGTGGCGACGTTGTCGTGGTGGACGGCTGCCATCGCCCGAGCTTCGCTGATGAATCGTTTGCGAGATCCGGGCACTGCCGAGATCTTTTGGTTCATCACTTTCAACGCCACTGGGCGTTTGAGCTTGGTGTCTTCTGCCTCGAAGACGAACCCCATTCCCCCGCGGCCAAGTTCGCGGATGACGCGATAGTGCGCCAGGGTACCCAACTCGCCTTCGCGGTTTGTTGGTTTAAGAAAAGAGTGGCTAGAGGAGGTCTCAGGCATCGCCGCGTATATACGAACAAGAGAGAAGCATGCAGGCCATTAATTAACAGCTCTCTCTAAGAGTAGCAAAACGTCCGATTCCGAGTGAACTTGAAATGCTATGAATTGCCAGTCGGTTCGTCGTGAGGCCGTATGTTCCGACTCTAGTAACCGTGTTCGGAAGACCAGTGGTTGTGGGGTGGAGACCAGTAAACGGGCGTCGCGACCGAGATCAGACCGGCGAAACCGGTTACCGTTGGTTGTCGCCACCATGTCTTCGGGTGTTGCCACCAATGACGTGGGTGATGCCGAGCTGAACGAGCCCAAATCAATCGTTGTTCAATCGTTGTATTGAATAACGATGCAAATCAGGTCGGAATCTCGTAGATCGGGCCTGTTTTCGGCGATTGGGGGAAGCCCCGTGATACCGTTTGGCACCTATCGCAAGGGTGTGTTCGTGCGTATACTGGCCTCGGTGCGGTGAATTGTGTTCCCGTAAGCCAGGATTTGATTGACGAGTCTGGCCAAGGCCGTTACCGTGGAAATCGTGACGCAGGTCGTTCCGTTCGATTTTGACGTCATTCCCACCCCTCAACACTCGTTACATTTGCCTTAACCGTCAAAGTTCCGAGTCCCACCTTCAGATCAACTCTGCTTTGGACCCCAATGTTCCAACCGTCACGTTGATATCGCTACTGGTAACTAAGCTCGACCTTTCGTCGGGCAAAAAATTCAAACTGATTCATTCGTTTCGCTTTGTTGCTGAACGAATTTTTGATTTTCCAGACTTCTTTCACCCCTCAATCAAGCGTTCGCATCTCGCCGTCGCGCAGACGTTCAATCCATTGGACCGTTAGCGTGATAGGTTCCCTCCGATGCCCGGGAGACATTCATGCCTCGAAGAAACTCATTCATGCGTTGTTTTGGCAATCCGCTTAGCCGTCGTGGATTTCTGGCCGCCGGTACGATGGGTGGCTTGGGATTGTCGTTGCCTGAGTTGCTGATGCGTCAGGCGATGGCCGAGCAAAAGAACTACGACTTTGTTGAGGCAAAGGCCAAGAGTGTCATTCACATTTTCTTGCCGGGTGGATTGGCTCAGCAAGAATCGTTTGATCCAAAGCCATACAGTCCTTTGGAATATCGCGGTGAGCTCAAGACGATCAAGACGAACACGGGAGAGCAATTTTGCGAAACCGTTCCACAATTGGCCCAACGCGCCGACAAGTTCAGCATCATTCGTTCGATGACTCACGGCGAAGCAGCCCACGAACGCGGTGTGCACAACATGTTTACGGGGTACAAGCCCAGCCCGGCGCTTCAGTATCCAAGTTTTGGCGCGGTGGTCAGTCATGAATATGGTCCGCGAAACAACTTGCCTCCTTACGTTTGTATTCCGAACGTACCGAATGAATTTGCTGGAACGGGCTATTTGCCAAGTAGTTATGGTGGCTTCGCCCTTGGCAGCGATCCGGCTCAGGATAACTTCCAAGTTCGAGATTTGAACTTGGCGGGTGGTGTTGACGAAGCGAGGTTCGCGCGACGCAAGTCCGCGCTGGAATTGGTGAACCAATCGTTCGTCGGGAACACTCAGGCTGACAACGTCAACGCGATGAACACGTTCTATCAACGGGCTTACGATTTGCTTGACACTCCGGCCGCCAAAGAAGCCTTCGACATGAGCAAAGAGGACGCGGCCGTTCGTGATCGTTATGGCCGCAACCAAGCGGGACAGCGCATGTTGATGGCTCGCCGCTTGGTCGAGGCCGGCACTCGTTTGGTCACCCTGACTTATGGAAGTTGGGACATGCACCAGGGCATCACCGGCAGCATCAAGAATCAAATGCCCGCGCTTGATCAAGCTCTCGCGGCCCTTATTGATGACTTGTCCGAACGAGGTCTGCTGGATGAAACCTTGGTGATGGTCAGCAGCGAGTTTGGACGCACGCCGAAGATCAACGCGGATGCCGGACGCGATCACTGGCCAAAGGTGTTCAGTGTGATGCTGGCCGGAGGCGGTATTAAGGGAGGGATGATCCACGGAGCGTCGGACTCCACCGCTGCTGAACCGGAAGACAGCCCAGTTTCACCTGCTGATCTCGCAGCCACGATGTATCGCTTGATGGGGATTGTTTCGGACAAAGAACTGATGGCACCTGGGGATCGTCCGATCGAAATTGTCGATGGAGGAAAACTGATTGAACCGCTGATGGTCTAGTTCCCTTTGGCTTGTCGGTTCTTCCTTGTTATGCGAAATCCAATCATGTTGATCGTTCACCGTTATTTACTTGCTGCGTTAAGCGTGGTCTGCACCACGTCGGCCTTTGCATCGTTTCCGGTCGTGTCCCGATCGGAACCGTTGGGCGCCGTCCGCGGCGAGGAGGCCACGTTTACATTTCATGGGACTCGGTTGGGCGACGCTCATTCAGCCATCGCCGATCTTCCGGGGATCGAGATTCTGGAAGTCAAAGCGGTCGATGGAAAGAAGGCCACGGTCAAGATCAAGTCTGATCCCAATCTTGCACCAGGGCTGTATCCCATTCGTTTGGTGACTCAATCTGGCATTTCCAACATTCGTTTGGTGGGAATTGGTGCGATGCCAGTGGTGCAAGAGGTTGAGCCCAATGATTCGTTCGATTCCCCGCAAGCCATCGAGATGAATACTACGGTTGAAGGCGTGGTTAATCGCGAGGATCTTGATCACTACAGCGTCGATCTGAAAGCAGGTGATCAGCTTAACGTCGAGATTGAAGGGATTCGTTTAACCTATTCGCTTAACAATCAAAGGATTCTTGACCCTTTCATTGCGATCCTGGACGAGGGACGATTCGAAGTCGCAACCAGTGACGATTCGTCTTTGCTTGGGCAAGACGGCGTTTGCACGTTCACTGCGGAAAAAGATGGACGGTACACGGTGCTTGTTCGCGAAAGTTCATTTGGTGGCGATCCAACCAACGGCTATCGGTTGCACGTTGGGAACTTTCCTCGCCCGATCGCCACCTTCCCAGGAGGCGGAGTCCCAGGGGAAGTGCTGGTGACGAAGTTGCATTCGCTTGACGGATCAGAATCCGAAACCTCCGTGACGTTACCGAGCGCTTCAAGTGACCGGTTTCCAGTAATCACCGAGACAGAATCTGGGATCAGCCCATCACCGAATTGGATTCGAGTGAATCCGCTTCCGGTCGTGATGGAAACGGAACCTAACAACGACCACACCAAGGCGCCGGAATTTGAAGTGCCGGCTGCATTTTGCGGTGTGCTGCAAGAACCAGGCGACTTCGACAATTTCGCTTGGCAGTGCAAGAAAGGCGAAAAGTATCGCATTCAGGTTTATGCCCGAGGATTGCTGCGATCGCCTGTCGACGCGGTGATGAATCTCTTTGCCCCGGACAACAAGCATCTGGTTTCCTCAGACGATGTTGGTGTCGCGCGGGATCCGTTCGTGGAATTTACCGCAGCGGTGGACGGTCGGCACACGTTGCGCATCTACGATCACTTGCGAGGCGGAAGTCCTCTGCATCACTATCGCATCGAAGTCGAAAAAGCGACTCCTACGTTTCACTTAACTCTGAAGGAACTGCGACGAGACGAAGCTGGGATGGCGTGCGTGCCTGTCGGCGGTCAAACCGCGATCATGGCTCAGGTTGCTCGTAAGGGATACAACGACGAGATCAACATCGAGATCGAAGGACTGCCAGCGGGAGTCGAAGCGAAAACATTCGCGATTCCCCAAGGCCGTGCGGAGATTCCGGTTTTCTTGTCTGCTGCCGCTGATGCTCAACCGACAGCCTCGCTTTTCCGACTAGTGGGCAAAGGTAGCGAAAAGCACCCAGATGTGGTTGGGACGTTCGGTCAGAATCACAAATTGGTACTCGGCCAAAACCGTCGTGCATTGTTCGAGTACGAGACGGAAAAAGCCGCGGTTGCGATTACCGAGAAGGCCCCCTTCAAAATTGAACTGACTCAGCCGCAAACCCCGATCGTGCGAGAAGGCAGCAAGAATTTGCGAGTGACGATTACACGTGACGAAGGGTTCGATAAAGAGGTCCGTATCCGGACGCTGTACAACCCACCCGGCATTGGCGTCAACAACAGTTTGAAGATCGCAGCGGATAAGAATGAGGTGGACATTCCGATCACCGCCAATGGAGGCGCCGCGATAGGGAGTTGGCCGATCATCTTGATGGCGAATTATCCCGCCGCTCATGGCAGTGCCGATATCGCGACGCCGGTTATCAATCTGGACGTGCAAGACCTTTACTTCAAGTACGAGTTCCCGCGAGTCGCGGCTGAACTGGGAACCGATGCGATTGTTTCAGTAAAGCTGACGGTTGCACGACCTTATGAAGGTGACGCCGAAGTTCAGTTGGTTGGCTTGCCTAACGGAGTGACGAGCCCTGAACCGATTCAAAAGATTACACCTGAATCTACCGTCATCAACTTTCCCATCAAAGTTGCCGCTGACGCAAAAGTGGGCACTCACAAAACCCTCGTTTGCATCGCGAGAGTGAAGGTCGGGGAAGAAACAATCGTGCAGACAACTGGCACTGGCGAAATTCGCATCGATGCACCGTTGCCGCCGAAGAAAGATGCTCCGGCACCTGAACCAAAACCTGAAGTCAAAGCACCCGCTAAGCCCGCCGAGCCCAAGCCTTTAAGTCGCTTGGAACAACTTCGTCAAATGACGGGCAAGTAATGAACTCGTTTAATCGCGTAGAGTCTATGAACAAGTTTCCCTCGCTCGTGTCATCGCTGGTTTTATTGGCCGGCCTAACGGTGGCAATGCCGGCCGCGATGTCGCCAATTGTAGCCGCCGAACCGGCTGAAGGTGGTGGTTCAGAAGGGGCGAGCGCTATTCGCACTGATCCACCCAAGAAACCAACCATCACGGCGTACCCGCCAGAAATAAAGTTGGGTTCTTCGCGAGATTTTCAAAGCTTCGTTGCTGTCAACATGCGTGACGATGGCATCACGCTTGATGCGACCGAACAAATTGAGTGGGTCTTGTCCGACCCGTCGAAGGCAAAGCTTGACGGCTTTAAGCTGTTCCCGCTCGCTGATGGCGATACCGAATTGGTCGGGACCTACTTAGGTGCCGAGATTCGTATTCCAGTCAGCGTAAGCAATGCGGCTGATCGGCCAGCCATTAGCTTTGAAAAAGACGTGATGCCCGTGCTTACTCGGTCCGGATGCAACACGGGATCCTGTCACGGTGCAGCCCGTGGGAAAGACGGCTTTCGCATCAGCTTGTTCGGTTTTGATCCTGCTGGTGATTACCATCGGATCACTCGCGAGATCGGCGTGCGTCGCATCAACTTAGCTATTCCCAGTGAAAGCCTGTTGCTGAAGAAATCCGTCGGCAGTGTTCCTCACACCGGAGGCAAACTGTTTGACGTCGATAGCGACTATTACGCCACCATTTTGGAATGGCTCGAAGACGGAGCGAAGATTGACCCATCTGACGCCAAGCCGCCTACCGTCGCATCGCTCAAAATTTATCCTCCCCAAGCAGTGATCGAGGGTGAAGGATCCAAACAACGATTCGTCGCGGTGGCTACCTACAGCGATGGAAGCACACGCGACGTCACACGCTTGGCCGCATTCACTTCCAACAATAGCGGCACAGCAGCTATCGACAACGAAGGTACGGTCACGGCAGGGCGACGTGGTGAGGCGTTCGTGATGGCCAGGTTCGATACTCACACCGTTGGCAGTCAAGTGTTGGCGCTTCCGGAAGGTTTGCAGTATGAACCACCCAAGGCGAATCCCGATGCCGGCGAGAAGAGTTACGTCGATCAAATGGTTGAACGCAAGTTGCAACAGTTGCGAATCACTCCGAGCGGTCAATGCACTGACGAAGAATTCATTCGTCGCGCCACAATCGACATTGTCGGATTATTGCCGACCGAAGAGGAATACCATGAGTTCATCGCTGATGTGGGCGACGATAAGCGTGCTCGCTTGATCGACCGACTGCTTGAGCGAAAAGAGTTCAGCGAAATTTGGGCAATGAAGTTCGCTCAATTGTTGATGATCAAGAGTACCAATCAAGTCAGCTATAAGTCGGCGTTCTTGTATGCGAGTTGGTTGACAGACAAATTTGCCCGCAACGTGCCCGTCGATCAAATGGTTCGGGAACTTCTCACAAGTACCGGGGGCACATTTACGTCGCCGGCCACCAATTTCTATGAGATCGAACGAGACAAATTAAAGACAGCCGAAAATGTAGCTCAGGTGTTCATGGGAATTCGCACGCAGTGTGCGCAGTGCCATAACCACCCGTTTGATCGCTGGACGATGGATGACTATTACGGCTTCGCATCGTTCTTTTCGCAGGTCGGCCGCAAACCGGCCGAAGACTATCGCGAACAGATCGTGTTCAACTCGTTTGGTGGTGAAGTCAATCACTTGGTGACCGGCAAACCCGTTCCTCCCACGTTCCTTGGTGGCGAGAGCCCGCCAACCGCAGGTAAGGATCGGCGCGAAGTTGTCGCCAACTGGTTGGCCAGTCGCGACAACCCGTTTTTCTCGAAATCAATAGCCAATCGCGTATGGGCGCACTTCATGGGGGTCGGTGTTGTCGATCCCGTGGACGACATTCGCATCAGTAACCCGGCAAGCAACCCAGAACTATTCGAGGAACTGGGAAAGCGCTTGGCAGACTACGGTTTTGACTTTCGTAAACTTGTCCGCGATATTTGCAACAGCGAAGCTTACGGTCGAAGTACCGCGACCAATGATTCCAACGCTCATGATTCGCGAAACTATGCACACGCCGTGGTACGACGGATCCCTGCGGAAAGCTTGTTGGATTGTCTTTGCTCGGTAACGGAATCGCCTGATAAGTTTCGCGGTTTGCCCCTCGGTGCTCGAGCCGTACAGATCGCCGACGGGACCACGACGAACTATTTCCTTACCTCGTTTGGTCGATCGCCACGAACGACCGTTTGCGAATGTGAAGCGAGCACGGATCCCTCTCTCTCGCAGGCTCTGCATCTGCTCAATGGCAATTCGGTTCACAACAAAATACGAAGCGGCAAAGTGATCGAGCGTTGGGTGAACGAGGAAAAACTGACTCCTGAAAAAGTCATTGATCGCATCTACGTTCGTTGCCTATCGCGGGTGCCAAGTGTTGATGAGAAAGCGGGGCTGCTTGCAGCTATCGAGGGTGAAGCCAACTCCGTCTTGGCGCTAGAAGATATTTTTTGGGCCGTGCTTAACGGTCGCGAGTTCGTATTTAACCACTAGTCACTTGCACCATGAATAATTCAACTTTTTGGCATCGCGTCTTCGTTGGTGCGTTGATGGCGGCGTTCCCGACGCTCGTCACTGCCGAAGAATCCACTCAGCCGAAGATCACGTTTGAAGAACACGTGCAACCGATTTTTCGGCAGCACTGTTCGTCATGTCACCATCAAGGTGAAAAGAAAGGTGGACTTGCGCTTGATAGTTTCAATTCGGTGATTGAAGGTGGTGCCAGCGGCGAGGTCGTGTTTGATGACGGCGATTACGAAGGCAGTCGGTTATGGCAGTTGATTAACCACGACGACACGCCTGTGATGCCGCCGAACCAGGACAAGATTCCAGCTGAACAGTTAGAACTGGTTCGCAAGTGGATTGAAAATGGTGCGTTGGAGAACAATGGTTCCAAGGCTAAAGAAAAGAAAAAGAATGCGCTCGCCTTTGTTGCTACCGGTGGCGGTAGGCCAGAAGGTGGTGGAGCTATGCCGGATTCCGTCCCCCAAAAAACGTTAGTAGTTACGTCGCGTCCAGCGGCGACGTCCGCGATCGCGACCAGTCCTTGGGCGCCGCTTGTTGCAATCGCTGGTCAGAAACAGATTCTTCTTTACCACACCGACAACCATCAGTTGCTCGGCATTCTTCCGTTTGACGAAGGTGTTGCTCAATCGCTTCGTTTCAGCCGTGACGGATCGTTCTTGATTGCTGGCGGTGGCGAGCATAGCGTTAACGGCATCGTGGCGGTCTACAATGTAAAGTCCGGCGAGCGAGTGGCGGTGGTCGGCGACGAGCTTGATACGGTTTTCGATGGTGATGCGAACGATGCGATGAATCGCATTGCTTTGGGTGGTCCCAAAAAGATGCTTCGCATCTACGACGCAACCGATGGATCGAAGCTTTTCGATCTCAAGAAACATACCGATTGGATCTATGCGGTTGCGTACAGTCCCGACGGCGTGCTGGTAGCGTCGGGCGATCGTAGTGGTGGACTATGTGTATGGGAGTCCGAAACTGGGCGTTTGTATCTGGACCTGACCGATCACAAGGGTGCGATTCATGGATTGTCTTGGCGTGACGATTCGAACGTATTGGCCAGTTGCAGTGCCGACGGCACCGTCAAGCTTTGGGAAATGAACCAAGGCAAGGCGATCAAGTCTATCAACGTCAATGGTGGCGCGGTGATGGATGTGTCGTTCGACCATCAAGGTCGACTCGTTACAGGCAGTGCCGACAATAAAGCCAAGTTGTGGAACGCCGATGGCGGCCACGCTAAAGATTTTCAACCCATGGCGGAAGACGTTTTGGAAGTCGAGATCACGCATGATGGAAAAGCGGTAGTCTATGGCGACTGGACGGGCCAGATATTTATCGCCGACACGGATGATCCGGCCAAACGTACTCCATTGGCCGCAAATCCGCCCACCACGCAGGAACGATTGGAAGAGGTCAAGAAAGTACTAGCGTCGGTTCAATCGGAACTCAATCCGTTACAGTCCGCGATGCAAGCAGCTCAAGCAGCGGTAGAGGCAGCCAAGGTTCCAATCGCGACATTGGAAAAGCAGATTGCTGACAAGAACAACCTGGCTAAGGCCGCTAGCGATGAGGTCACGACTGCTACGGCAGAGCTGCAGGCGATCGATGGTCTGTTGCCTCAACTTACGTCTCAGTCGCGTGACCTGCAGGATTCCTTGATCGCCGCACGTGTGAAGTCGAAGTCGGATGTCGAAGGGCAATTGAAGCCTGAGAACATTGAAGCATTGGCCGTTGCCGAGCAAGCGTTGGGTGATCACCTTTTGGCTCTCGCGGCGAAGAGACGTGCCCGCAACGCGACGACTCAGAAAATTGCTGCTGCCCAAGCTCGAAGTGAATCGCTGAAGTCCGAGGCAACAAAGTTGGCGGAAGGGTTGCCGCCTTTGAAGCAGCAACTTGACGCTGCGATTGCTGCGGCGGGGGCAGCCAAACAGACTCACGACCAAGTGGCGACGAGATTGGTTTCCATTCAAAAACGGCACGATGCGCTGGCTGCGGAAGCGCACTGATCCCCTTGACGTCCGATTGCATCCGAAATTTGCATTCTGACGGTTATATCAGCACCAATTACGGGCTATCCACTCGTGTTTTGGCTTTGCGGATTACGGACTTTGCGTAGACTAAGTGGGATGGCAGGATGGTCAACTGCTATTCTTTTCTCCTTCATCTCATCTGGCTCGCTCATTTGCAACGTTGCCTCGTCTACCGACGGGTGGTTTTCGCATTTCCACTGAGCCGCCTCACGCAGATACTCTGTCGTTATGCGATCCATCCACTCATTCGATCCAATTGAAAGCTCGCAACGAATGCGAACCGAAATGGCTCTACGTCTGCGAGTGTTCATGAATCGGTTTTGGTTGTTGCCGCTCTTGGTTGTGATTCTAGTGGGGCAACCTGTCGGTACGGCTTTGGCTCAGCCGCCAGGGACGACACCGTCCACCGAAGTGTTCGACGATCAGGGCGGCGAAATTCCGATCAAAGGTTTCTTGTTTTTAAACGAAGCCAAGAACCGCGTCATTATGCCGGGATTGAGCTGGGAGGAATTCGAACGACTCCAGAACCTCGACAACGGGGTCGAATCGACTAGCGGTCGATACGCATTCGAGTCGCTGCAAGTAAGCGGTACTGTCTTCGGACTTCGCGCGGAAATGGAAGTCACAATCAAGTTGACGATCGATGCGACCGGCGGTCGCTTTGTCACGATCCCATTAAGGATGAACAACTTTCACCGCATCGCCCCACCGGATGTAAGCGGGATCGCAGAATACTACATGACGGTGGCCGAGGATGGTTCAGGTCATCAAATCTTGGTTCGTTGTGACTCCCGATGTGACGCAACGATCAAGATGAAGGTTTCCACCAGAGTTCAATCGAGTTCAGCTCGATCAATTGATTTTCGTTTACCCGAAGTGTCCTCTCGCGTCGATATCCTGACCGACGATGGCGACAGCGTTGGCGAAGTGGTGGGACATGGAGATGAAACGATTCAGTCGACCACCGTCGACAAGAAGTCGACCAAGTTATCCGTCGACAGTAGTGGTGGTAGCTTCACATTAATGTGGGGTAAGCCTCGGCGAGTGGATGGCGAGGTTGATTCCTTAGAGGTGGAAAGTCGCGTCGTGATGCAATGGGATTCGCCCCAGGATTCACCGATCGTAGAAGTACGCTTGACGGTTCGCAACGTCAAAGGGTCTGTTGAACGTATGCGAGTCAGGTTGCCCAAGGGATCAGTCGTGCTCGACCTGCCGACGTTGGGAACGGGTGGGCAAACCGTAGAGTTCATTCCTCTGTCGGAAGAATCAGACGCAGCGGAATCCGGAATCGGCGAAATCTACGAGGTCGAAATTCCTATCGAAGAACGCCAGCCGCGGATTGACCTTAACTTCGATTTACAGCTTGCGGGCGAAAACGCGACCTCGAAGGATCCTTTGCTCCTACGTGTTCCCGAAGTGATGGACGCGATTCGACACAGGGGAGAACTAACCGTTCAGATCGCAGACGACTATCGCTTACGTTGGAAAGCCCGGCCATGGATTCGCAGTGCAGCGATCGAGAACCCAGAAGAAAGCGTATCGCAGCGTCAGTATCAGTTTCGGTTTGATCGTGGTTCCTTTGAATTGCCGATTTGGTTATCTGCCAACGAACGTCGCTTGCGTTTGACCAGTCAGTCGACAGTCACCATCGAGCAATCGCAAGCGTTACTTGAAATGATCATCGATGTCAGTGGTCCAGCGAACGATGGACGCCTGAGGCTCGATGACGCTTCGTGGCAAATCCTTTCCGTCGAGCGAGTCGGAACGGGAGAGCAACTCGAGTACTTCACATCTGAAACGTTGCGAATCATCGAGCTGGGGATGACCGGTACCGAAAGTAGTTTTTCGATAAAAGTGCTCGCCAAATTACCGATGGGGCAAGACCTCGGGGCGATCCAATTTCCCGTACCAAGAGTTGTAGCAACGGGCAACGATGTCCTGATCCGAGATGCCAATCTGACGATCGTTGGGGCCGGACGTTCGTTGTTGGTCGTTGATCTAGAAGCGTCGGAAGGCTTGACTCGGATTACGCCTGAGGACCCCGCACAATCTAGTGACGCTATGGTCAGTCGATTTCGTCTGCCGAACACTGAAAGCACGGCGATTGTAGCGGGGAACCTGATCGATCAGCCGCCTCGCATCACGCTATCGGCGGGGATGAATATTGAAGTAGATGGTAGCCAAGCTGTCACAACCGTCGATTGGGAAGTCACTTCGCCATTGGACTTGGGTGGCAGCCTACCGATTCGAATTCCCGGCGCGACGCGTTCGGAAGATGCCGAGCGGAATGCGACATCGCCCGAACTTGATTCATCTCAACCGGAAAGCTCGACGCTAAATGCGATAACCGAGCTTGCCGATGATTCGCTGTTACCATTTGATTCAACGAACGCGGCCACTGATCAAGGTTGGACGGTCACGATCGATGGGGTGCCGGGCAAGTTGCAACAGCGATCCGACGACATGTACGACTTGATCAGCGACCGGTTGGGCCGTGGCACTACTCGCATTCGATGGCGACATGAAGGAAGTCTGGGGACCTCGTCAAGAATGATTCTGCCTTACACGTTGATGTTGCCGAGGCCCGCAATTGCCGACGTGACACTCCGCGGCACAATTGAATTGCGGTTGCAAGGCAATCAAACTTCCCAATGGGTGCCACTAGATTTTCCCAATGGAAGCAAGTCAGACGATCGCAATTTGACTCGTCTGACTCTTGATTCGATTCCGCGGGATCCCGTTCGATTGCGTCTGCAGCCGAGATTGTCACGAAAGGATGAACGGTACGTTCAGCGAGCAGTCTTGCGTTCGGCCGTAACCACTCGCACTCGGTATGAGCAACTATTAGCGTCCATTCAAGGCGGTGACGAGATTCAAATTTCGTTGCCATCCCTTGCGGCAGTCAGTGACAGCTTGGAAGACATCACGGTCGAAGCATTTCTAGACGGTCAGAACGTAAACGTAAACGGTCGCGACAAGACGTTAACCATCTCACTTCCCGGCGACGCATCGGTGCATCACTTGGATTTGCGAATTTGGGTCGCTCGCGACACCTCAGCGTGGACGGCAACGATAACTCCCTTGATGAAGTTGCCGGTTGGAATCGGCCGAGTGTATTGGCAACTAATCGCACCATCGGACAGCCATGTGATCTGGGCATCACCCACGGTGGGCCGAGCGATGGAATGGCGTTTTGATAAGTGGGAGCTTTTTCGCGAGCCCGTATTGAATGATCAAGCGTTAACGGCAAGCCCGACCGCGGTTCCCAATGCTGCGTTACCAGGAACGCGCTACTTGTATGTGGGATCTGACCTCCCCTCCTTCGAAGTCGTGCTTATCTCGCGGACTTTGCTGTGGTTGATCGTCGGCAGTGTTATTTTATTGGTTTCGGTGGTGCTAACGTATTGGCCCGCCTCAAGACATCCACTCGCTGGTGTTGTAGCGGCGATTGCGTTCGCGGGTTTGTTAATTGTCGCAACGGATGCTGCTGTCTTAGTAGGGCAGTTCGCTACCATTTCGCTGGTGTTGGTGATCGTGATGATCGCCATTCGAGCTCTCGTGTCACCGGCAGAAGGAGGTCGGATTTTCCAAGGCCGATCGAGCTCGCGTTCACGTGAGTTTGACACTCGGCCCGTCGTAGAAGCAAACGCAGAACTTGCTGGTTTGGCTGAAACTCATTCGCTGAATCCATCGTCACATCGACATACGGTTCCAAGCCTTGAAGGACAGCCTCGTCATCGAGAACCGGTGGCCGATCGAGGTAGCCATTCAGGCGATAGGATTCCCAACAGACCATCGGACTTAGGAGAATCATCAGGCTCACAGGGTGGTTCGGCGCGGCAGAGCGGTTCGGGGACGAGGTGACCCGATGAAATTTGTCAGTCATTCAATATCGCTAGTCCAATCTCTCATGCGAAGTGTCGTGTGGATTGGTGGTCTAAGTGCAGTGATGTTGCTTACGATGTCGCCAGTCGCATCGCATGCGCAAGACGGCGAGCCGCAGGGCGAACAATCGTCGATGACCAACGACGATTCGGTCGAACCTGTCGATCCGGAACCCGAACCTTCTATTGATGAGAAAGAAGCTCAGTCGGATGACACGGTCGAAAGTGCCCGTGATTCAGAAGCGATCGACGAAGCTAACATACCAGAGCCACTGGAAGAATTTCCAACGCGATTGCCAGACGGTAGGACCATCGAGCCGATGGGGATATTTCCTGGTCAAATGATTGAAGTCATTCCCGAAAGCTACTGGCCGATCTCTATCGACAGTCTGAAGAAGGCGATTGATCGGTGGCGGGAGGCAACGGCCGACGAAAATTCAAGTCATTTGCGATCGGCTGAGTATTGGATCGACATTGATCGTGACACCATGGTCAGTCGCCGAAGCTCGATTGACATCGAATCGCTCCGCGAAGGTTTGATTCGAAGATCGCTAGGACGTGTCAACTTTGCAATTCAACTTTCTGATGTCAAGCGAAGTGGTGACCCGTCGACGATTCCTCGTTTGATTGCGCGACCAGATGGCGAGCTGTATGCCGAATTTGAATCTGCGGAAGCGTCCAGAACACGCGTGGACTTTGATTGGCAACTTCACGGCAAGCCCACCGCGCGAGGGCATCAATTCGAACTTCGCATTCCTCGCACCGGTCAAACTCGTTTCGTGCTCTCGGTTCCCGAAACGATGGAGTTGATTGCACTTGATGGAGTGTTGCGTTCGCGTCCGGGACCACCCAGCGACGCTGGCGATATTTCGCAATCGTTGGAGGGCAAACGACGTTGGTATGAGGTCGATGCAGGCGGTCTGTCTACGGTACGCTTTGAAACCCACCGGTCGGACCTGGATCAAGTCGAGCGTTCGATGGTAATTCGTCGTACGAAGATGGAATACAACGTCGAACCGTCCGGACTCTTTTGGGTTCAGCGGATGGAATTGAGCTTGCCAGTCGATTTGAAATTGCCGTCGCTGCGGATTGCCGGGTCGAACATCACCTCGATCAAAGTTAACGCATCAGATGCCGCGTTTGAAACCACCGTCGTTGATGAACTGGTTACAGACTCGGGTGTTCTGAAAGTTCAAGATTTGACAATCATTCCTCCGCCAGGGGTCATAGACCCACGACGGCCCCTTGTCAGTGTTGCAGTCATCGGCCAGTCATCTTGGAACGAATTTTGTGACCTTCCGATGCCACAGTGGGATCAAGGAAAGGTGGTCAATGCTTCAGTGTTGGATGAAGTGCGTTTGATGATTGCACGGCCCTTGAGTTTGATCGAGTGGGCGATGCCTCCCGGGTGGACACAGGTCACGCAGGCCGTCTCGGGACGTTTTGAAACTCATAGTGCATCGGGGCCATCTTACGTACTGGATCCAGAGGCTTTGGAACGAGCAGCCTTACCCGCGGTCAAGCAAGACGATAGCGAGTTTACACGAAAAGAACCTCTTCGACGTGGCAGGCGTGCGGCTAAGAACCCGTACGCATGGTCGCGATTGCAATTGGCTGAGGAGCCCGTTTTTCGCTCGTCGGCAACGTGGTTGCGTTTTGAAGCACGCGATACCTCGCTCAATGGAATCGCAAGGGTCGAAATACAAGTTGATCCAGAGCGAATCACGCCGGTACAGATGAAAGTGCAGCCTGGTTGGGACCTACAGAGTATCTCTTTACCTACATCGGGACGGACCATCGAACTTCCCTCAGTCAATGAAGCGGTCCGTGGCTTTTGGGTTTGGCCTGAATTTGCTGACTTGATCCAACGTGAAGTGGATGCCGGTGGCGATAAGCCTGAATCGCCTGATGAGCCAATCACGGTGCCGGATGCCGATGCCATTCAACCTCTTAATCCAAATCCCACCGTTCGTGAGAAAAAATGGTTTCTGATTGTCGAGCTCAGTGCCTCGCGCGGCGTCAACATGAAGGGAAGTTCGATTGACTTGCCCTCGCTCTGGTTAGCCCGAATCGACGCAGTATCTAATCCGGTGGTTGCAGCGATTCAGCCACCGAGCGATATGAATTGGAGTGGCGAAGCAATCTTGGATCGCAGTCGAGTCAATAAGTCGACACTCAGTGAGCGAGAGTCGGCGTTCTTTGGTGGCTTAAATCGTAACACTTTGTTTTTTCGTCCCAACGATCGACAGACGCCCGCGGTGCGATTGGCAACCCCCAGCGTTGATTACGGTGCTGCATTGGCGACTCGACTGGAATACCGCAACGGTGAATTCTACGAAGAACTGACGCTGAAGGTGACCACGTCTGGACGTTCACTAGAACGTTTGCTGGTTCGTACGGGAAGCTCCAGATCATTGCCCGAGTATCAATGGTCGATTACCAACGAAGACGGTGAACCGAGCACTAGTTTGCCAACATCGCAGGTCGAGGTCACAACCGAGGATGATGCTGACACTTACAGAATCAACGTCTTGGACCTTGATTTGCGAACGGCATCGTTGATCGCACGCCGGCGTTACTCGGCAGCTCGTACCACGCTTGAGTTGCCGATTGCGCCTGAAGCAACAAGCATACAAAGCGAGGTTTGGATTGGACCAGGCATTGATGTGCTTTCCAAGAATCCCTTGATTCAGATGATCCCGTCGCCGTATCAGGTTCCCCCTTCACCGGGGCCAGCGACCGATGATGCGAGCAAGCGAGTCGAGGCATTTACCGGGACACGACTAAGGTATGAGTCGACTGAGAAGATGCTGTTGACCGTCGCTCACATGGACACTGATACCGCACCGAACTTAGTTGCGCATGAACAGATTCGCATGGTGGCATCGAGCCGCGGTAGCGATCGTGTTGAAGCTACCTACCAAGTCACCGTTTCAAAACCTTTGGTGATCGACTATGAACCAAGTTTGCAATTGACGTCGATCACCCGAGATGGAGTCGGCGTCGATTTGTTGTCGATATCGCAGCTTCCCATCGTGCTTCCGCCGCGTGAAGATGTAACCTCGCCATCGCCTGAAGTCGTCCGCGTGACTTGGGAACGCAGCCAGTTCAGTTCCAGTTGGCTACGCAGAGTTCGTATTCCCTTGGTCGATGTGAAAGCAGCCGTCTTAAGACGCGACTACCAATTGATCTCATCGACTGATTCATTTGCCCCGTTGTCGATTCTCAAAAGCAGCCAAGTCCGGGCGTTTCGCACCAATCAGTTGGTCAGTGGTGTCGAAGTTGAACCAGGAATGAAAATTACACTGATCCGACGCGACACCTCGCTCGCGTTTGGATGGCTGCTTGCTATTGCCACGTTTACTGCGACTTGGTTCATGATGCAACGTTCAATTTGGATTGTTGCGATGTGGTTTACCACTTTGGTCGCGATCTTGGTTCTATGGTGGGCATGGCGGTTTCCATTGATCGGTTGGTTGCTTGTGCCGACTGTCGCCGCTTCGTTACTCGTTTCGGCTCGTTCGTGGACTCAGCGAGGTACGCTGCTAGATGGAGGCATGACTACTGATGCTTCCGATGGATACCCGGCTTCGAATACGCCCAATTCCGACGACGCTTCCACCGACTTGTCGTGGGCTTCAATCTTTCGCGTCATGGGCGCAATCATTTTTTCGGCACTCTGCACAGATTCCGCTTGGTGCCAGTTGACTTCAGAGACCAATGCCGCGAAGGCCGCCCGCCCGGTGACGGTGTTAGTGCCCGTCGATGAAGAAGGAAAGCGTTCAGGAGACATGGTCTATGTTCCGCAGTATTTGAAAGACCAATTGTTTCCGAGTCAGCAACGGCTTCCGGTTCAAAAAGCTGATCTCGTTTCGGCGCAATACACCCTTAGCATTGGCGATCCCAAACTTGTTGAAAGCCCCATTCGCGAGACTGTGATTGAGGCCGACTATGCCATTCGCCTTCCGACGACACCCGTCGGTTTGAATCAAGTTGAGTTGCCTATCGAGGTTGCCAACGTTTCGCGAATAGAGTTGATCGGAGAATTGAGCCGAGGAGACAGCAATCGAATTGTCCGTTACGAAGCCTCGGCGACGGGGCACACGTTGATCACGCTGCCAACTGGCCAATCGTTCCGTTTGCGAGTAACGCTGCGACCGGCGAAAGAGTCCATCGAAGGCTGGACTCGATATCGCATGAAGATCCCCGTGGTCTTCATGGCCAATTTGAGCGTCGATTCAGAAATCAATTTGAGCGTTGTTCGAGTCGGTGGAGATCAAGGGCGTATCATGACCGAGTCGGATCTTCGACGTTGGTCGCAACCGATTGGGCCGACGGGCGAATTGATCGTTGATTATCGAATTGATGGTCGTACCAACGGGGATGCAAATGTCAAAGCCCTTCAACGACGTTATTGGATTTCAGCGGGGCAGGAGCGAGTGTCAATCGATTGCGAGGTTGAACCACCTTTGCCAGTCGGTTCTGGCGAATCGTTTGAGTTTGTAATTCGCGACTCGCAAATGCCGCTGATGACTTCGAGCAACTGGCAATTCGTGTCGTCCGAATTGTATGCACCTAACCGACGTTTGATGACCGTAAGCAGCGTTCGCAATAATCCTGGCCCCGTTCACCTGCTTTGGACGGTTCCAGTCGGTACGTCAGCGATGGATACGGATCAATCGGTTTCGGATCCGATGACCAATAGCAATTGGTCGCAGTCCATCAGCATTCCTGAAGTGATCGCAGCAGCACTCGGCGAAAACGCACCTGCATGGGTTGCGATGCATTGCACCGAGCCTTTGCAAATGAGTGTCTCGAACGGCGATTTGACTGAACCGCTTTCGGTGGATCAGTTTTTGGTCCGTTGGTCAGGGTACCGCGGGCGAATAGATCGCGCTGTCGTGGCAGTTTCTGAAATGCCTACTCCGGTGATTACCCTAAGTCGCCCTGCACTTGTTCAAGTTGATGCGGTCCAACGACTTCACGTGACGGATCAGCAACTGGAATTAACTTACGATGCAACGATCAACACTCAGGGTAATGCGGCAAAGCGATACACATTGACTGTGCCACCGCGGGTTGAGCTGTTTGACGTTATTGTCGACGGTAAAAAAGTATTAACGCCAGGTGTGAAGGTTGAAAACCAGCAATCCGTTCGCATTGGCGACTTTGCAGAAGGGCGAATGGTCCGAGTTCAAGTTGTAGGTATGGCGAGTCTGCCGTCAAGCAAACGATTTGTTCCACCGACCTACAGCATCCAAGCTAGTGATTTAACATCTGAAGTGGCCAGCGCTTTGTCATCCGGAATCGTGCGAAGTGAAGTGTACGCGATTACTCGCGATCGAACTTGTGATGTCGAAGTGGTCCGCCCGCTGTTGGGCTTAACTCCGACCGACGAAGCGGTGGATGTTCGTGATCTTTCCAAAGGACTGTTGCACGTTGCCACTTGGGTATTGCCACCTGATCAAGTTCAAGAATATATCGACGCGAATGTCAACAAGATCGATCGCACCAAGCTTTGGAGTGGTCAACTCAATGTGCGTCCCAAGTCGACACGGTTTAGTTCAGAGCAACTGATCTCTTTATCGCGTGATTCTGGTCGCTGGCAAGTGTCCGCGAAAGTGAAGTTCACCGGCGGGAAGATTCCTGATTTTGTTGACATCGAAATTCCAAAACGATGGTGCGAGTCTTTGAGTATTTCGCCCAGTGCGACATGGTCTCAACAGGCCTCAACGGACGCGTCGGTGCAATTGTTGCGAGTGATGTGTGATCGGAATGTTGAAATCAGCAAGATGATTGAACTGACGGGACAACTCGAACAAAACGACGATGGGCGAATCGGAGTGCCTACGATCGACATCTTAGGTGCCGGACGTCGAACGACTTACCTGCACGTTCCTAGACGCTTGGTCAACGAGCCCATTCAATGGAGAACCAGCGGCGTCGAAGCTTCCGAAATGCCTGCTCATTGGACGGTTGGACATTCAATGCCAACCACTGATGGCGGTTCAGAATCGTCCAATCAACTAGCGGAGGTTAGCGGTCTTTCATCGGGCGATTCGGCCGTCTACCAAGCAATCGGCGGTAATTGGGCCGTGGACTTGGCTCCGCTTCCGAAAACAGGAATTCACGCTGTCGCCATTTCACAAGACAATCAGATTCTTCCCAGCGGCGATTCTATCTTCGTCGTGACGCACTGGGACCTGTCGCCGGGAAGTCGTGAATCCATTGACGTTCGGCTTCCGGCCGAGGCTGAGATGTTGGGCGCTTGGGTGGGTGGAAAACCAGTCGACTTCTCGCTCCTCAGCAGCGTCGCAAATAGTTCAGCATATACCGAATCAAAGTCGACCAGCGCCGCCGAACGCGTTGTCATGGTTCGAGTGCCATTGACGCTAAGTCGACTATCCCAAGTGGTGCGAGTGCTTGTCCGACAGAAAGCCCATGCGACGCGGGCCACTACCCGATTACCGGAACTTGTTGATATCCCGGTGACGCAAAACTGGTTGTCGACTTACACGCCCGCACTGGGCAACGATTCGGCAATTTTGCCAACCCAGGTGTCTGAAGAGTCGTCCGCTAGCGGCGAATCGCAAAGATTGGTGTCGTTGGCTCGCTCGGTGGTCGAATCCGTCGAGATGGCGGTTGATCTTCTCGCGGATCGTCCCAGCGGCGAAGTGGCGTCTTGGTTGGCGCCTTGGCTTGATCGTTACCTTGAACTTTCAGCGGGGGCTCAGCATCCTGCTCGCTTGACGATACAAGACGACGAGCAGGCGATCGACGCGTTGGCCGAATCGGCTCAGCCGAGTGTGGAGTCCGAAACGGATGTTGTTAAGGACAGCAGTCCCGAATTGCAGTCTCAGTACTGGGATCGACTTGACCAGCGAATGGCAGTCTACGCCAGTCAGTATTTGCCCGGCTATGTGGCTCGAGACAATGCGTTGCTGCCTGTCTCTGGATTAGATGGGTTTCAGCTCGTCAATGTCGAATTGGTTGCCGCAACGAACCACGGGTTGTCGGTTGACACCAGCACGTTCAACGACCGTCGCGTGCGACGATTGATCACCAAAGTGATCACGTTAATTCTTGTGTTTGGTTTGATGTTTTGTTGCCGGCCCTTGTCGTCGTATCTGCGACCGATCATCGTCCACCCGGTCTTTTGGCTGGGCGTTCTCGGCATGCTTTCGTTTTTCGTTGCGCCGCCCTACGTTGCAGCGGCTTTGGTGCTGGTTGCGCTTTCGATGCCAATTTTTCCGACGAAGGCAAAACGAAATCCCCGATTGTCGCGGTGGATTTGACGGTCTTCCAGCGAGATTCGAAGTGACTTCGGCGCGTCCGCAACATGACTTCGCTCGCGATGCGCAGTCGTTGTTCTAAGCTGTTGATCGGTCGTCGAACGACATCGGGTCTGTAGCACGACTTGGGGATTGTACTTATCATGGTTTGACTCTTCGCCAGAACGACAGACTCCCAACTTATTCTTGCTATCGGTTCTATGTCATTTCTTCGCTATTCGATCTTGTCTTTGCTCGTCTCCTGTTGGACAGTCGGACTGCTTGCTGACGATCCGACCGAAACTCGATTGGTTAAGCCTACCGATAAAGCAGCGAACGGAAGCCAGGGCGAGGCGAAAGCCGCCGCTGATAAATTCACGTTTCAGTTAAGCGAGGAAGTTCGTAGTGCTCTGATGCCTTTGCTGGAATCGATTCGCAGTGCGAAGGTCTCGCGTGTGACAGTCGAGATGTTGGCGGATTCCGTCTTGTCGGGACAAGTTGTCGATAGCCGCGAATCAACGTTTCAGATTGCTTCTCGATTACCAGGCAGTTTCACCGTTTACCTGAAAGAGCCCGACCAACGAACGCGATTGTATTGCGATGGAGGGGCGATTGTTGCTGCAATGGCGCCGGATGCGTACTTTACGCTGCCAGAGCAGTTGTCGATTCAAGAAGCGATTACGGATTTGCCGGTGCCGATAGGGCCTTATCCCGAACCACTTTTGGCCTTGTCCTTCGCGGGGTGCGATCCTGCGGTGTCGTTGATCGGTGGTATGAAGTCGATTGAATTAGTGGACAAGGATAAGTTCCGAGGCGAGATCCCCGCTGTTCATTTGCATGGGGTACAAGCTGATGACGTGACTTGGGATCTATGGATTTCCGCTGGCGACGAACCGCAACCGCTTCGCATGCTGATTGATCTGACGCCCATGTTGATCGCATCCAAAGATGTCCATGTGCCCGCCGGTTACTCGTCGCAAGTTCGCTACGACTTTCTCACTTGGCGTATGACTGGCAAGGTCGAAGACAGTTTGTTCGTCTTCAAGAAAGCACCGAACGCGGTGGAATACGAGTCGCTAGAGGACTACTTCCAAAAGATCACTGGCACGAAAGGCTACCACCCGCTGCTAGGTAAACCCGCACCGGCATTTGTTGCCAAAACGTTCGGAAAGAAAGGATTCGATTCGAAGTTGCTCAAGGGACGTGTAGTCGTATTGGATTTTTGGTCGACTTGGTGCGAGCCGTGTCTGACCGCTTTGCCCATCATTAAGAAGGTTGCTGATCGCTACTCGGACAAAGGAGTCGTGTTTCTTGCGGTCAATACCGGAGAAGAA
This sequence comes from Rubripirellula amarantea, assembly GCF_007859865.1. Classification (NCBI taxonomy): domain Bacteria; kingdom Pseudomonadati; phylum Planctomycetota; class Planctomycetia; order Pirellulales; family Pirellulaceae; genus Rubripirellula; species Rubripirellula amarantea. The sequence goes on along the minus strand of NZ_SJPI01000003.1, from coordinate 243,830 downwards.
ACTGAGGAGGTTCGAGAGTTCCTCAGGAAGGAGCGGTTGTCGATGAATGTGCTGCTTGACAAGGATGGGAAGATCGCCGATGGCTACCTAGTCGAATCGATCCCCCAAACGGTCGTGATTGGTAAAGATGGCTTGGTGGAATCGGTTCACTTGGGTTTCGCCGACGAAGAGTCACTCGAACAGCGGCTGACCGACGAGCTCGATGTCATGGTGGTAGGAGGCCGTATCGGATCCGCAGAAGCCGGCGCATCGCAGCAAGGGAAGAATCAGCAAGACGTTCGCGAAAAAGAAACTTCCGATACCCAAGTTGATCGTGACGCAGGCACCAAGAAGGTTCCGCGAAAGAGGCCCTAATCGTAGTTGGTAACCTGGGGACGCCTTATCGTTTGCTTAATCTGGTTCGTTCAGTCCAAAAAAAAATGCGAACCCCGTAAAGATCAGGGCACGCATTTGATGATTCCGACGGCACGGATAAGATTCCGTCGGGACGTGTCGGCTAGCGAGTCGAATAAGCAGCTATCGCAACACTTAGTAACGCTTCCAATAGATCGCAACTGCCGTACCACTCGGTAAAGAATTCGTTATATCTCCGTTTCGGACGGCGATTCGGCGGAAATGTGATCGTCGCGCTTCAACAATCTGGCTTGATGATGTGTCTCAGCCTGAGATGCTGAGGGCTCTTTTGAGAGTTTGTCACGGGCGACAGCTTTGTCTTGGCTCTCACTTTAGGGGGCGTCGTCCGTGATGTTCGCGACATTGATTGAGCCAAGCGAAAGCGGGTGCGTGGCTCTTGAGGCACTGCACGATAGCAGAGGCGGATACATTCCAACGTGAACCGACTAAGCTGGCCTGTCCGCCTGCAGCATGCAGGTCGTTCAGAAGCATTGCGATCACGGCAGGTTTGTCAACGTTCTCCTGCCGAAGTTTTAGGTTTCCGTTTTCGTACCTCTTTCGTAACTCGTTCTCAATCGCACTGGCGGTTTGGTCAAACACGGACGGAGTTCGAATCGTAACGGCAAGTTGAAATCGAAGCCGCCGGAAGGCGATGGACCGATTGTCGGCTTGACTTCGACGCTCGGTTGCCTCGGCGGTGATTCCCGTCGGCGAATGCGTAAGAAACGCGCCGCTGCTGGTTTTGTTACGGTGTTGTCCTCCGGGGCCGCTTCGGCGCTGGAACCGTTGATCGCAATCGGCGAGCAGCGTTTCCAGTGGAAGCAACGTAGGATGCGGAGGTAGCAAAAACATGGCCGCCATCCGCTGGTCTGGTCGCGGAAGTTCCGGTCGGTTGGGAGGCTGCGAATGAGTCATCGGAGCCACTCTCGCAATGACTCTTTCGCACTTGCGACGAGTGTTCTGCCCGGTAGATCGGCGACGGCTACGCACGATCCACCAATCCGAGAGAGAAAATCGGCATCTAGATTGGCATCGCCAATCGTCGTCGGTATTTCGCACAGCACACGAAACGAGGCCTGTCGCGTGACAGCATGATCATCACGACGGATCGCAGAAATCGACACGATTTTTGCAGTGTAGACTTTATCAGGCCTCTGCGATTCGTTGATTCGCAGCAGCGTTCCTTCGCTCAATTCACGTCGATAGACCGCATTGGCTTCAAGCACCGCAAACAGTTTGCCTTCTTTAGTGACGCGACACCATGGGATGCCAGTTTGACTGCGAGTGCCCCGCAGACTTTGCAACGATGAATCCGACAAGTTTCGCGAGGGTGATTGATCAGAATCGATGGCCGGTGGAATCACGATCCCAGCAGTTGGAGACCGCACGATCACCCGTTGAAGTTGGCGGTCCGCGAAAGCAAGGTTCGCTTCGATTGCGGTTTCTACCGCATGCAAAGACTCCCACTGTCCGACGGCTTCGGTTGCGCTGAGTGATGCGGAATCGAGCGACGACAAACGTACCGATTGGCTGCGAAGTGAAGCTACGCGAGCGTGACCTTCCAGTTCTATCACGTCAAGTTTGGTTTGATCATCGCGAACGCGGATGAGTTCTTCGCCTTCCCGAACCCGGTCACCAAAGTCCGCGTTGACGACATCGACTACACCATCCGCCGGAAGAAACACTTTTGCGGCTGAAGGAGCGTCGATATGACCAAGCAATTGGCATTGGCGAGGAATGGGGATTAAGAAAATTAACGCCGCAAATAGGCTAAGCGTGACGCTTAGGAAGCCAAGTCGGCGCGTCCATGCTACCCCTTGCCACGTGCCCGAACCGATCAATAGTCGCATCGCCTTTTTAACCATCCGTACGATCAACATGAAAGAAAACGCGAAGGTCATGGCAATCGCCAACGAACGCAAATGAAGGTGATCCGCAATTCCAATTGCCATTGCCGACAAGGCGATCATCACGAGAATTCGATACGCCACGGATGCGGAGTGGTATCCACTGAGGAATACATCGCGTTTTCGAAACGACGATACCGCTGCCATCGGTTTTCGAAAAAGCCGATTAGTGACTAGGCGATCGAACGACTGGCGAGATTCTCGACGCAAGTTCACACTGTTCAGAAAATCGGAAAGCACATAATAGCCGTCGTATCGCATTAGTGGGTTTGCATTGAAAAGTAGTGTGCTGACTCCGCAAACGATAACAACATTCAACGCGTGAAATTGAATCCATAGGTCGCTACTTAAACACCAAACAAACGTTGCCAATGAGGCGACGATTAACTCAACGTAAATTCCTGCGACCATGACTGAGACTCGATCACGTGCGTTTGGCGCCCGCCACACGTCGGTCACGTCACAGTACGGACAGGGAACCCCACACAATAATAGCACCCCCAATGTTCCACACCTGGCACCGACGCGGCGACACATTGTTGCGTGAGCTAGCTCGTGGATGAACTTGGTGGAAAGGAAAACGAGACCGATCGTCCAGGCATTCGCTTCCGTCAAAAAGATCGGCAGTCGAGCGAGGGATTGTGTGAGTTGATCGAATCTCGAAACGATCATCAGCACTGCGACGGTGATCACCGCCCTCCAAAAAATAGCCGCGGGCTTGCTGAATATCCATCCGGTGCGGATGGCAAGTAGTTTGGCAAGTCCATCGATCGAGATTAAAGGAATCCGAATGTAGAGCGGCGAAGATTGACGCTTCTCGCTTGTGATGCGCTGTCTTGTCCAGCCCGCGAACCTGGCCTGTTCCATCGCCTCGGCCACTTCGCTCGATTGGACGTCGTGTGCGGACTGAGGTTCGGAAATCGCTTTCCATACTCGCTGAGAAATCTTTGCAAATCGCCCGCTGATGTCATCGTGAACGATCTGATTTTGCCGAGTGGAATTGTCACTTCCATCGGGCCATGAAATTAAGTCTCGCCTTAGGTCTCCCGTAAATCCGTTCATCGCCCCAACCGAATTTGGGATTGCGAAACCTCTTCGCGTTGCCGCGTGTCACTGCGCGGATCCGATGCAGGAACGTAAAGTTTCATGCTCACTGGAGTACCCGGTGTTAGCAACCAACTTTGGTGCTGGTCAGATGCTGAGCCGGATGAACGGGTATTCTTGATCTCGGCGTGGACTCGAAAGCGACCACCTGGCAATGTCTGGGGATCAACCGACAAAACATGTCCGCGTAGCGAATGGTTTTTTCCGTTACTCGGATCGGTCCAATGCACACTCACGGGCAAGTCTCGACATTGCGTGGGCGAAAGTTTGTCACCTCGAACCAGGGCGTGCACATGCAAACGATCAATTTTTCCAATCTGGGCGATCGTTTCGCCCGTTTCAATCCATTCGCCTGCCGCGCGTGTGATTTCTAAAACGATGCCGTCGATGGGACTGTCAGTGTGCAGGTGTCCAATCGCGTCGTCGATTTCCGACAGGTCAGCTTCTCGAAGTTGAACCTCCAACTCTGCTCGAAGCTTCCGCTTTTTCGCTTGGGTCACCTCAAGCTCGCCACGTTCGACCGCCAATCGCATCCGCCTCATTTGAGTCAGCGGAATCGCACCGCGGACGTCGTTTTGAATCGAACGGCTGTTGTCCAGTTCGGCCTGAGCTTCAGCCAAGGCGACCTCAGCGTATTTGATTTCTACTTCATCGCTAGATTGTTCTCGAGCCGAAGTCACTCGTAACTGAGCAGTGCGACGACGGATGAGCAGCGCACGGTCATCAAGGCGAGCCAAAGGCGATCCCGTTTCGACAAAATCGTTCTTTTGAACCATCACCTGGTCCACACGTCCCGTCGCCAACGCTGGAACTTGTATTTCTTTCGCGAATCGTACCAAGCATTCATCCACTTCCACTGTGTAGCCGTCCGAAACCAGGCCATCAACACGATTGTCAAGTTCGCTTGCTACGCCGACACGTGCTGATGTTCCTGTCAACAACGATGCCGCTACAAAAGCGGATAGAAGACTTCGCAGCGATTTTGACGCGATCATCGTTTCATTTCTGTTCATAGGTAGATGAGATGGCAACCGTCGACGGTCCCAAGTGCAATCGCACGCGGCGAACCACCGAACGGTAGAGATCGCCGAACAAGAAATCTCCAAGTGTGCTCTTGCCGCAATGGAAAACGACTTGCGCGGGTGCCTCGTTCCGCAGGTCCAGCGGCGAATGATGAGCTTCATCCTCGTCTTGTGGCATCGACAAACTTAGAGTCACCGATACCAAATCGCGTTCGCCGAAAGCCGTCTGCGCGTTTGGCATTGAACGCGAATGGTCAGCGGCTAACACCGGGCCGAAATGTTCAAGCAACGCGGGTAATATTCGTTCGGGTTGGTCATGCAATGTCACGGATGCTAGTAGCTGTTCGTTTTCACCCGTCGTTCGCAGCGTCGCAATGCGATTTTGCGGTACGCGTGCATCGACCAGCCATTTTGTTGGTTGGCTGACGACCTGCAAAAGCGGTTCACCCCGGTGGACCGGACGGTTTGCGAGCCGTTCTTGCACCTGCCAAGCGTCAATGATTCCGTCCCGATCCGAACGCAGCTGCAACGAACCTCGCAGCTCACTTAGTAAACGCATTTGTTGGTCGACGGATGCAATTTCCTCTTCGACAACACCCCGCTGCCCTTGCACTTTCTCGATTTGATCAAAATCGCGAGAAGAACCGTCGACGATCGATTCAGTAAGACTGGCGTGTCGTTGAACCAAAACAGCTCGGCGACCAACCAATTCAGTCATCTTCTGCTCGAGGGAAGGATCCACTAACGAAAGTAACAGGTCACCTCGTTGAACTGATTGCCCGTGTTCAACGTGAACTTGATCGACGATGGCATCTCGAGTGGCGGTGAGCCTCAACATCGACGACGGACGAAGGGTCGCGGGTACGTCGACGGTCTTAGGAATAGGAATCAGCAGTAAGCACGCAGCGATCGTAATGAAGAGACCCCAAGACATCAGTCGCTTGGCGGTCGATGGAAAGCGATTGAGCCAAGCGAGGCTCTGACGCTGCGATCGTCGCTCAATCGCTAACAGAGCGTTCTCTGCCAAACGGTTTAATTCGCGTTTGACGTGAGCGGGAAAGCCCTGGGGATTTCTGTTCTCGCCTGCGCGATTGAGTGCCACGATTCGATAGGGTGATTCAACGGTGCGTATCCGAGCGGAACGGCTGGTCTGGCTCGACGGCAAGCCAAACACAGCGATCACTTCTAAGTGCTGCGCGTCAACACTGGATTCGGTTTGTGAACCATCGAACGCTTCAGTCACGGGATCATCAAGTGATTCATTCCACCACGGAGTCAAGTCGAGCGAGATTTCGTTGGCGGCGGTGATTAGGTTTCGGACTGCATCGGATCGATGATCGATGGTGTCGACATGACTGACCGAGATCACCCTGCCTCGTCCACGTACGTCACACAACGCCACGCGAGCAAAGTGAAACAGGTCGGCGATGCTATCGACGGCTAGGTTTGCAGCACGAAGGCCGGATTCCGCTCGGTTGATGATGGCAATCGCAGTGTCGGAATGTTCCGCGAGAGTTTGTTGAGCGATCAAGGTGCGCAACTGTTCGTCTCGAAAGTATTCACCGGCCAAGTCCGCGACTTGGGCAACAAACCGCAGGTATCCACGCTGAGTGGCAACTCCGCCATCAGGTTCTAAGAACACTTCGATTAAGTAGCGTGGTGATGGGGCGGAGTTTCCTGCGGCGATAGATACGATTGCCGCCGGAAAGTCCGTCGGGTTGGCTGGAATTTCACTGTCCGTTGCCTGCGGCGTGGAGGGGACCACCACCGGTTCGCCACTTTGTGCGACTTCCAGAAGAAGTCGTTGATGAGCCGCGAAGGATGATTGAGCAATGGATTGGTCGGTAATTCGCCCGATCCGCGACAAGGGTTCGAAAATCGCGGGGTGGTGTCGGTGATCGGCGGGTTGCCCCCAAATCACAACGCCTTCGGCGGCCATCGCGCGGAGCGTTCGGTCGCATAAGAAACGTAAGTAAGAGTCCAGGGGAATCTCTTGTCGAGACTTTGAGGCAATCTCACGAACGATCTCTGCGATTTCCCGGCGAGTTTGATCGACGATTGGCCCGTCATTGGTGTGACCGGCGTGGCTAAACCCATGCGTTGAAGTTGCACCGCCCCCACGACGACCACGATTAGCGGACGGGACAAAGACGAACGGTTCGTTGGCGGGGGCCGTCGCCAAGTCGGTGACCTTGATAACGCGAGTACATCGAGAATTGACAACCAGAGCGAAGAGGCTCCAGTTCTAACTCTGGGGTGTATCAAGATTTCCAAGCTCAAAGCAAGGTACACACGGCGGTGGAACATCGTGGCAATGGAAGTAGAACGCGCCGTGAAACTCAGGTTGATTGCGTCGATGGATGGCTGATCTTGCTAGCTCAGGTCGCTGATATTGCCCGCGATCGCCGTGCGTCCCCATTTCGCAGTCATCATCACGCTGTTGATTCCTGAACCGATCCCCAACATCGCAATCTGGTCACCTGACTTCAGATCGCCTCGTGCTGCTGCTGACGCCAAGGTCAGCGGCAAAGCGACACTGCCAGTGTTCCCTAGCTGATCGAACGTCGCACTGTCACGATCGATTGGCAATTGCATTGCCTCAAGCATCGCGACCCGGTGACGCGCTCCCACTTGGTGACAGAGCGAACAGTCGATTTGGTCGCGAGCAAGCCTGCTTTCCGATAGCAAGCGTTCAAATGCGGCAACGCCGGTCGCGATTCCTTGGATCATCAACTCTTCTGAATCGGTTTCCATCAAAGGTTGCATTCCCGCACCGGCTGAATCGTGATCGCTCATGCACAAATGGTGATACTGAGTTCTCGCCTCGGCAATCGCGGTTTGAATTGAAGTTCCTTCGGGATTATGTTTGCGATGGGTTAGCAACCACGCACAACTACCTGAGCCGATCGTTAACGACGCAAACGCGGGCTTGACCGTCTTGCGGGTCAAGGATTGATCGGCATTCAAAGAAGCGATCGTTTGTTCGAGAAGCGGACGACTATTTTCGGTCCCGACGACAATGCCGGCCTCGATCACGCCAGCTTCGATCATCATTCCGATTTGTACGGCCCCGTTAATAACGCCAAGGCATGCGTTGGAAACGTCATATACCCAGGCGGACGATGGTAAATGCGCACCATCGTGAACCCGAGACGCCGTAGCTGGCTCTAAGAAGTCACGGCAAACACTCGCGTGAATCAGACATCCAATTTGATCGCGGTCAACAGAGCTCGCTTCGACTGCAGCGTTAACGCTTTGGATACTGGGTCCACTCGGCAGTGTTCCCGACGGCCAAACACGCCGTTTTGCAATTCCGCTCATCAATTCCAGGCGTCCTTCGGGCAGACGCAGACGTGTGTAAACGGGCGATAATCTTGCTTCAATCTCGTCGCTCGACCAAATTTCCTCGGGAATTACGGCGCCGATAGAATCAAGCACGACGTTTTCAAATTTCACAAAGCATCTCGTAGAAGTTGGTGTGGAACTAAGACTGGTTAAAAATTAAACCCGGCTGGTTTCGTTAGGAGTTAGCACCGGTCCGTAGTAGATTCTAATGGAACGAGCGAATCCGCTACTGCGTTTCATGGCGTTTCTTATCACGTTGACCGAGGTTAAAGATACGCCCGTGGCCCGCAGAAAACGCCGCGATGAAAATTCGCGAGGACCCGAAGTTGCTAGCAAAATAACGCTTTGCTATCACTCCATGTAGTGCTAGCACGGCCATGTAAAGGGAAGATGTAGTTTGAGTTTGGATGGGGTTAGTGACGTCGATACCTTCCTACCCGTGGGAAAGACAAGCGTTGTGTTTCCCAGCCGCTTCAAACCTTAAACTTTTCCAGTCGCTAGCAATCCATACGAATATCGACAGTTGATCTCGCTCCTTCATCGCAATAGTCCAACACGGGGGGCCATGAAGAGCAATCATCTTTCCATTCGACATGCATCAGCCAGCACCGGCGACGTTTCCGTTTTGATTTCGGTGCCTGCAGGATGATTCTGCAATTTTCCATTCGCTGATTCGAAGAGGACCTTTCGGATGTCGAATAAGCCCCTCATTGGGATGAACGCTGACTTTCGTGCTGCTGCCCGCAGTATGCCAGCTTACAGCTACATCGCCGCCGGTTACTTTCAATCCATCATCAATGCCGGTGGTGTACCAGTTGTGGTTCCCCCGCTGAGTGATCCTGAGTCGGTAAGCACGCTGCTCGACTCTGTTTCTGGCTTTGTCTTAATTGGCGGAGCTGACTTGGACCCTCGGAATGACGGCTTCATGCTTCATCCAAGTGTTCGACCCTTAGATCCGGCTCGTGAAACGAGTGACCGGATGATCATGGCTGAAATCGCCGAACGTCGCATGCCTGTGCTGGGAATCGGTACAGGGATGCAATTGATGAACGTCCAGCAAGGCGGAAATCTATTCTTGCATATCAAGGAAGACCTGCCGGGTGCTGTCCCTCACCACGATCCTCAAGATCCCAATCATCGTCATACCTTGGACGTTGAAAGCGATTCGTTAGTTGGTCGTGTCTACGGTGACGGTGAAATTCGTGTTAGCAGTCGTCACCACATGGCGATTGATGAAGTTGCCCCCGGTTTCCGAGTCACTGCTCGTTGCCCCGATGGCGTCATCGAAGCTATCGAAAGTGAAATGATGGATTGGTTTGCCATCGGCACCCAGTTCCATCCCGAATGCGGAGCCGCTTCGGCTTTGGATATCCGTATCTTCGAAGAATTCGTTGACGCAGTTCGCGAACGAACCGAACAAGAAATTCGATTGGTCGCGTAGGTTTGTCCGCTCGACTTTACAAAGATTCCTCTTTACCGAGGACTTGGTCATAAGGATGTGACCAGTGCCAACAACATCTAGGTGTTGAAACGCTGGTTGATTTTGATTGTCGGACACGGATGTTGTTGACTGCCCACGGATTGACGCAGCGACAATCGAAACCGACCAAGTTTTCAACGATGTTTAAGGATGACAGAGGATTCGCCGCCGGGATGGCAAACGTTCATACACCACATGTGCTTGCACTGGGGTAGAGCGAGAGAATTGATCTAGACATGGCACATGCAAGTCAGGATTGACTTGAGGCTGGACGCGCACGAGTCGAAGTGCGTCCAGCCTTTTTTTATGCGCTTCCATCTAGCATTGCTTCTTGGACGCGGCCCATCATCCGGCTTAACTAACCAAGCTTAAGTGCTTTAGACTTTCCCCCTTCAGCCAACTTCCGAGAACGTGTGTCTTGTGACCTTGCCGTGGTCCACGTTTTGTCCAAAGAAGTGTATCGGTCTGACAAGTGCCTGTTTCTCTCATTTAAAACAAGAGCATTCGTTGGCCGATACTAGTCGTTTTGCCGTTGCTTATTCTCTGCCGCAATCGTCGTGCGGTTAGTAGCCTAAGCCAGCTCGGAATACGATTCCGTCGTCCGGCTTGAAGTTGTCGTTCGGGTTGCGGCGGTACTCGACTTCTCGATCGAATACATAACCGACTTCAAGAAATCCGTTGCGGCGTCCGGCGCGGATGGCATCGCTTTGTCCCCATTCCAGACCGAGTGTCACGCGAAGATCGTTGATGTCGATGCTATCGCTGCTCCCGTTGTCACGCTCGATGGTCCACGATCCTCCACCGTAATCACCGGCGAGGTACCACCAAACATCATTGGTGCCCACCGTCCGCCAATAGCGAGCAAGTTTGGGTTCAGGAAAGAAGATGTCCATTCGGGTGTAAGGATTGGGTTGATAGAGCAATCCACCTGCCGGAAGAAGTTTCACCTTGTTGCGGTCGAGGTAATAGACGCCTGCCTTTAGCGTGGAAGCTGGCGTCAATCGGAAGCTCGCTAGCCCTTTCCCGAGGACTCTCAGGCTATCGCTGTTGAACGTATCAAAGTCCGTGAAGGCGCCCACGCGTACGCCAAACTCGGTGCTAAACATTTGGTTGGGATCAGAGTTCCAGCCCAAATCCAAGAACGCACTGTAGGCACTCCCAGGAAGGTCGGCAGTGATATTGCTTGTTGGCGCCGAACCGTCGGGGCCATCCCACAAATGAAGTGAGAAAGACGGGACCACGTAGAGCGGTTGATTGGAATAGAAGAAGTTTGGAAACGCGAGGATTGCCGATACATCAGTGTCATTGATGTTCAAGTCATCGTCGCTGTCTCCGAAGCCAACGTAGCCATGACGGATGCGTGGTCCTTGAAGCAGTCGATACGCGCTGAATTGGTTGTCTGCTCCACCAGGAAACAACCCACCCGAGAACATTCCATCAGGAAATAGCGTCGACGGGCTTGAGGAAGGAAAGGCTCCGTTGGGGAACATCGTTCCTGAAGAGCCGAAAGAGGGATCGCTATAGGTGGGCGTGCCGTAAACGCTTGGGTTGTCGTATCCGCCGCCGTAAGCGGGCGCGTTGATGATCGGTGCGTTCAGTGGCGCATTGAACGAAGGCGACGAGGCGGGACTTCCAAAAATTCCGCCGAACAATCCTCCACTGTCGCCAAACGACGGCGTCGAACTAAAAGTAGGTGCTGGATTGAAAGTTCCAGGAGAAACAGGTGTTGGGGGGCCAATCGGCGTGACTGTTGGCCCGCCGAGACTTGTACCACCACCGAACAGGGCCCCGCCATTTCCATAACCACCCGATGTGTTCGGCGTGGTCGCGTAAGGGTCGAAACTCCCGTAGCCGCTTTGAGGTGGTGGCGCATAGCCGCTGCTCGGCGCGCCAAAGCTATTTCCGCCATACGGGTTGGGGGGCGGGGTTATCGGAACCATATTGGTTTGTGGGATTCCAACATTCCCAGTTGCCCCCACGCCGCTTTGAAACTGTTGCGCGGATAAGTCGCGCGCACAGAAGAAAACGACCAGACACCACATTGCCGATGTCACGCATGCGTGACGGCGTGGTGCTGGGAACCAAGTGTTCGATAAAAGGCGATTCAGTAGGCGCATATTGGGGAGTTACCCCGTGCAGACCTTGTCGGTCAAGTCGAATCGAAACTTCAGTCTATCTTTTTGCAAAACTGGAATGATTTGTTCTGTTTCACTCGCATGCGTTTCACACGATCAATCAAGCCGTCAAGTTTTCTGTTCAACAACTAGCTTCTCGCAATTGCCTCAAACGCCTCGTGTGTTTACAGCGTTTGGCTCTTCTTTTTCTGGAGTTGGCCGAGACGCCAAGCCACTATCGCCCAGAGTGCGACGAGCGGCAGGGCAAATAGATTGACCTGCGCCGTAGGGATTTGCAGGTTCTTGAGTTGGGTAAAGCCAGCGCTCGAAATCGCGTCGGCACCTCGCATAAGAACAGTATCAATGAAGTTCTTAGACTTGTACTTCTGGTTCTTGCTCACCACCGTGAAAAGCACTTCGCGAGCCGGAACCGTCAATCCATAGCTCATGCCACGCACGACAATCATTGAGATGCCTAGCACCCACAGGCTGGGATGTAGTGAAAGTGATGTGAACACGACGAGGCTTGCCAGTGGAAGTGCTACCAGCGCGACGCTAACACCTAACCGGCGAAGAACAAATCCACTTATGAGTGTTTGAAGAACAAGGGTCAAAACCTGAGCACCCAAGTCCAAGTTGGCAAAGAATTCAGTCTTCGCCTCTTTGGTAGTGAGCGTTGCAGATACGATGTCGGCCTGCTGGAAGTAGAGTTGAGTGCCGAAGGTTTGAAAGAAAAACAAAAACAAGCAAATTGCAGCCAAGTAGGGCGACCGTGCCACCTCTATCACTCCACTCCACAAACTAGCATCCACGTTCGGCTGGTCTGATTCGCTATTCGCAGGCTCGGTCGTGAGCTGGTCATCACTGAGTTCTCGATCGCCAATGGAATCGCTTTCCAACTCCTCATCGCTGCTTCGGCGATCTATCGCCATCTGCCTTTCCAGTCGCCAGGCACACCAAAGCCCAACTTGAATGGATGCAATGGTGATTAAAATTAATTGATGCGTGCCAATCAAGCTGGCGATTCGCGAGGTCAAGAACGAGCCGCTGATCGCGCCACTCGTTCCTCCGGCCGCGATCAGTCCGAACAAACGCTTGCCCTGTTGGTGACTAAACAGATCCGCCAAGACGCTCCAAAACACACTGGTTGTGTAGAGCGAAAACACGTTCACCCAAACGAAAAAGCCATACGATGTCATGACCCTCGCAGGTTCCCAATCGCTTTGCATGGCAAAGTAGAACGCTACCAAGCAGGCCGTGAAAATATGAAAGACCGTTCTCACCAGCCATCGACGCGGCATACGTTTTACAAGCCAAGCGTAACTGGGAACGGCAATGATCATGACCACGAACGTGATCCACATTAAGTTTCGCAGTCCGTCGCTGCCGACGGTCGTCCCCATCGTCTCTCGGATCGGTCGAACGACCATGTATCCGAACAAAATGCAGAAGAACCAAGCCGTTGCCCAGAGGACAGCACGTTTGACGTGCGGATGGTCCTCGATGCTTTCCGGGGCATCATCATTGCTCTGGCTCATTCGGTGTCCGTTCTCTCCGTGTCGCTCGTTGCCTTCGTGGCCGAAGTCTTTCGAGGAATGAGCGAGGTTCCTTCCGGCGGCTTTAGCTGGTCGATGAACCATTGGACTTTCGCGTCCACTTGGGCGTTCACTAAGGATTCAAGCAACGCATTTGAAGCGTCTCGTCGCAGCACTGACTGATCGGTCAGTTCATCGAACGAAACATCAACGGTTTCGATTTGGTGAACGAATACTAAATGAATACCTAAAGGACTTAAGACTGGATCTAATATTCCAGCGTCCGCTTGGCGATGAACAGATCGCATCACTGCCGCAGGTAAATCCCCAGGTTGAGAGATCCAGATTGCTTGTCCCGATTTTGCATCAGAACCGTACTCAGCTTTCGCTTCTTCAAATGCTGTTGCAGGTCGCTTGTGTAAGCGTACTTGATCCGCCAGTTGACGCATCCGTTGAAGCGATCGCTCAACCCCCTCGGTGTCTTTGGAATCAACACTCGCGAATAGCTGTGATACGAGGTATCGCTTACCGCCATAGCGATCTTGATTTGCATTGAAGTAGCGACGCAGGTTCTTATCGGTGATACGACTCTTCAGGTAAGCCGCCCAAGCGACATTCCAAGAACGATTCGCAATGATTGCTTTTTCAGTGCTGCCAAGTCGCGTTGCTTCTTCGTTAAGATCTGTTCCCCGACGTTGCAAATTCGCTCGATACGATTGCAAATCTTGATCAATCTGTGCCTGCAAAGCATCGCCACCCAGATCAAGGAGGGTTTGCAGTGCCAAATGCTGACGTACAACAACAAACGCAGTGGCTCGCAGAATTTCCGGTGGTACCTGGTTCAGGTTGCTGACTTTTAGTCGTTTGCCTAGAACGAGACTAAGCTCACCCAGGAAGACGGGATACCCATCGACTGCTGCAAACGGGTCGGCGGGCTCCAGGTCTGCTGCTGACAAACATGAAGTGAACGAAGTGATGCCTAGTAAGACAATCGCGACTGCGGTGCGTGAGAGTTGTCCAATCACGGCAAAGGGATGTCTTGAATAACGAAAGGAACCTCGTTCTTGACCACGGAAGTTGGCGAGTGGTAAATCAGGGTCGATTCAAGTGCCGTATCACCTAGATCAAAGAGATAACCGATGCCCACTCCGGAATTGGTTTGTCGATAGACTTCATACCCTAAGTGATCGGCACGGGATCCATCTTTACGATTGATATGGACAGCATTCTCGAAAATCCAATGTCGATGACTTTCCAAGGATCGATCCGCATTCTCTAGTTCTACTCCTACTCTTACTTCGTAGATGGCACCATTTTCACGAACGTCTTCGATCCGAACGGTCATCGAATCAATCTTGTGTTCCTTGCCCAGTTCGGCGAGTGGAAGTTTGAAGGTTTGCTTCCTTCCGGGTAGCAACGCTCGGATCACGCCCGAAAGCGACGTGATCCTTGAGGGTTGGCCCGCAGGCAGTTGCATTGGCAAGAAGAATTCACTGAACGCGAGGTCGGCGTTGGTGGCAACGTCAATTGTATCGCCGGAATCTTGAGGCTTTAACGCCGCGGCGTCGTCAAGGCGACCGGACAGTTGATTGACGGGGATGCTTAGCCCGATGGGTGTCAGACGCGGTTCCCAAGAGATTTCGATGCTGATGTTCAACGCGCTCATGTCGGGTTGGTTCAAACTGCGACGCGAAGTGACGGTTGTGGGTTCAATTCGATAGACGCCGGTATACGCAGCGGAATCGACTCGAGAGGGACGTTCTGCATGTCTTGGCACGAGCAGTAAAGTACTTGCATCACCACCGTAGAAATTAATGTCGAGATTGGCCGCGTCTAAGACTAAATCGACAGCATGCCAAAATGGGAGTGGCGATTCAACGGAACGTACTGCGACCGACTCATCGCCGTCGTATTCAAATTCGACTCCACTATCTCGACTAATCGCTTCAAGGGCTTCGCCCAGATTGGTAACGGTGTTGAGGCGAACACGAACGACGTCCTCTTTTGCTTCGGACTGTGCTTTCAGGTTTTGAAGGGCTGAGCGCACACGAGTCAATCGCTCCGATGCTTCGATGGACATGCCTTTCGCCGTTTCAGGCAAGTAGTCCAGCGCGTCCGGACCCGCTTCAATCAACGCCTTCTCGGCCTCTCTTCGCTTGGTCAAGCTGGAAGCGTTGAGTTGCTCGAGCAAATCTAAAACGTCGTCCTTGGTCACCTTTGCCGTATCGACTTGCTCTTGGGCAATAAGCCGACATAGCGTCTGCGGACTGATCGCGATCATCAGCGCGAAGGCTGCCACAACGCAGCGATGGTTGGGAATGCGGAAATGAGTCGACATGGGCAAGTCTCGTAGTCGGTACGTTCGGTACATTCGGAACCGGCTTAGGTTCCGACAACCTTGGACTGGGCGGCATGGAACTGATAGGTCCCGGTCCAACGCTGATTCTAACCTACCTTTTCAGCGTACGGTTTCTTCAATTGACGCTTTCCTGGTGCCATCCATGAATGTCTTTCGCCTCACCATTCTTATCGCCACGCTTGCGATTGGCATCGCGCACGATTGTGCCAGCACCAACGGCCAGGCGCCCGCCTTTGTGGAGTTCTTGGATTCGGGGCGAATCACGAGAGGATTGAAGCTTCTGGATGTCCCGGGGGAAACCTTGATTCTTGGACGTGACGGCGCAATGCACTCGATCAATTCGAGAGATCCACGACACCAGATCCAAGTGCTCAACGAACCATACTCGCCGATTCCGGTGCCTGAATTGCGGAATCAATTGCGCGATGAATATGGGCGTGGTTTCGAGGTGCACTCCACCAAGAACTTTCTGATCGTTCAACCCGAAGGACGCGGGGATCAATGGCCGAAACTATTTGAGGAATCGCATCGTAGCTTCTGTGACTACGTTAGCAAACGCGGCGTGAAGATCCGCGAAGGACGTTTTCCGATGGTAGCCGTTGTCATGCCGGACGAACAAGCAATGTATCGCGAGTTCAAAAAGTGGGACATTAACATGAGTCGCGTGGCCGGAGTCTATTCGGGAAAGAACAACCGGGTGATCACGCACGACGGTGGTAGCAGCGATTTTGTCAAGGCAACCGTGCGTCACGAAGCGGCTCATCAATCTGCCTTCAACAGTGGTGTTCACTCACGTTTGTGCGATACGCCCAAGTGGATCAGCGAGGGCCTTGGCCAAATGTTCGAACCCGCTGGCATGACAAATCGACGTCGCGGGGCACAAACGTCAGATCGCATAAACCTCGACAGTTTGACTTTCTTGAAGAGAACCTACCCCCATCGAAATGACGAAGACTTTGCAGCGGACGTGATGCAATTGTTCAGTGATGACACGATGTTCGAGCATCCTAAGCGGGTTAGCAACGCCTATGCCGTGTCCTGGGCGGTGATGTTCTATCTCGCAGAACGTGAACCGCAGAACTTCGCCAGGATCATTAACGTCACGAGCAGTCGCCAGCCATTCACGGATTATCCGAGGACTCAACGTCTGCGAGATGTGGAGGAAGCGGTGGATTCCAATATCCTCGAATTGAGCAAACGAGTTTCTTGGTTTGTTCACAGCCTATAGTCATCGTTCGAGCCTCTTCTTGAGATTCGCTCAAAGCGCAACTTCACGCTTACGCTGCACTCGTTGCTAACGTCCGTGAGGATCGAAGGTGGATACCACCGCCCCTGACAATCGAGCAACCGTTGCGAACGTAGTGTTGCGAAGCATGCGTCGGGAAGCTTTGGGGGGTGGGAAGCTTGGAGTCACAAAGCTTGGAGTCACGAAGCTTGGTCGCATGGATAGCATGACTTGGACTGCGGCGTCAGAATCTAGGCTGGACACGATACAGTTCACAAACGAGGGCGCAGCAAACTCGCATGAAAATCTTAGTGCTCACCGGTGCGGGGATCTCGGCGGAATCCGGTATCCCGACATTTCGCGACAAGGATGGACTTTGGGAGGGCTACCCTTTGGAAGAGGTCGCGACGCCCGAGGCATTTCACCGCAATCCAGAACGGGTGCATGCATTCTATAACCAGCGGCGGCGAGCTTTGCTTTCGCCCGAGATCAAACCCAATGCCGCTCACGAAGCGTTGGCGAGATTCGAAAGCACGCACGACGACGATTTCTTGCTAGTGACGCAGAACATTGATGATCTGCATCAGCGTGCGGGCAGCAAGAATGTTCTGGCGATGCACGGTGAGCTCCTGAAAGCTCGCTGCATGTTAACCGATGAGCTTTTTGATTGGCGTGACGACTTGAGTCCACACACGCCTCATCCCGATGGTTCCGACCTGATAGGCAAACTTAGGCCTCACGTCGTTTGGTTTGGCGAGATGCCCATCGGATTGAACACGATCGAGCGTGCTGCCGCGCAAGCTGATCTGTTCATCGCCATCGGCACGTCAGCACTCGTGTACCCGGCAGCCGGCATTGTCCAGTGGACGCAACCGAGTTGTCGCAAGGTCGAGATCAATTTAGGGGCAACACCGGCGTCCGATGCTTTTGACCAGTCAATCCGGGGTGCAGCGTCCACAGAGGTTCCGCGGTTCCTGCAATCGTTAGCGTCGTGTTGAGCCTTCGCCAGCGATCGTGCTCTTAGGGCGGAAGATTTGTTTAGTGCGAGCAGGCTTGTACGGTTCGCGGGTAGGAGTTGCCTTGACAATCGGTTGGCTCAGAACCGGTTCACTGCTGATGTAACTCATGCTGTCACCGCTGCACGACGAACATCCGTCACAGCCAGCTTCGCAACCGCACACTGGTTCGTTTAAGAAACCGCAAGTGGGTTCGCAGCAGTCACCACCACAACCAACGTCACCACAGGAATCACATCCAGAGCTGCACTCGGTGCATCCTGTATCGCAGCCACCGCAGGTGTCGTCACAGCCACTATCGCAGCGATAGCCCCAAAGGCTTTTGACTCCGCTGAATACGCTTCGGCATTTGCCGCACGATTGGCCGTTGTGGTTGCCACAGCAATCGCAAGGATCACAGCAATCGGCGGGCTCGTTGATCCAAGGGTCGATGTAAAGTTCGCCACAACCTTGGCAGTCGCCGCAGCCACCACAAGAATTCATAGCTAGCGGTCCACAGGTTCCAGCAGGGCCGCAGCCCATCGGGCCGACGCAGCCGCTTGCGAAACAAAGCGTGAAACAAGCGAGTGCGGCAAAAGCGGTTTTGGTCCAGCACATGACGTGACAATCCGTTGCGAACAAGAGGTGTTTTCCTACACACTCTAAGATCGACGGAACAAACGTCAGAATTGAATCCTTTTACGCAATCCGCAAAACTTAACACGCCATGGAACTAGGCGCTGAAGTTGAGACCGCCCGAGGTGCTCACCACAGGCGAAGCAGCGGACTGAGCGGGAAGCTTCGAAACTTCCTGGGCCACAACGGCGCGCCAAGTTTCAGTTTCGGTTTCAAGCACCAATCGAATTTCGTCAATCGCACCAGCGTCAGAATGCTGTTCTGCGATCACAAGGTGCTTGGCTAGAAAGACGTACAAGTCAGCCACTTGAAGGCACAATTTCTTCTCTGATTCACTCTTGCCGCCCGAAATTCCGCCGAGCAGCTCATTAATCATGTCAAGCAGTTGAATCGAATACTCGTTGCTGCCCATCGTCTCGCCCGCACGCCATTTGGCAGCAAGCATTCGAGCAACTTCAACCGACCGCTCGAGCAGCATCAGCCGAAGCTTCGCTGGAGATGCCATCCGGATCGCGGCATCCAAGTACTGATCACCGGAGCTTAGTGAAGCTTGAGGGCGAAAATTACCTTCGGGAGACGAGTTCATGTTCATCCTTGAGTTTAGGCCGAGCCCTGTCGTGACGAGATAAAGGGCAACTGTCCTTGGTCGATCCAAATCGCGGTGTCAACATTTTACATGGCACCGGTAGGCTTAATTGTTAGGTCGGAATTGTGATTCGTTGGATTTGGTCAATTGCGGAAGAATTGCTCTGAAGCTTAGAAATCGTTTCTTCGGTACGATAGAACTGAAGCAACAATTGCTCACGTTGCTTTTCTAATCTTGAGTTCATCGAGGTGACTTGATCGTCGTAACGCTCGATTTGACTGCTGAGCGTTTGCGAACGATTGAGAAGTAAGCTGGATCCGACACCCGCTAATGATTCGGCCAAGGTATCGAGCCGATCCGAAAGGCCGGTGTCTTCGGTGGTGAAGAAAGCCTCGACGTCTTCACGGCCGTTTTCGATGGCTTCGGTCAACTTTGTCGTGTTGAGATCAAGCTTTCCTTGGTCGTTGAACCGTAGTCCGACTTGACCAATCGACTTGATGTTCCCCGCGCCGGTGATGGTTCCCGAAAGCAACCGTGTGTAGCCCTGGCGAATCCGCTGAGCTTCACTGGATCCGAACAGCAAGCCAATCTCGTTGTCTTCGGCATTGAAGAACGTGAGCGACTCGAGCTTATCAACTAGCTTGTTGTACTGGTCCGCAAACGACTTGGCCGCTTTGGTAATCCCCGAAGTGTCTTCAGCGACTCGGACGGTGATGGTTTCGTCGGATAGCTGCTTAAGAGTGAACGTTAACCCGGTTTCGTCGTCGCCACTGGTGGCTTGACCGGTGCCGATAAGAGCGTTGACAGTCGATCCGTCAATCGTTTGGGATTCTGCTTCGCCTTCGATCCCAAGACTGCTCGCCGCGATACCGTTTCCAACGTCGGTGACGGTCATGGTTTCGTCCCCACCGGCGGTATCGATGAGCGTGATGCCTGTTGCATCTTCGTTGATCGAGGCTTTGACTCCGATACCCAAGTCGTTGAAAGCATCGACCAATTCACCCACGGTGGTGATGTTTTGCACCGTGATGTTGATCGCGCTCTTTGCGCCACTGGAATCGGTGATGGTAAAGCTGCCCGAGCCAGCACCGCTGGCCAGGTCGGTGAGCTTCGTGGACGACGTAATGGCGGTTGATGTCGTTCCTTCGCCGTCAATTTCGAACACGCCATCCGACGACGTGAATAGTCGCTCGCTGGAACCGTCGGTGGACACCGCAATCACGGCGTCTTGAGCTTTGGCGGTCGTCTCGATGTCTAGATCAAATCCATCGGTGACAATTCCGAAGCGACCGTCGGCACCGCCTTTGTTACTGCGAACGCGCAACGAGTAGCTTCCATCGTCGTTCAGATTGACGGTGGCAGTAGCGTAGCGATCCGAAGCGTTGATCTTCTCGGCGATCTCGGCCAACGAGTCCGTTGCCTCGATTGTGATGCGGTCGGCTTGTGATCCAACCAGTGCGGAAACGGTCGAACCGCCGATCGTTTGGTCGGTGGCCGTTCCGACAATCCCCAGTTTTTTTGCAGACGTTCCGGTTCCCGAGTCCGTGATTGTCAGCGTGGCGTCGCCGTCGCCGGTGTCGACAATCGTGATGCCATCGCCGGCTTCGTTAAGCGATGCGGACACGTCAATGCTTAGGCCATTGATCTTGTCGATCAAGTCCCCCACCGTCGAAATGCCATCGGTGGTTAGGTTGATTGCGCCGATGCCGCCATTGGAATCGGTGATGGTAAAACTGCCCTTGCCTACGCCAACGCCTCGGTTGAGATCCGTGAGTTTGGTATCGAGGGTGACGCTTTGTTTGTTCAGGTTTGTGCCAACGACGATGTCGTCAGCCGTGTCGGCGGTGACGCCGAGTCGATCGGATGTATCATCAAGGGACGAGATCGTCAGATTGCCAGTTCCCCCGGAAACGTCACGAATCCGAAGGCCCGTTCCAGCGTCATTCAAACGGGCAATCAAGCTCAGCCCAGACCCATTGATTGCATCGATCACCTCAGCAGTGTTCGTTGCAGACGATAGATCAATCGAAGCGGACGATCCATCGGCGGTCGTGATGTCTAGCGACGTCAACCCCGCCAACCCAGCACCGCCCGCCAATTGGTTTAGCGACGTGCCGCGAAGTACTTGCGGTTCGTATTCAGCGACGATTGTGTCACTGCTGGTTGAACCAATCAAACCAAGGTCGCTTGCGGTCGATGAATCTTCCGCGTTTGCAATCGAGAACTTTCCAGACCCTGTGGTCAAGTCTTTGACTTCGATGCCTTCGCTGGTGAATGACGCCGAAAGCTTGGCCGGATTGAGTGAGTTCAGATGGTCGAGTACGTCTTGAATGGTTGGTTCTGACGCGCCACCAAAATCGCCGAAGTCCACGTTCAGTGACGTGCCATCGGATAGCTTAATAGCGATGTCGTCGCCATCGGCTTGTCGAATGCCCTTGCCTTGACGCAGTTGGCTAAGGTCCGTGGTTGCGCTGACGTTGAACGTAAGGTCGAATCCGGTGACGGAATCGGCGGCAACGTCGACTCCCCATAGACCTAGGTCGGCGGCCGTTTCCGCATCGCCTAATTGATCAACAATGAGGTTCGACTCTGTTTCACCCGTCTGATCGACCAGCTTGATTTTGCCACCTTCGGTGGTTGCCAGCACGTCGATGGATGCGTCATTGATCGTTTGTAGCACATCGTCGATCGTCTTGGCCTTCGACAAATCAATCTCTGCCGATTGTCCGCTGCGATCAGTGATGCGAATTTTTCCTGCATCGACACCGCGGCCATTGTTCAACTTGGAAAGCGAAACCGACTGGTCAAGGAACCCTTCGGTTTGAATGGCGAGCGATCCCGTAAAGCCCAACGCTTCGGTGTCCGAATCGAATCGGACGCGCGACTCAACACCGTGCGTTGCGGCGGTTTGCAGAGTGCGGATTTCGTGAGTCGCCGCGATGGCCTTGCTGCCGGCCGTCGCCGTCAAGACTTCTGCGTTAGACGATTCCGACGACTTCGATCGGAATGTTGAGACGTTGGATAGTTGTTTGCCGGCAAGCTGAACGCCAATCACCGATGCGGTTAATTCAGCGATCGATTGCTGCTCGGACCGAAGCGTATTGGTTCGTGAGACCAAGCGATCACGCGGTTGGCCGTTGATCGCCATCAATTGATCCACAGTCCCGACAATGTCGGTCCCTGTGACTAACCCGATTGATGATTGAATGCGACCCATTTATTAGCTTCTACAAGTTCGATGGTGAACGTACCTACCCAACTTGATCGTCAAACTAGCACGGTTAGGTCCACAAAAAGGCTAGCACACTCCCATTCCGAGGATTAGAAAAACGCGTTGCACGAGTGTTGAAGAGCAATCAGGTTGTGAAACATGGCCGGTTAAAACGAATATCCGGTTCTTGGGTAACGAATAAACGGGAAAGCTCAATCACAAACGCTCACCAATGGCGCGTTGCAAATTATGCAACCGCCACGACTGGTAACCTCAACGGTATCGTCTTTGGATCTACCGCGTTGTGCCGATCATGAGGGAAAACCATTCTTTGGCTATCCACCGAAAGACTCGGATTCCTATGTGCGGCGTGTTGGCAATCTTGACGAACGACCAGCCGATCACGGTCGATACGCATCGCATTGCCCACCGCATGAACAACGTGATGGCACGTCGCGGGCCTGATGGTCACGGAATTCTTGCACGCAAAAATGTACTGTTGGCCCATCGACGCCTCGCGATTCGCGACGTCAATGCCGGTCAACAACCCATGGTCACGCCCGACGGTCGCTATGCAATCTCGTACAACGGCGAGATTTACAACGATACAGAACTACGCCGTGAGCTGACCGACGTTCATGACGTCAGGTTTCAAACTCGATGTGACACTGAAACGTTACTGCACGCGTTCCGCGTATGGGGCAAGAACTGTGTGGATCGCGTTCGGGGGATGTTTGCCTTCGTCGCCGTCGACTTCCAAACCGGCGACGTATTGATTGCACGTGATCGCTGTGGTGTGAAACCAATGTTTTACACCCGCGTTGGGAATACTTTGCTGGTCGCTAGTTCAATAGCCGCGTTGTTAGAACATCCTGATGTTCCACGCCGACCCAATTTCCGAGCGATCAGCCACTATTTGTCCTCGTTTCGTTTGACCTTAGGTCGTGAAACGATGTACGAGGGGATTTATCAACTCGAATCCGCACAACGGATGACAGTTGATGCTCGAGGCGAACGGATCGAAACGTATTGGGAATTGCCCATCGAGGACGCCACGATCAAATTCGAGGACGCCGTCGACGAATTAGCGAGCGGCCTAGACGATTCAGTTAGCCGTCGGAAGGTCAGCGACAAGCCAGTAGGTATGCTGCTTTCGGGCGGCATCGATTCCGCATCAATCGCTGCCTCGATGATGCAGTCGGGCAGCGGGTTCTTTGCCTGTGGAGCAGGCCAAGAGGCTCAAAACGCCGAACATACCGCCGAGACGGTTGGTTGCGAATTCGCACCTGTCGATGCCACTGAATACGAATATGATCGCGCATGGCGGGAACTGCTTGACGCAACGAGGCTTCCGGCTTCGACTCCCAGCGATGCTGTGATTCTAATGCTTTCTAAGCGTTTGAAAGAAAAGGTTGATGTGGCACTCGGGGGCGAAGGCGCCGACGAAATGCTGTGCGGGTATGCCGCGCAGCACTGGGCGGGTGAAGACTTCAGGCGGCACACGACCGCCGATTCAGCATCCTCGTTCCGGCTCCGATTGACACAAGGGTATGGACGCGATTCGTTTCGTTCACCCGTCGACATGTTTTTGGCGGGAAACACGTTCCTGCCGAGCGAACTAAAAAGTCATGTCTTCAACAACGATGCATGGAAGGCCGCCGAACTTGATGAAAAGATAGAGTGCGTTTACGAAGACGCTGCTGGGAAACACGTTGAAGAAGGTGCCAGCCGCAAGATCTATCGCTTAATTCATCGGATCAATCTCGAAGGCCAACTCAGCCGACTCGACACTGCTACCATGCAAGCGTCGCTCGAAGGCCGAGTTCCGTTTACAGATCACATTCTTTGTGAAAAGATGGCGAAGGTTTCCTTCGACAAGCACATTCGCTTAAGGGACGGGTGCGACCCGGATCTGACAAGCAAGGAGCTAGCGGCAACGCATTCTCTGCAGACCAAGCGACTGCTACGCGTCGTTGCAGGTGAACGATTGCCTCATGAGATTGTCGACCGCCCCAAGCAAAGTTTCCCGACACCGGTCTTCGATTGGATGGGCGGGGTTTGGTCTGACCGAGTCAAGCAAACGCTGGCATCAAGTGCATTTCTTTCAGAAGTGATTCATCCCGAGTTGTTGCCGCAGCTCATCGCCGCACCCCAAAGTGCTGGCGTTCTTCTTTGGCCGCTTATGAACTTGGCCCATTGGGGCGATCAAGAGTTCGCAGCTTAGCCGCATTTGGCCTGATCGAGGCCGCACGCATTGCTTTCGCACGCGTTGCCTTCGCATCGCTGGACTTGAAGCGATCTGGCCCTTGGATCATTTCGGCCCTTGTCGTTTAGACCATTCCTGCTTTGGGATGCGCCTAGTCGCGATGTGCCGAGTCGCGATGGAGCGTGTCGCGATGTGCCGCATCGGGGCAAGCCAATGGGTGCCAATGGGTGCCAATGGGTTGCGGACGCTCCCATCTAGCAAAGCCTGCTTCTATGTGTCTTAGGTACAATCGAGGTCGGCGTTCTCGCACGGTATCCATTGCAACACGAAAAAGCCGGCGAAGATTTCTCTTCGCCGGCTTTCGCTTTTCACTTTGCTACGTCAATGATTATCCGAGCAGTGACAGAACGTTTTGAGGGTTCTGGTTGGCCAAGGACAACACGTTCGTGCCCGATTGGACCAAGATCTGAGCTCGTGTCAGGTTGGCTGATTCTTGCGCGAAGTCAGCGTCCCGGATGGAGCTTTCCGCTTCAAGCAGGTTGGCTTGTGTTTCTTTCAAGCTGACCAAGTTACTGTCCAAAGTCGTTGCTTGGAACGCACCAAGACGACCGCGGAGGCCAGTCACTTTATTGATCACTTCGTCGATGATCTGACCGGCTCCCCCAACGTCATTGGTCAGGCTCTTAGCTTGTCCGCTTCCCAGTTCGTAAAGACGACCGGCGGCACCACCAAGTTGGCCCGTCGAAACGCTGCCGATACCCAAGCGAGCTTGCTGAGTCGACGTTACGTCGGGACCAAGTTGGAACTTAGCACCGCCACCGTTGATCGAGAACGTGAAGTCCGAAGCACTGCCGTCGACGACGGTCAAGTTCAAGTCGAGCGTTGACGTGTTGATCGAGAACGAGTTGCCTTGTGCGTCGGCAGTGATACCGTTGATCGTGGCATCAATGTCGGTTCCGTTGGCGCGAACTGCGGTCAATCCACTCTTGAATGTTCCGCCGGTTCCCTCGCTGATGACTTCGATGTCAATCAACGAATCGGAACCGTAGCTCGAGCTGTTGAGCTTCAAGTTTCCGCCGTCATCTTCGGCGGTGATGCCGGTTGCGTCCGAAACCAAGTTGATCGACTGAACGATGCTCTCAAGAGTTGCACCCTTCTCGAATTGGAAAACTTCGGAACCTTGCGAGCCGCGAAGTTGAACCACCAAGTCGGCGTTAAGTCCACCACCGAAAACTCCACCGGTCAAGTCAACGCTTGTTGGTGTGGTGTCGGTGAGGATATCAAAGGATCCATCCCCGTCGGAAGCGGTCACCGAAGCAGAGAATCCTTCGATGTTGTTGATTGCCGAAGCGATCGAGCCGACGCCAACAGGACCATTGCTGCTAACGTTGACAACGATGTTTCCGCTGGAATCAAGCGATGCCGAGGCAGTGCCTGCTGCGAGCGAGTTATCTGCGACGACGTTGATGGTACGGCCGTCGAAGTCGGCTGAAGCATCGTCAGCGGTAACGGTGATGACATCGTCCGACGTGGTGTCGGTACCAGCCAACAACGATGGGTCGTTGCTACCGAGGTCCGAAGCGCCGAACAGAGCGTTACCGTTCTGTACGTTGCGTGTTAGGAAGTTTCCGTCGGCATTGATTGCGCTTGCAATGTCAGCAACTGTTGCACCATCGGCCACCGTGATGTTGATGATGTTCGCATCAGGATCGTAGATAGCTTCGGTGGTTGCACCGGACGTGAAGTTGATGGTTGCACCGTTACCGGCGGTTCCATCGGCAAGTTGGCCGTTGACGGCTTCGATATCAAATTGGCCCAGCGAAGTTGGGTCCGTACCACCAGTGATTGGGTTGGTGGTTCCGTTGTCAGCGGCCGCGTAGGTGTAGCTGCCATCGACAACGTTGGAAGCGATGAAGTCCGAGCCGACGGTTGAATTGATCGCCGCAGCGATATCAGCGACAGTTGCGCCGTCAGCAACGGTGACGTTCAGGATGTCGTTGTCGGCATCGTAAGTAACCGAGGTGGAGGCACCCGAGGTTAACACCAAGTTAGTGCTATCACCCTTGAGGCCGTCCGCTGCTCCGCCATCGACTGCCGTCAAAGTGAACTGAGCGGTGCCCGATACGTCGGTACCACCAGAAAACTGACCGGTCAAGAAACCTGCAGCATCGCCAGAATCAGTGGTGCCCGTTCCACCAACGGTGAAGCCGAAGTCAGCCGAGATACCTGAAAGAGCCGCAGCAAGGGCGGTTTCGTCAAGACCTTCTTGAAGCGACACGCTCAAGGTATCGGTGTTGGCGTCGTAATTGACAGTCGTGCCCGTGGTGTTGGTCGTCAGGTTAATGATCGTGTCATTACCCTTTGAACCGTCCGCTAAACCACCGTCGGTGGCTGCAATCGTCAGCGTAGCACCGCTGCCGAGTGAAATTGCACCCGTGGTTGCTTCGCCGTCTGGGGCAAACGCATTGGCCAACGCAACGGTGCCGGTCGCTTCGGCGCCAATCGTGTACGAGTTAGCAAGGCTAACGGTACCTGCGGCTTCGGCATCGGGTGAAGGCGACGAGAAAGTCAGGCTGCCCGTTGACTTTGTCGACGTCGTCGACGTTGGGATGCCGGTCGTGCTGATGGATGCACGGGTGGCGGCGGCCTTGATGTTCACATCGACGTTGATGTTTCCAATGGCACCCAAGTTGGCTTGATCGATGTTGATGTCAGAGATCGAACTTACACTGCTAGCAGTGCTTTGGAAATCCAACGAACCATCCAGAAGCTTTCGTCCTTGGAAGGTGGTCGTTTGTGCGATCCGGTTGATGGCTTCGAGCGAGCTGTCGATTTGAAGCTGATTAGCTGCCACTTCCTCGTCGCTAAGAGCGCCCGAGTTAGCTGCCTCGACAACCAGGCCTCGAATGTCGTTAAGCAAGTTGCTGACTTCGCCAAGGGCGCTGTCAGCGGTGCTGATGATCTGGCTAGCTCGGTTCGTGTTCGTAATCGCCTTGCCCAGGCTGGTGATTTCACTGCGTAGAGCTTCGCTGGCGATCAAACCGGCCGGGTCATCCGAGCCACTGTTGATACGAAGACCGGTGCTTAGTCGTGTCAGTGCCGAGTTCAGGTCGCCATTGCTAGATTGCAAGCGGTTTTGAGCAATAAGTGATGGGACGTTTGTATTGATACGAGTCATTTGTAAACCTTCCGTTGTTTTGAATCGCGGTCGAACCGGGAGAATCCGGCCGCGACGGACCGGCGATGACTAGCGAAAACGGCGAGCGCCGGTTGCCCCGGGGTGCGAGCGAGGTCATCAGCGAACGTATCGGCACCGTATTGAGTAGGATGCAAGTCAACACCATTGGAATTTGGGTGAAATCCAAAGGGAGGGCTTTTTAATCGCATCGACCCTCACAACCGGTACAGCTTTCGGCATGTTTCACAGGCTGTGACGAGCGGTCGCCCCGGTTCAAACGGCTTATCACCGTCATGATTGCTTCAGAGTGAAGCCAGAAATGCGAAAAGCCGGCCCAGAGACAGAAGTCTCTAGACCGGCTTTCGCTATTAGAATCGCGTTTGTTGTTGGACGGCGGTTTAGCCGAGCAACTGCAACGCGCTTTGTGGGTTCTGGTTAGCCAAGGACAACACGTTGGTGCCCGATTGAACCAAAATTTGAGCACGAGTCAGGTTGGCTGATTCTTGAGCGAAGTCAGCATCGCGAATCGAGCTTTCAGCTTCTTGAAGGCTTGTGCGTGATTCGCTCAAGCTGACCAAGTTGCTGTCCAGAGTCGTTGACTGGAACGCACCGAGACGACCACGAAGTGCGGTGACCTTGCTGATCACTTCTTCGATGACCTTCGCAGCTCCGCTAACGTCGTTGGAAAGACTCTTGGATTGACCGGTTCCCAGTTCGTACAAACGACCCGATGCTCCACCGAGTTGACCGGTGCTAACGCTGCCGATACCCAAGCTAGCTTGTTGAGTGCTGTTGACCTGAGGACCGAGTTGGAAAGTCGCTCCGCCACCGTTGATGGAGAACGAGAAGTTGCTTCCGCTGTTGTCAACGTTCATTTCCAGCGAAAGTGAGCTGGTATTGATCGAAAGACTGTTGCCCTTGCCCGATGCAGCAACACCGTTCACGGTTGCACTGATGTCGGTTCCAGCTCCGCTGGTCGCACTCAGGCTTGATTCAAACGTGCCGTTTGAACCTTCGCTGATAACGTCGACCGATACCGAAGCTGCACTACCGTAATCGTTGGTGTTGAACGTTAACGAACCATCGACGACGCTAGCTGAAACTCCCGTGCTATCGGAAACCAAGTTCAAAGCCGCAGCAATTTGATCCTTCGAGGTGCCAGCACCAAAGTTGAATGTTTCCGCTCCATCAGCACCGCTCAGTTGGAAAACCAACTTGTCGTTAAGAACTTCGCCACCGGTATTGCCTGTGGTGATCGAAGCAATGCCTTCGCTGATGTCATAGTTAGCGTCTGCCAAGCCCGTTGCTTCGAAGACTGCTTCGCCGTTGACTTGGACGGCTTCGATTGCTGCAGCAATGTTTTCGGCGGTTTCAAGACCCGAGCTGTCGACGCTGACGGTCAACTTCTTTTGTTCAGCATCGAAGCTGGCTTCGGTTGACGCACCAGAAACAAACTCGATGGTAACGTTGTTGTAGTCAGATCCGGCGTTGAGAGCCGATACCGTCAAGCCATCCGCAGCCGCGGCAACGGTGGCTGCCGACGCAGCTGCTGGCGTGCCCGAACCAGTGGATCCGGTTGCGGTAAAGCCTTCCAAGTTGTTGATCGCAGCTTGGACAATGTCAGCGTCCACATCCGCGTCAATCTCGCCAGGATTGGCTGAATCGCCCGTGAAGTTACCGGTGATCGTAAGCGTTCCGGTGTCGGCATTGTACGATGCGCTTCCTGTGCTCGAAGCATCCGTGACGTCGTTGATCACGATGTCCGTGAAGCCTTCGACGCCAGTGATGTCGATGTCTTCACCACCGATGGCTTGGGTGACGACGGCAAGCTTGTCTGTGCTAGCGGTCGCGTTGGCGGCGGCGGTGAATCCAGAATCGCTTACCGAAACTTCACCTTGTGTCGCAGCGGCCGAAACAACTACTTCGACGTCGATCTTGCCAGTCGAGCCGAGCTTAGCCTTCGAAATGTTGATGTCTTGAACCGAGCTAACCGAACCAGCGGTGCTCTTATAGTCCAACGAGCCGTCAAGCAACTTACGACCTTGGAAAGTCGTCGTTTGAGCAATCCGGTCAATGGCTTCGAGCGAGCTGTCGATCTGAAGTTGGTTAGCAGCGATTTCTTCGTCGCTAAGTGCACCGCTGTTAGCGGCTTCGGCAACCAGACCGCGAATGTCGGTGAGCAATGTACCGACTTGGCCAAGAGCACTGTCAGCGGTGCTGATGATTTGGCTTGCTCGCTGAGTGTTACTGATCGCTTTGCCCAAACCAGTGATTTCCGATCGAAGAGCTTCGCTTGCGATCAAACCGGCGGGGTCATCCGAGCCGCTGTTGATGCGAAGACCAGTGCTCAAGCGAGTCAGAGCAGAGTTTAAGTCTTTGTTCGATGCTTGAAGACGGTTTTGAGCAACGAGTGAAGAAACGTTGGTATTGATACGGGTCATTTTTATTCCTTGGTACAGCCAGTCGAATGGCGAATCACAGATTTAGAAAATTTGGATCCGGCCACTTCTGGACCGGTTGGACTGGGCCCCACGCGTGCATGCGATCGACCTTCGATCACGAAAACTGTTGCGGGCGAGTTCGTCCGGTGAAAGATGCGTTACAAATCAGGTTCAACGCTTTAAAGAAGGTAGGAAAAGTACACTGATTGATCGGGCTGGCTCGGCCTAATCCTGTTGAGTGCTACAACCCCTACTGTTTCGCCAGATAGGTGCGACGAATTGCCCGGATTACTATTGAAAGCTACTCGGATTGCGATCAATGAGGCTTGCTCAACGACGCAGTTGCCGGGAAATTAAAGACATGAATCTTCAGACTTCGAACAGCTTCACCAATCTTCTCACTCACTCCCGTTGGGGGATTTCTATGCTTCGCTATTTCGTGAAGATCTTCTCGGTCACGTTGGCAGCTTTTTGCATAAGCGTGCCGGATCTACCGGCGGATGAGCCCACCGCCAACGGTCTGGACAGTGCAACCCAGATCCAGACGCTCGTGCAACAGGCGCAAGTCAAGGACTTGGACGACCTCGATTCGTTGGTCACCAAGTTGGCTGGAATGCCTTACCAGCCTCTTCCACCGCTGCCTGAATCATTGGCGCAACTGACTTACGAAGACTACCTCAAGATTAGCTACCGACACCCAAAAGCAACTTGGTGGGGAGGAGAAACTCCGTTTTGGATCGAAACGTTCCACCGTGGTTTTGTGCAACGCGATCGTGTTGAGTTGTTTGCACTCGAAGATAACGTCAATCGCTGGATTCCGTTTTCGGCCAATGACTTCGAGTATGACTTACCTGGCATTGATCCGACCTTTGCGGCCGACGCGGGGCATGCGGGGATCAAAATTGCGGCTCGTTTTCCAGAGGGCGAGGCACAAGAGGTACTAACGTTTCTTGGTTCAAGCTATTTTCGAGCGCGTAGTCAGTTTGCGGTTTATGGAACATCGGCTCGTGGGTTGGCGGTAGATATCGCCCTTAATCGCGATGAAGAGTTTCCTCAATTTCGATCGTTCTGGGTCGTAAAGCCAAAAGCCAAGGACAAGTCGCTAACCATTTTTGCGCTGCTGGATAGTCCTTCGGTTGCCGGTGCTTACGAGTTCACTGTCGAACCCGGTGCTGCAGCGACGGACATGAGCGTAAAAGCGAGATTGCATTTTCGCAAGTCAGTCGAAAAGCTAGGGCTCGCACCATTGACGAGTATGTGGATGTGGGGCGATGGGCTTGAAGGGCCACCCAAAGATCTTAGACCGAGTGTGCATGATTCCGACGGCCTGCTAATCGACAGTGAAGATCAAGGTTGGGTTTGGCGACCGTTTGCTCGGCAACCCTATCCTTCGGTTAGCCAGATGAACTTCGGTAAGATCAATGGCTTTGGTGTCATGCAGCGAAACACTGCCTTCTTCCACTTTGACGATCACAATGCCCAATACCATCGTCGTCCGAGTGTCTTTGTTCGACCCAAAGTAGGTTGGGAGCAGGGGACCATTGAGCTGCTAGAGTTGCCGGGGGCTCACGAAGGAATCGACAATATTGGGGCGTACTGGATTCCTAGTCAGTTGCCTAAAGCAGGTGATCGCTTGGACTTGGAATACGAACTGTCGTTCTTCGGCGGTTCGCATCCCGATGAAACCGAGGTGGGACAGGCAACCGCGTTCACACTTGAGCGTGGTAAAGATGGGATCGAGATGGAAATTCGCTTCCACGGCGGCCCGCTAACGGATATCGATCCTGACGATGACATTGAATTTGAAATTCGAACCATTCGTGGTGAAGTGGATAAGCCGTCGATCACCAAAACCGAAACGGGGGACTGGTTGGTGGGTGTCAAACTAAAACCAAGCGAACAGGCGCCAATGGAACTAAGACTAGGAATCACGCATCTTGGTGAACGAGTGACGGAGTCGTTCGTTTATCTCTGCCCTCACGAAGAGCCGACGTTCGTGTATCCCGCCGTCTACACTCGGCAATCCGAGTGATCGGATGACCGCAAGCTCGTCCGACGATCAGCTTGCTCGGAAAAATCGGGTTCCGACGCCGTCTTTACCGATGGGAACTTTGAGGCGTTTGAAGCATTTAGGGCAGCGTCCTTCGTAATGCGTGCGAACCCGATTGCGGTAGATCCGACCATAGGTTCGGCAGCAATCGAATCGAATCCCCAAAAATGGCTCGCCCGTCGGTTCGCCTGAGGGGGCACCGTTTGGTTGAGGGGAGCCGGTATTGCCAATCTGCGGCAGGTTTCCCGCCGGATCGTTGGTTGCATCGAATCGAGAGTTACTCATATACGATTCGTTAGTAAATTTGAGCGTATGGTTCAACGGGAAAAATTTGTACGGCGATTGTCGCTGACTCGTCGATGACCGCGGGCGGCGAAGTCGGTAGACTCAGAACATGACAAAAACCGTTACCACCTTATCGCTGCTCTTCTTCGCCTTCCTCTACGGCTGCAATCGCGGCGCGACGGAAGTGGAACCCGTTGCTGACGTTGTGGAACCTCGCAAGAAGCCGGTCTACTACAGCGACGATGCGTTTCGCATGGCAGCTTACGAGGGAAAACTTGACATTGTCGAGCGAGCGATTGAATCAGGAATCGAAGTCGACTGTGTTGATGCGTCTAAGGGCCACACGGCTTTGTTGATGGCAGCCTACAACGGGCACGCTCCGGTTGTAAGATTCTTAATTAACCACGACGCGAAGGTTGATGCTCGTGATAATGAGGGCAAAACGCCGCTGATCCACGCGTGCAGTGGTCCGTTTGCCGAAACGGCAGAGATGTTGATCGACGCGGGGGCAGATGTGAATGCCGCGGACTCGACTGAAGGTTTTACGCCGCTAATGACAGCCGCAGCTCTTGGCGAGAAAGAAGTTGTTGAGTTGTTGCTTGAGAAGAATGCCAACGTAGCGACCACGGACGACGATGGAGACACGGCGCTTAGTCACGCCCAAAATGCAGGGCACAGCGAGATCGTGACGCTGCTAGAAAAATCTTCACCCGCTCCCTGAACGCCGTGACGATTGGCAAGCCTCAAACGCCGTGACTATTGGCAAGCCCTCATGCGATTGCTTGCCATTGCAATCTCGGGCGATTCAGAAAGTTTCACTATCAAGTTCACGCGTCGAAATTACCATCGTTATTGGCTGTTCTTTACTCTCATGTGATCGTTGCGATGCCTCGTCACCCTTCATGGACTCAACTTTTTCGCATCGCACTACTGATGCTGATCTTTTCGGTAGTGGATCGTTCGGTTCATGCAGCTCGCTACTACGTTGGTCCCGACGGAAGCGATTCGATCTCTAAGAATCAGGCGACGAATCGCTCGACTCCGTACCGAACGATTCAGCACGCCGTCAATCAAGCAGATCCGGGCGATTTTATCTCGGTATTTGATGGAACGTACAACGAAAACGTGTACATCGGTCGGTCGGGAACACCCGGGAACTACATTCGACTCGTTGCCGCTAATCGCGAGGGTGCCAAGGTTCGGGGTTGGATATCGTCAAACGATCAGAGTTACCTGTTGGTTGACGGTTTCGATGTCACCAATACAAGCAGCATCCCGCCGACCAAAGGCGTGTCGTTCAATCGCTGCCATCACATCAAGGTGCGGGATTGTCGAATTCACGATTGTTACGGTGGTGGGTTAGCGTTTGATCGCAGCGATTCGATCGTTGCGGAATGGAACATCGTCCACAACAACGCGTACTTCAATGTTGATCAGCACAGTGGCATCTCGGCGTATCAACCGCAAAAGATTGGCTCGGACAATCGCGCTTGGGGGATCATCTTTCGCAACAACACTTCGTTCGGCAATTACAACTTCGTCGACAATCCGAACTTCGGTCGTCCCACCGATGGCAATGGTATCGTCATCGACGACACTCGCAATCTTCAGGCGGGTGGCGCTGGTGATTACAACCGACGGATTTTGGTGGAAAACAATTGGTGCTTTGACAATGGTGGGCAAGGCATCCACTGCTTTTCGAGTCGGCTGGTCTATATTCGCAACAACACGTGCGTCAACAATGTTGACAGCTTCGACTTTGGTGGTGAGATCACGTTGTCCGAATCAAGCCAATGTGTCGTGATGAACAATATCTTGGACGCCAAAGAGGGGAAATTTTCGGGCTTCCAATACGACTCAAGCGATGTTCGATGGCAAGCCAACATCTTCGATGGACCGACGCGTGAGATCACGCCAGGCGTACTGAACATCTATGCGGATCCAGGGTTCATTCCCGGGACCATCATTCCGGATGTGGGAAGTCCGGCTATCAACACAGCCACCAACGTAAAATCCGTTTTTCCGCTCGATGTGTTTGGCCAACTTCGGTACGTCGGTCGGTTAGACCGTGGCGCGATCGAAGCTCAATAGAAACGCTTTGGGTGACCGGCCATGTTGATGCGAGCTGGAGCTTAGAAGTCTTCATCGTCATCGTCGTCTCGATCCGGATGCAACGGGTCATCCGGATCAAAGAAAAGATCAGCCAGTCCCAACGGGACCGAATCGCCGCCAAGGGTTCTGCGTCGTCGTTGGGCAAGTTGTTCAAGATCGACAGCGTCTTCGCCGAGGCACTTTTCAAGTGCTTCCTGCCATGCATCGTCACGAGAGATTGGGTGATCGGAGTCCTGCGTCATGCGTTTGAGCGCGTAACGCATCAGGTTGATTCCATCGCGAGGCGAAAAATCGAGTTTCAGTTCATGGCTGTGCTGCAAGAATTCCACGGTCATCGCAAGCATCTCGGTTTCTGCGAATGGCAAGTGATACTGCAAAATTGCCATTTCGTCTTGCTTGTTAGGAAAGCCGACGTTCAGGGTGGGTTGCAGACGACTGAGGATATAGTCGGGTATTTCGAAGGTTGATTCGTCTTGGTTCATTGTCACCGCCGACCGAAAGTCGCGATGCGCGGGAATCGTGATGCCGGCAACGATAGATTCGACGAGGCGGCGACCATCGAGCAGGGGTGCAAGGCTTGCCCACGACTTTTCGTTCATGCGGTTGCCTTCATCAAGCAAGCAAACGCCACCGCAGATCATCGCTGTGACCAGCGGCGAAGCGTGGTAGGCGATTTCACCTCCCTGGCTTAGCACCGGTGTGATCAACAAGTCTTCCGGTCGTGTGTCGGCAGTGCACTGATAGATATACAGCGGTCGCTGTTGAGCCTTCGCTGCCGCAATCGCCAGTTGGGTTTTACCCACGCCTGGCGAACCAACCAAGCGTGGTGTCAGTGGCAAGTCGGCATCGTCGACCGTAATCCAGCACGCCAAGAGTTGCATCAGGATTTCACTTTGGCCAATCCATTGACCCTCTGACACATAGGGTTGCGCCAGCTTCAAACGAACGCCATGGATGTCGGCGTACCCGGAATCGTTAGCCATCGGTTGATGAGAAATGGTGTTGCCTAACTTGAAAGGTTAACTGGTGGATTCTGGAGGCGCATCGGAAGCGAATTCCGAGGCGCTGCGCGCGGTATCGCCAGCCGCGATACGATCATCTTCTTCGCGGCAAGCATCTAATATCGCGTCAATGTATTGATGGATGGAATGGTCGGAAAAATGATCGACCTTCCACTTCCTTAACCCTCGCAGGAATCCTTTCCAACGATCGCGACGTCGGGCGATGTGGCTTAGTTTCCTGATTTCGCCGTTTCGATTCAGGTAAACCTCGCTGCCGCAGTGTCGATAGCCTAACAGGATCGGCGGGACTCGGGTAACGATGTCGTTATTGTTGACGTAGCGAAAGTGATCGAGTTTGACGAAATTGACGTAGCGATTGTTGCCAACGCGAGGGCTACCGTAGGTGTAGAGTTGCTCGGGTGCGCTATCAATGTGCGATAAGAAACAGCGTCCGGCACAGATAGTTGCCATGGCTCCGCCGAGCGAGTGCCCGCAAAACCACAACGGTTGATCGTTACTGATCAGTGCTGTTTCAAGCATCGGCCATAGGTCATCGACTTCTTGTTTGAAACCGCGGTGAACTTTGCCCGCGGTTTCACCGAGGACAGCGGCGACGTTGGCGTCCGCCTTAATATCGTTCCATTCGTTGGGTTCTGTTCCGCGGCAAGCGATCACGCAGTCGTATTGGTTGCGAAAACGGAACGCCTGAGAACCGTCCCGGTCGTAGAAGCTGATGTCATCGAAGCCCATTTTTTGGCTCGCTCGGGTCGCTTCGTCCAAGTCGTTGTAGGCGACCATGGCTAATTCAGCGAATAACAGCGAGCGCCGCAGGAAAGAAAGTTCCTTGATGGGCCCTGTCAGATGGGAGTGAAGGATCAGCGGCTTTTCGCCGGGATCCTGGACGGTATCGATGGCGTCGATGGCACGTTCCAACATGACAATTTTCTCTCAATTCCGTGGTCGAATCGCCCTCTGCCTTTCCACGCCCGTTCGTGTTCAGGTTGGCGGCTACGTACCCACGCGTAGTCTATCCCAAAACGCCGCTCTTCCCGAGCGGTCGGTGGTCGAAGGCTTGGCTAAGCAGGCTGAAATCAAGCACTTTGCGGGTTGGTCATTGACCGTGGCGAAGGCGCGAAATACATTTAGCCGCAAAACAGCGAGGAAATACGGCCACTGGGCCCAATTCCGCTGGATCCAATGGCTTCCAAGTGGCCGCTCTGCTCTGACCAAGAGTGTGTTTGTTGCACGTTGATGTGTTACCTGAGCAGCCCCCGAACTGGACTTTCCGTTCGGATTCAATCCACTGACTACTCAGCTTCTTCTTTAGAGAGAAACGATGGCGAAAGCTTCCAAGATGGTCTACTACTTCGGTAAGACCAAGACCGAGGGCCGCAAAGAGTCCAAAACCCTGCTCGGCGGTAAAGGCCTTAACCTTGCCGAAATGACCGCAATCGGTCTGCCCGTGCCTCCCGGATTCACGATCACCACGGAAGTGTGTGACGGATACTACAAAGCCGGCAAAAAGCTGCCGAAGGGTTTGATGGACGAAGTTAACGCCGCCGTCAAAACTCTCGAAAAGGAACTCAAGAAGCCTTTCGGCGACGACTCCAACCCTCTTCTCGTCAGCGTCCGTAGCGGTGCAGCCGTTTCGATGCCCGGGATGATGAATACCATTCTCAACCTCGGCCTTAACGACGTTTCGACCGCTGGCTTGGCAAAGGCGACCAAGAACGAGCGTTTTGCTTATGACGCCTACCGTCGTTTGATCAACATGTACGGCGACGTCGTCATGGGGCTTGAACACCACATGTTCGAGGAAGCCTTCGACAAGGTTAAGAAAAAGTACAAGGTTACCGAGGACACCGAAGTTCCAGCCGAGGGCTTGAAAGAACTTTGCGAAGCCTACAAGGCGGTTTACAAGAAGGGCACCGGCGAAGATTTCCCGCAAGACCCTGTTCATCAATTGCAACTTGCCATCGAAGCCGTTTTCGGCTCGTGGAACGCTGATCGTGCCATTAGCTACCGCCGTATCGAATCGGCCAAGGGCAACACTTTGATCGGCAGCCTTGTTGGTACCGCGGTCAACGTTCAGGCCATGGTTTATGGCAACATGGGCGATGACTCGGGAACAGGCGTTGGTTTCACGCGTGACCCCAACACCGGCCAAAACAAGTTCTACGGCGAATTCCTGATCAATGCTCAGGGTGAAGACGTGGTTGCTGGTATCCGCACGCCACAGCCGGTTTCGGAAATGGGCAAGTGGGACAAAGCTGCCCACAAAGAGTTGATGGAAATCAAGAAGACTCTTGAAGACCACTACACCGACATGCAGGACATCGAGTTCACGATCGAGAAGGGCAAGCTGTACATGCTGCAAACTCGAACAGGCAAACGAAACGGCATCGCCGCCGTCAAGATTGCATGCGACATGGTCAAAGAAGGTTTGATCACCGAGAAGGAAGCCGTCATGCGGGTTCCCGCTTCGGACCTGACTCACTGCTTGTTGCCTAGCTTCAAGCCAACCGCTCGCAACGCCGCTGATGTGCTTTGCCGCGGTCTTAATGCCTCGCCCGGTGCCGCCGTCGGTAAGTTGGCGTTCACCGCCAACGACGCTCGTGCTCGTTTTGAAGCCGGCGAAAACGTCATTCTTGTGCGTCGCGAAACCAGCCCTGAAGACGTCGAAGGAATGTCAGCAGCGGTCGGTATTTTGACCAGCACCGGCGGTGCGACATCGCACGCCGCCGTGGTTGCTCGCGGTTGGGGCAAGTGCTGCGTTGCTGGTGCTTCGGAAGTCGTGATTAACGAAAAGACGAAGAAAATCACCGTCAACGGCCGCACCTTTGGCGAAAAGGACATCATCAGCTTGGACGGTACGACCGGCGAAGTGATGGCTGGCGAAGTCGAAACCCAAGAACCAAAGTTGTCTGGCGACTTCGCCAAGCTGATGACTTGGGCGGACAAGTATCGTCGATTAGCGATTCGCACCAACGCCGATTCGCCGGCCGACAGCAAGCGTGCTCGCGAATTCGGCGCCGAAGGCATTGGCCTTTGCCGTACTGAGCACATGTTCTTTGAAGCAGATCGCATCATTCACATGCGTTCGATGATCTTGGCCGAAACGGAAAAGGATCGTCGGACTGCATTGAAGAAGCTATTGCCTTTCCAACGCAAAGACTTCGAAGGCATCTTCAAGGCGATGGCTGGCTTGCCAGTAACCGTTCGCTTGCTTGATCCGCCATTGCACGAGTTCTTGCCGCACGGCGATGCCGCTCAAAAGGACATGGCCAAGGAACTTGGCGTGAAGGTCGCCGAAATTAAATCGCGTAGCGAAGTGCTACACGAGTCCAACCCGATGCTGGGTCACCGTGGTTGCCGTTTGAGCGTGACCTATCCGGAAATCCTTGAAATGCAAGTTCAAGCGATTGTCGAAGCAGCGATCAGTTGTGCAAAGAAGAAGATCGATGCGAAGCCAGAGATCATGATCCCGTTGGTCGGTACCGCGGCTGAGCTCCGAATTCTTCGCGAGAAGGTTTTGGAAACGATCGAAACAACCAAGCAAGCCAAGAAGTTCACCGGCAAGTTGGACATTTCGGTTGGAACGATGATCGAAATTCCTCGCGCTTGTTTGACCGCGAACGAAGTCGCCGAGTATGCTGATTTCTTCAGCTTCGGTACCAACGACTTGACTCAGATGACGTTCGGTTACAGCCGTGACGATGTTGGTGGGTTCTTGCCTGACTACATCGAGCACAAGATCGTGCCGGTTGACCCCTTCCAATCGCTCGATACATCAGGTGTTGGTCAATTGGTAGCGATGGGCGTTGAGAAAGGCCGCAGCACCAAGCCGAAGTTGAAGGTCGGTATTTGTGGCGAGCACGGTGGTGACCCCGCTTCGATCGACTTCTGCGACAGCGTAGGACTTGATTACGTCAGTTGCAGCCCATTCCGAGTGCCGATCGCTCGATTGGCTGCTGCACAAGCTACGTTGAAGAAGTCTTCGTAGTTAACCGGTCGTAAGTCAGAAATCTGGCTAGCCTTTGTGGCCAGATTGTTAAACTCAATCACGCCAGCGACGATTGTCATGATCTCGCTGGCGTGTTTTTTATTGGTGGCCAAGTGCCAATCTTTCCTTTTGAGCTCCTCAACCCCGAAGTACTTCGTCATGAGCGACATTCACCAGCAATACAACACCGTCGAGAAGTTGATCGACGAAGAAAAGTTTGAAGACGCGATCACTGGCTTGAAACAGATCGTTGAAGCGGACGAAACCTTTGTACTTGCGCATTTGGCGCTGGCACGCGTTTACACCAAAACCGGCCAGCACGCAGAGGCGATCGCACACGCTGAAAAAGCAGTCGAACTTGAACCCGAAGAATCGTTCAACTACACCGCGCTTAGCGTGACGTACCAACGAGCTTGGGCTGGCACTCAAGATCAGCAGTACATCCAGAAGGCCGAAGACGCGATGGCCAAGGGACAAGAACTGTCTCGACGCTAGTTTGACGTCCGCCGATCGAAATCCTTTTCTCGAAATGCCTGCGTGTTCCCTCACACGCAGGTTTTTCTGTAGGATTTCCCCCCGGTTGGCAGGTTTGCACTCGTAATCTGCGGGTGCTCATTCGGTTCTGCGACCCCCAATCGCAAACTATTACACGCCCGTTACAAAGTTGGCATTTCGCCTAGACAGAGCGGACATGTGATCTCGCTACACTTTGGGCTCAATCAGCGATTGGAAGCTGAGCAAAGTCCTCCCGAAGTAGGAAATCACGGAATGTCATCTGTTGCTGACCCGAAAACCACTGAAAAGAACAAAACACGCCCCTCGGCACACGCAAGGCCGCAGTCTGATTTCGATAACAATGTCGAGATCTGGGACAAATCAAATATCGACGATTCAGACCTGGAAAACACGCTTCTTGACGATGCAAAAAGCAACGCCAAGAAGCCAAAGCCACAGAGCGAAACGGCTCAAGATCGCGTTCGCTTGAACAATCTCAGTTACTGGGCAATTGGATGGCTAGCCGCAGCCCACATCGTGGTGCTGACGATGGCTTACCCCTATTTCTCATGGACTGGGCTCGCCGTCATGGTTGGCTTGCACTGGGTGACGGGAAGCCTTGGTATTTGCCTAGGTTTTCACCGATTGTTGACCCACACCGGCATGCAGACCTACCCTTGGGTTCGCAACGTGTTTGCCACAATTGGAACATTGGCAGGCGAAGGTTCGCCTTTGGATTGGGTTGCCGATCACCGCAAACACCATGCTTTGAGCGATCAAGAAGGAGATCCACACTCTCCTCATGATGGCGGATTTTGGAGTCACGCGTTTTGGCTAGCATTCCATACGCACAACGGAGACCGCGTGGGATACCTGAAGCGATGGGCTCCGGACTTGTACAAAGAACGCTACATGCGGGCACTGGACTACTTGTTCTTGCCTTTGCATGCGTTGACGGGCTTGATCCTTTTTGGCATCGGCTACGCGATCGACGGTGCAGCTTTCGGCACTTCATTGTTGGTGTGGGGATTGTTCGTACGATTAGTCCTCGTGTTGCATGCGACTTGGTTGGTCAATAGTGCTTCCCACATGTTCGGATACCGCAACTACGAGACGACCGACGACAGCCGTAACAACTGGTTTGTTGCGATCGTTGCTTACGGTGAAGGCTGGCACAACAACCACCACGCGTACCCACGGATGGCCAAGCATGGTCACAAGTGGTGGGAATTTGACATCACTTGGCAAGCGATCAAGTTGCTGAAGGCAACCGGATTGGCTTGGGACGTCGTTGACTACAAGAACGCTGCTGAAAAGCGTAAAAAGCTCGCTGAACAGGCAGCCTAGTTGCTCATGTCGGCGAACGCTTGAAGACGCCAAAGACTACTTCGAAACCTCGGTCATTGTTGTGATGCCCGGGGTTTTTTTATGCCCTGACGGACGCTTTGGGTTGCCAGAATGTCTCGCTTCAGATCGTCGCCCGCGAGTTTCACTGGGGGTCATCCATGAAGAAATCGAAATTCGCGCTTTCGGCAGCGTTTCGACGTTGACATGAGTTTGGCCCAGAGGCTATTCCCATCAGCAAGCAGTTCAGTTGCCATCAATATGACGTTGATTTCTAACGGAATCCGGTGGTCAAGTGTTGGCGAAGGAACTGTTTAAACCCGGAG
Organism: Rubripirellula amarantea; assembly: GCF_007859865.1. Classification (NCBI taxonomy): domain Bacteria; kingdom Pseudomonadati; phylum Planctomycetota; class Planctomycetia; order Pirellulales; family Pirellulaceae; genus Rubripirellula; species Rubripirellula amarantea. Next base: position 202,477 of record NZ_SJPI01000003.1, on the reverse strand, counting down.
TCAGTTAGCCACCTAAGCAAGCCATGGATTGGGCAAGCTCGGCCGATTGATGCTCCCTTATGGAAGTCTCACCGCGAAGAAGGAGAGTCGCGTTGTATCGCCTCGAACTCGCAACCGTCACCTTGTCCATTCGATCGATGGCCTGGTCTGCAATCGTCGCCATGATGGCGATGTCCACCCAGGATGCCATTGGCCAATCTACATTTGGCCAGGTTCCCTCAAGCTCATCCCCTTCGCAAGTCACCGTTCCCACGGTTGCTCAGGCCCAGGCAAAGCTCAATCAGGTTCGCGATCAAATCGCCAACCGTGACTATGCCGCTGCGGTCGAGTCGTATCGAACGTTGTCTCCGATGGTTTCGCAATTGCCGAACCTGCAACCGGAAGCAGCCAAGTTACATCAGCAACTAGTCGGTATCGGAATCGACCCAGCATTGTTGGCCTTACCGCCTCGCAACCTTGTTGCCCCAACGGCAACCGGTTCGGTGGGAACAGGCTCGACGGTACCGAATCCGGCGGCTAACGGTCCTTCCTACGCGATGCCTTCGGCAGTCCAGCGAATGCCTGCTGTTGCCGGGGCCATGCCCATTCAAACGGCGAACGCAGATCCTGACGCAGCCAAACGCGAAGCTCTGCGTTTGATTGCGATCGGTCGCGCGGCACTCGATCGAGGTGACGCAGCGGGCGCATTGCAAATCGCACAGCAAGCACAATCCTTAGGCGTTCCTGAAAAAGCCTTCGCTGCTGGTGAGCCGCGCGTTTGGCAGTTTGTTCTTGACGCTGAATCCGCCGCTAAGCGGTCCGGAATCGCAAGTTCCGGCGTGATGCAAACCTCTGGACAACAAACCAGCGGAAACTTCATCCAACCCGCACTTGCGATGGAACCGGCGACCGGGGCTGATGACAACGGTGCCATTGCTCAAATGCTATTCAACGGTGGCGCCGCCAACGCGGGCGAAACGCCGAATCAAATTCAACAAGTTCAAAACACCGAATCAACCTACGCAAGCCAAGCCTATGATGCTGGAATGCAAGCGTTGCTAAGTGGCGACCGCGAAGAGGCTCGTAAGCAATTCAAAGAAGCTTGGCGAGTTAAAGAGGGATTGTCGGTCACTCAGCAAAACCAACTTAAAGACAAGCTGACGCTCCTTCAGCCAACACGTTTGGTTCCTAGTGCAAAGCCCAACGAGAATGGTGAACTGTCCGAGATCGACAAAACACGACTCGAAGCCGAAGCCAAGACACGCCGCTTGTACAAAGAAGTGACCGCTGAACTGGCGTCGGTAGAAACGAAGAAGAGTGACGCACCTCTTGATGCTCTCGATGAACTTGAGCGTCTTCGACGTCGCGTCGACAGCAGTGATATTGACGAACAAGCCAAGCGATCGCTCGCTGTTTTGGTTGACCGCGCGATCAAAGAGCAAAAGTCTTACGTCGATGCCAACCGAGCCAAGATCGAGCTTGATATCCAGAACGCATCCGTTCGCACGGACATGGAACAAGCAGACAAGCGAGAAGCTGCAACGGACCACCAGGTCTCGATGCTGGTTGATGAATTCAATGCCTTGATGAAAGATCGTCGCTTCAACGAAGCGGAATTGATCGCCAAGCAAGTCGCCGAGTTGAAGCCTGGCGATCCAGTTTCGATCCAAATGTTCCATAACAGTCGTATGGGCGTGCGAATGTCCCAGGACCAAGAAATTCGCGCGGCTAAGGAAGATTCATTCGCTAAGAACATGCTGGACGCCGAGCGATCGATGATCGGTCCAGATCCTGACATGCCTTTGACGCACCCCGATGCCGAAACGTGGATCGAAAAGTCCCGTCGACGTCTCGACGCGTCCGGTGATCGTGATTCGCGCTTAAGCGAAGCGGAGAAAGAAATCAGCCGCAAACTTGCCTCACAGGTAAGCATCAAGTATCGCAATCGTCCCCTGGGCGAAGTGTTGGAAGACCTTTCAGCGATGACAGGTATTCCAATGATCATGGACGAGCGTGCCTTGACGGGAGTTCGCGTTTCGCCAGAGTCGCCGATCTCCTTGATGATTCCTAATTCAATCAAGCTCGAAAGTGCACTGAACCTGATTCTTCAGCCCCTGCAGCTTGCACACATGATTCAAAACGACGTGCTGATGATCACCTCGCAAGAGGTCAAAGACAGCAACGTTTTCCCGGTGACCTATCGTGTTACTGACTTGGTGACACCGATTCCCAACTTTGCAACCAGCTATGAAGATGGCTTGGCCGGTGCTCTTCGCAACGCGTATCAAATGACGCAGCCGCGATCAGACGTGCAATTGGTTCCGATGTCGGCAACGGATATCGGAAATCGAATGTCCAATGCGATGAACCCGATGGGAAGCAACCCGAACGTTCTCGGCCAGTACAACCCGCTGGGTAGCCAAGGTGGCTTTGGTCCAAACAATCCACCGATGGGTGGCGGTGCGGGGGGAAGTAGCTTTGCTGACTTCCAGTCGCTAATCGACCTGATTCAGAACACCGTCGATCCCGAATCATGGGACGCACTGGGTGGTCAGGGCACGATGCAAGAGTACCCACAGAACCTTTCATTGGTGATCAGTACCACTAGTGAAACCCACGAAAAGATTTCGGACTTGCTCGAATCGCTTCGCCGTCTGCAGAACTTGCAGATCACAATCGAAGTTCGCTTCATTACCTTGGCCGATACCTTTGCTGAACAAATCGGTGTGGACTTCAACTTCCAAGTCGATGACAACACCCGCGAGTTCCCAGATGACGACGAGGGACCTTCGGTAACCGTTGGATACGATGGTATTGGAGGGGCTTTCACGCCTGACTTGGACATCGCGTTCAATAACCAAAGCTTTATCAGTGGTGGTCCGGCCTTCGGTGGTCAAAACTTGGGTACCGCAGCCAACCTCGGCTTTGCAGTGCTTAGCGATATCGAAGCTTACTTCTTTATCCAAGCGATCCAAACCGACAACCGAACCAACGTGATGCAGGCTCCTAAGGTAACGTTGTTTGACGGTCAGCTCGCTTCGATCAGTGACTTCACTCAACGACCATTCGTGACCAGTGTGACGCCAGTGGTGGGTGACTTTGCGGTCGCTCAACAACCGGTGATCGTGGTTCTTAATGAAGGTACCTCGCTCAATGTGCAGGGTATCGTGAGTGACGACAAGCGATTCGTTCGCCTCACGCTTGTGCCGTTCTTTAGCCAGATCGGTGACGTCAATACCTTCACCTACGAAGGCCGACGTACGACCAGCCGAAGTACAACCGACCAGGAAGATACCAACGGTGACGGAGTCGTGGACGAGAATGACGCGACCGATAGCACCGATGAGTCCGACGTGATCGAAGGTACAACGGTTCAGTTGCCTGTCTTCGCATTCACGACGATTAGCACAACCGTCAGCGTTCCCGACGGTGGAACTATCTTGCTCGGTGGTATCAAGCGAATGCGAGAAGGTCGCGCCGAACGTGGTGTTCCTATGCTTAGCAAGATTCCATACCTGAGCCGACTGTTCAAGAACGTCACGGTAGGTCGGGAAGCTTCCAGCTTAATGATGATGGTGACACCACGGATCATCATCCAAGAAGAGGAAGAATTGGCTCAAACCGGCTTCGATCCGACTCAACAGTAGTCCTCGTCGACGCCGAATCTGAACTTCAGGCAGCCAAGTCACGCAAGTGACTTGGCTGTTTTTGTTGCCGTTTGGTCGTTCTGCGAGCAAATTCGGGGCGTGAGAAAATGCCCAATCAAGGCAACGATGTTGGCTGCGCCCGGGTTGTCGCAACTGGACAGATTGCTATTGTGCTGAGAGACGACTGATGTCCCTCAACCACTGAATTTGGAGTCCACAACCATGGCGTATTCGCTACCCGATCTGCCCTACGCTTACGACGCCCTCGAGCCTAGCATCGACGCTCGTACAATGGAAATTCACCATACAAAGCATCACCAGGCGTACATCAATAACGTCAACAACGCGATCTCCGGCACCGACTTGGAAGGCAAGTCGATCGAAGATCTGATCTCGAACTTGTCATCGGTACCCGATGATAAGAAAGGCGCCGTCCGTAACAACGGCGGTGGCCACGCAAATCACTCGTTGTTTTGGACGGTGATGGGACCCGGTAAGGGCGGCGCGCCTTCGGGCGAACTGGCCGACGCGATCAACAGCGCTTTTGGCTCACTTGATGAAATGAAGTCGCAATTTGCGACCGCTGCCGGAACTCGCTTCGGAAGCGGTTGGGCTTGGTTGTACGTAGATGGCGGCGCTTTGAAGATCGGTAGCACCGCTAATCAAGACAGTCCTTTGATGGGCGCTGCGGTGGCTGGCATCGGTGGCACTCCGATCCTAGGCTTGGACGTTTGGGAACACGCTTACTACCTAAACTATCAAAACCGTCGTCCCGATTACGTGGGCGCCTTCTGGGACGTCGTCGATTGGGACGCCGTTGCTGCTCGATACGCAGCGGCCAAGTAACGTCATTGCGGCGAAGACGGTGTTGGTGATGGCCCGCTTCGCAGAACTACACAACCTTCAACCCGCCATGCGGCCCCTTTGCTGGGTTTCATGGCGGGTTTTTCGTTTCACGACGAGAAAGATTTCGAAGATGTGAAGCTGTACGGGCAAGCACTAAAGTCGTCAGGATCGTCACGAGTAACGCCGATAGACCGGATAACTGATTCCTTCAAATTAACCACGACATCGCAAACGACGACCACGCCTTTGACGCGATCTTTAACTCGCTGACCGTGCTCGCCTAGAACGGATTCGAAACGATGCTGATTGCTCCTTTAAACGAATTTTTGCTTGAAGCCTCGTCGATGACCTCGTTTGTGACCCCTGTCTTTGGATTGTCGGGATACCAGGTCATCGCTGGTCTCGCGACGGTTTACTTGGGCTTGATCGCGTGCTGGGGGATCTATTGGTTGGTCTACGGAAATGCTGAACGTAAGCGTCACGATTCGCTCGCCTCATTGACCGCAACGGTGCGAAAGCAAGAAAAGAACTTGGCTTCGATGCAGCATGAGTTCACGTTGGCTTTTGAAGCCTTCAAGGCAGGTAACGCACGAATCGAATCGCTTAAATTGGAAATCATTGAGCTCAATCATCGAGTCGAGCAACTTGAGTCAGCCCAGTTTGAAATCGAACAAACGATCCGCGTGAGCTCTGATGACGTCGTGGCCGCGAACTCCGCTCCTGCCGCCGACGATTTGATCCTTAGCATGCACCAACCTCAAATGGATGGCATCAGCCCAGAGATGCTGGATTTCGTCGTGGATGACACGTACGGCCTCGTGTACAAGACGACCCCGGATCATCCGGACGACTTGACCGAGCTTTGGGGCATCGGAGCGGTGAACCAACAACGATTGAACGAACACGGTGTCTTCTTCTTCGAGCAAATCGCTCATTGGACCCAAGAACACGTCAGTGCATTTAACGACATTCTTGGATTCAAAGGTCGTATCGAGCGTGAAGGATGGGTGTCGCAGGCCACCGATCGTGTTCAGTCGGATCGCAAGGTTGCCTGAGTTCGCACTCGCGGAACAGTGATGGTCGCGGCACTCGAAGCCGATAGTTGCCGATCGTACTGAGTCGTGATCAATTGTTGATACCCGGCCACCATGGATTCTAGCGAACCGGTTTCAAGCACCAATTGACGACCTCGTTTGCCCATCGCCTGGCGGGAAGCGGGATTGGCAAGCATCCGCTCGATCGACATCGCCATTGCGTTAACGTCTTCCGACGGGATTAGGGTACCGGTTTGGTCAGCGATCACGGACTCTTTGACGCTGCCGACGTCTGTCGCCACAACGGGCACTTCGGATGCTAAGGCTTCCAAGATGGACACCGGAGAGGCTTCGTTGAGCGAACAAAGTGTAAAGACATCCAAGCCGGCGACAATTTTGTCCGTGTCGTGACGGGTGCCTAGCAGGTGAATTCGATTCGCGATATCGAGTTCAGTCGCCAGCGATTCAATCGTTTCACGCTCTGGTCCATCGCCGACGATTACCCAATGAGTTTGCTCGGACGTTGGCTTGTGCGTTTCCTTTTCAGCGATCAGCTTCGCTGCACGAACGAGCATCGTGTGATTCTTTTCGTGTCGCAGCGCGGCGACAATTCCCACCACAGGAGTTGCCTCACTCAGGCCAAGTTCACGACGCAAAGACGCTCTGGCATCGGGGTCGGGGTGGAAGCGATCACAGTCGACTCCATTGCGAATCACGTTCACCTTGCCGGCAGGAAATTTCTCGAAGTCGCGAAGAAACTCGCCGTGCGAATCTGCTACCCCGATGAACGCATCGGTTACGCAAGTAAGAGTTCGGTTGAGTCGTCCCACACCGTCGGGCCATCCAGTGGAATGAAGCGCAGACGCGATCACTGGAACTCCCGCAACCGCAGCGGCTAAGCGTCCCCAGAACATCTTGTCGCCGGCACCCACAGTGATCACGGCATCGATGCGGCGTTGGTGAAAAAGACGCGCAAGTTTCCAAACAACCAACACGTCGTACTTGCCGCCGATCAAATGGGAGTGCAAGGGAAACTCACCGCTGATCGCTTCGCCAAGGGGACCCGGTTCCTTTAAGCACACGACTTCAGGTTCAACCACCTTCGAATCCATGCGTCGCATCATGTTGACCAGCAACGTTTCTGCGCCGCCGACAGGCATGCTCGTGATGACGAATGCACAACGTAGCGGACGATTGGTCTTGCGCTGTTTAACACTGCGCCAGGGGCGGCGTCGCAATAAAGTTTGGCTAAGCATGGAAGCTTCCAAAGGTGGTGATGTGAGGAACTGGCATCGACGGCATCATCGCCTGCGTTTGCTCGAAAGACTTAGCCGGTGGTAGAAAGTACTGAACCCTTGGTTCGGTTCGAGCCTTGGCTGTGTCGTAAGTGCACCAATTGACCAATCGCTCGAATTCAGGGTCGCCGTGGAAACGCCGAATATGGAACCAGTCGTTGCCAATATGGTTGTATGCACCGAACGCGCTGCAGAAACCGGCGAACCCGGCTTCATGGACGATCTCGATCGCAGCTTGAGTAAGTTGCGCCGGCAATCCGAACGGAAATGCGAAGTAGTGAACCGGTCGCCCGATCATTTGTTCGAGTTCATCTTTGGCTTCGATAATTTCGCTTCGTACGTGTTCGATGGAGTGAACATTGCTGAAATCGATGTGTCGGCGGGTGTGGCAACCGATCTCAATTCCTGCGTCTGACATTTCGCGAATCTGGGCCACGGTGTTGGGCTGCAAAGGTTGTCCTGCATCGCGATCATGAGGGAACGGTTTTCCGTTGATGACGTTTTGGGTTGTGACAAAGTAGGTACAGGGAATGTCTCGCTCGATAAGTAGCGGGATCGCGTAGTCCATGTTGTCCGCGTATCCGTCGTCAAAAGTGATCGACATCGACTGATCCACCGAGTGACCCTCTCGCACCCGCCACTGAACTTCCGCTAAGTCCACGATGGTCATGCGAGACTGGAAGTAGTCGATGTGTTCCCGGAATTGTTGCGTGGACATTGTCCAACCATTGGCAACGGTGTCTGCAACGCGATGGTAAAACGCAACGCTGCATGGGACTTCGCCGGTAGAGGCAAGCTGAGCGAGTCGTTGCTGACGCGACGATGCGCAAAGGCAATTGCGAGCACCCAGGAGAGCAGACTTGATTAGATTCATCGGGCCGGATGCTAAGAGCGGGATCAAGAGCGGCGAAACATTCGCGTGCTCAAACGTACCTCTCTTTGTTACCCCGCCCTGAATCTACGCGGCAGGAAGACTTTGCACTTTGCGTTGTCCTAGCCGATCGTGCGAATTGTTCCGATTATTCCTCAGGCAACTCATAGCAAGCCATCTGCTCGGCGTTTCTGACGTACAAGCGGTTGCCCACGATCACGGGATGATTCCAGGTAATGCCTTCGAGCACCTGCATCTGCGCGAGTTCAACAAACTTCTCAGGCGACGCGTCAACGAGTGCCAGTTCTCCTTTCTCGCCGATTACCAAAATTGCATCCATCGCTGGCAAGAGCAAAGCTTGCCCGTGCCCATAGCGTCCGCCTTTCCAATTCTTGTCGCCGGTTTCAGCATCGATAGACAACATGATGGGACCATCGAAACCGTAGATATGACCTTGGTGATAAACCATGTCGTTAAAGTAAGGCTTCAGGTTAGCGGTCCAGTCTTCGTTAACAGACCAACTTCCGTCATCCTGCTTAGCGACATCGATGCGCCGAGTACCGTTACCGTACCCGGTGCCCAAGTAAACCGTATTGCCAACCACCAGTGGTTGTACTACTCGTGGCATGCCGTCAATCAGCCATTCACTGCCCCAGATGACTTCCCCGGTATCGGGATTAAGAGCTTCGACTCCCCAATCGCTAACCACCAAAGCCTGTTGAACGGAATCGATGGTTTCAAGCTGGCACGACGAATAGGTATGTGAACCATGTCCGGCTCGCCAAATGACACTGCCGTCTTCTTGATCTAGGGCGACCGCGCCTTGGCCATCTCCGCCCGATGTAACCACTAGGACTTTACCTTGGTGAATCAATGGCGAGCTGGCGAAACCCCATGCAAGCGGCGCTGCTTCGCGACCTTCCGCCCCATCAAAGCTCCAAATCACGTTTCCAGTTTTCGCATCGAGGCACTGAATCAAACCGTTGGCTCCGGTGACGTAAAGTCTGCCGTCGTGATAAGTGGGGGTTGCCCGCGGCCCGACGCCTCCCATCGAAGCTTCAAAGCGTCCTTCGTTAGATGTGATCCAAAGTGACTTCCCCGTCAAAGCGGAGTACGCGACGACCACTTCCTGTTCGCCTCGTTGTTCCTGTGTGAACAATACATCACCAACGATGCAAAACGACGACCAACCCGGCCCCACATCACTACGCCAGATTTCTTTAGGTGGTGTTGTTTCCCAGTCCTTCGCGAACGTTACACCCGGTAGCACTCCATCACGGCGTGGTCCTCGGAATTCAGCCCAATCAGTGTCGCTGACGTCGTTGGGAAGGTTCACGAGCTCCGTCGCATCCGTTGGTTCCGCCTCTGATGATTGATTTTCAGCAGTCGGTTGGTCATCTTGCAGCGACGCAAGAAATTTATCTTCGGCGGTCGGTATCCAGCGTGGCACCAAGCTGAACGCGAACGCAGCATCGATTTGACCAATCCGAACGAACTGGATTGCCACCATGAATGCGGTGAACGCAGCCAGCGATACTCGACTACGAGTTGGCCAAGCTTTCGTGCGAAGCAACGTCAAGGATCCGATCAGAATGGTCAACGCAGTCGGAAGGCCATAGATCAGCATCGTGATTCCTAGGCTCTTGTTCATTAACATGAACGTGGCAATCGTGATCGCTAATATCGTGACGTAGCCAAGAAGGCGAGTCTTGCCAGGAACGCCGCGAGACAGCAACCACCAAAGTGTCAACGAAAGCGTCCCGAGCACTCCGGCACCTTGCAAAGACACGAAGTGCATGATCGTCAACGGTGCGATCATTCCCGGAATGATCAATAACGCCCAGACGACCGCCATGATGATGATCGCGGGAGTCATCCACAGACGAACCTCAGACGGCACTGAGCTATCGTCGACCGATGTGCCCGCCGAGTATGCATTGACTTCTGAAGCCGACGAAACAGAATCCGACATGGGGAGGCACCGTTGCTAGAAAAAAGAATGAGTTGCGGGAGGTTAGAAACCGCCCGGGCTGCTGAATTCGGCGTAGTCGTCAAACTCGTTATGTCGTTCGGGAGCTCGGTCGCTAAACCGTGTGAAATCGGCTTCCCAAGTTAGCGCCACATCGCCAATGGGGCCATTCCGCTGTTTGGCAATGATGATTTCCGCTTGACCGGCAAATTGGGCCTTGTCTTCGCCGCGGTGGTAGTACTCTTCGCGGTGCACAAACATTACCACATCGGCATCCTGCTCGATCGCACCTGATTCACGTAGGTGACTGAGTTTGGGGCGGTGGTCTTTGCCATCTTCAGCTTGGCGGTTGAGTTGCGATAAGCAAAGCAACGGAACTTCGAGTTCTCGAGCCATCCCCTTCAAACGACGAGCGATCTTTGCGACTTGTTCTTGACGAGGGTCACGTGAATTATCCGGTTCGATCAATTGCAGGTAATCGATCACAATCAAACCAAGTCCATCTTCACGTCGTTTGATTCGACGCGCGGCCGCCGCGATCTCACTAACCGTTCGACTCGGTGAATCGTCCACGTAAAGCGGGGCTTGGCTAATTTCATTTGCCTTCATCACCAAGCGATCGCGGTCGTCCGATGAAATAGTACCGTTGCGTAAGCGGTGACCATTGACCCTGGCAAGAGAACACAGCATCCGGTCGGCTAACTCGATTCCTGACATTTCCAACGACACAAACAAAACAGGTGTGCGTTGATTAATCGCCGCGTGCTCGCCGATGTTCATGGCCAAAGCGGTTTTGCCCATGGATGGACGAGCGGCCAAAATAATCAACTCGCCATTGTGAAGTCCGCCGGTCATTTCGTCAAAGTCACGCAACCCAGTTTCCGACCCGCCATCGACGTACTCGTCCCGAAGACGCGCTTCCATTCGATCCATCGCTTGGTGCAACACGTCGGCAATACTGTGCACGCTTTGCGAACCGCGGCCGTCCATGATGGCGAACACTTTTTGCTCGGCTTGAGCACACAACTCTTTGGCGCTGCTGTTTTGCTCGTAGGCGTCTCGCAGAATTTCGGTGCTCGATTCAATCAGTTTTCGATAGACCGCTTTTTCCATCACGATGTCAGCGTAGAACGCTGCGTGAGCGGCATTGGGAACCGAACCGGATATTTTGGCTAGGTACGGCGCGCCACCTACCTTTTCGTAATCGCCCGATGGCCGCAGTTTCGATACCAACAACGTGATGTCGATCTTCTCGCCCGCATCGTGCATCTCTCTGAGCATGCCGTAGATGATGCGATTGGCGTCGTCGTAGAAATCGTCCGCCTTCAGCGACGCGATCTCGTCGCAGACCACGGGCATCAACAGGATACTGCCGATCACACCCATCTCGGCTTCAAGGTCAAACGGTTGCTCTCGCTGCAGTACTTCAGCGGCGGAAGCTTGGGGTTTTTTCTTCTTCGACTTGAAGTTCGAGGGGTCCGAAATCATGGTTCCTGTCCGTGGAGCGGGGTGGGGGTGGGACGATCGCGTACGTCTACGATACAGGCTAACGGATGATTCGCCGATCGCTCAAGGATCTTGACAATCGAGTTCCAGAAATGGCAGTCAACATTTGACTGCCAAAGCAACTATGAAGCACCGCGAAGGAGGTTTTCCACGCGATCAATGGCCTCTTGCGTCGACATTAACGCTCTTCCGCGACCGATCGATTTACCAGCGGTGATCCATTTCTGAACGTTCTTTTCCGCTGCAATGGCCGTGCTGTGTGACTTGCCGCCAAAGTGTCTGGCGATTTCCGCATAAGCCGATGACGTCATCTGGCGTGCTAAGTACATCGCCAACATTCTCGGCTCCGTCACGTTACGCGTCTGCTTTTGTCCACGTAGGGTGTCCGCTGGCAATTGGAATGCCTCGCAAACTGCTGTCTCGATAACCGAAAGGGTGGCGACCGGTTGAGCAGATCGAAGCATGTCACCAGCGATTCGCCGAACTTCATCCATCGTCGGCATGCGGTTGTTCATTCGCTGCAGCAGATTGATGTTATTCGCCAATCCGCCTAAAACACGGCCATCACCGGCAATCATTCCGGCAAGTTGCGTCGTGAAGTCCGCGGGAACCGCAATCGGACAACGTTCTTCGAAAAGCCTTTGCAAGATCGTCTCGCGAGTGCTTTGATCGAGTGCACGCAGTGGGCACACCAGTCCCGAAGCCATGCGACCGGCTAACTCACTAGTGAGTCCTTGGATTTCAGTCGGCGATTGCAGTCCGCTGAAAATCATGGGGCGGTGCAAGTGCGACAACGTTTCAATCGTGTAAAGCAGCTCACGTAAGGTTGCTTTCTTGGATCCCAAGAACTGGATGTCGTCAATCAACAATGCGTCCACATCGCGATAGCGACTTCGGAACGAGGTGATGCCGCTGTTGCCAAGAGCCGCAACAAAGTCATTGGTGAATTGTTCAGCCGACATGTGCATGACACGTCGCATGCGATGCCGTTGACGAAGCTGGGCCGCAATCGCAGAAAGTAAGTGAGTCTTTCCGGTTCCCGAGGGACCGCACAAAAATAGCGGACTGGCAACACCGGGCGTTTGGCAAACCATCGAGGCCGCGGTGTGAGCGAGTTCGTTGCTGCTGCCTTTGACAAACGATTGCATCGTCATCGCGGCACGAGCGTTTGGTTTGGCACCCGATGAAGGCGTCGCAGTTGCTGCGGGTTGCGAACCAGCGGAGGCCGATACCGAACGCGAGGTTTGCTGGTCAAGCGATTCTATGTGATCGAGCAACGGGAGTTGATCAAGTTGAGCGGCGCGAACCGATTCCTGGGACGCCCGCCGACTTCGTGCACCGTCGGCTCTATGAACTAGCGACGACAAAGATGCAGTGCCGCCTCGACTAGTTGTCGATCGAGTTCCCGACGTTCTTGCCGCTGAGTGTCGAGTCGCAGGTTTTCTGGTGGCCGGGTTTTGACCGAGAGCTTGTCGTGCCGGTGCATTCTTTATGGCAGGGGCGGTTCGTGCTGATGCATTGCCACCGGCTTCCATTGCCAAAGGCAGTTCGGCTTGTTGAGGAATGGCCGATTCCAATCGCAGTTCAACATCCATGGCGCTACCGGTTGCCTGCATCGCTGCCCCACGAAGTTGGGTCAGAAAGTTTTTCTGCAAACGGTCGAGCGCGAATTGGCCGCGGACCTCGACGACAAGAGTGTCGCGATTCCCTTCGCCGCAAGATTCCACATTGAAGGTGACTCCGTGTGAAAACCACATTCGGAATCGATCAACGCCAAGCCGCTGTTTCAAAGCATCCGTGAATTTTCCAATGACATCCTTGCCATCGGTGCAGCCGTGCGGTGCGGACATACGTTGAGCGCAATCCTCCTTCATGGACGTGTTGCGGGCATGGACGTGTTGCGGGTGTGGAAATTCCGATTCCCCACTCATCGAGAACTCTACCGGCAAGGTGCGAATAAGCCAGCGAAAGTTTGATGAGTAAGATGACCTGAACGGCATTGACGGGTCGTTCAGCCCAAGTCGCCCCGTGAGCGGGGCGCGCCCGGTGAGAAAGACCTCCTGTGGGCGTGAGGGGTGATTCTATGGTTGCTAGCATTGAAGTCAAATAGTCTCGTGAAGAGAAATTGAAGATTGTGCGATGCTTTCCTTTTCGTGTCGCTCGTTGCCCCGGAAATCCCGATTTTGCAGGCGTGTGACTGGTTGTCTTTGTGAATGCAAAAATTGCATGGCGGATTCGCGATGAAGAATCGAGTTTTCGTGCTGGTGGAAAAGGTGTTGGCAGAGCAAAGAGGAAGGCGACGCGCTGCTGGGATGCGTCCACGAATCGTCCGTGCAAAACGACGTTTTTCTAAGTTGCATCACCGCGATTTGAAAAACGTCAACGTCGTTGAACAGAACCGAATTACCGCATCGCTTGATCAGTAAAATGTTTTCCCCAAACGCATTCACGAATCATGGGTTTGAGTCCCGCTGCTTCGTAAATTCTTTTTGCCGGGACGTTCTTTTCATCGACCGCCAGCACTAGTTGTGGAATCGTTATGTTTTGTTCCGAAGGTGACAAACGAATCTGAATCTCTTCGATCACTCGTTGCATAACTTCATGCCCAAGTCCCTTTCCACGGGCAGAGGGAATGAGCGCCATATAGACTAATTCACTGGCTTTTTCGCTATGAGTGGCCAAGATGACCGCGCCAATGGCTGAATCATCTGCGTCAACGATTTCGAACCAGCGCGATGGGTCGTAGGCCGTGGATGTTTGATAGCCAGATATCGTTTGCGCCGCTGAACGAAACTGGTTAAGTTGCGGACAATCGAGCGTATCAACATAGGTCTGCTCGACAATATTAACGAATCGTTCAAGAGACTTTGCGTCATCGACATTGATCGCTCTAAGCGACACTGGCGATGGTTTCAGCCTCGCGTTGTTATTGCGCTTTCGATCAGTTTCTAATTGGCTGTGCGTTCTTGGAAACTGTCCACTCATGTATTGCAGCGTCGCAAGTTTTGCGAATCCAAAACACTCGAATTGCAACGTCGCTTCCTGCGATGGGTCGGGGTCTGTCGCCCACTGCGCAAACTTCACACCACGGTTTCGCATTTGTTCATCAAACGCCTCTGTCAATTCGACAAAAGCTTCCGATGAAACGTCGTTGTTAATTAAAGCGCCGTTGTCGGTAGGAGCACCGTTGTCGCTAGGTCCCATTGGGCCGCCGTGGATGACGGTGACGGTATCGGCGTGTTCTTGGCTCGTGACCCTGCCCTGCACCGCGATTATTGAAACGGGGACAACTGGATCGAATGTTTCGTCTCCCGGCTTTGTCTGGGTCGGCGTTGCAGTCAACCAGATCACAGCGGGCTGCGATTTCGGGTCCTCTTTCCGGTCGGAAATAACCGAACGCAGTTGATCGACGATGATCTGCGCTCTTCCGATCGAAATTCCTTGCAGCCAAACCGGAAGCTTTTCCGGCAAAAGTTCGATCGGCGTGCTTTCGACCCTGTAATTTGCTTGGTTTTGAGTCAATACGCTCGCCTTGTTTTCGATCCAACCCGTTTTTCTTATCTGCATTGGCTCGTATCATACAGACTATCGCGGTGAGGTAAGGATTGCCGGACCGTAAAACTGCTTGTCGAATTCTTATCCGGTGATGGCCATGCCACGTTCACAATCTCTCGTTCTACTGACTTTCCTCGTTTCGATTGCTTGGTTGGTGGGGGATTCCAATACTGCTGACGCACAGCTATTTCGTCGTCTCCAGGCGCTTCGTCAACAACGATACGCAGCACCACCGACAAGGCCACCGGCGACTGACCCGCGTCAAAACTACGCTCAGCCGAACTATCAGGGGCGGAATCAGTTGACCCAACCGCGTCAGGCTCCAGGAACGGCGGAAAGAGCAGCCAAACCAGCGACAAGCGGTGCGGTCGCTCGATACGGGCGAACTGCTGACAACGATGATGGTAAAGCCGAAGCCAATCCAACACGTGCGTCGGCGATCAATCCGGCTGACGAAAAATCTGGTCCAAGTGTCTCGCTGAACAAAGACGGTGATGAAGAAGATTTTGGGTCGTCAATTTTGGCGGATGACTCCAACGAAATGGATTCTGATGAATCGCCCTCGAAGTCCTCAAAGTCCTCGATTTTGGATAAGGAAGCTTCAACTCCATCGAAATACGCCTCGATGGGAATTGACGTTTTTAAGGACTCGGCGGGGGCATCGGGAGTTCGGATAGCTCGCATTCGCGAAGATTCCTTTGCTGACGAGGGGGGAATGCGTGTGGGTGATCAAATTGTGAAGATCGACGATGTTCGCACCACAACGGTTTCCGAAATCGCGTCCATTCTTCGAACTCATGAGGCGGGCGATCGGATCAAGGTCCAGTTCGTTCGTGATCGACAGCTTTACGTTACTTCGGTGCCTTTGGTGGCTCGTTCGACTGGACAAAAACCTGACGCAAACGCGAACAGTCAGAGGAGTAAGTTGCCATCGCAAGAGAATGCTGAACTGGCGTCAAACTCGGAATTGGATTCATCCATGGACTCCGAAACAGAGGATCAGGATGTCGTTTCGGCAGCCAAGCCTCCAACTCAGCCGCGTCAAGCTAGATCACCGGCCAATCGTGTTCGACTAGGGTTAATCATCGAGGACCCGCGCGGACTGCGAGGCGTTTTGGTGACCGATGTTCGCAATAACATGCCCGGTGATGTAGCAGGATTGAAACCGGGCGATCGCATCGTTTCCGTGGATGGACGCTTGCTTGCCGATGGCAGTGCCCTTCGTCAGGAACTACAGCAGCGACAGGTTGGGGAAAAGTTGACGCTTGGAATCGTTCGAAACGGTCAATTGGCAACCAAGACCCTGACACTCACGAATGTGGAACCCAAATCTAAGTCATCCAATACCGTCGCGAGTGACGATTCGGCGCCGAAGTCTGGCAACTTGGCGACTGGATTGGGATCTATGATCGGCGGCTTCTTCAATGGCTCTGGAGGTAAGGGATCGGGAAGTTCCGACAACGCAAATGTTGCCGGCAATCGCTTGAATAAGTCCAAGCCAGCCGCTCCGGTTGCCAGAGCGAGCTATGCGGACGAGGCCGATTCTGGGAGCGGGGCATCCGGATCGGCTATTGAGGCAAGCAAAGGTGCAACGAAGTTGAATACGCTTCCGGTTGATCAGCCCAACCCAACACCAATCCCAACTCCAACCGTCGATGACGTGATGGATTTTGGTGATGGCGAACCCATTGAGCAAACCATCTTTACCGCCCCACGAAGCACACGAAAGCGATCGACACTTTTGCAGGAGTCGGATCCACCGTCATTAAATTCCTTGCCGGTGCCTCAATAGTCATTCTTCTTTTGAAGTTATTCTCCAAGCAAAGTGGTCAGGATGACTGAACCCGATTCCGGCAATACCGAATCAAGCGAGCCGAGCTCGGATTTTGGCTTTGACTACGCTTCGGCGAAGGTCAAAACGTTTCCGCAACTTCCCGGCATCTATCTGATGAAGGATGTTGCGGGAGTGGTCATCTATGTCGGTAAAGCGAAGAACTTGCGTAGTCGTGCGAGTAGCTATTTCTTGAAGGCAGCGGCTGAGGATGCGCGGACTGCCAATTGGGTCACCGAGATAGCGGACATTGAATTCATCGAGTGTGAAAGCGAAGTTGACGCTCTGTTGATGGAATCGCGGTTGATCAAAGACATTCAACCCAAACACAACAAAGATCTCAAGGACGACAAGACCTTTCCTTACTTAATGATCACGACGCGAGACGAGTTTCCTCGCGTCGAGGTCACACGCGAACCCAAAGAACGCGGCGTCAAACTTTATGGGCCTTTCCCGAGCGCCGGTGCGCTCCGAGGGGCCATTCAGGTTCTACAGCGAATCTTTAAGTTTCGTACCTGCACGCTCGACATCAGCGAATCGGATGAAAAATGGCAATGGTTCCGACCATGCCTGCTCGCCAGCATCAATCAATGCACGGCGCCATGCAACTTGCGAATCGGCAAGGAAGAGTACCGGCGTGATATTCGTCGGCTGCAAACATTCATGGAAGGCGGAAAGAAGAAGCTGATTCAGGAAATGCGGGAAGAGATGATGACCGCAAGCAAGTCCTTGGATTTTGAACGCGCTGCTGTTTTGCGTGACGAGATCAACATGCTTGAACGCCTTGAAGAACGTGGCGAACTGGAAACCCATGCTCAGCCAGAAGTCTTTTACGTGGATCCCAAGAAGGGGCTCACGGGTTTGCGGAAGGTGTTGGGTTTGTCGGAGACACCACGAGTGATTGAGGGGATGGATATCGCTCACTTAGGCGGTGGTGAAACGGTTGCCTCGTTGGTTCAGTTCATTGACGGCTTGCCGTTCAAACCAGGCTATCGTCGATTCAGGATCCAGGATGTTGATGGCATCGACGACTTTCGCAGCATGTACGAAGTTGTTTCCCGACGCTTTCGTCGTTTAGCGGACGAAGGCGATTCGTTTCCGGATATCCTGTTGATCGACGGTGGCAAGGGGCAACTCAACGCAGCGATGGCCGCTTTTCGTGACCAGGACATCACTCCGCCAACCGTAATTTCATTGGCCAAGCGTGAAGAGGAAATCTTTCGCCCGGGCATTAGCGAGTCGATCAAGTTAAGCAAGAGTTCGTACGCGCTTCGATTGTTGCAATACGTACGAGACGAGTCACACCGTTTTGCTCAGCACTATCACCATATGCTGCGTAACAAATCGACCTTTGAAAGGTAGCGTGTCACGCCGAAAGTCTCATGCAAGATACCGAGCGTTTCGGGTTTCTACTTGTTGTGGCGATAGGGGTTGAATAGCAGGTAATTCAAATGCCGATACAGATCGCTTTCGCTTAGCAGTTCAGCATGCTTCCCTTCCCCGACGAGTCGAGGCCCATTGAGCAGCACGACTCGGTCGGCGCTTCGCAGCGTTTGCAGTCGACGCGGAAGAATGATCACGAGGCTGCCGGATTGCTGCAGTCGTCGCAGGGCCGCTAAGCAGCGATCATCCGATAGGTGTTCCGCCGGAGGTGGCGGTTCGGCAGCTAGCACGATCGACGGTTTGTGCAGCAATGCTCGGGCAACGCCAACAGCATAGGTTGTTTCGATACCTAGCATCGCGTCACTAGCTGAAACAACGGTATTGAGTCCTTCGGGCAGTCGGAATAGTCGCTCGTAAACGTCGACTTCTTCGAGAGCCTTTACCATGTCACCGTTATTGATCGACGTGTCGTTTCCACGCAAGTTCTCTTCGATCGTCCCGTCATAGATGGGGCCGTCGGGCCCGATCCACATCACGTTCTTGGCAAGAGCTTGCGGATGAATATCACGCAAGTTGATTCCGTCGATCGTTATTCGGCCTTCGTTTGGCATTCCGAAGCCCATCAACAATTCCAATAGCGCCTGAGTGGCGACGGAATCCGTGCCGAGCATGGCGACCAGTGACCCCGGAGTGAATTTCAAGCTCAAGTGGCGAAGGATTGCATCACCCGTGATGTCCCCCAGCGTCACGTCTTGAATATCGACACTTTCGCGAAGCTTCGCCAAGCCAACGCGTTGCTCACTTGGTGCGGCGTCACCGCTTCGCTGCAGGTAGTGATAAATGGAATTGCTTGCTTCCGAGCTGACCGTAAGTTGATTGCTTAAGGACATCAACCTTCCCGCCGCCGCCACGGTCGCTCCCAAAGCCAAACCGATCACCAATGCAGACGGAAGGCTCAGCCCGGCGTCAACATTCACCGCAAGACCGGAAACGAGTACCGCGATCGAAGCGGAAATGGCGAGGAAGAGCAAAGGCCATATTCGAGCGAGACGATGATCTTCATCTTCAATTCGTCGGTACAGCGATTCAAGCTCGGAAGCAAAGGCTTGATCCGAGAGTCCTTCGCTTTGCAAACGTGCATGCAGCGGAGCCTGTCCGACTAGTTCCGCCATACGTGCGCGTGCTCGGGGAACTTCCCAACGGATTCGATCGGAATCGTCGTTACGACGCAGTTGGCGAACCAGTCTGGCGATGAGCACACCGCTGACCACGGCAACCATCGCGAGCCAAACATTAACTAGCAGTGCCAAGGCGACACAGCCGACTAGCGTGATGACGCTGCGTGGCACGGCGCGGTACCAAAGCGATAACCCTCGCTGCAATTGCGGCAAGTGTTCGCCAATCAAATGATTCGCTTGCACCGCTTGGGCAGCGGCACCTTCGACCTCGGCTCGTCGCAGGCTTTGTTTTAGGATCTGCTGATGCAGCGATTTGGTGATCGACCGAGCCCTCGCGTCCGCGGACAACCGGTGTAGCCAAATGGCTAGTGAGAACACGGTGGAAACCAATAGCGAGATGCCAACGAGTTCAAACAATTGGACCAGTGGGCTTTGACTCGCGAATGCCTCGCTTACGGGAACCCAGCAGTGAGTCCCCAATCGCACCACACCGCTGGTCAGACCACCGGAATTGAGCAGCACGGCTATGAGTCCGACAAGCACCACTAGCACGGGGACCAAAAGTCCCGCCAGTGTGGCCCAGACATAACCGAAGAACGAACCCGAGGCGGCGGGTTCGTGACGCGCTTTGGCGAGTGTGCCTATTCGACTCAACCTTGTCGGCTCCAAAAATTCAAATGTCTACCGGCGCCACACGACTTTGCGAATGCAGATGATTCGCAAAAACTGAACTGGCGTGATGGAAGAAGGGAAGAGAACCGAGAGACAGTCAGCCCCATTTAGGCAAGGTCTCGGTCCTCGAATATCAACATCGCCAGCATCCAAACGGCGATGACGAAACATACAAGATAGTTAAAAGCGCCGGGCAAGTAGATCGCCGGGATCGGTTTTGCCGCATCTATCGCCGCCTGAACGTTAAAAGTGTTCAAATTTGGCACGATCACAGCGATCAGCTTCCCTACAAATCCCACCAATTCGTTGTTTCCTTTGGTCGATGCGACCAGCGGCGAGGTCAAATTGCCTATCAAATAGACCACGAAACAGGTGATGAAATTGGCCAGCAATGGTAGACGCGTGGCCAGGGCTACGGCGATGGCTCCCACCGCCATCGTTTGCATAAAGTAAAGACCCAGCACGGGGACCGTCGTGATCACCTCGTCAAAGCTAAGTTGCCACGTCGTTGCGGCTCGGGTGGTTTCGCGAGCGTCGTAAATCGGCTTGTAGCTGATCACGATCAACAGCACTGCCGCGATGATCGCAAACAACACCAGGACTGCCATCATGATTCCCGCGTACTTGCCCAGGATGAACGATCGCCGGCTGACGGGTTTGCTAAGCACGGTCAATGCGGTCCGGCCTTCGATTTCGTCGCTTACCGTTGTGCCCGCGCTCCAGACCGTCTGCAACATTCCCAGTACCATGATGATGGTAACGCCGGAATCTTTCAGCAGACGAATGTCATCGCCCAAGGTGTTGAAAGGATAGAAACCAAACAGGATAACTCCGAAGAGTCCCAGTCCCATTAGCAACAGGTAAAGCGGTTGCCCCATTTCGTTTTTGGCTGTTGAAATCGCAAGAGCCCAAACGCGTGGTGCTGCTTGTCGAAACGCCACCATGAACGAGACGAACACGAACGTGGCGATTGAAATACCAAGCAAGGACGCGACTTCGGGAATCGCCGGTAGCGACTTCAGCGTGAAGGTGACTTCCGCGGGGTCCACTTCGCGGTTCTGAATGTGCAAGCGACTTGGGTCGCCTGGGATTGGTGCAGCCGCATCATCAGCCGCACGGTACGAAAGCGGTTCATCCGCACTGACTTCGATGGGTGACTTTGAAAACGCACGCGTGTCACTCGAATCAGCTATCAAGACTTTGCGATTCGTCTTGATGGTCATCTCGGACAAATTGCGAAGTGAATAGATCTCGTTGGCTGGGACAAACGGAGCCAAGTCAGGATCCACTTCACCGTTGCCGGGCACCGTAACGGTAAAGGACGACGTCCCATCACCGATTAGATTCACCGCTGGCAGCGATTCGAGGAACGCTTTGGGCTCGTTCACCAATGGCGTCGAAGCTAGGCCAATTACCACAAACAAACCTGCAACGCTAAGCACGTATGGCATGATGCCTTCGGACGGCAATAGCTTCCAATCGCCACGAGTCCGATGCCACATTCCGTAGACCGTGGCAAAACCTAAGATCGCGCCGATGGTAATCAGAGGAAGGTACAAAAAGTGAGCGAATTCAGGGTCCGCCGCCATGGGAACATACGCGGCACAAAGACCGGCAGCGATTAGTCCGCCGACGATCAGCGAAGCCGTGATGCCGCGGCGAGGTGAGTCCGCCAAATGTCCCAGTGGCGGTATGAACGACAGGATCGCCAACACGCCGTAGAAAACCAACGCCATCAGAGCACCGAGCAACAGCGCCATCGCGATCACCCAGATCGGTGTCAGGAACGACGGCAGCCAACTCATCACCTGGCCAAAGACAAGACCATCCAGCATGCCGCTGATGATTCCTGGGCACGAGGCTGAGAGGTCCGAGAAAAGCGAAGGTACCGCGAGGCCAGTCATCATGAGTTAAAGCCGATTCGACGAACAGCAAAAAGTTGTATCGCCGCATCACAGACACGGCTTCCGATGTCGAGATTACGCAGTGAGCAAGGAAACGGTTTGCTCGCAAACGCGGATTCTTCAGACAATTGTGGGCCTACGCGGCTCAACCTTGCATCAATTGGCGGACCGAATCAGGGATCGGTACCTTGGTGAGGCCGGAAGTGTCCAGACGACAGCAGACCGCCGTCAGGGTGCCTTTGGCGATCGGCGTTTCGTCTCGCGAGAAGTCAAATCCGTACTGGACGCTTGAATTGCCAACTTTAAGAACGCTAACGTTGATCGCAAGAATATCTTCGAAACGGGCGGCCGCGAGGTAATCGCAGGTCGCTGCCACTCGGGGCCACGTGACGTCATTGGGGCCACGTTCGCGAGGCATCACCGACATGCCCCAAGACCGAAGCAACTCGTGCTCGGCGGATTCCATCATCGGGAAAAACGCGGAAAAGTGCATGATTCCCGCCGCATCGGTATCACGAAACTCGACACGGCGCGTGGTGGACAACATGAGCACTAGGTTTTTCCAGGGACCAGATCGACTTCGATCCGACTCGCCCAAGTTGGCTTGCCGGATCTGACGTCTCTGGCTTGGTTCTTACTCGCCAACGTATGGCAGAAGTGCCATGAAGCGAGCTCGCTTGACCGCAGCACTAACGGCGTGCTGGCTGGCGGCGGTACAACCACTCTTGCGACGACCGACGATTCGGCCTTGGCGATTGACCATCTTGCGGAGCAATTCAACGTCCTTGAAATCGACATACATAGGACGTGGGCGGTGGCCATCGACGAAGATCGGATCTTTCTTCTTCGTACGGCTGCGGACGCGACTTCTTTTGCGAGCACGACTACGCGTGCTCATAGGACGGGGTGCCATGAGGGCCTTTCGGAGTACCAGGCGAACGGACTAAACGGCCGGCAAATCAATCGCCGGCTCGCCAAAACGAACGGGGATTATGGGGAACAGCAGCGAAATGGGCAAGAGGTTCCAAGCTACAATTCCAACGCTCCCGTACTGTCGGCAAAGCTTTCCATCGGCACGCCGACTTTGTTGAGCAGGGTTAAATGCAAATTTGCCAGAGGTTCTTCGCCCTCGAATAGCATATGTCGACCTCCCTGCATCCGTCCGGCAGCCCCACCGGCGACCAAAATCGGTAAATCGTGATGATTATGAGCATCAGGGTCGCCCATTCCGCTGCCGTACATGTAAAGCGAATGGTCCAGCAGCGTGCCGTCGCCTTCCGGGGTGGCTCCCATTTTCTCTAAGAACTCAGCAAAAAGCTGGACATGGAATTGGTTGATTTTGGCAACCTTGGCCAGCTTTTCCGGATTCCCGCCATGGTGAGTGACCGGGTGATGTGGCTCGGGAACGCCGATTTCAGGATAAGTCCGAGTGCTCGCCTCACGCGCTAGTTGAAAGGTGACGATGCGAGTGATGTCGCCTTGGAACGCCAACAGTTGCAGGTCGAACATCAACCGAGCATGGTCAGCAAACGCAACCGGAACGCCCACTGGTCGATCCAGATCGGGAAGCGGATTGTCCTTTGCCGTTCGTTCGGCATGCTCGATTCGCCGCTCGACCTCACGAATACTCTCGAGGTACTGGTCGACCTTATTGCGATCACTGGCGCCAAGCCGTCCTTGAAGTCGTTTGATTTCCGTGGTCACCGAATCGAGCAGGCTCGCACGCTTCTGCAATGCCGATTGTCGTTGCTCGGGAGTTCCACCTTCACCGAACATGGACTCAAACACGATTCGCGGGTGTGCCTCCGATGGCAAGGGTGTGTTGTCGGACGACCACGACAAGTTGTTTTGATAGACGCATGCGTAACCATTGTCGCACTGCCCTACCGTCGAAAGCAGGTCCATCGACAACTCAAGCGAGGGTAACTGAGTTTGATGTCCAAAGTGCTTGGCGGCGATTTGATCGACGGTGATGCCGAGTGAGTAGTCGCTGCTTTCGGTCAATTTTGCTTGAGCGGCGCTTAAGAACGCCGCGTTGGATGTTGCGTGGGATCCGGGATACGCGTTTTGCAAATCCATTCCCGAAATCACGGTAACTTGTTCTTTGACGGCTTCGAGCGGTGATAAGCTCGATGGCAAGTTTTCAAGAGTCTCGCCCTGCGGTGTCCATTCCTTCGGGTTGTATCCCATTGGTACATAGATGTATCCGACGCGGCGAAGGTTTTCTGCCGCTGCGGGCGTTGCTGCAGTAGCGGTCATAGACGGCACCATCGCGTCGAGCAACGGCAAGCCAATCGCAGTTCCCATGCCTCGCAAAAGTGTTCGTCGCGACAACGAACGCTTGCGAATGACGCTACCAAAACTAGACGTTGTTGAGTGATCACTCATCATCGGTTTCTCCGCGGACGTTTGACTCTTGGTTTGGGCTGCGTTTAAGAAACGCGTCACTTGCAACGATCGCTTGAATGATTGACGAAAATTGGTACTCGTTTGCTCTTGATGATGCGACCACGTTTCGTATCGTCGCTGCATCGCGATAGTCAACGCCTCTACCGAGTCCAAATGTCATCAACTTTTCGGCCATGGCCGAAACGAACTGGTCGGGATTCCCTAGCAGGCTTGCTTCAAGATCACCGACACCGGTCACGGGCGTGCCATCGGGTAGTACGCCCGAAGCGTCGACCGCTAAGTCACCATCATAAGCTCTCCAGCGTCCCACCGCATCAAATCGATCGAGTGCAAACCCGACCGGATCGATCAGATCGTGGCAACTCGCGCATGCCGAGTCGCTTCGATGCAATGCCAACCGTTCGCGTACCGTTTCCGCGATCGTAGCAGACTTCTCCTTGAGGGCTGGTACGTTTGGCGGTGGGGGAGGCGGTGGCGTGCCAAGCAGATTCTTGAGCACCCAATTGCCGCGAATCGTAGGCGAGGTTCGCGTCGCGTATGAGGTCACCGACAAGATACTGCCCTGTCGAAGCAAGCCGCCACGACGAGCTTTTTCCGGTGTGGGATCGTCGCGTAAGCTGACTTCGCGAAAGTGGTTTCCCCTAATCCCCGCGATTCCGTAGTGCTTGGCCAGTCGATCGTTCAAAAAAGTGATGTCGCTGTCGATTAACTTCAAGACGCTCAGGTCATGCTTCTTCACGTGTTCAAAAAGCAATTCTGTCTCGCGACGAAACGCCCGGCGAAGGTTCTCGTCAAAGTCGGGGAACTGACGCAAATCAGGAGCGATCGAATCCAGGTTTCGCAGGTGCAACCACTGGCTTGCGAAATTATTCACCAAGCTATCGGATTTGGGGTCGGCCAACATGCGGTGAACCTGATGCCGCAAGATTTCCGGTTCGTGCAACCGTTTGGCCTTCGCCAAGTCCAACAGTTCAGCGTCCGGAATGCTTGACCACAAGAAGAACGACAACCGCGTGGCGAGTTCTTGGTCGCTAATTGGCTCCGCAGCGACGTCTTGTTGAACTTCCGCCTCGGTTCGCAAGAAAAAGTGAGGGTTGACGAGAATCGACGAAAGCGCGGTTTCGATTCCCATGTCAAACCGAATTCGCCAGCGATCTTGGTTCAGGCTTGTGACCTTAGCCTGCTGGTTCGTCGTGATGTTCGTTTCGATTGCGTTCCGGAAAAACTGCATCGGCACGACAACATCAGCAGGCTCGATTTCCCGTCGATAGGCAGATCGCATGATAGGACGCAAGATTCCTTCCGCGATCGCCATTTGTTCGTCAACCGATGGTTGAGCCGATTCCAGTGCTTCTAAGTGATTGCCGAAAATCTTATCGCGACTGATTGTGGTTGGCGTTTCATGGGTTGCTTCCGAAGCAGGGCTCTCGTCAAGAAGCGGACCGTATACCGAAACTTCAAAGATCGCCGGTTGCTGCCGCGGGTGTCGATGGCGATTGTACGCGGCATCAAAGGGTTGACGTTTAATCTCGACGAGTGAATCGCCTTGGCTAACAAAGGTGACGGCAAGGTCGTGCTGTCCCGCATCAATGTTCACCCTGGATTTCAAATTGGTATCAACATGCGTGTAGTCTTTGCCGTCTTTCGGTGGGAACACGGAAATGCGATCGCGACGATCACGGTCCACAAGCACATCGATATCGTGTTTCTGAAAAAGCCCTTCCACCATTTCGTCTCGGTCGCGAGTCAAGCGAATCGCGACCTCGTACACGCCTGACTCGGCAAACGTATGGCGGATGTTGACTCCACCCCGTGTTCCCAACGGCAATCCGTCGAGGTGATGTTCTTGAGTCAAGTCCGCTGGCAAACGGACGGTCATTCCCATTGGAATTCCCGTTGGCCGGGCCACCGCAATTCGGGCAACGTGCTGAGCCGCCGTTAGGTAGCGGCTTACCAATGCCGGCGAAAGCTCTCGCGTGGTAATGTTGTCGAATCCCTGGCTCGATTCATCGGCCGGCAGCCAATCAGCCGCCGCAATCTCGATGGATAGCAAGTCGCGGATCGAGTTTTGATACTCGGTGCGAGTGAGTCGGCGTAGCGTATCGACTCGCGGAACCGCAGGATTGAGCCGGGCAGCATGATCAAGGACGTCACCGAGTTCGTGAGTGACACGCGTATAGGTTTCGTCGTCAGGGCGAGAATTACTGTCGTGACTCGGCGGCGGCATTTGGCGTGACGCTACGCGCTTGAAGACAAGCTCCATTTTTGCCCGCTCGTCGTGATGTTCGGCCGGTGATTGTGCGAGTCGGGCGAGGTCAACGCTGTCGAGATCGAAGTCTGCGGCGGGGGCGTCGGATGAGTGACATTCCAGGCAATGGTTGCCGAAGAAGTCCTCGATATTGTCCAGCTTTTGCTGGAAATCCGTAGGTAAAGTACGGTCAACGTTGGGTTCTGCGGACTGGGAATCTTTCACGCCGAGCTGAAGTAACAGTACGGCGAGTGCCCAGTGAAGGTGCGACCAAACAACGGTAGGAGTTGATTTTGCCATGGAGCCATTGTAGCCCATTTTAAACTCGCAAGCCGCAAATCTCTGACCATAAAATGAGTCAGTGGTTGCCGCCAGCAGGTTCGCCTTGCCGCAGCGAGGCGGCATGATTGAGGACCAATTGTTTGACCGCGACTCGGCCGAGTCCTGGCGGCAGGTATTGGTCGAACGAATGATTGACGATCGCTGCATTGTCCTCCGGTGTGATCGGCTGAAAGTGCGATCGAAGATTCCCGGTCTTATCGGTCAACACGTCAATCGAAAGCGAAGGTGAGCCCGATGCAAAGTCAAAATCATCAAGGTCAAGCCAACGCTGCGACGATGATGCTTCGGTCTGAAAGGTCAATCGGCGATGCTTAGGTTGGTAAAGAAGGCTCCATCGCGTCAAGCTATCCTGCGATACATCGTCGAGTACGCAGAATGCTTGAGTTGACGCGGTATCTAGATCTGGCGATTGTTGGACGTCTTGAATACTGCAAACGGCCTGACCATAGCGAGAAGTCGGAGATCCCGAGTACGCCTTTTGTTCGCTCTCGATGTCAG
Organism: Rubripirellula amarantea; assembly: GCF_007859865.1. NCBI lineage: Bacteria > Pseudomonadati > Planctomycetota > Planctomycetia > Pirellulales > Pirellulaceae > Rubripirellula > Rubripirellula amarantea. Next base: position 175,310 of record NZ_SJPI01000003.1, on the reverse strand, counting down.
TATTGGCGAGGGCGCAGTGAGTCGCCTCGGGGCCTCGTCGAACGACCGGTTTGCCATTCATGAACTCGACGATCGCAACTCCGCCGGACGCGTCGGTGACGAAGTAGTGGACTCGTTCGATATTGGGGATCAATGGCAACGGAAGCACACTGTCCAAGCTCGCGATGACTTCATCGACGCTCGACGCCGTGTCGAGTTGATACTGCACCCACTGGATCACGTTGACCGTATCACGGTCGTGCGCCGTCGCAGAGGGAAACTCCGCTGACTTAAGTTGCAACAAATCGACCGTAAGTCCCGCTTCGTTCATTCCGGCGAACGGTATGCCGCGACCGAATTGAGTTAGCGAAACGCTGCCGAATTTGGACGTCCACTTCGCCGGTCGTATCGGGGTCAGTGCGGTGCGGTTCAGCCCCCGAGGTTCGATGATGACGAGGCCTTCACCGAACAACCAATCGTGGTTTCTGGCAACTAAGTAGTCTTCGCCAACCTGATAGCGAACAACGGTACAGGCGATCGCAGTTCCCGAAACGAGAATTGCGACTCCTACCATGAAGGTCACCAAGACCGTTCGGATTGATGACTTTCGCATAAGGCTGCCTTCGTCGAAGAATGAACGTTTTCACTCCGCAGCCTATGTCAACTCGGCAAGCTATGTCAACGGAATGGGGCTGTCGCAGAGTTGTTGCCAGAGTGCTTCGAGCGATTCGTTTGTGCTTCGCTGGCTGCGATCGATCACAATCCAAGGACGTGCCCGCCGAATCACACCCTTTTCTAAGAAATCACCGAACAATCGCAAACGCAGCAGCATGTCGGTCGAATGATTGGTTGTGAACGGATGATCCTCGGGCGGCAACAAGATCGACGTGGTCGAAGTTCCGACCGCGGTTGAAATCGGAGCGGTACCAGATCCGGTAACATCGTCTTTACCATAGGGATCCGATGGGACGATCGAATCGATGTCGTGACAAGCACATTCGACGTCTAGCTTGGGATGTGAATCGAGCAAGTCGGTTTGCACCGATAGGCAACATTCCATCACCAACGTGCTGGGAGTCGATTCGATGATGTCGAGGACTATCCGAAGCGCGTAAGACGAATCCGCTTGCGGGTAATTGATGTGCCACTGGTCGCCGCGAACAAATTGCTCGCCAGCGGTGGGTAGCTTGTCCTCGCCAACGGGAGCAATCGCGAAACGAGTGTCATTTGCATTGCCGGCGGTGATGCCATGTTGTCCACCGCGGGCGTCGAACTGCAATTCGCCATGGGCGTCGGACCAAGTCGCACATCCAATATTTGCATCTTGTTGGTCGTCAGTTTTCCACATCGCGATCTTCCATTAGGTGTCGTCAGCCGCATGTTGCCAAGCCACATGCGGCTGCGAACGAGAATACCAGATTTGCCTAGGACGCGTATTCAGCGTTAAAGAAATCCTTGCTCTTGTCGACGTCGGGGTTGATCGTGCGACTGCCTTCTTTCCAGTCTGCAGGGCAAACTTCGCCGTTCTTTTCGAAGTACTGGAGAGCTTGGACCATTCGAAGAGCTTCGTCGACACTGCGGCCGAGCGGCAAATCGTTAACAACTTGGTGCCGAACAACGCCTTCTTTGTCGATCAGGAATAAACCGCGAAGAGCGACGCCGCCATCAAGCAGCACGTCGTAGTCTCGTGAAATCTGCTTGTTCAAGTCGGCAACCAATGGGTAGGCCGTTTTGCCAATGCCGCCAACGTTGCGATCGGTGTTGGTCCATGCCAAGTGAGTGAAGTGGCTGTCGATCGAAACGCCGATGATTTGCACGCCAAGTTTGGCAAAGTCGTCGTTGCGATCGCTGAAAGCGATGATTTCAGTGGGGCAAACGAACGTGAAGTCGAGTGGCCAGAAAAACAGCAACACGTACTGGCCTTTGTAATCGCTCAGCGAAATCTCTTTGAACTGCCCGTCGGGCATCACGGCTTGAGCTTTGAAATCGGGAGCTTGTTGGGTTACCAGAACACTCATGGGAAACTTCGTTGCGATCGAGTCAAGAATTGGAAAGTTGCAAATTGTAAATATTCAGTCGCATGGTTTCGCACCTCGCGAGGCTTCACTATTGGTACGAAGTCAAATTCGGGCAACCCGGTCATACGAAATGTCGCAGGGAATTCTCAGCCCTTGCCAGCCTGGCGAGCCTCCACGGTGCCCCCGTAAATCTCATGACCGACAAGGGTTACCATTCCAAACATCAGCGGCAGAAGATAATACAAGGTGCGAAACATCAGCAGCGACGCCAGCAGCGGGCCAGCACCCACAGAATCGTTAAGTAACTTCGCCAATATCACCTCAAGTACGCCAAGTCCGCCCGGAACCTGGGTGATCATCGAAACAGCGATTCCCACCAAATAGGCCGACAATACCGTAGAAAATGGCACTAAGGCGTCCTCAGGCAACACTAAGTACAACGCAGTGGCAGAGATCAGCAGGTCCACTGCCGCGACCGAAGCCTGGACGGACATCAATCCCGGTTCAGGCAGTCGCAGGTGTAGCTTGCCAATCGGCCACGGCTTCTTCCAAACCGAACACACGATCAAGTAGCCGATCGCCAACGAAAGAAGGATTACCCCAAGGGTCCGGGTTCCAAAGGGCAACGGTACGTTTTCGGGCAAGTCAATTGGAAACGCCACCAACACGACACCACCAAGGAACCAAAGTCCGCTCCAAAACGTGAGGCCGAGGATTGCGATCAAAACCACGATCTGGCTGGCCGAGAGTCCCCAACGCGTATAAAAGCGAAATCGTATCGGAGCTCCTGCTAAGAAGGTGCCCAGGTTGTTTCCCAGCGAAAATCCCAAAAACGAAACCAGGGCGACCCGCCGTAGTGGCAGCGATCGGCACAGGTAACGCAGCGCCAATAAGTCGTAAGCGGTTAGCAATCCATAGTTCAGAGCGATGAGGAATGCGGAAAAGCAAAGGTACAGCGGCGGAACACTCAGTAGCGCTGCCTTGAACTCGGCAAAGCTGACGCCTTCGGCCACCTGATAAAGCAGGTGGACGGCAAAGCTGAACACTATGAGGCCACACAAGGGGCCCGCCCATCGACGAACGTGGTGAAGCAGAGCAGTACGATTGGTAGCGTTCAAAACAGCATCACCGTCGTGAAATGAGGCAAGACGATGAGATTGTCCCGGCTTACCCAGGTTTCATCTAGCCCGTATGAGCAACGAAACTTCCGGCCGCGAAACCAGTCGCGGCCAGATTGCAGCGAACCGCTTGGTCAAACATGCCGGCTACTTGTTCCTTTGCTTTCCGCACGGAATAGCTCGATCATCTTCTCGTCAGTCGCCTTGGTGCTGGTTCCTTCCCGATCGAACGCACGTTTTGTCCAGTTCCTTTGATTCGGCTACCTTGGCGACCTCCACGCGATCAGCCAAACTGACGTCTCTCCTGCGTTTCACTTTCTCTTTTGAGTGCTCATGAACACTAAACGTCACGAACTTGTCGTCTTAGGTGGCGGTCCTGCTGGATACGTTGCGGCCATCCGCGCAGCTCAGTTGGGCATCGACGTCGCTTGTATCGAGGAAAACGATCGTTTCGGCGGCACTTGCGTGCGAGTCGGCTGCATTCCCAGCAAGGCATTGCTCGAATCGAGCCATCTCTATCACGAGGCCCAGCACGGAATGTCGGCACACGGAATTTCCGTTGCTGATGTCAAGTTTGACCTCGCAAAGATGATGGAACGAAAGGTGAAGATCGTCGAAACGCTAACCGGCGGCATCGACATGCTTTTCAAAAAGAAGAATGTGACGCCCTATCGTGGCCGAGGAAAATTCCGCGACGTCAATACGATCGAGGTCACCGGTCAAGACAACGTGCAAATCGAAGCCGACCAAGTCCTGGTTTGTTCGGGTAGCCATCCAGCCAAGTTGCGCAGCGTCGAAGAGGATGGCGAACGGATCGGTAACAGCACCACGGCGTTGTCCTTCCCCGATGTGCCTAAGCGTCTAGTCGTTATCGGTGGCGGTTATATCGGTTTAGAACTCGGTAGCGTTTGGAATCGTTTGGGCAGCGAAGTCATTGTGCTTGAAGCGTTTGATCGCATCATGCCCGGCATTGATGGGGAACTCGCCTCGATCGCTCATCGGACCTTCAAAAAGCAAGGCATCGAAATCCGGTTGAAGACGTTCGTCGAGTCGGCCAAACGAAAAGGCGACAAGTGCATCGTCGCAATTAAGGACGGTGAACCAATCGAATGCGACCGAGTGCTCTTGGCGACCGGACGTACACCGGCAACGGCGGACTTGGGACTCGAAGCCATTGGGCTGGAAGTCGACAATCGAGGGTTCATTCCCGTAAGTGAGAACTACGAAACATCGGTCGAAGGAGTCTACGCGATCGGCGATTGCATTGGCGGCATGATGTTGGCGCACAAGGCGATGGAAGAAGCCATCGTTTGCGTGGAACGAATGGCGGGCATTCAAAGCCACATGAACTACGATGTCATTCCCGCGATCGTTTACACCCACCCCGAGATCGCGTCGGTAGGCAAAACCGAAGATGAACTTAAGGAAGCGGGAATCGAGTACAAGAAGGGTGTTTGCCCGTTCGGAGCCAACGGTCGCGCACGCACGCTTGGCGATGTTGATGGTCGCGTGAAAATTCTTGCTGACGCTTCAAACGATCGTGTCCTAGGCGTTCACATCATTGGCAATCGGGCAGGTGATTTGATCGCTGAAGCTGCAGCTGCGATGGAGTTCGGGGCCAGCAGCGAAGACATCGCTCGCACCTGCCATGCTCACCCGACGCTATCGGAAGCGGTTCACGAAGCGGCACTCGATGTCGACGACCGAGCGATTCACACTGCTTAAGAGACCGCTTAATACGCTTGCCGCTCAACACGGCACGCCCGCTTAAAACGCAGCGTCTTAGTCATAGTACGGAAGTCGCGATTGGCCAGCGAACGCAGGCTCGGTAATCCAGGTGAACCAGTTTTGAAACGCGTTTCTGGAAGTCAAAGATCAAAAACAAAAGTCTCGCCCGTCACTTTGACCGGCGAGACTTTTTTGTTTTCAGCGGCGGCGATTAGCTCGGCTGTTCGTTTCGAAATTCAGCCTGGGCTACATCGTTCGCGGTGACCGAATCACTGATCGGCATAGACCAATGTGCTTTCTTCCTTGGTCACCGGAACCGCTGCGCTGTCGCTCATCACGACGGCTTTCACGAGGTGGGTTCCAGGAGCAACGCCGCGGACTCGCAAGCGGTACTTCATCTCGGTTCCCGGTGCGAGCTGGCTTCTTGGTGGGAAGGCTACGATCCCGCGACCGTCGGTGCTCGCTTGTCCGCTGTCGCCATCGGCACTGATCAATTCCAATGCTGGAGGCAACTGCACTTGGACCTGCACGTTGGTGTCTGTTTTAGATCCGCTGTTGTTGACCGTGATCTCGTAGGATGATTCAGCCCCAATTTCGATTGGTCCGCCGGGGTTGATGATCTGGAAACTAAGATCAGCGAGCCCTTCAACGGTGACTTTGTGCTCGTTTCGAGCCATCGTGTTCAGATCCGCTCTTGCGTCGACGGTGATGGCCCGATTGCCCTCTTCGATGGGAAGCAAGGTTAGCGGAACGGTCGCTGGTGAACCGGCGGGCAGCGAGGCGAGCGACCAATAAACCGCATGGCGTGAAGGGTCGTACTGGCCTTCGTAGTCCGTGCTGACGAACGTGAATCCACGATCGAGCGCGACCGAAATTTCGACGTTGGTAGCGTCGGCGGTGCCCGTGTTGACGACGGTCAATTGATACGTTGTTTGGTGTTCAAGGAAGCGACGCGATGGACCTTGAAGTTCAACTTCAAGGTTAGGAGCGACGACTTCGACATCGATGGTGTGTTCGGCGGTCAATCCGTCTTCGGATACCAAGCGAATCGTATTTCGGACCATACCGGGGCTTGCGGCCCGCAATCGCAGCACTTGTTGGCGTACTTCACCGGCGGCAAGTGTTCCGAGCATGTTGTCGAGTTGTCGGCCGCGCGGGTGTTCAAGTCCTTCGGGTACGTCTTCTTGTAAGGCAACGCCAGTCGCATCACCCGTGCCGGGGTTGGAAACTTCGAGTTCAATTTCGAGTTGTTGGCCGATCAGAACCTTCTCGGGTGCTCGTTGTACGATCTTCAATTCGGGACGAGTGCTAACCGTTCGCACGGACGCAGCGGCTTCGAATGTCACGCGTGCGACACTGCCCAGTTCACCTTCGGCCTCAGGAACCAGTTGCATGGTGACGGTACGTTCTTCGCCAGCCGACATTGCACCGAGTTGCCACATCAACAAGTCGCCTTGCATGACAGGTTCGGGGGAAGCATCCACTAGTCGCATGCCAGCGGGCACGCGGTCATGCACGGTCACGCCGAGTGCTTCGGCGCTGCCAACGTTTTGAACGTGAATAACAAAGGCGGCTGGTTTCCCAACTTTGACTTCGGCGGGGGCGCGTTTGTGAATGACCACGCTTGGAGATTGGATTCCCTCGAGGCGACGGTCGCCGGGGGATCCCGTGACGGTGTTTGGATCGATGTCCAACATGCCGGAATTATCGTATCCGCGTTGACCGTAAGTGTCCGCTGTGATTGCGGGCACGCTTTGCGGTGATGTCGGCAACGATGCCATGCGTGGCGGAGGTTGTTGTTGCAATTGTTGAAGCGGGCGACCGTACATGTCGGTTTGGCCAGCGAAACTCTGTGGCGGTGGTGCCAATGTTTGCTGGGCTAATTGTTGCTGAGCGTATGGTTGCTGCTGCAGGGGTTGCTGCTGCGGTTGTTGAGCGAGTGATTGAGGTGCCGGTTGCTGCATCGATTGACGATCCAACGATTCGGGACGCATCGGTTCTGGATACGACGATTCAGGCTCGTACGATTGCATCGCCGGCGGCGCCATGGAACGCAGTTCATTCATGGCGGTGTTGGGGTTTCGCAGGTCGTTGCTTGGGTTCGCGGTCATCGGCGAAGGTGCTGGTTCGGCATTGAACTCTTCTTGCGCCGGCGCCGCGGCGAAGGTGTTCATTTGCGGTGGCTCAGCGAGCGACAGGGTCGGAAGCGAATTTGCTTCGCCAGGTGTGGTTGTGAGCGGCTGCGGTTCCTCGATTGCATCGAGTTGATCAAGTTGGTTGGCGGGGCTTTCCGATGCGTAACCCATCGATAGGGAGCTTTCGGTCTGAACTTCCGGAGCGGTGGCGTCTTCCGAAATTCCCCAATTCACGGCAGGCGTTTCTTCCATGGTTTGCGCAGCGGGCTCTCCGAGACTTGCTGGCAATCCAGGCATGTCGAATCCGCCCGGTGCCGCCGGCATGTCTTCGGTGTGCTGGACCAGCACGACATCGCCCTTAGGCGGCGAAAATGCATTGGCGGCAAAATCCGCCAGCGAGTTTGAGGCGTTTTCGAGGTTCTCCGCTGGCTGCGAGATCCAAGAATCCTCGTTCATGCCAGCGATAGGCGCCGCAGGTTCACCGAGGGACGGAGCTTGGGCTGTCCAAGCTTGGGAGTCATTTTGTTTGTCTCTTTGGGCTAATGCAGCGGCATAAGCACCAAACAGGATCGTGACAATTCCGGCTGTGAGCCGTAGGCCGAACGATTTCATGGGTCGCATTCCTTCGCGAAGTAGTGGCCAAAACCATGGCTGACCTCTTCGTTATCAAATCTGCCTTCGGCGACGAAAGAGCAATCGTGAAACTACGCCAAGGATCTCCGTCAAATAGAGGATCTCCGTCAGATAAAGGATCGCCGTCAAATAGTTGTCGATGCCTTGGTAGGTCGAGGTCGCTGGTTGACTCGGGGGCGTCGAATGAAAGCAACTGGTGCCAGAGCGGCTGGCTTTCGGTGGCTTAGAATTTGGCGATTGGAAAATTCGGCGACTGGAAAATTTGGCGATTAGCTTCTCGGCCTTACAAAGGACCGGCTAGTTCTTCTTTCACGCTTTCGAGCAATCGCCGCATGGCTTGCGTGGGAGCCCAACCCGCTCGCGTGATCGAAACCATGTGAACTTGCCCAAGTTCCTTGCTTAGCGTTCGTGTGGTCAACGGTTTGGTTAAGTTCCCATCGTGACGACCGGCGATCAGTCCGACTCCCATCCCAGCCCGGACGCAAGCCATCGTCACGGCGCTATTGTCCGTTTCAACGGCTGGCTGAAGTTGGGTTTCTAATCCAAGGCGGAAAATCGCTTGCTCGAGTAATCGTCTTCCCACCGTGTTCACGTTCCCGATGATCAACGGTTCGTGAAGCAGATCAGCCACTCGAATCGTTGACCGTTTCGCTAACGGATGACTCCGAGGGAAAACGGCCAAGTATTCGATTGGGTACAACCGCTCGATTGATAACCCGTCGAGCAAAGCATCGCGAGGGGGTTCAATCAGTAGTGCGACGTCCACGACTGCGTCCGCGACCATTCGCTGGGCGGTCGCGTTATCAGCCGTCATCAGCTTCAACTGAGAATTGGGAAACTGTTTCGCGAACTTGCCCAGGGGTGAACCGAGTTCCTCAAGCATCATTCGCACGCCGGTGACCATCCGTACCTCAGTGGGCTCCGCCTGGGTTTGCTCAGCGACGAGCTGAAAACTTGATTCGATCGCTTCGAGTATGGGGCCGAGTTGCTGATGCAATAACTTGCCGGCGGTGGTCGGTTCGATACGGCGGCCTTTGCGTTGGAAAAGCTCCGTCCCATAGATTCGCTGCAGAACTTTGATCTGTTCCCAAAGCGTGGTGCCAGTTTGATTGAGTTCACGCGCCGCATCGGCGTAACCACCAAGCTCAAAGACCGCGCAAAACGTGCGGATCTGTTGGACGGTCAGGGACGCGGCGTTGTCGAGCAGGCGTGGTTTCACGTTGATAGTCTCAGGTTACCGATCGATGGGTGTTCTTCATTGTTCAGTATATTTGAATGATCATTCGAGATTATGCAATTGTGCTTGATGGATCTGTCGGCCACCATATTGCCTGGTTCATCGACGTCGGCACGAACGGCGCCCCTACCCTTATTGCTGAGACGCGTATCATGCCCATGCGATGGTTCATCGTCCTCACGACTTTCCTGCTGTCGGTGCTTTTGTACGTCGATCGCGTTTGTATCTCGGTAGCGAAGGATTCGGTGGCTGCTGATCTTCAGCTATCTCCGACTCAAATCGGTTGGGTCTTCAGTGCGTTTGCTCTGGGCTATGCCCTGATGCAGACCCCGGGCGGATGGCTCGCGGACCGTCTGGGGCCTCGCCGGGTGCTGGCGTTGATTGTGGTGGCGTGGTCGTCGTGCACCGGATTGACCGCCGCGGCGAACTCCTACGCCTCGATGTTGGCGGTGAGGTTCTTGTTTGGTGCCGGCGAGGCTGGCGCGTTCCCGGGAATGTCGCGTGCGGTTTACTCATGGATTCCGATGAACGAACGCGGACGGGTCCAGGCAATAAATTTCTCGGGTTCAAGAATTGGTGCCGCACTTACCTTGCCGCTGATTTCATGGCTGATCCTATCCTGGGGTTGGCGAGCAACTTTTGTGGTCTTGATGGTGATCGGCTTTGTCTGGTCCGCGATTTGGTTCGCTTTCTTTCGCGATGATCCGAAGGATGCACCCTGGCTTAGCGACCAAGAACGTGAGCACATCCTCAAGACCCGTCAGCAATTGTCTGAAATCAAAAGCGAATCATCAGCGGAGTCAACTTCAAGCAGGTCGGTCTTTACCTCGCGGACGATGTGGGCGCTATGTGGCCAGTATTTTGCTTCTAACTTCGTGTTCTTCTTTGCTTTGACATGGTTCTTTCCACAATTGAAAGAACGCTACGGTTTGTCGGGAATGGAAGCAGCATTATTCTCGGCGTTGCCACTCATGTGCGGAGCGTTGGGTTGCTGGACATCCGGATGGCTGGTTGACCGAATCTACAACTCAGGTCGTTGGGTACTCTCGCGGCGTATTCCCGCGATGATAGGTTTCACGTTAGCGGCGATCGGGATCGTGGGAAGTTCCCACGCAACGACTCCGCTGTCATCGTCGGTTTGGTTTAGCTTGTGCATTTTTGGAGCTGACATGACGTTGCCTCCTTCGTGGAGTACCTGCGTTGATGTTGGTCGTCGACGTGCGGGCGTTATCTCGGGCACGATGAATATGGCTGGCAACATTGGCTCGTTCATCACCAGTTTGGCGTTCCCCTACCTGTTGCAGTGGACGGGGTCACCACTCCCCTACTTTTACGTTGCCGCCGGCTTAAATTTCTTGGCGATTGGTTTGTGGATGTTGGCTGATCCAACGAAGTCGCTTGATTTGCAGGATGAAGGAGCGAGCCAATGACGAACGCAAAAAGCCACGCAGAAAAACGCGGTTTGCTGATCGGCGCAGGCTACTTCAGTGATTTTCACCTGGACGCTTGGAAGCGGATCAATGGTGCGACGATTGTTTGCATCTGTGACCTAGACGAGGCCAAAGCAAAGCAGGCTGCCGAGAAATACGGCATCGCAGATATATGCACTGATGTTAGCGCCGCGCTGCAACGAACCGACATCGACTTCGTTGATCTCGCGACTGGACCTGCCGCGAGGCTTCCCATCGTCGAACGGGTGCTCGATCGCGGACTTCCGATGATCTGCCAAAAACCCGTGGCAGAAAACTTTGCCGAGGCGAAAAAAATTCTTGACGTTGCCGAAAAGAGCGGCGTCCCCTTCATGGTTCACGAGAATTTTCGATTTCAACCGTGGCATCGTGAGATCAAGCGATTGCTTGATAGCGGAGTGATCGGTCACCAACTTCATTCGATCCATATGCGAACGCGGATGGGGGACGGTTGGGGCGACGATGCCTACCTTGGCCGTCAACCGTACTTTCGCAGCATGCCGCGCTTGTTGGTTCATGAAACGGGCGTGCATTTCGTCGACACGTTTCGGTTTCTCGCCGGTGAGATTGCTCAGTGCGATGCCGAACTGCAGCAATTCAATCCGGTTATCGCGGGTGAAGACGCCGCCGTTTTGCATTTTCGTTTTGCCAATGGCGGGAAAGCGACTTGGGATGCCAGTCGCTATCACGAATCGCTTGCCGACGAACCTCGCTACACGTTTGGCGAAATGACCGTCGAAAGCGATAAAGGAAGTTTGTGGTTGGACGTCGCAGGTAAAATCACGGTCAAACCATTGGGCGAATCCGCTTACGTTCACGATTACAAGCACTCGAAGATTGGATTTGCAGGTGACTGTGTGCGGTTGTGCCAGGAACACTTCTTGGAAGTCATCAATGGGAATGCGGTCTGCGAGACGCGACCGGCTGAGTACACCAAAACGTTGCAAGTCGTCGAAGCTGCTTACGAATCGGCTCGGCTTGGTCAGACCGTTTCGTTGACTAATCCGACCCGCAATTCCGAGCATTCACAGCGCCGAGTTGTTGATCTGAGTCTGGTGGTTTCAAACGACATGAGCGGCGTGGAGATCACAACCGCGAAGCGACTTGAAGTCGAAGGTTGGAACGCGACAACGCTTTCGCTGTATTCCCACGCGGGCACTCACATGGACGCCCCGCGGCATTTCCTAACGGATGGCAACACGCTTGATCAACAAACGTTGGCGGTGTGCTGTGGTTCGGCTCGAGTGGTAAACCTAGCCGGCACGCAACCGCGACACGCGATTTCGGTCGATGACGTTACCCAGGCTCTTGCGGACGTTTACCCAGGAGACCGCTTATTGTTTCGGACCGATTGGCACGAACAGTTTGGAACACCAGAGTATCGAGACGCACTACCACGAATTTCGATCGAGCTCGCTCATTGGTTGGTTGAAAAACAAGTTGCCATGATCGGCGTAGAGCCACCCTCGGTTGCCGACGTGAACAATCGCGAAGAGCTGACTGAGGTGCATCAAGTTCTCTTTCGCGGTGGTGTCTTGATTGTCGAAGGACTGGCGAATCTAAATGAGTTGACTCAGCCGGTGGTCGAGTTCATCGCTTTGCCGCTGCGTATTCTAGGTGGCGATGGTTGCCCCGTTCGTGCAATCGCAATCGAGTATTCGCCCTCACGTTTCGCTAATAGCCACGAGGTGAAATCATGAGTGGTCCGTTACTGGGATGCATTGCTGACGACTACACCGGGGCAACGGATTTGTCCTCGATGCTCGTTCGCGCCGGTTTGCGAGTGATACAATGTTTCGGGACGCCGGATGCGAACGCTAAATATGGCGATGCCGATGCGGTGGTGGTTTCCCTGAAATCACGCTCGATCCCCGCTGATGAAGCCGTGTCGATGTCATTTGATGCTTTGCGGTTTTTACGATCGATCGAAACGCAACGCTACTTCTTCAAGTACTGTTCGACGTTCGATTCCACTCCGGCTGGAAACATCGGCCCGGTAGCAGATGCATTGGCCGACGAATTGGACGCCTCACAGGTCATTTTTTGCCCGGCGTTTCCGGAAAACGGACGCACGGTTTATTGCGGGCACTTGTTTGTGGGCGGTGTGCCATTGCATGAAAGTTCGATGCGCAATCATCCCCTGAACCCAATGACAGACAGCGATCTCGTTCGCGTCTTGCAGGCCCAGTCGAAACGCAAAGTGGAAAGGCTTTCGCTAGGAAATCCTCAACGTGATGAGTCCGGATGTCACCTGATTGCAGACTCAATCAATGAGGACGACTTGAAACGTGTAGCGGAATTTTCACGCGAACATCGGTTGCTGACGGGCGGATCGGCCATCGCGCGATATTGGGCTGAAGCGTTGCTGCCGAATCAGAGCAGACGTTCAATCGAAGCTGAGACGAACGAAGATTGTGCGGATAACTTAGGGAGCGATGCTGCGGAGCAAAGCACGGCCAAGGCAGCAAATTCACAGACTCGATCGGTTGTCTTGGCGGGCAGTTGTTCGGATGCGACGCGAAACCAGATTTCAGAGTTTGCGGCAACGTTCCCCGTCATGAACGTCGACCTTTCGTTAACTAGCATCGACGATTCCGCCTCTTTAGCCCTGGATTGGTGTGACCAACAGTGGCACCAGTCGGACGAATCGGAAAAGTTGATCTTGATCAGTTCTGGTGCAAACACCGAAGTCGTCGAAGCGGCACGTCGACGGTGGGGCGATCAGGAAGCTGCCAATCGTGTGGAACAGATCTTCGCATTGATCGCGAAAGGGTTGGTCGAACGCGGCGTAGGGCGGATCGTAGTTGCTGGTGGCGAAACCTCCGGTGCAGTCATTAATTCACTTGGTATCGATGCGGTTCGAATCGGCCGCGAGATAGCGCCGGGTGTCCCTTGGGTCGAAGCGATCGGCTTGTCCCAGGGCGGGCATCCGTTGTCGTTGGCGTTGAAGTCCGGCAACTTCGGTGGTCCGCGTTTCTTCTTTGATGCTTTGGAGTGCGAGCCATGAGTGAACGAGAGCTACGAGAAAAGATGGCTGAGCATGGGCGATCGCTTTTTGATCGTGGACTCACCTCAGGAAGTTCTGGCAATATCAGCCAACGATTGCCTGATGGAATGCTGATCACACCGACCAATTGTTGTTTAGGAAGGCTGGATCCGGATGAGATTTCGCGACTCGATTCCGCGGGCAATCTCATTAGTGGCAAACCACCATCCAAAGAGGCGTTCCTTCACGGTGCGTACTATCGCTCGCGTTCATCGGAACAAGCGATCGTGCATTTGCATTCGACGTGGTCCGTCGCGGTGAGCTGTTTGAGTGATCTTGATCCCGAAAACGTTTTGCCGCCGATCACTGCCTACTTCGTGATGCGAGTGGGACGCTTGCCCTTGGTGCCTTACTTTGCGCCTGGTGATATGCAATTGGCCGACGCCGTTGAACAATCCGTCAAGTCGGCGCGCGGCGCACTGCTGGCCAACCATGGTCCCGTGATCGGTGGTCGTGACTTGGACAGTGCGGTCTACGCGGTTGAAGAACTTGAAGAGACCGCAAAGCTTTACCTGATGTTGCGAGAATTGCCGACGCGATTCTTGGACGTCGATCAAGTTTCGGATTTGCACGCCAGATTTCCTTCCTAGCCATCCACCAACCTCAATAGCGAGCACGATGAAGAAACCCACCTTTGCCATCGCGGTCACCTTTCAAATCAAGCCGGAGTTCGTGGACAACTTTCGCGATCGAATTTTCCAACAAGCCAGCGACTCGCTGCGGCTTGAAGAGGACTGCTGTCAGTTTGACGTGCTTACGAGCGAAGACGATCCGACAACATTCTTTTTGTATGAAACGTATTCCGACGCTGCCGCATTCGACGCTCACAAAACCACACCTCACTTTGCAGACTACGACCGGGCCGTTGCCCCATGGATTGCTGCGAAACAAATCAACCGTTTGAATCTCTTGGAGAACCCTTCGTGAAGACTTATCACATCGCTGCCCTTCCCGGTGATGGCATCGGCCCCGAGTGTCTCGACGCAACCATGCCCGTTTTGGATGCGGTGCAGTCTTGCTGCGGAATCTCGCTGAAGATCAACCGCCACGAGGCTGGTGCCGAGCACTACCGAAAACATGGAGTGGCTATTCCGGACGAAGTGTTGAAGGATTGTCTTGATGCCGACGCGGTTTTGTTAGCTGCGATTGGCTTGCCCGACGTTCGTAAGCCAGATGGAACCGAAGTCCAACCCGACATGATGATGGGGTTGCGTCGCGCGTTAGGGCTTTATGCGGCAGTTCGTCCCGTAAAGCTTTACCCGGGAGTACCGTCGCCATTGAACACCGCCGGCGCAGGCATCGACATGGTGATCTTGCGAGAGAACTTAGAAGGTTTGTTTGCGTCGTTTGGCGGTGGCTGCATTTTGAATGACCACGTTGCCACCGATACTATCGTGATCACGCGAGAGGGGACTGAACGAGTCGTCGACTACGCGTTTCAACTTTCGCAACGCCGCAAAGGACGACCCATCGATGGAAAACGACGGGTGACTTGCGTGGACAAAGCGAATGTCTTTCGAAGTTTTGCATTCTTCCGAAAAGTATTCTTTGACATCGCCCATCGCTATCCCGATATCGAGGCTGACGCGACCTACGTCGATGCGATGAGCTTATACATGGTCACTTCGCCAAGCGATTGGGATGTCTTGGTGATGGAGAATCAGTTCGGCGATATTCTTTCCGATTTGGGTGCCGCGATCGTTGGTGGGTTGGGCATGGCGCCCTCCGCCGAGATTGGTGACAACCACGCTCTTTTTCAACCTTCGCACGGAACGGCACCCCAGTTAACCGGAAAGAATGTTGCCAATCCAATCGCAACCATTCTATCAGCAAGCATGATGCTCGATTGGTTGGGCACTCGCTATGACGATGCTGACGCGATCAGCGCTGGGGCGGCGATTGAATCCGCTGTCGCCGGTTTGCTGAAAGATGGCCACCTACGCACCGCTGATCAGGGCGGAAACACCTCGACGTCAGCCATCTCGGATGCAGTGACGGACGCAATTCATCGCAACGCCGGCGTCGCTCGGTAACTTCGCTCGGTAACGTCGTTCGGTAACGTCGTTCGGTAACGTCGTTCGGTCGCTTCATTTCTCTACTTAACAAGCAACGATTTCCAAAGAGACTCGTCCCATGAAAACTAGAACCATTCCTTTAATGTGGATCGGCCGCTGTTTTGCACTTTCAGTGTTTTGGCTTAGCGTCGCAACCACTTCATTTGCGGCAACCGATGGCAACGGCGAGGCTGAAATATCTGGCGAACTGAAACAGTGGCACAAAGTAACCCTGTCGATTGACGGGCCGTTTGCTCGCGAGAAGGACAGCATGCCGAATCCGTTCACTGACCTCGCGATGAATGTCACGTTCCGACATGAAAGCGGAATGCCAGAGTACAACGTGCCCGGCTATTTTGCCGCTGACGGCAACGCCGCCAACACAAGTGCGGACGAAGGAACCACATGGCGTGCTCACTTGTCACCGGATAAGTCCGGCAAGTGGACCTACAAAGTTTCGTTCAAAAAAGGTGATGCGGCAGCGATCAAAGGTGGCGGCGAAGCTCTGAAGCCTTTCGATGGGATCGCCGGAAGTTTTGAGGTCACGGAAACTGACAAGTCAGGTCGCGATTTTCGCTCGAAAGGGCGGCTTCAATACGTTGGCAAGCACCACCTCCAATTCGCTGGAACGAAAGAGTACTTCTTAAAGGCAGGGCCGGATGCACCAGAGACATTGTTGGGTTACACCGACTTCGACAACACCCATGCAGGAAAAGCGAAGCAAGTACCGCTGAAGACTTGGAAGGCTCACGTCCAAGATTGGAAGGCTGGCGATCCAACGTGGAAGGATGGGAACGGCAAAGGACTCATTGGTGGATTGAATTACTTGGCCGACAAAGGACTGAATGCCTTTTCTTTTCTTTCATACAACGCGGGAGGCGACGGGGACAACGTCTGGCCGTTTGTTGAGCGGAATGACAAATTGCACTACGACTGTTCCAAGCTTGACCAATGGGGGATGGTTTTCGACCACGGCAATTCTCTTGGTCTCTACTTGCACTTCAAGTTGCAAGAAACGGAAATTGACGATCACCGAAACGGTCCTGAACGTAAGTCAGTTCAAGTTCCCACCTCACTCGATGGTGGAAAGCTTGGTCCCGAAAGAATGTTGTATTGCCGTGAACTGATCGCCCGCTACGGTCACGCTCTCGCTTTGAACTGGAATGTTGGCGAAGAGAACACCCAGACGCCGGACGAAGTCAACGCGATGATCGACTACATCCGTTCAATTGATCCCTATCAACACCATGTCGTTCTGCACACGTATCCTCAGGACCAGGAAAAAGTCTATACGAAGTTGCTTGGCGATAAGTCCCGCTTGTCCGGTGTCTCTTGCCAGAACTCGTGGCGAGAATCGCACAAATGGACCCTACGTTGGGTCACCGAGTCGGATCGCGCGGGCCGACCTTGGGTGGTTGCCAACGACGAACAAGGCGGTGCTGACACCGGTGTCCCGCCGGACCTTGGGTACGATGGCTACGAAGGTACGAAGAACGACGGCAAGTCAGTGCATACCACCGACGACGTTCGCAAGGCGACGTTGTGGGGGAATTTGATGGCCGGCGGGGCGGGCGTTGAATATTACTTCGGGTACCAATTGCCGCAGAATGACCTCGTTTGCGAAGACTGGCGCAGTCGCGATCAGTCTTGGGATTATTGTCGAATCGCGTTGCAGTTTTTTTCCGACAACCAGATTCCATTCTGGGAAATGAAAAACGCGGACGCCAGCATTGGCAACTCGGCTCACAATAATTCGAAGTACTGCTTCGCCAAAGACGGTGAAGTTTACCTCGTGTACTTGCCCCAAGGGGGAAGCACTTCGCTTGACTTATCAGAGGTCAAAGGAAGCTTTCAAGTTCACTGGTTCAATCCAAGGTCGGGCGGCGATCTTGTGACATCGTCGGTCAAATCCGTTGATGGCGGCCAATCGGTTTCACTTGGTGATCCACCGTCGGACAAGGACCAAGATTGGCTGATTGTCGTCCGCAAGTAGTTTGCAATAGATGGTTCTTGGAAGTTTGCTTGGGCCGCGATTGTCGCTGCTCGGGTTTGCTTTGCTTTATGTATTGGGAGTACTCCGTTGATGTTAGATTTCGTGAATCGATGGTTGCGGTGCGTGATGGTTGCTGCCATCTGCACGACGTTCGCAGGCAATGGGGTTGAAGCCCAAGAAACGCGTCAGTGGGAATTGTTGGACACCATCGGTGATCCGCAAGCGCGACATGAAGCAGCGTTCATTGAATGTGACGATCGGTTTTTCTTGCTCGGCGGGCGCGGAGTGAAACCGGTTGACATCTATGATCCCAAAACCCGAACGTGGACTCAGGGTGCTCGATCACCGGTCGAAATTCACCACTTCCAACCCGTGGTTTACAACCATCAGATTTTGGTTGTCGGTGCCATGACGGGGAACTATCCAAAAGAGAATGCTTTGGACAAAGTGTTGATCTATGATCCCAAGCTGGACCAATGGAAATGGGGCGCAGAGATACCTGAGGATCGACGACGAGGCGGAGCCGGTGCGGCGGTCCACGGTGATGACCTGTATCTTGTGTCCGGAATCCAGAACGGTCACTGGGACGGTTGGGTGACTTGGCTCGATCGACTCGATCTGAAGACTCAAACGTGGGAATCGCTCGCCGATGCGCCGCGTGCCCGCGATCATTTCCAGTGCGCGTTCATTGAAGACAAGCTCTACGTTGCTGGCGGTCGAAGGTCGTCCGGTGTCACCAAGCAAGTCTTTGATTTGACGATCCCAGAAGTTGATGTTTACGATCTTCAGACAGGAACTTGGAATACTTTGGATGAGCAAAGCAATTTGCCGATACCACGTGCCGGATGCTTCTCGTTCGCCATCGGTCGCGATTTTTTCGTGGCGGGCGGCGAAAGTACGATCCAGCGCGAAGCTCATGCCGAAGTGCAACGACTCGATACCGTCACGAACCAGTGGTCGACGGATTCTAAATTCGCAGTTGGCCGACATGGGACCGGCGTGATCGTTTGGAACGACGCACTTTACACCTGCGCCGGCAGCGGTGGTCGAGGCGGCGGCCCGGAACTCGACAGCACGGAAATGCTAGAGCTCAACTCCGAAGCTAACGAAGGCTCGGAGTGACCAAGTGACGGGACGCGATAAGCCGGCCAAGCTATAGAGTTACTAATCGGCGAAGCTTAGTCCTTAGGCGAAGCTTGGTCCTAAGGCGAAGCTTCGAATTCACTCAATCGCTGGTTGAGCTTTCCAAAGCATGATCAAACAAGGGCAAGCTTTGACTATTGCACTGATTGTTAGATTCCAGGTCGAGCAGCCTTTGTTTTGTCACTAATCCGCCCGGTGCACTGAAGCCGCGTAATTTGCCGTCCGACGCGATCACGCGGTGACAGGGAATCACCAACAACACGCGATTACGAGCCATGGCGGCTCCCACTGCACGGCTGGCTGATGGGTTTCCGACCGATGCGGCGAGTTGTCCGTAGGTTGCCGTTGTACCCGATTCAATTTGGCGGCACGCGTCGTAGATCCGTCGGCTTAGAGGCGTCCAGCCGGTCGGGTCGACAAAAATTTCGGTGAAATCGGCTTGCCCGGTGAGAAAGTACTGACCCAGCAATTCATCAAACGATGCAGCGCAGCCGGAAGGTGCCGTCGCCAACGCGGTATTTGTGTTGCTGGAGGATTGGTCCGTGTTGGGACGCTCGCTAACCCATTGAAGTTTTAGCAACCCCGCATCGGTCCAACTGGAAACCATTTCGCCCATCGGAGTCTGGTGGCAATAATTTTGCATGGTTTTGCGTCACCCTTTCTTGCGGATCTTCTACAGAAGTCTTGGAAATCAAAGTGCCCAAGCCCTCACAGCACCCAATCTGTATATTCTGGGGATCAGGACTACTGACGTACACAGCTGAATCAGACCTTAATCGTTTTTCCCTATGAAATATTTCACGTTCGCCCTCACTGCGATCTTGCTTCTCGGGGGCGCAATCCGCTCCGTCGCAGCAGACCCGCCAGATTTGAGAATCGAAGTTCCAAACCAACTTCCCGGGCAAGAACCAGAAGTGATCGAAGTGGAGCCAGCCGACACAGCGACACAAAAGCAGATTCGAGATACTCTGGAAGGTAAGAAGCCAAAGCAATCTGCCGATGGAATTCTCGAAGACGTATTGGGACTGATCGAGGCCCGCGGCAGTGTGCTCAAAGGCAGTGTGCTCGACGAGGGTGCGAAACCAATCGGCGCTCTTGGTCACCGACGTTCGCCCCAAGCAAAGATGCCTTCGAGTACGGATCCATCGGACCAACACGCTGGCTCGAATCAGTATTCTGACGCAGAACAGTATTCTGACGCGGACCAGTATTCTGGGGCGGACCAGTATTCTGGGGCGGACCAGCGTGCCTGGGCAGCGGAAAGTTTGTTGAAAGCGGCAAGAGTTCTCAGTGCTCTGGGCAGCAACGATGATCGGCAACTGGTGGAACTGATGCGGCAACGGGCTGCGACCCTGCTATTGCCTGTCGAATTGACTCCGACACTCAATGAATCGCCGTAGCCTTGACGAACCCTGATCCTTCTCGTGCCCCGTTTGCCAAGTGGCCGCCTCGCCCTGCCATGATTGCTGCTGCGCTGGCAATTCTTGTTGTTGGCATTGTCGCAGCAGACTATTTGCGATCGGTTCCGCCAGACGTTTCCGCCACGTATGTCGGTCGAGAGAACTGCACAGCATGCCACCAATCAGAAACCGAACGTTTCATCGGGTCGCATCATGATAAAGCGATGGACCTTGCGACTGACGAAACGGTCCTCGGCGACTTTGAAGATGCAACAATCGAACATGACGGAATGGTTAGCCGAATGTTTCGTGATGGCGATAAGTTCATGGTTCACACCGATGGGCCCGATGGCAACATGCAGGATTTCGAAATCAAGTACGTGTTCGGTGTTCATCCGCTGCAACAGTACATGGTCGAATTTGATCGAGAACCATCAATGCAGGCTCACGAGATTGGTCGACTGCAAGTGCTTCGAATTAGCTGGGATGCAATTGACAAGAAGTGGTTTTATTTGAGGCCGCCCGATGTCGATGACAAGCTGCTTCCGGACGATCCATTGCATTGGACTGGCATCGCTCAGCGTTGGCAAACCATGTGTGCGGTTTGTCATTCCACGGACTTGAAGACGAACTTTGATCCTAAGAAAAACGTCTACCACACGACGTTTTCCGAAATCGACGTTAGCTGCGAAGCTTGCCACGGCCCCGGCAGTCTGCATATCGAATTGGCTAATCGCAAGTCACTTTTCTGGGACCGACACCTTGGGTATGGACTCGCCAAGCTCAAGGGTGATGATCCGGAACCACAACTGCAAACGTGCGCTCCTTGCCACAGTCGTCGAAGCGAACTCAACGATACCTTCCAGGCGGGGGAACAGTTTTGCAATCACTATCAGCTCGAAGTGATGCGAGATGCGACGTACCATGCCGACGGTCAAATCAAGGATGAAGTGTACGTCTATGGATCGTTTATCCAGAGCCGGATGTACCACCAGGGAATCCGTTGCACTGATTGTCATGATCCCCATTCGCTGGAACTGAAGCATAAGGGCAACGAGACATGCACTTCGTGTCATCAACACGCCGCCGGAAAGTATGACGTGCCGTCGCACCATCATCATGCGGTCGGGACCGAAGGAGCCAAGTGTGTCAACTGCCACATGCCGCACACGACCTACATGGCCATCGACAAGCGACGTGACCATAGCTTACGCGTGCCTCGACCGGATTTGTCGGTCAAGTTGGGAACACCGAATGCCTGCAGCAGTTGTCACGTTGAAGACCAACTGAAGAATCTCGACGAGAAAACAAAGCAATCGCTGGCTGGAAAAGAATATGCCGATTGGCTGGCTCGAGCGAAGGCGGGCAACGAGTCGATTGCAAACGCGATCGCGGCGACGGACGCGTGGTGTGATGAGGCTTGCGAAACTTGGTATGGCAAAGATCGAAAGACGCCCAAGCATTTCGCCGAAACGATTGTCGCGTTTCGAAATGGTGAGCCAGGCAGTTTGGCTGATATGTTAACGGCCGCGCTTTCCACTCCATCAGGTGACTCGGCGGTGCCAAACATCGCTCGTGCTTCAATGCTCAGTGAAGTGGCACAGGGGCTCGGGCAGCGAATGGAGCTAACGGACGCGATCGTCGACACAATTCGCAATGCGGGTGATGACCCCTTGGTTCGTGCATCGGCAATCGACGTGTTGGCGAGTTCAGGTTCTTCGCAAACGGTTTCGGTGCTGCTGGAAGCACTGCGTGATGACATCATTTTGGTCCGTATCGCTGCGGCTCAGGCGATTGTCAATCGTGGTATCTACGGGGCGTTGAGCGGGAATGACAAGTTGGTCGCTGACCGGGTGATCGATAGTGACTTGAAGGAGTCGTTGGAAATGTCTTCGGATCGCTCTGGCTCGCATCTGGCTTGGGCGATGATTGAAGAGCAACGTGGTAACTATTCTCAGGCGATCACGTCATATCAGACTGCCATCCGTGTGGAGCCTCATATGGCAGGTGGTCGAACGAACCTTGCCGCATTGCTGGAGAATCTTGCGCCACGGCAAAGTGAATCTCAGGCTCAGGTGATGGTCCAGCGAGCGAAGCAACTGCGGGCCGAAGAGCTGCCGTTGTTAGCTCGCGATTCGAAGCTAGCACCTGACAACCCTTCGCTGCAGTATCGGTATGGCTTGGCTTTGTACTTAGCGGGACAAATGGACGCAGCACTTGAGTCACTCAATCGTGCTGTTGAGTTAGCACCCGATGTTCCTGAATTTATTCAAGCTCGCGACCTGTTGAAGGAAAAACTCGACGAGTAACGACTAGGTGCGGTGGCCGCATCAAGAGTCGATGTTCATGTATCATTTCGACAGTTGGTTCGCTGTGTTGTGAATCGCCTTTGCAGGAGAGGAACCCATGAGTCACGCATCATTGAATGTGTTGATCCAAGACGGGCACACCGAGTGCTATTACGACACGGTCATCGTTCCCATCACCAACCGCGAGTTGTTGTGGGGGCCTGATGCCTTTGCAGCATGGGCTCGCAGGGGAATTGCGGAAGAGGGCGCGGTCGGTGAAGACGGCGATTTTGATTCGGCGATCGTCGTCGATTTCGATCGCAAGAATGTAACTTGGTTGGATAATCCCGACTCGATTTCTATACCTCGAGTGCAAAGGCTCTATGAACGACTGCTGCAAACATCGTGGCCTGGTTACGAGTTTCGCTATGCCTCGGGCGGGCAAAATGACATTTGGTCAGCGGTTGGAGAGAATGAAAATGGTCACGTGGTCGCTATCTATGAAGACGAGGAAGTCGATGGTCGTTGGTCTTCCATCGCCGAAGTGATCACCAACTACGATTCCGAAAGCGAAGTTGAAGCGATTGATGCGTACGACTACGACGAAGAACGCGCATGGGTATCAGTGTTTGACGATGGCGGTGTAGTGGATCACCGTTGGATCGATCAGATCAGTATGGATTTGATCTGCAATGACGCCGACGCTATCGATGTCTTGATGAGTCTGCCGCCGGCGGACGTGCCTGAGGAATGCGTCGTTACCGAAGGCATGTGGGTAGATTCAATGCGCGGCGAAGTCGGCATCTGGGGTGGTCATTCACTGCGCCAACAGATCGAAAAAACGCAATCGCATTGGGAAGACTACAAGGTCATTTGGGCTGAAAACGGATACGAAGACCATTGCGCCGCCAGCGGTCCAATGGGAGTGCCGATGACGGACGCGCAAGCGCTTGCTCGTATCATGCCTTCGTTGTTGTCGACCAAGCGGATTGATCCGGCCGCGGTCTTTGATGCGATTGGTGGCAAACTTAAACGGACCGCGATGCAGGCGACGGGATGTTTGTTGATGGTCTTATGCGCGCCAATTGTGCTCTTTGGAGCGGTGTCCGGAAACTGGCAGGCAGTCGGAATAACGATCGCGATGGTCGTGATTGCAACCATCTTGCTGTTCAAACTTATCGAACGAAAAGTTGCCGCGAAGTTTTCGACCGACGGATTGTTCAACCAGCCAGAAAGCGACCAGCCACCAGCGGCTGGACCGCTTGATGACAAGCAGCGACGTGCGGCGATGGAAAAGATCCTGAGTGCCGCCGGGCTACCGTCGCTTAGTGAGATTGACCGTTATGTGAGACCTGAGGACGACCCAATGTCGTTGTTGACGTAGTCCAAGTTCAACGCCCACGTTTCACTTTATAAGTCTTCCAGCCACAGCCCTGGAAGTGATTGCTGCGTCTAGGTGCTGGGGACGAAGTCATCATCCGCCGAAAGGGATTGGGCGAACAGCGAAAGCAATTCTGCAACCTTATCGATATCGCCAAGTGAGACGACTTCCACGGCGGAGTGCATGTAGCGATTCGGTACCGCGACCAAACCGGTGGCGACACCGCCGCCATGAATCTGCAGCACGTTGGCATCGTTGGGGGTCGCCCGACCGACGGCGGCAACCTGGTAGTCAATCGAGTGTTGTTGGCACAGCTCGATTAATCTTGCGGCCACCTTGCGATTGATATTGGGGCCACGGAAAATGACGGGTCCACCACCAACCGAGATGTCGCCTTGCGAGTTCTTATCGATGGTCGGGCAATCCGATGCATGGGTGACGTCGACGGCGATGGCTACATCCGGATTGATACTGCCGGCCGACGTTTTGGCTCCACGCAGTCCAATTTCTTCTTGGACCGTTGCGACACTGTGCAGGTGGCATCGCAGTTCCGATCCTCGCTTCGAAGAGGCCGATGCACGTCGGAGTGCCTCGATGACCGTCCACATGCCAGTCTTGTTATCCATGCCCGGCCCCGTGACGCGATCACCCAATAATTCGCGATACTTCAAATCGAGCGTGACGGGATCACCGATCTCCACGTGAGCCTTGGCGGTGGCTTGGTCGGTTGCACCAATATCAAGCCAAAGCTCTTTCAGGTCGACGACTCGCTCGCGCTCTTTCGAATCGAGCAAGTGAATCGGTTTGCGGCTTATCACTGCGGGGACGGGGCCTTTTTCGGTCCAGATTGTCATGGCTTGACCGATCAGTTGCTGCGGATCCCAGCCGCCGATCGTTTGCGCGTAGATAAATCCAAGTTCGTCGATGTGGCAAACCAACATCCCAATCTGATCACAATGACCTGCATACATCAGCCGCGGTGCTTGGTCATCTCCAATGGACGCGATCAGATTGCCGTGAACGTCGGTGCGAACCGATTCGGCGTGCGGTGTGATGTAGTCACGAACTAAATTCTGAATGCGCTCTTCGTACCCGGATGGACTGGGCGTTTGAATGGCTTGCTTGAAGAACTGAAGGGATGCGTCATCCATGAAGTGTCTCTATTGAAAGTGTAAAACGATCTAACCAATTTCGCCGCGGTCACCTGTCGTAGCGGACGCGATATCCGTAGCAAAGCATTCAATCAAGCTGGCTTGATTGGCGCTGCGGTCGACTTCTCGAATCGCACGAACGCTACGATCAAGTCGCGCCAGTGTTTCGTCGGTGCCATGGCCCTGCATCGCCTCGGCTCGCAACTCACGCCGATAGTGCTGAATGCAGATCGAAAAGATATCACGCATTGCCGCCCGGCGTTTCGAAGCGTCTTTGCCCGCTCCATCAACAGCCTTGGTGATGACTCGCGAAAGTGCAATAGGGTCGGGATAAGGTGTCGAAATCTGTGACTCGATCGCTCCGCGAGTTTCATCTCTTTCGCCGCCTAGTAACCTTGCGGCAACGTGAATGTCACCACCGGCAATCTCCAACGCTGCACTAATGTCTCGATCACTAGCTTCAATTTGGTGATGTTGTCGGAGCAGTTCTTTGGCGTCGCTATCGGAAAGCGGCCCGAGTCGCAAGATTTGGCATCGTGACCGAATGGTGGGCAATTGTTTCTGTTCACTGGTGCCGATCAGGATCACGACGGCGCCCGACGGCGGTTCTTCCAAAGTTTTCAGCAGGCAATTGGCGCCCTCTTCATTCAAGAAGTCGGCGTCTTCTAGGATGGCAACCTTGCGGGTGCCCACGCTCGGTCGCAATCTCAGGTCGCGGCAAAAGCCTTCTTGCATGCGAGCTTCGGGAGGACCGATGAGAGTTTCCAGCGGAATCAACGATTTACCATCGGGCTTTTTTGCGCGGACAACGTCGGGGTGAGTGCCGGCGATGACTTGTTGACACGACGGACAGACACCGCAGGGATTCATCGCCTGCGGATCACTCTTTTGGCATAGCAACGTGCGAGCGAGTAACGTCGCTACGGTGCGCTTTCCGATGCCCGGTGAGCCCACGATCAGGAAACTGCCAGCCAAGCGTCCATTGTTGAGTGCAGCGTTGAACCAACGTTGGATTTTTCCGTGGCCGATCAAGGTCGACCAATTCGTCATCTCACGCTTGACTTCAATTTCAGGCGTTGCATCCGTCACGATAAAGGGTCGCTCGTGCTAGTATTTTTTTGCGCATGGTCGTTCTCGATGAGCGAAATCTTGTGCAACCGAGATTCGTGGCGTCCGCCATCGAAGTCGGTTTGCAGCCACATTAAAACGAGGTCGTCGACCGGTCGATCGCCGATCATGTCGCCTGGTAAGCATAAAACGTTGACGTCGTTGTGGCGACGACTAATTTCAACCATCACTTCGTCGTAGCAGGAAGCCGCACGAACACCGGGGAACTTATTGGCCGCAATCGACATTCCGATGCCGGTTCCACAGATCAAGATGCCGCGATCGCATTCGCCACGGCTGACTCGCAAAGCGACGGCACTGGCGAAATCAGGGTAGTCGACAGCCTCTTCGCCTTCCGTGCCGGCGTCGAACATTTCGAAGCCTGCTGAGGTTAGCGATTGGATCAGGCGTCCTTTGATTTTGACGCCGCGGTGGTCACTTCCGATGGCAATTTTGTGCACGGATGAGTTACTCGGTATGAGGAAAAAAGTCTTCGTCCAATGCTTCGATCCAAGCTGCCAGTTCTCGGTCAATTTGTTCAGCGCACGCTTCGTAAGTTTCGACAGGCAATCCCACTGGATCGGAAATATCGCCGCCATCGCGGCGGAGCGTGAACACGCGGTCGTGCATGTTGGGCCAAGCGGCCAGGATGGCGGCGCGGTGTCCACGCGTCATCGTTAATACCAAATCAGCGACGTTCATCACCGATTCGTCCAACGGTCGCGATGAATGGCCGGTCAAATCGAGTCCGCGACGTCCCATCACTTCCACCGACTGAGGGCTCGCGCCGCTGCCGGCGCCCGCTGCTACGCCCGCCGAAATGACTCGGACGGAGTCTTCGCAGCCAAGTTTCTTGGTGAGTTGCTCGCGCATCAGCATTTCAGCCATCGGGCTACGGCAAGTATTTCCAGTGCAGACCAGTGCAATGACTGGTTTGACGAATTGATTCATGGCAGCCCGCTCGATCACGCCCTCTCGTAAAATCTCCATCCGGTTACCCAGTACGCGGGCCACCGTCGACGCTCCACCATAACGAGTCGGGCCGTCGTCGAGCAGCAGTGGGATCGAATTCCCAAATTGGGTAAGCACTTGGTCGGCGGTTGTCGCCGGTTCCTGGCCCGTAACATTAGCGCTCGTTAGCAGCAGTGGAGCCGCTAAATAGCGGTGAATTTGCGCAATCACTCGATTGTCGATCACGCGGAACCCCAGACAATCGTGTTCTCCTCGAATGCGTTCTTGAACGTTGGGCGGCAGTTGTTTGGCGGCCGAATAGGGAGAATTGCACGGTACCACAAGCGTCAGGGGCCCCGGCCAACAACGTTGGCTCAGGCGACGCGCCAGCGGAGAAAGTTTGCAGTGAAAATCCTCGGCGGCCTCTCGCGAGGGAACCGAAATCGCTAGCGGAGTTGTTTCATCGCGACCCTTGATCTCGAAGAGTCGTTCCACCGCGGTTTCGGACAATGCGCTGGCTGCCAATCCGTACACCGTGTCCGTCGGAAGCGCAACGACTCCCCCTTCTACAAGCGTCTGCACACACGCGTGGACCATGTCCCGTGGGTCGTCGGTATTTCGTAGGTCGAGGGTTTTGGCCATTATGATTTGCAAAAGCGAAAGCTGCTAAACTGAGCTTGATTGTACGGAGCAGCGAAACACCTTCACAAGTCGACGAGTTTTGGACGCATCCCGCTGTAGCACTAAAAAACAACATCGACGTCAATTTCTGTCGCAACTTGCGGCGATTTCGGCGCTCGGGGCAACCATGGCCGTACCAGGATGCGTGCCCGCATTTGCGGCAAGCAAGGTTGATCTGGTGTGGGGACGCTATGGTCTTGGCGATGGGAAGTTCGTCAAGCCGCGAGCCATGACGATTGATGATGATGATCAGCTCTACATCGTGGATACGACGGGCCGAATTCAAGTCTTTGATGCCGATGGCCAACTAATCCGACTGTGGAAAACACCGCTAACCAAGAACGGTCGACCGACCGGATTGGCGTACCAGTCAGCGGATCAATCGCAGGACGGCGTCGCGAAGATATTGGTTGCCGATACTCACTACTACCGAATGATCGCCTACACGCTTGAGGGACGCCTGATTGAGTCATCGCAAATTGGCGGTGTCGCTGGGCATTTGCCGGGTGAGTTTGCGTTTGTGACGGATGCGATTAGCGACCAACAAGGCTGCATTTACATCGGTGAGTACAACGCGTCGGACCGAATTCAAAAATTCGACCCCGACGGCAAGTTCGTTTGCCAGTGGGGTGGCACCGGGCAAGAACCCGGCCAATTTGTTCGTCCGCAGAGTTTGGTGATCGCAAACGACGTCTTGTGGGTAGCCGACGCGTGCAACCACCGAATTCAGCGTTTTGACTTGACCACCCCGACGCCGTCGTTGATTGATATTTGGGGAGGCCCCGGCGAAGGAATTGGCCAATTCTACTATCCCTACGATTTGGCGCTTTGTGACGATTCAGGCGTGGTGGTTGTGGAATACAAGAACAACCGAATTCAACGGTTCGATGGCAAGGGCGAACCAGTGGCGGTTTGGGGCGGTGCCGGGATTGAACCTGGTCAACTCAACCAGCCCTGGGGCATCGTCGTGGATTCGTTGGGGCGAGTTCACGTCTTGGACAGCAATAATCACCGTGTTCAGCGGTTGTATTTGCCTGCGTGAGTGCGGTTTAAGGCTGGGCAAGACGCACATTCGGGGCGTTTTAGGCAGTTGTGACCAAACGTGTCATCCACCCAACGAATACTACATGTGTTGAGGGAAGACAACTCAACGCGGCCAATCAACGTGCCGCCCAGATCAAAAGACTTTTTACCGGGGGGTAAGAACTATGAACCGTATTCTTCGCCAAGCTATGCAGGACTGTGACAACTACGTGATCGAAATGGATTACGAAGATGCCAAAGGAAACCGCACACACCGTGTCGTTAGCCCGATCCGTTTGATGGGCAGCTACCGGTTCTTGGGGTTGTGCCTGTGTCGCGAACAACCACGTCAATTTCAGCTTTCACGCTGCAAGAATATCCGTCTTGTACCAGCATCTGAAGTCATGATGCCGGTAGCGATGGAAGCCTCGATGAATTAAGGAGCAGATCTATCTGCGAATCGAGATTTTGACGACGTAAACGAGTGAGTAAAAAAGCGAGCGATCGCTTCTTCAGTATGACCTGCGGTGTCTATGCGAATTGCAACCGCGGGTCATCCAATCCAAGACGCTTCATTTTCTTGTACAGCGTCGTGCGATTAATTTCTAGCGCGTCCGCCGTGGCGGCACGGTTCCAATGATGCGCCTTCAGCGATTGCAAGATGATTTGGCGTTCTGGGCCTTCTAGTGCGTCGCGAAGCGACTTGCCCGAAACATCGCCAACTCGAACCGGTGCCGAAGAACCGCCATCGCTGTTTCCTTGGCTGCTGATCGATTGAAAATTATCTACGTTTCGACCGGTCAATTCCGGAGGAAGGTCCTCAAGTGTTAGCACTGAACCGCGACCGAGCAGGACTGCTCTTTCGACTACGTTTTCAAGCTGACGAATGTTGCCCGGCCATGGGTATTGTTCCATCGTCGCCATCGCCTCGTCGTCGAAGCGTTCAATTTCTCGATTGCACGTTTCGGACGCTTCACGAAGGAAGTGATCAACGAGCAACGGCAAATCCCCAATACGCTCTCGCAGCGACGGCAGGACAATGTTCACCACGTTGACGCGGTAGTAAAGGTCTTGGCGAAAGGTGCCAGCATCGACAGCCGCAGCCAAGTTTTCGTTGGTAGCCAGAATGACCCGCGTATCCACGGTGTGGGTTTCGGTTCCACCGAGTTGTTCGAATTGCAGTTCCTGAAGCACACGCAGCAACTTGACCTGCATCGCTTGCGTGGCGGTGCCAATTTCATCAAGGAAAATGGTGCCGCCATCGGCCAGCTGGAACTTGCCCGCGCGGCTGGTATTCGCCCCCGTGTAGGCTCCGGCGACGTGACCAAAGAGTTCGCTTTCAAGCAATGTATCGGGTAAGGCGCCGCATGCGACCTCGACGAATGGGCCGGATCGTCGCGAACTTCGATTGTGGATGGCGCGAGCGATCATGCTTTTGCCCGTGCCGTTTTCGCCAGTGATCAACACCGAAGCGCGGGCGTCTGCGATCGAGTCCACGACGTCAAAAATCTTCAGCATCCGATAGTCGTGGCTCAAGACGTTTTCCATCCCGCTGCGCCGGTCGAGCTGCTGACGCAGTCGGTCGTTTTCGATGGCGACATTGCGTTGATCGAGGGCTCGTTCGAGAGCCAAAGACAATTCTTCGTCAATCAGCGGTTTGGTCAATAGATCGAACGCGCCGGCGCGGATTGCTTCGACGGCGGTATCCGGCGTCGCATAACCCGTCATTACCAAGATCGTTGTCGCAGGAGCGGTTTTGCGAACATGAGCGATCAGGTCGAATCCGTCTTCCGTGCCTAGTCTTAGGTCGGTCAACACGAGATCGAATGGCTGTTTTGTTAACCGCGATCGTGCCTCCGCAATGGTCATCGCAACAACGACACCGTAGGACATCTCACGGAGCCAATCTGCCATCGATTCGGCGAGATGTTGATCGTCGTCTACCAGCAGAATAGTGGCTTTGGTGGTCATTTAGTTTTGCGTGGGATGCAGGTTTCGCGTCGCGGAATCTTCGCTCGATGGACGATTTCGCAATGGGGGGTCGACGCAGCCTGGGGTACATTTTGGACATCACGCCCAAGATGTGTCATGACAGCAATTCGGCGCAGAAAAGATCTGCACAAGAAATATCTAGGTCACGCTTGAGGGGCGGTCAAAAGCTTCCTGTTGCAAATAGCCAACCATTGAGGCCCGAAAACGACGACCCTACCCCTCCTTTGGTGAGGATCAGGTCGGCCAGAATGTCTAGAAGTCGTTTGCTCGTAATGACTTACGTTGCTATGCCCGCTAGCTACATTCACGTGCTTAGTGAACAATCGTTGACGCTGGCTTTGCGGGAAGCCGAGCTGAGGGCAGATCCAATTGCGAATGAAGGAAGCGATGACGGCAAGATTGTTAGTGATAGACGATCATGAAGTGGCTAGGCGGGGTATCGCCAAACTGCTCTCTAGACCCGCTTATGAAATCGTGGGGTCGGTTTCAAATGGCAAGGAAGCTTTCGAGTTTCTCG
This sequence comes from Rubripirellula amarantea, assembly GCF_007859865.1. Classification (NCBI taxonomy): domain Bacteria; kingdom Pseudomonadati; phylum Planctomycetota; class Planctomycetia; order Pirellulales; family Pirellulaceae; genus Rubripirellula; species Rubripirellula amarantea. Next base: position 144,266 of record NZ_SJPI01000003.1, on the reverse strand, counting down.
ACTCTGCTACGGTGGATGCGATCTTGTTGGACGTTCGGATGCCCGATTCGAGCGGTTTGTCAGTCCTTGAAAAGATTAAGGATAGCTATGACACACCGGTGGTGATTGTCAGCGCTTATGACAACCCGACCTATGTTGCCCGCGCCGCAGCATTGGGAGCTCACGACTACATCATCAAGAATGGATCAAACGATTCCATTTCCAGTGCGATCAGTCGAGCCATCGCGGGATCGCCTCTTCCGGAAGACAGTTGCTTGCTAAAGATTCAACAAGCGATGCGTGCCGAGGTGGATGTGGCGAGCCTGCCGGCTGAATTGCCACTCACTAGCCGTGAAGCGCAAGTCCTGCGACACATCGCGTTGGGGTTGAGCAATAAAGAGATCGCCCGCTCATTGGCGATCAGTGTTGAAACCGTGAAAGAACACGTTCAAAACATCCTGCGAAAAATCGGTGCCAATGACCGAACGGATGCGGCGGTACGGGCCGTGAAATTAGGGCTGATCGAATAGCAGCAGTTTCGTTGATCGCTGCGAGCATGAAATTTACAACGCAGGCACGTTGGGATAACTGCGTTATCGCTTGTCTCGAATCTCGGCAAGCTCACGCTCGTAAAGCGTTCTGACTTCGTCCAAATCGACGTCGACCTTGGGCATTTGAGGGTTCATCTTTTCGAGGGTCTGGCGAACGATGCCCGCAACGGACGCATCGCGGTACCACTTGTGGTCTGCCGGAATCACGAACCAAGGTGCCGCGTCAGAGTTGCACTTTTCGATCGCATCCTCATACGCTTCGCGATACGCATTCCACTTATCGCGCGCGGCGTAATCACCGAGGTTTAGCTTCCAGTGCTTGTCGGGGTTTTCAAGCCGCTTGCCAAAGCGAGCGAGTTGTTCTTCGGGACTGATGTGAAGATAAAACTTCAAAATTTTGGTGCCAGCAAGCGATAGGTTCTCTTCGAAGTGGTTAATGATATCGAACCGCTGGTTCCAAACCTTCTTGGGCACAATGTCTTCGACACGAACGACCAGCACGTCTTCGTAGTGCGAGCGATTGAAGACTGAAACCATTCCTTTGGCAGGTGTGCACTTATGAATCCGCCAAAGGAAGTCATGGGACAATTCTTCAGACGTGGGGACTTTGAACGGATAGGTTCGGCATCCCTGCGGGTTCATGCGACCCAGGACCTTCCGAATCAGACCGTCTTTGCCTGCTGCGTCAGGAGCTTGCAGAACCACCAATAGCGATTGCTTATCCTCGACAAACATTCGGTACTGCAAATCCCGGATCGCTTGATTGGCTTCCGCAGTAAATTCCTTGGCGTCGTCTTTTCCGTTGAAGGGGCCCGATTCGCGAGTATCGACGGATTTGAGCTGAAGCTTGTCGCCGGGCCGGATCTGGTGTCGCTTTATGAAGTCCATCGAGGTACTGGTCGCTGAGGAATCGAGAATATAAGAATTGAGAATATAGGGGGCGGCAAACGCCATGATAACGATTGCCCGCGCAAAAATGTCGTCAATCCATTAACCTTTGACTCACTGACTCTTTGCGAGCAAGCAGATTCGCCATGCACTGGCCTTGAATCACTTCGCAATGGCAATCTACACCCCCGGATTTTTGGAACACAACTCCGTGACACCCGCGTATTGGATACTCGCGATCATTGCGATCGCGTTGGTTGGACTAATCGTTTTGGCAGTCGTGTCACCTCGACGTTTCGTGCGTCTACCGTTCAAGATCGTGTTGTCGATTCTGTACCGCAAACGAGTCGTCGGCTTGGAAAACCTGCCGCGAGAAGGTGGCTGTGTGGTGGCCAGCAACCACGTGTCTTGGATCGACGGGATCCTGATTCTTTGGATGTTGCCACGGAACGTTCGATTTGTTGTCGATGGCGCCAACTTTGTTTCGCCGTTAGGCAAGTACCTCGGGGATGCCTTCGATACGATCTTCATGATGTCCGGACCAAAGTCGATCATGGCGGCGATTCGAACCGCTCGCGAGGGACTCAACAACGGTGATGTGATCGGTATCTTTCCCGAAGGCACATTGACTCGCACGGGGCAACTGCAAGCCTTCAAGCCGGGGTTGAGCAAGATCATGCAAAAGACGGATGCCGTGATCGTGCCTGTCTGGATGGAAGGCATGTGGGGCAGCATCTTCAGTTTCTCGGGCGGGAAATTCTTCTTCAAATGGCCTAAGAAGTTTCGACGTACATTGACGCTGTACATCGACAAGCCCGTTCCCGGTGATACTCCGCTTGAACTAGTTCGATCGCGAGTCCACGCATTGGGAGCGAAAGCGACGATTGATGTTCGTCGAGAGTTTCCGATCTTACCTCGTCGCATCATTCGCGTTTGGCGCGCCCGCGGCAGTGAATTGCAAGTTGCTGATTCGATGGGTAACGAGGTTAGTGGCCGAGACATGTTGATACGTGTGCTGGCCCTTCGACGCATGTTACGGCGGGAAGTCTTTGCAAGCGACGAACAATTCGTAGGCGTGTTGTTGCCGCCGTCGGTCGCTGGCGTAGCCGTGAATGTCGCCTTGGCCATGGATCGTCGAGTCTCGGCCAATTTGAACTACACGGTATCAAGCGAGGTCCTCAACCACTGCAACCAAAGCGTCGGTGTGAAGAACGTTTTGACCAGCGAGAGGTTCCTTAGCAAACTCGATCTGAAGCTTGACGCCAATGTGATCCCACTGGAATCGCTGAAGGACAAAGTATCGAAAATGGACAAAGCCGTCGCGGCTATTCAGGCAACGGTGGTTCCAGCGTTCTTGCTCGATCGAATCTTGGGCCTGAACAAGATCGATGGCGACGATCTGCTTACGGTCATCTTTACGAGTGGTTCGACGGGAATGCCTAAGGGCGTATTGCTGTCGCACGCCAATATCAGCCACAACGTCGATGCCATCGATCGTGCGGTTCACTTAGACACCCATGATGTCGTGCTGGGCGTTTTGCCGTTCTTTCACTCGTTCGGTTATTCGGTGACCCTGTGGTCGGCACTGACGCTAGGCCCCAAGGGGATCTACCACTTCAATCCGCTTGATGCCAAACAAGTTGGCAAGTTGTCCGAGAAGTATGGCGTGACGGTCCTGTTGGCAACACCAACGTTCCTGCGAGGTTACCTGCGGCGAGTCTCGCCCGAGCAGTTCGCGAAGCTGGATGTCGCCGTGGTGGGCGCCGAAAAAATGCCTGCTGAATTGTTTGACGCGTTTGAACAAAAGTTTGGTGTTCGTCCAGTGGAAGGATACGGCGCTACTGAGTTGAGCCCATTAGTGTCGGTGAATATTCCACCATCGCGATCTGCGGCCCTTTACCAACCGGATCGAATGGAAGGATCGGTGGGGCGACCTCTGCCGGGAATTTGCGCGCGTGTTGTTTCCACCGAAAGCGGCGAAGAAATGCTCGCCGGGCAAGATGGCATGTTAATGGTGATCGGACCGAATGTCATGAAAGGCTACGCGGGCCAGGACGACCTAACGCGCAAGGCGGTTCAGGACGGTTGGTACATCACCGGCGACATCGCCAATGTTGACGCCGAAGGGTTCATCCACATCACCGGTCGGATGAGTCGGTTTTCTAAGATCGGCGGCGAGATGGTGCCGCACATCCGAGTCGAAGAGGAGATCGCCAAACTGCTGGCCGTCGGTGATGACGACGAAAAGGTTCGGGTTTGTGTCACCGGGGTTCCCTGCGAACGCAAAGGGGAGCGATTGGTGGTTTTGCACTTACCCACTGAAAAGCCAATCGACGAGGTTCTCGAAGGATTAAAAGCTGCGGGACTGCCCAACTTGTTCATTCCAGCTCGCGATAGCTTTGTTGAAGTGAACGAAATTCCCATGTTGGGTACCGGCAAGTTGGACTTAAGTGCGGCCAAAGCGATAGCCTTGGAAAAGACCTGCGTCGGGTCATAGCGTTTGTATTGATGATGTCGTTTTCGACATTGAACTTCTTGAGTGACCCTGTTCGTTTAGCGACCACTTCGTTGGTTTTTGCGACCTAGCATTGGGAACGCAAATCTACCTCTGAACGCCTAACGCAGCAAAGTTGTCGCCATGGAGATGTCTCCTGAACTCAGTTCACTGCTGACCAGCCCCTCGTTTCTATCGCTGGCGGTTGTCACATTCTTCATGTACGTACTAGCCGTGGGCTTGGCGATGAAGATGGCGCTTGCGTGCATGGCCCCGGAAGCTCCTTCGCTGCTGCGAGCCACCTACATCTCGTTCATGATCCCCTTCGTTCAGTTCGTGCTGGGGATCGTCTTGATGTCGTTCATTCCGATCCAGTTTGGTTTGCCTGTCAAACTGCTCTTGTTGTACGTAAGTTTGAAGATGCTCGCCGTGATGGCCGACATCTCGGTGGGCTGGGCCTTTCTCACGAATATCGTCTACGGTTTCTTTGGACTGATCACCGTTGGGACTGTGATGGCTTGTTCAGGCGGCGCGTTCTATGTCGCAATCTACAAGCCGCACCCCCAAGAAATGAGTGAATTGGGCGCAATGATGAAGACCCACGTGGCCGCTATGGAGAAGGAACAAAAGGACAGGTTACTGGGCCGAGACACGCCGTCGGATACAGACTTCGATATTACGAACGTGTTCTTCTCGGATCGCAAGAAGGACAAGAAGGATTCGAGCGTATCGAAAACGAGAACATCAGAACCATCCGACGCGTCAGTTTCGACGCCGACACCGTTCACATCGATACCGGTTTCGCCGGCACCGTTTTCCTCCGCGCAAAATGACGTGCCTGAGAAGAAATTGCCTCAGGAAGGCATCCCTCAGAACGCTGTCGAGCCATCCCATATGATGCCGCTGCAGATCAGGCCTTTGATGGACACTCGTAACCAGCAAACCAATCCATTCGTGAAGTAAGTGCCGTTGGCAGACGTCAACAGCGATCTACTTCAAGCACTCATCGACCGGGCAACGTTGCGTAACGGTCTTGAGCACGGATAGCGACATCTTGGATGACCTTCGAGAAGTTCGCGCGAGTCGCGTCGTTGACTTGCGGGATACGCCCGGCGACATCCAGCATCGACGCAGGGTTTCGTTGGGACGCATGAGATACCTGCGCCATGAAACGTGCCGTTTCGATGAAGTTGTTATCTGCGGATCGGCCGATCAGGCCACTTAGCGTTCGAGCGACCAAGTCTGCTCCGAGTGAATCCATTTGCAAGAAGCAATCGATCGTGCCAGTCACCGTGGTGCGGCCATCGGCACCGTGCGCGTACCGACTGGTAACCATAAACACTCCGCTGCCACGGATTGGACGGGCGACCATTTTTCCATCGTAGCTACCGGTGGCGACATAGATGTGGACGTTGGGATCACCGTAGACCAAGTCGATCAAACAAGTCGTGCCGCTTCCGTCGCGTGCTTCGAGCTGGTAAGGCCCCGTGCGTCTGATATCCACATTGGTGATGCCCATCAAATCCCAGATACCAACCATCACTTCCGGGTTTCGCGTCAGGAACAGAAACATGTCCTGGTCGCAATCGATCGCTTGGGCTGGCAGGCGACGATAGATGGTGGGCGAATCAGCAATGTCCATGATCCGTTGCTGAGCCGCGGGCGTGAGTCGCTTGAGCGGCAATCGACGTAAGGCATCATTCTTGAGCTCGGTAGAGCTGTCGCCGGAATCCTCGCTGACGTCTCTCGAGACTGCACGAGGTTGTTGACCGCGCACCGAAGTCGGCGCGACGATAGCGATCAAGAGCGCGCAAAAGCAGCCCTTGCTGACGATTCGTCGAATCGATTCCCCCGCCACCGACGTTCTCCCAATCTGCGGCCACGCCATTGGTCCACCGACAACGGGCCGCGAGGCCGATTGTCCCAAGAGCGATCCTCGGGTGCTGCGGAAACACAAAATCTCCGCCGACAACGCCTGAGGCTTGTGAGGATTTTTCGGCCTTTTGGGTCACCCGAGTTGAACAAAAGCGTGAACGGGAAACCAGTTCGCTGTTTCAGGCGGTGTTAATCGTGGACTCGACACCTGAGTGGGTTTCACGATAATCAACCGCTGCAATCACTCATCCTGGGCTTCTGGCGTTTGTTTTCGCTTGGAATGCCTTTCGCTTTACAAGATCAAGAAAGACAAACTTCGATGGCTAAGAAAACGATCGATCAAGTCGATGTCGCTGGCAAAACAGTACTGATGCGGGTCGACTTCAATGTCCCTCTCGACGAAAACCAAGCTATTACGGACGATCGCCGTATCGCGATGGCATTGCCTAGCATCAAGAGCGTGATTGATCGTGGCGGCAAACTGATCCTGATGAGCCACCTTGGCCGCCCCGAAGGTAAGGGGTTCGAAGCAAAGTACTCGTTGGCTCCCGCCGCCAAGCAACTTGGCGTGCTTTTGGGCAAGCCCGTCGCCATGGCGAAGGACACAGTCGACGAAGATGCCGTTGCCAAGGCTGCTGCACTGAAGGACGGCGACGTTCTTGTCCTCGAAAACCTGCGATTCAACTCTGGCGAGAAAAAAGGCTGCGAGGAGTTCGCGGGCAAACTAGCAGCAATGGCGGACATCTATTGCAACGATGCTTTCGGGACTTGTCACCGCACCGACGCCTCGATGGTAGCGGTACCCCGAGCAATGGAAGGCAAGCCGCGCGTGGTTGGACATCTAGTCGCGAAGGAAATTCAGTATCTCAGTGACGCCATTGGAAACCCTCAGCGTCCGTTCGTTGCCATCTTGGGCGGAGCTAAGGTTAGCGACAAGATCAACGTCATCAACAACTTGCTTGGCATCTGCGATTCGGTCCTGATCGGCGGTGCGATGGCCTACACCTTCTCATTGGCCCAAGGCGGCAAGGTGGGTGGCAGCTTGGTCGAGAAGGACAAGGTTGAGCTTGCGAAGGAATTGATCGCCAAAGGTGGCGACAAGTTGCAACTTCCTGTGGACACTCATTGCGGCGATGACTTTGGCAATATCGCTGGATGCAACAAGAAGGTTGTCCCCGCGGGAGAAATTCCCGACGGAATGGAGGGCTTAGATATTGGTCCCGAAACAGCCAAGATCTACGCCGACATCATCAAGAATTCTAAAACGGTTGTTTGGAACGGGCCGATGGGTGTGTTTGAAAAGCCACCAATGGATGCTGGTACTAAGGCTGTTGCTCAAGCAGTCGCGGACGCGGATTGCACCAGCATCATCGGTGGTGGTGATAGTGCCGCGGCCGTGGACCAACTTGGATTTGCTGATCAGGTTTCGCACGTCAGCACCGGTGGCGGTGCGAGCCTAGCCATGCTGGAAGGCCAAAAGTTCGCGGCCGTAGATCTGCTTGACGAGGCGTAAGCGTTTGCACTTCTCGTCATTCTCTCTTTCGTCTGGCCTCTCTGCTCGCCGTTGGTGGTCAGAGAGGCCAGATCTTTATCGACTCTTCCTCTTCTTCTGTTGAACTGCCATGACGACCGCCGAAGACCTACGTTTGCAGGCCAGTTCAAAGCGTCAAGAAAATTGGCAGCGTTGGGGGCCGTATCTTTCGGAACGGCAATGGGGAACCGTCCGCGAAGACTACAGCGAAGGCGGTGACGCGACTTGGTCATACTTTCCACATGATCATGCTCGCAGTCGAGCTTATCGATGGGGCGAAGACGGCCTTCTGGGGATCTGCGATCGTCAGTGTCGACTTTGCTTTAGCGTAGGTCTTTGGAATGGTCGTGATCCGATTTTGAAGGAGCGATTGTTTGGTGTCACGGGACCGGAGGGGAATCACGGCGAAGATGTTAAAGAGTGCTATTACTATCTCGATAGCACGCCAACGCATTCATACATGAAAGCCTTGTACAAGTATCCGCATGCCAAGTACCCGTACGAGGATTTGGTGGACGTGAGCCGAAAGCGAGGCTTCCAGGATCCTGAGTACGAGCTTTACGACACGAATATCTTCGACGAATCTCGGTACTTTGATGTCGTAGCGGAATACGCCAAGGGTGGACCCGATGACGTATTGATTCGCCTGTCAATCACCAACCGTGGGCCGCAACCAGCGGTGCTGCATCTATTGCCACAGTTCTACTTTCGCAACACATGGACATGGCACTGCACCGACGAAGGATGCACTACTCGTCCAAGCATGCGGATTGAGAATGACGTTGTCAAAACCAACCACGAATCATTGGGGCAAGTTTGGTTGGCTTGCGATCGAACAGGCGATGAAAGTGGGAGTGCCTGGTCTTGGCTATTCACTGACAACGAGACCAACGCACACCGGCATCCCGACATGCCTAGTGAGTCGGAATTCTATAAAGACGCCTTGAATGACTTTGTCGTGCTTGGCGAAACCGTCGCGGTCAACCCTGCCCGGCAAGGGACCAAGTGTGCTCCTTACGGGTTGATGATGATTGGTGCCGGTCAAACGGAGACGATTCAACTTCGCATGACGCATGTCAGCGAACCGTTTGTTGCCGAAGAATCTGGCGGGAAGACCGATGCCTTCCGACGACTCGCATTCGGCGAATCGTTCGATCGGATCTTTGCCGACCGTATCAACGAAGCCAACGAGTTCTACGCGACTCGAATTGATGCATCGCACACGCCCGAGCGAGCGTCCATCATGCGGCAAGCCTACGCCGGATTGTTGTGGACCAAGCAGTTTTATCACTACTCCGTTACGACATGGCTCGATGGCGACCCCAACGGAATGCCGACAACGGAATCTCGCAAGCTGGGACGCAATAGCGAGTGGCGTCACCTCTTCAATCGTGATGTGATCTCGATGCCCGATAAGTGGGAATACCCTTGGTACGCGGCGTGGGACCTCGCATTTCACATGGTCCCGATGGCTTACTTGGATGTTCATTTCGCTAAGGAACAAATGGTGTTGTTCCTTCGGGAATGGTACATGCACCCTAGTGGTCAAATCCCCGCTTACGAATGGCATCTTAGCGATGTGAATCCTCCGGTGCATGCGTGGGGTGTGTGGCAGGTTTACAAAGCAACCGGGCCACCGCAGAAGCGTGACAAAGTCTTCTTGGCTCGTTGCTTCCAAAAGCTGTTGATCAACTTCACGTGGTGGGTAAACCGAAAGGATCCGCGAGGAAAGAACATTTTCTCGGGCGGGTTCTTGGGGCTCGACAACATCGGAGTTTTTGATCGTAGCAAGCCTTTGCCCGAAGGACATCTTGAACAGGCCGATGGCACCGCTTGGATGGCGTTCTATTGCGGTTCAATGTTGCGAATCGCGTTGGAGCTTGCCGAAGACCACCAAGCCTACGGCGACATGGCAAGTAAGTTCTTCGAGCACTATGTTGCAATTGCCGAGGCTATGAATTGCATCGATGGCACCGGGTTGTGGGAAGAAAACGACGGATTCTATTACGACCACCTGTTCGTTGATGGGAAGTCAATCGCGATCCGCGTTCGCTCATTAGTCGGATTGTTGCCGTTGATGACCGGGGTGATCTTGGAAGACGACATCATCGGCAAGTTGCCGGGCTTCAAACGCCGCATGAAATGGTTCCTCGAAAATCGCGGCAATCTTAGTGACCATATGACTTACATGGAGCACAAAGATGATGAAGGCAATTCGGGGAGCCAGTTGTTAGCGATTCCTTCAGAGGAACGACTGCGTAAGTTGATTGCAGTGATGCTGGACGAGAATGAATTTCTTTCGCCGTACGGCATTCGAAGTATGTCGGCGGTGCACCGCGGCGATCCTTTCGTGTTTGACTTTGGTGGCCAACGTCATGAGGTCTCCTACGTGCCCGGCGAAAGCGATAGCGGCATGTTTGGTGGGAACAGCAATTGGCGCGGGCCGATTTGGTTCCCGATGAATTACCTTTTGATTCAATCGCTCAAGCGTTATCACCACTTCTACGGCGATGACTTCAAAGTTGAGTGTCCCACCGGAAGCGGTCATGAAATGACGTTGATGGAAGTGGCTCGCGAGCTTGAACGTCGACTAATCTCGATGTTCGAGGCCGACAAAAACGGTGAGCGACCCATCAACGGCGATGACGAACGTTATCGGGACGATCCGGCTTGGCGTGAAAACATTCTTTTCTACGAATACTTCCATGCGGATTCCGGAAAAGGCTTGGGGGCAAGTCATCAAACTGGCTGGACGGCACTCGTGGCATCAATGCTGCGAACCCAAGCACACGCCCAGCGACAACGCAAGGTTTAAGGCAACGCCAACTTCTCGCGGAAGATCTTGCTGTTGTGCCGGATGTCGGTCGGCAGGGGTTCGTCGCGAATGATGATCTCATCGATTCGCATGGTCAGCGGATTGCGAGACGCAAGGTCCTGTAACTCAGCCATCAACGTTTGTTTTGCCTCCCGCGTCGTTGGGATATGTTCGGGGTGCAGTTCGACTAAGACCACGGGGGTTTGGTGGGGACGTTGGCCACGTGGTACAAGTGCCGACCGATAGACGGCTGGATGGTTGTTGAAAACGGCTTCGATAGGCACGGTGAAAAGGGTTCGATCACCAACGACAACGCGATGTGACTTGCGACCGCAGAACCAAAAACGATCTCGACTGTCGAGGTAACCCACATCGCCCATGCGGTGCCAAACTCGATCCCCGTCTCGAACTTTGTGAAAACGGTTTTGATCGTCGCGAACAACGTACTGAGTCGTCACCATCGGGCCCGACACCATCAGTTCGCCAATTTTGCCGGATGCTTTCTCGGTGACCTGGTCCATGGACTCGATAGGATCGTCGGAGATTTCAATCACCTTCCAATTCACACCATCGAAGCGATTGCCGACGCAAACGCCTTTGCCTTTGGCAGCGGCGGGGCCAGTTTCCGCGATGATTTCGCGAGATTCGATCGATGCGATCGGCAGTGCCTCTGTCGCGCCATAGGGCGTTTGGATGTTGGCATCGGGATGCACAAGGCGGCGCAGTTTTTCGAGCGTGACGGCGGGTACCGGTGCGCCGGCCGATAGAATTCGTTGCAGCGTTGGGAATGGGTTGGTGAAGTTATTTTGATCGGCCCAGCGAACAACCGTGTTCCATAGCGCGGGTGATCCGAACGCCTGGTCACATTCCCATTGGGCGGCTGCTTCGGCGAGTCGTCGCGGATTGACTTTGGCCGGTTTGGTGGGGTCCATGTCAGGGATCACAGTCGTTACTCCCATCACGGCATCAAACAAACCGAACAGCGGAAAGCACGCCAAGTCTCGCGAACCGCGGTGGATGTCGTAGCGTTCGCGAATGAGGTCGATTTGGGCATGGAACGTTCCATGCGTGTACTGGACGCCCTTGGGAGGTCCGGTGGAGCCGGTCGTAAAGATCACGGCCGCCGGATCAGATCGCTCTCGCTTCGGTAGTTCAATTTGATCCGTTGATTCGCTGCCAAGGCTCTTGATGCGCGACAACGTTTGTCCGCCCCAGAAATACCTGCGTCCAACAGTGACGTTCCAAATTGCCGTGGGGAACTTCGTCCGCAAAACCGTTCGGATCGCTTGGGCTTTGGGTATCGCCATGAAGCCATCGGGCTTGGCGTCGGCGAGACATTGGATCAAGTGCCGCTTGCTCATTCCAGGATCGATCAAGACGACTTGCACGCCCGCTTTCAGCAGTGCAAAGGTCAGTTTGATAAAGTCGGCACCAAAGGGCACCAACATCACGATCCTCATTCCTGGTTTGACGCCCCAGCCAACAAGCCCCTTGGCTACTTTCGTGGTTTCTTCATCGAGTGCACCGAAGGTTGTGATCGAATAGTCGCGAGTGGTGTCATCACGTGGTGGGCCGCTGGGTTCGGCGATCGCGATGGCTCCGGGCATCAACGTCGACAAGATCTTTAAGCGCGAGGCAACGTTGCCATCGATCTCGGGTTGCTCGAAATCTTTACTCATGACGCTACCAACGTTTCGGTTGAAAGCAGTGTGTCGATGATCAATCCGGCGATCGAGACGTCGCAGGCTGATTGAGCACCTTGCCAACCGGGAATTCCATTGACTTCAATCACTCGGTAGCCATCCGTTTGGCAATCGATCAAATCAACCGACGCGATTGTCAGACCAATCTCGTTACAGACGCGAAACGCAAGGTCGCGATGCCATGATTGAGTCTCGACGCGCTCGGCTGTTCCGCCGTGGGTGCGGTTGGTGCGGAAATCGCCAGCGTTGGTACGCCGCAGCGAAATGACTTCGTCGCCGATCTTTAGTAGTCTCGTGTCCGCTCCGCCCGGCGGCACAAAGGCTTGCACGTACATGACGCAACCAAGTTGATCGAGAGTCGCGAACGTCGTCCTGGCCAATTCAGGGTCGGAAACTCGCATGACACCGAACCCTTCCCCGCCGAAGATAGGTTTGACAACGCAGTCGCCACCGAGTTCAGCATACGCGTCCATCGCCTCACGTCGAGATTGCACGACACGTGTCGAGGGGACACGGCAACCGAGTGAGGCCACGACAGCAAGCGATGCAAATTTGTCGATCGCGATCTCGAGCGAACGAGGGGAGTTGATGATGCGCGAGTTGACCTTTTGCAGGTGATGCAGCGTCGCCAATCGAAACGTAATCTGTTCGAGTGATCCGGCGGGCATTGTCCGCGTCAGCACCGCGTCAAAATTGCGGACGTCGCCATGCGCGCACGTGATCGTCACTCCATCGCCTTGAACCGAGCCAGCCAAGGATTGATAAGTTGCCAGTTCTAATTCGCAACCACGGACTTGGCAGGCTTGACGAAGTTGATTCGCGTGCCAGCCTTCGCCGCCACCGAGCATTAAAAAGCGAGACTTCCCCGCGCTGTTGTTCTCGTGAAAGCCCATCGCTTACCCAAAAAAAGATTGGCGAAGGACGTCGGAATAGAGTTTTCCGTGATGCCAGCTTCTTCCGGTTCGTAAGCTGTGAATCATCACCACGGCAGGCGAAAACAGCATCGGGTCGACTTTGTAGAAATCGTAGCCGTAGTCTTTGAAAACGTCTTTGAACGGACGACCGTGATCCTTCGATGTTTCGCTGGGGACCTGCGACGCGACGGCTTCGATCGCTTCATCGTCGGCGTCAACCCATAAGGTCACCGTGGCGCCATAAAGCATGGCATCGTTAGTACGTCCAATGCCACTAGCCATGTCGCCCGGTTTGGCCGGTGGTGGCAACGGAGCATGTCCGGTGGCGGAAATAATGGTTCGAACGTCAAACTTCAACTCGTGCAACTTGTGAAGTGCGGTTTCGATGCTGCGTGCAACGACCTGCAACGAACCAGCGATAGTGCTGGTAGGGGCGACCGCGATTCGCAATTCGCTCGTTTCGACCTGACACTGTTCGGCGATCAATTTGATAGCCGAAGCGGTGGGAAGCGAGTCGGATTCTAAAACGCCCACCACGGGGCTACCGGTTTCTGTTAACTCAAGTTCGCCGAGCATTTCCTCGCGACCGCGGGCCAATCGCATTGGACCGCTGCCCATGGCAAAGAAGTCATCCGATTGCACAGGCCAGCCAGCGTATTGGGCACCCAAGCAGGCATGCAGCGGATGATCGGTCTGGACGTAGACCGCATTAGTGGTCGCATAGCGATCCGGATCTGCAGGTTGAATTTCGATGTTGGCGAGGTCACCCATGCACAGTCCAGCAAGCCCCAATCCAGCAGCAACGGATCCGTGAGTGTGGACGCCCGCGTCCAGAATGCGGGCTCCCTCGATTTCCTGGGTCTCGCAACCGATTTCATCCTTAATGTCGCTGAGGACATCAAATAGTGAAGCGGCCTGGGAGTTAATGCTTAATTCATAAGTCGGTTGATCGTTCATGGTCGATATCGTCGTGAACTCAATGCGAGCTGTAAACTGGACGCGTGACCTAAAGTCGGCAACTTTCTTACCCCTGTAAAATAGAGCAAGAATCCGTCATCCTGAGGGTTCGCTGGCGGATTGGCCGATCGGACCTGTTTTGCCTCACTTTCCGACTCCTCGTCTTGTCTTTCGATCCGCCATGCAACTGAGCGTTATCACCTATCCCCATCCGACTCTGCGGATCAAAAGTAAGCCCATCCGCCGCGTTGATGCCGAGCTCAAAGAGATTGTCGCTCAGATGTTCGAGCTGATGTACGAACACAAAGGCGTGGGGCTGGCGGCAAACCAAGTCGACTTGCCGCTGCGGTTGTTCGTGGCTAATCCGGCCGGCGAAAAGGGAGAGGGCGAGGAGTTTGTGATCATCAATCCTGAACTCCAATTGCCCAAAGGAAATGAAACTTCCCAGGAAGGTTGCTTGAGTCTTCCCGGGCTCTACGGTCAAGTCAAACGCCCCAAGTCGATTCGGCTCAGTGCTTATGACCTGCAAGGAAACCCGATCGAAGGCACCTTTGATGGGTTCCTGGGGCGAATTTTTCAGCATGAAAACGATCACCTCGATGGCGTCATGTTTTTTGACCGAATGAGTGCCGAGGCCCGGCGTGATCTGGAAGATGCAATGGATACGTTGGAAACGGATTTTCGATCCAAGCAGGGCACGGGTTCGATTCCCGATGACGAAACGCTCGTCAAACGCTTAAGCACTTGGCACGAAAAGTACACCTAAGGCAAATTACGGACATGGCTTCAGAGCGATTGAAATTGGTGGTGATGGGCACCGGACCGTTCGCGGTTCCGTCCTTCAACGCATTGTTGGATCACGATATTCGTTTAGTTGTTACTCGCCCTGCTCCACCGGTCAAAAGTCGTGGCGGACCGCCTCCGTCACCCGTCCGTGATTGGGCGGTTCACAACACCTTGCCGGTGTTTGATCCCGTCAGCATTAACGATCCCGATTCGATTGAGACGGTCGCCAAAGAGCAGCCTGACTTGCTTGTTGTCTGCGACTATGGGCAAATCCTTAAGCCTGCCGCGCTGGCGGTTGCTCGACTCGGTTGTATCAACTTACACGGATCCCTGCTTCCCGCTTATCGCGGAGCCGCCCCGGTTCAATGGGCGATGCTCAATGGCGACCCGGTTACGGGAGTCTCGGTGATTCACATGACGCCTCGGCTCGATGGCGGTCCCGTGCTTTGCACGCGTGAAACGCCCATTAGCGATGACGAAGACGCTGGGCAATTGGAAGAGCGTTTGTCGGCGATTGGTGTCGAAGCGACCTTAGAAGCCGTTGCCATGTTGCAATCTTGGGATGGCCAATCGGATATCGGAGTGCCACAAGATCCCAGTCGGGTCAGCAAGGCGCCGCGATTGAGTAAAGCCGATGGCGAGATTGATTGGGGGCGATCGGGGCGTGAGATCAGTTGTCATGTGCGAGGCATGAGCCCCTGGCCCGTTGCCTTTACGTTCTTTAGGTCGCATCCCGAGAAGCCACCGATCCGCTTGGCAGTAAAGTCCGTTCGATTGACTGACCAGACCAGCGAGGGCTTTCACAGTGGAGAAATCGTCAAAACGGAAGCCGGTTACTTGGTCGCCACAGGTGATCTGATGGTCGAGTTGATTAGCATCGTCCCAGCTGGAAAGCGCGAGATGTCAGCAGACGCGTTCTTTCGCGGGCATCAGCCGAGTGAAGGATCGAGGCTGTTTTCGCTGTAACGAAGCGATGTTTTCAGCGTTTTGGAATTGGTCTTTGCTTGTCCCACGCAAATTCGTATAAGCGGAGGTGGAAGGACGCGCCTGGAAAGACTCCGTTGTGCTCGAAACGCTCATCATGATGATGGGCTCCTCTGATGAGACTAGCCATCGTTACCTAGATGGCATGACGTTTGCATTTCGCATCGTCAATCACGGATTCGAACAATGGAATAACGGAGTATCAGGATGCTTTATACGCAAGATTCGTTTGTGGATCTCGATAGCAATGTCCAGCCTATCGAGTTATCAGTGGAACTCACCCCATCGACCGCTCAGTGCGATCTGCAGGAAATCCGTCGCTGCATCGCGCTGGTTGAGTTGCTCAATCAGGTATCCACCAATTCGGAACCTGAGTGCGTCGCGGCTCGGTTTTCGATCAGCGAACATCGTTGGAACAATCTGTTGAACAACGCGTTGCTCAGCTTGGATTGTCTTGAAGCGATGGTTTCGTCGGGACGCTTAGCTGATGCCCAAAAGATCATTCCGGTTGCAATCCGGTCACTCGAAGCACTCAGCGTTAACTGAGCTCGGTAGCAGGCTTAGTGATAAATAGGCTGAATGATAAATACGCTGGGTGATCGTCTGCTGGGGATAGGTCGTCGCATTTGGAGTGTTTCGGTTGCCCCCACTTCCGTCGATCTCAGTCTCACCGACGTGCTTTACGGCGCACTGGTGCAAGCAAACGTGGTCGTAGCCTAGACAAGTCGTTTCTCGATCGCTTCCGCTTTAGGTTCAACCGCGACCTTCGTTGTCCATGTCTTTGCCGAGCGGGATTCGCTTCAGTGGAGGATTTGCGAGTTGGGATCAGACGGTGAATGTTTCGCACTGGCGGTAAGCTCAACTTATAAAGCTCAATTCCGTCGCGGCAATCGAACAAAACCCAGCGAATTTAATCACGAAATTCGTCTTGACCTGGGACATAGCGGTTAGAAGAATCCGGCTGGAACACTGCAAAGGACTGCAGGGATCGAAAATTACTGGCGACCGCTTGGGTTGCCGGTGGACCGATCGAAAATATTTCGCCAGCTTTACCGGGCGAAGGATTCAGGGAAGAATACTCTTTCTTGAATGCTTGCAATCTCGGTGAGTAGGTCCCCTCCAACGCGGAAGATTCGTTTGTCGTCGATTTTGGATTTCGATCTGAAAGAGCGAGTGCGGTCATCAGTCGACATTCTCGACGTGATCAGCGCGACGCTCGAAGTCCAGCCGCAGGGTCGCAATTTCGTCGCTCGTTGCCCCTGGCATAACGACCGTCGACCTTCGATGACGATCAACCAGGAACGGCAAACGTGGAAGTGTTGGCCCTGTGACATTGGTGGGGATGTCTTCAGTTTCGTAATGCGTCGTGATGGAGTCGATTTTCCCACAGCGATGCGGACGTTGGCGGATGTCGCTGGCATTCCCATCGAGCAGTACACCGGTGGAAAAAAAACGACGCCCGGGTCGCCCGACGACCGCGACACGCTTTTTGCCGCCATGAAGTTGGTGGCTGATGAGTACTTCGATTTGCTCGACGATCCTAGGACGGACGATGCGAAAATCGCTCGCGATTATTTGGCATCTCGGGGCGTGAACGACGAAAATCGAAAGCGATTTCGAATCGGTTTCTCGCCCGATTCATGGGACCACGCGGTGAAGTTGCTAAAGGACAACAAGTTTTCCGGTGAAGTCGCCCATGCTTGCGGCGTCGCATCGGCAAAGCAGTCCGGTCAAGGTTTCGTCGACATGTTCCGTGGCCGATTGATGTTTCCGATTTTCGATCTGCAAAATCGGCCGATCGCGTTGGGCGGTCGACTGATTCCCGAGATCGCCGCTCGCCATGGTGACAAAGCCGGCGGGAAGTACATCAACGGACGCGAAACGATGTTGTTTCGTAAATCGAAGCAGCTTTACGGATTGCAGCTTGCCCGCGAAGCCATTCGAAGCCAAGGCCAAGTGATGGTCATGGAAGGCTACACCGACGTGGTGGCCGCCCGACAATCCGGCGTCGAGCCTGTTGTGGCGGTGCTGGGGACGGCGTTGACTCCCGACCACGTTAAGATTCTCAAGCGATTCGCCGAGCGAGTGGTCCTCGTGCTCGATGGTGATACTGCGGGGCAAAAACGAGCGGATGAAGTGCTGGAACTGTTCATTGGCGAAAGCGTCGATTTAAGAGTGCTAACGCTTCCCGAAGGCAGCGATCCGGCGGACTACATCGGCGAATTCGGACGCGAATCGTTTGAACAGATTGTCGCGAAGGCACCCGATGCGCTCGATCACAAGCTCAACCGACTGACCGAGGGAGTGGACTTTAAGAACGACACGCATGCTGTGACCAAAGCGGTGGACACGATGTTGAAGATCGTCGCCAAAGCTCCCGAAGGATTGCGTGTCGACCAGCTTATGACACGGCTTTCCGATAGCTTTAACTTTCGCGTTGAGCGTTTAGAACAGCGATTGGCGACCTTGCGCACTGAGGCTCGTAATCGTGGTCGAGCTCAACGCATTGCGCCGCCGGTCAAGGAACTCACTCAAGCACCACAGCGCATTGTTTATGAAAAACTACCGCCGTTATCAGGGCTGGATTTGCATCTTTTCGAAACGCTTATTGAGCAACCCGATTTGGCCGCCAGCGCGGTGGAGGCGATTGATCCCGATTGGTTGACCAGCATCACGGCGAAGATGTTGTTATCGGCTTACCAGGACTTGGACCTTCGCGCGATGCCGCTCGATGGAAAGAGCCTTTTAACGATGATCGAGAACGAACCACTCAAGAATGCGTTGGTGACTCTCCTAACACGTGTGGATGAAAGATCTGGACAACGAGTCGATACACCGGAGCAACGATACGCTGATATCTTGACTCGATATAGCGAACGAGAAAAGTCACGCGAGATCGCAAGTGTCGTTCATGGAATGTTGGGCGAGAGTGAAGAAGATGCGTTGTTGCGAAAGCTGTTTGATGAAGAAGCACTGCGCCAGCAAAACCGTCCGAAATAGAGATCTGACAAAAAAATGAAATGCGTTTGAGACTGGAAAATACGGCATTTGCGAGCCGGAAAACAATCTTCTGGATCTCACTTGCCATAAAATTCAAAAACTGCCGTAGGCAAAAATAGAAAACCGTCACACAATTTCAATCTCGCGACTTGAAACTCTTCCCGCTTTCAAGTTTCAACACTTTAGGAGCTTGTGCCCGAAACGATCACATCCCCATGAGCCGACCCACGCAGGAAACTGTGGCGCTCTTGGGAAACTCTTAATCGCTTAAGAAACTATCACCGACCCCACTGTCATGATGACAGCGTCGTGATGACGAACACATTACGACGAAACGCAAAACATGAGGTTTTGAAATGAAATTGAAGGATCAAGAACTGTCGTCGCTGATTGCACGCGGACTCGAAACTGGCTCGCTGACTTACGCTGAAGTCAACGCCTATCTTCCCGACGAGGACGTCAATCCAGAGAAGCTTGACAACCTGTTGCTCGCAATTGAGCACCACGGAATCGAACTGACGGAAGCCGTCGCAAAGCCCGCTGCCAAAGCTATTCGGGCACCCGAACCAAACGTCGTGGAAATGCGGTCGGCACCGATGCGAACGCCTGAGCCTCGCGAAGATGTGGCCGACGATGATGACGACGACGCGATCTTGATCTCGGCTTCGGAATTGCCCAAAGCAAGCGACGATCCGATCCGGATGTATCTGAGCCAAATGGCCGAGATTCCCTTGTTGACTCGCGAAGAAGAAATTTCGCTCGCCAAGAAGATTGAAATCACCCGCCGGCGTTTCCGTCGTACGCTGCTTGAATCCGACTACGCGATGCGAGCGACGGTTGCTGTTTTGAAGCGAGTTCATGAAGGTGAACTTCCTTTTGACCGCACGATCAAAGTCTCGTTGACCGAGCGTTTGACGAAAGAGCAGATCAGTGCTCGTATGCCTCACAACCTCAAGACTCTCGAAAACCTAATCGCTCAAAACAAATCCGATTTTGAGGTCATGGTCCGCAAGAGCACGTCGCCACGATTGAAAGCAGAAGTTCGCCGGCGCTTCATTCGTTCGCGTCGCAAAACGCTTCAGTTGGTCGAAGAACTCTCCCTGCGAAGCCGCCGCGTGACTCCGCTATTAGGTCAACTCGAAGGCATCTCAAAGCGAATGAATTTCATTCGCGCTCGTCTTGCCGATCTTGGCACTGATGCAATAAGTCGCGACGAAGCAGCCGATCTTCGTCAAGAACTTCGCGAGTTGATGTTGGTCACTCAAGAGAGCCCAACCAGTCTGCACAACCGCATGACCGCTGCCCGTCGTTACTTTGATGAGTACGAAGCAACGAAGCGCGAACTCAGCAGCGGCAATCTTCGTTTGGTCGTTTCGATTGCCAAGAAGTATCGTAACCGCGGATTGTCATTCTTAGATTTGATCCAAGAAGGCAACACCGGTCTGATGCGTGCCGTCGACAAGTACGAATATCGACGTGGGTTCAAGTTCAGCACCTACGCAACATGGTGGATTCGTCAAGCGATCACCCGCGCAATCGCTGACCAAGCCCGCACGATTCGTATCCCTGTTCATATGATCGATGTGCTCAGCAAGTTGCGTCAGTCGCAAAAGCGTTTGATGCAAGATTTGCGACGTGAGCCCACTTACGAAGAAATCGCATTGGACACCGAAGTGCCAATTGAAGAGGTCCGCCGCGTGATGGACATCGGGCGGCACCCCGTCAGCCTCGATCGTCCGGTGGGCGAAGGTGAAGACAGCAGTTTTGGTGAATTCATCGAAGATAGCGATAGCCACAACCCAGTGAAGAACGCCGCTAGCGGAATCTTGCGTGGCAAGATCGACGAGTTGCTAAAGACACTCACTTTCCGCGAACGCGAAATCATCCGTTTGCGTTACGGCTTGGTGGACGGCTACAGTTACACACTCGAAGAATGTGGCCGGATCTTCAAAGTGACTCGCGAACGTGTTCGCCAGATCGAGGCTAAAGCTGTTGCTAAGTTGCAAAGTCCTTCGCGAGCCGACCGACTATCGTCGTTCCTTAAGACAGCAGCCTAATCGCGAATCCGGTACAAGATGCCGGACAGGTAAACGATGCGTATCGTTGGGCGGTACGCATTGTTGAAACGGTACGCATCACTGGTTAGTACGTAACAGTCGCAAAGCGTGCCCGCCAACGACGACCAAACGTGGCCCAAAAGTGGCCGCGTCTTAACGTGTCCAGAAAGTCTATGGCTGGTCAGCACCAGCCACGATGGGCTCGTCGCTTGTCACTTCGGATGGTGACTCGGGTTCCTTCAGGGTGATGATGATCTTGTCGCCCTCGATATCAATCTTTTCAAACTGCTCGATGAACTGCGAGCCTTGCGGATCTGAATTAAAATCACGCGCTAAGTTTGTTTTGCGAAGCTCGGTAATGAACTGCGAGGGAAGCGGTTCCCCTTTGACCTCGGCATTTTCGAGTGTGACGATCAGGTTGCCATTATCAAGGCGAACGTCGAACGTCCCTGAACCGTTGAAATAGCGGCCTTTCCCTCCGGGAAGGATTCCTTCCAGCGGCGCGCTGACCTCACCCGAGATCGTTCCGTCCTCGATAGTCAAATACAGGTGCCCGCGAGTTCGTTCGTCTTTCGCGATTAAGGCGTTGAGATCGTCGTCCGTTAGCACCAGTTCCCTTGGCATGGCTGGTTGGGCAGCGTCCGGCAACTCGGTGATGGCAGTTTCAGGAAGCGCAGCTTCTTGTTCTAGATCGTCGGATGGATTTGCATCAAGCGGCTGGACCATTTCTTGAAAGTTGGCGATTCGTTCTTCGAGTTCTGCAACCTGATCATCGGTGTACTCCACCTCGGGCAAGTCGATTGGCGTGGTGTCAGTGAACTTCTCGAGTTGCTGGTTGAAGAAATAGTACGCTCCAAAGCCGCCACATAAGATCAGGAAGACCCCACCTAGAAAGATTCCCGCACACCCATACAGCAAGCATCTTCCGTTATTGCCCGTCTTGGGCAGGTCGTTTTCGAAATCTCGCGTGGGTGGGAACGGTGATTCAGCGGGGAAATTGCTCATGAAGGTCCAAGTTTGTCGAGATTCGAATCAAATGCGGTACTGGGTTGCGTCCAGTCTACGCGACTCGATCGAGCGGGGAATCGGTACAACCATCAAAGGCCGAACCTGCTTGGCCTATCGTTCGGCGTTTGGGCGTCTGGATCCAGCTTCACTTTTCACGTGTGCTAAACTGCGGAAACTCGGTCGGCCCCTCGCAGCGACGCGCGTTGTAGCGCCAGCTTCGTGTTTTTTTCACTAGGTCCAGTGTTTTGCATCTCTACTATTTCTTGCTGGTGATTTCGGCTTTGGCGTGCGGATCAGTACCACCGCGTGAAGTCGACTTAAGCAACGCGGTTCTGTCGTCGCTAAGCATGGTCGCCGGATGGATTTTGCTGACTCACATTGCATCGCGGATGGTGTCCAACTACGTGAAGCGAGGTGAGGTGGAGCCGCTTGATGGTGCTCAGATCGTTGAAAAGCAGTTAGACATCTTTCGTTGGTTGGGCTTGGGCGTGTCGGTCTTATGCCTAGCCGGGTTTGGGCTAGCGCGTGGCCTTGATGTCATCCCAATTGTTCAGGACTCGATGTTCCTGCAGTCGCTTGTCCTGCTGACCCCCGCCGTGGCCATTACCGTGGGAACTTGGAGTTCCGAGCACTTGTATGGAGTCAGATTGCAGTACACCGATGCTACGATTTCCAACTATGCACGCACACTCTGGCGCTCGTTCCGCTCGGGAATGGCTTGGTTGGTCGTCCCGGTTTTAATTTTACTTGCGATGTCGGATGCGTTGAACTCGCTGCCCATCAGTGCAACGGCGTCGTCGGTTTTGACGCTCGTTGGGATCGCGCTTTTCGTGCCGCTTGTCTTACCCTGGCTGATTCGGCATTTGTTCAAGACAGTTCCTATGGCGAACAACGATGCTGATTGGATCAATGAATTGATGAAGCAATCGGGCGCTCGTCGAACGCGAGCGGTTCGCTGGGACACGGGCGGTTCTGCGTTTAACGCGATGATTGCGGGATTCATTCCGCCATTTCGAACCTTGTTTCTTTCGGATCGATTGCTTGATGAATTGCCCACTCCTCAGATCGCAATGGTGGTCCTTCACGAGGCTGCACACCTCAAACGCCGTCATGTGCCACTGCGTATGCTCGGCATCCTGCCTGCGTGGGGCGTAGGAACGTTGGTGACCAAGGTGTTGGGTGACTATTCGTGGGCGATGATTGCCGGCAGCGCGGTGGGAGTTTTGCTGACGCTTGTTTTGTTACGTTGGATTTCCTATCGCACCGAACACGATGCGGACGTTACGGCGTGTCGTTTAGCTGCGAAGTTAGCACCCGAGTTTCCGCAGTTGCCCGCAGATTACGACGAGGCTTGTGATGCGCTTTCAGCCGCTCTTTATCGCGTAACATTCGATCAGCCGGCAGGGCGAAAGGCAACATGGTTGCACCCCGGTGTGTCCGATCGAGTCGACTTCATGCGAAAGTTCTCGCAAGCTCGATCAGGCGACACGGCGATCAGTCATTCTCCGACGCTGGTTAGCTTTCCGGGTTCACAGTGATCTCGGATTCGTAAACACGCCGCGTCTGGAGAGCGGCACGGCCCGATAGATGGCTGACGATCCTGTCGACGTGCACGTGGCAGTTTTCCAAGAACGTCTTGTACTTGCTCGTTTGTGTGCCAGCGACCGCGGTGCCAGCAATGAAAATTCCCGGCACGTTCGTTTCCATGGTTTCTTCATTAAACACTGGTCGTTCAGTGGACTCGGCAAGCTGCACACCAGCGTTGTTCAGCAGTGTCTTGCTCTGTTCATAGCCAATCAACATCAGCACATCATCAGCATCGACGTCGCATAGCGAATCGTCGTGAACATTTTTGAGTGTGACGGTTTGAGGCGTGATCGCAATAGGCACGGTAGCGAAGTGACTGACGATACGACCCGATTGGATCAGACCCCTTATTTCGGGCGATAGCCAATATTTGATGCTCTCGTAAGGTAGTTCGTCACCGCGATAGCTGATTGCAACATCCGCACCTGCGTGGTGTAACCGCAAAGCCGCTTCTGCGGCACTGTTGCGTCCCCCGACGACAAGTACCTTGCGACCAAAGTACCGGTGGGGTTCACGGAGGTAGCCATCAACATGAGGCAGCGTTTCTCCCGGAATTGCCAAGCGGCGAGGGAAATCCGTGCCGCCAATTGCAAGGACCACATGTTGGCACTGTGTTTGATGCATAACATCGCCGTTCTGAGGCTGACTCGAAACAACAAAAGCGTTTGCCGCCTGACGTTCGATCGAGACTACCGTTTCGAAGCTCCGAACTTGAACATCGAACTGCATCACCACACTGCGAAGGTAAGCCAGATACTGCTCACGAGTGGCCTTCGATTGGTCGGGCGTGACAAGCGGAACGCCGGCAATGGCAATCCGCTCATTGCTGCTAAACCACCGTGTCTCCGGTGCCCACCAACTCATCGTTTGGCCGATCGGACCGGCTTCGATGATCTGACAAGAAATGCCCTGCTGCTTAAGGGCGACAGCGAGTTCGATCCCAATCGGACCCGCTCCCACGATGCAAACATCGAGGTTATCGCGATGGCGAGATGGTTGTGCATTGATCATAGAAGAATCTTACCCAACGAGACGATTTCTGTCGTCTCGGGATGCAGCGGTACTGCTTTTACGCTGTTTCTAAGCAGATACGGATCGAGCGGCATCGATGGCAAATTGCCAGACGCGGTCTGATATGCCGGTGAGATGGCACTATGTAGGGCCCATGACCGAAAAACCGCAGCACGATTCACCATGCCGCGAGGCTATGCCGCTTCAATGGCACAAAAAAACGAGCGGGTGTGAAAACCCGCTCGTTGGTGTTGATGACTTGTGGATAAGGGTCAACGTCTGGGATCAAAGCTCACTCGAAAGCAGTTCCATCAAGCTCGCATCGTTGGTGCTAGCTGCTCG
Source organism: Rubripirellula amarantea (assembly GCF_007859865.1). NCBI lineage: Bacteria > Pseudomonadati > Planctomycetota > Planctomycetia > Pirellulales > Pirellulaceae > Rubripirellula > Rubripirellula amarantea. The sequence goes on along the minus strand of NZ_SJPI01000003.1, from coordinate 119,784 downwards.
TTCGGCTGTTGATGAAGTGTCTCGACTCGACGGGGACGATTCGCTTTCAGTGCTCTCAAAGGAAGCGATCTTCGAAACTTCTAACGATTCCACCGGCGAATCATCCGATGTTGGCGATGTTTCAGAGACTTGACGAAGCAATTCGTCAACTAAAAGTGACCACTCACCTTCTTCGCTACCACCACCACTGTTGTTAATTCGAGCAACCTCGTTAATGACACGCAAAGCATCCAACGCGGTCGCGTTGCCATCACCGTTTTGGTCGTAGTAGAAACCAGGGAACGTTTCGGTCGTTGCTGCATCTTCCAGTTGTTGAGTATCGCGATCCGAATAGGTGCGACGACCCAATTCATTGATGATCAACAAAGCATCGCCAGCAGTGACCGATCCATTTCGATTGACATCGGAAGGCCTGAGTGGGTTTTGCCACTGGCTACCCATGTTCGTGTGAACCGTTTCACCGGTGGTGTCGTGAGTGATCACGATCGTGAAAATGCCGTTGTCCACCAACGGATCGCCGACTGTCCAATCGTCGCCATCGGTGAAGACCAGGCGATCCAGGGATCCACCGGACACTCGCACTATTTGATCCGCGTCGGTCATTGACGCTACCGCGTTGACGTCAATGGTCACCGTTTGGACGGTATCGGCAGTCATTGCAATCGACGCGATACTGTTTAGTGAGATGGAATCGGCGGTCAAATCTAATTCGGTTGCCGCTAATTCCACTGAGTCAATTCCATCGCCACCATTGATGGTCAACGCACCAATCGGTTCTTGTCCAAGAATCTGGAATTGATTGTCTTCGTCGTTGGCATTCACGGTAACGGATGCGAATCCTGAGGTCGGGCCGGCGAATAATCGTTGACCGCCAAGGCCTTCAATGACAAGTCCGCCAGCGTCAGCGGTAATATCAATGTTCCCCGTTGGAATGTCCACAACGACATCATTGCTTCCATCACCTTCAAGAATAGCGATAACGTAATCCTCGACTTCACCATCCGCAGCTTCGCCGGTAGGTGTTAGTCCGCCCGTCGAGCTCACCCGGAACCGGGCAAAAGTCTCACCAGCCACAGCAGTAGTCGGAACGATCATCGTGATCACATTTCCACCCGCAGTAAGAGCGACTGAATCGGCAATTTTCTCGCCAGCGTCATCCCAATCGCCGTCACCGTTAAGGTCTAACCAAGCATCAAGTTGTCCGGCTTCAGAAGCCTCGACGTAGAAGCTCGATTCGAAGGTGTCGTTATCGTCGCGAAGGATGGAGCTAATCAAAACCACGCCATCTTCGTCGGCGCCGTCGCCATCTGCCTGGTCAGACACCGAACCTTCGGTCTCTGAATCAACCGAGGGGCCTAGCCGCAAAGATCCGATCGTGTGTCTTGCGCCGTTATCGGCAAGAAGCACGGGATAGGGCGAAGGTGCATCGCCGAAGTCGAAAACGGCCGAGTCAACGACATCAATGGTTACCGACGTCGACACTTCGTTGTAGTTGACCGAATCGGTCGGAGTGAAGACGACGCTAAGGACTTGGTCGTCCCCGACGTCGAGTGTCGTGCCCAGATCTGGGGTATAGGCAAAGGTTCCTGCAACATTCGCAGTCGCGTTAAGCTGGCTAGAACTAAGCTCGGTGCCGACCGTAATCGAGCCAGGAGGGTTCCACGTTAGAACCGGGTCCGCTTTGGCGACATTGATCGCGACCGAAACGGTAACTTCGGCCAGCGTGGTGTCTTCGGGAGTAAACACGACGGTTAACGTCTGCGCATCGCCAGCATCAAGAACTGTGCCTAGCGCTGGAGTGTATGTGAATGTGCCGGCTACATCCGCTGCTGCGTTAAGCTGCGTGGCTGACAACGCGGTACCAAAGACAATGTCCTCGGGATCAGTCCATGTCACATTTACATCAGACGAGTTAACGACCAAGGTTGCCGAAGCGACGGCCTCGTTGTAGTTGTCAGAATCGTCTGGGGTGAACGTCACGTTCAGTGTTTGGTTGCCCACCGGTAGGACAGTGCCTGATGCTGGCGTGTAGACGAACGTGCCCGGTACAGGCGAGGTTGCGTCAAGTTGCGTATCACTTAGTTCCGTTCCAAAGTTGATCGGGTCGGGGGCGTCCCACGTGATCACGGGATCCGCTTTGTCGACATTGATCGTGTTGGTGATGGTTACCGATCGGAAGGCGAGCGGATTGCTTGGAACAAAGACTGCAGTCAACGTTTGGCCTGCGCCCGCGTCTAGTATCGTTCCAGCGGCAGGAGTGTAGTTGAACGTTCCCGCAATGGGTGAGGTCGCGTTGAGCTGAGTTGCGTCAAGCTGAATGCCGAAAACTATGTCGGATATTGCATCCCAGTTGACCGCGGGAGCGGGTGGCAATTCGACCGCGCCCATATCCAAACCGGTAGTGACACGTTGCCCACCCCGCGCGTCGATTGGCAGGATCTCGGTGAGAACATTATCGGCGTTCAAGTCGAAGCTGTCTTGTGGCAACAATGCCGCGTTGCCGCTATCGAGTGCAAGCGAGTTGCTTAGCGGGGCAATTGTCCGAAGCGAGCCACCGTTGTCGCCAAGCGGTGATAGGAAAGGGATAATGATTGCTCCCTCAATGCCGCCAACAAAATTGTTGTCGGAATCCGCTTCCGGTACTCCACCGCTTACGGTCGATTCGGTCAATGAGGTTGCATCGTTGCTTCCAATCAACGACGAAAGCACCGTTAGATTGGTGTTCGGATTGCTGGGGGCAACAAAATCGGCACCACTAGCAGCAGTATTCGCGGCGACGATTGAGTTCGAGATCGAAAGGGTGGCGGGTTGTGTCGGGTCCGTCCACAGTCCGCCGCCGTCTCCGGTGGCATTGTTGCCAGAGATTGTTGACGAAGCAATTGTGAGCGATCCCGATGGTAGATGAATTCCCCCACCATTTCCGCCTGCCGAATTGTTCGCGATTGTCGTGTTGACGACGGTCATTGCCGAGGTCAATCCTGAGACCGCAACTGCACCACCGTCGCCCGTTGCAGTGTTGTCGGCGAACGTCGTTGCCGCGAGCGATAGCGATCCATCGCTAACATACAAGGCTCCACCGTCAGCAGCACCGTTGCCTGCCAGTTCAACATACTTTAGCAGCAACAGGCCATCGGTGGCTGAGCGAATCGCACCACCATTGCCACTGCCCGCGTCACCACCGGATAGCGTAACGCCGCTAATCGTGACGTCCCCGGCACTACTGGCGATGTCAATCAATCGCAAGGAATCACCATCAGCCGTGGCGATGGTCAGTTGGTTGGCACCGGGGCCAATGATGCTAACACTATCACCGATCACAAGTGAACCAAGAGCGGGGTCAAGGGTGATGGTGCCGGTGAGTGACGATGAAATTAGGATGGTGTCAAAGCCGGCGCTGGCATCGGTCAACGAAAGGACCTCACGAAGCGACAGGTCACCGGGTGAGAAGTTTCCGTTGACGACGTCATCGAGCGTGTCGACCGTGAATGTAGGTTTGGGTTGAACTTCCACCGCACCCATGTCAACGATCATTCCCCCGCCAGAATTGCTCGCGAAACGCGAGAATAAACCGCCGCGTCCGTCAGCGGTAAGCGGTATGTCATCGCCGCCACCGGGTAAACCGTCGGGACCGTAATCCAAAGCGAGCGCGTTGTCGCCACCGTCGATCGCTGGGCTAGACGACATCGGAGCCCGCGTCAACGTTGCGCCACCGTTGGCAGCTAACGCTTCGAGCTGAGGGTCAATCGGAGCGATCGCTGTTCCCACCAAATTGCCGTTCGCGTCAGGTGAAGTGGTTGGGGTGAGCGTGGAATCGGTTCCGTTTCCGATCAAGCTGTTGAGAACTTCCAGATTGCCCACGGGGTCACGCGGGCTGTTCAAATCAGGAGCGGTGACGGAAATGTTTTCAGCGATGATTGAGTTGTGAATGAAGATTTGTGAATCCTCATCTTCCGCCAGCAATCCAATTAGCGTTCCCACTCCGCCTCCGGCGACGTTGGCCGAGTTGCCCGTGACGGTGCTGTTCACCATTCGCAAAATAGCGGTGTCAGTTTGAATGCCGCCACCACGCACGTTTCCTGAGTTGTTCGCGATGGTTGAATTAACCACGGTCAACTCGCCAGCAACCGTCGCAATCCCTCCCCCATCGGCACCGCTCGTGTTCCCACTGATCAACGAGTCGCGAACAAGCATATTCCCGCGAACGTTAGATATCCCGCCACCATCGTTCACTGAGTTGTTATTCGAGATAGTGGAGCGCATCACGGTGATGTCACCTGAGATACTAGAAATACCTCCACCATCACCGTACTGGGATTGGTTGTTGTTGAGCGTCGAGTCAGCAATGGTGATGGGACCACGATCATTGAAGATCGCGCCACCGTTGTAGCTGGTGGTGTTGTCGTTCATCGTCACGTTGGTGAGCGATACTTCGCCATCGATGCTGTAGAGAGCCCCACCGTCACCGAAAGACGTGTTTCCAGACAAGGTGCTGCCCGTGATCGTCACTGCACCTTCGCCGCTGTAGATGGCTCCGCCGTGATAGCCGTAACCGGTCACTTCGTTGTTGTCGATCGTGCTGCCGGTGATGGTGACCGCAGCGATCCCAGGACTATAGATCGCTCCACCGTTGCCGTAAGCGTCGTTGTTCGAGATGTTGCTATTAGTGACAGTAAGATCGCCACCAACAATTTTGATCGCGCCACCGGATTGATCGAATGCCGAGTTGCCCGTTAATTCAGAGTCGATGATGTCAACGGACCCGTCGTACTCGCTATAGATTGCGCCACCACTGCCGGCTTGGTTGCCAGAGAGAACGCTGTTTCGAATGGTGAGGGTTCCGTCGCTCGAATTAAGAATCGCGCCACCGTTATCGAAATCCAAGTTTCCGCCCGTGATGGAAACTCCTTCGATCGTGACATCGATATCACCGGTGCCAATCGAAAACACACGGAACCGATTCACCGCCGTGGTCGCTGCGTTGATCGTTAGCGATTCGGCGCCGCGACCCGTGATCGAGACGGATTCCGTGATTGCCAATTCTCCACCGCCCGCCGCGGTCAAGCTAATCGTTGCCGGAACAGCCGCGTCAAACGAAATGGTGTCAGCGCCGGGCGACGCGTTGGCAGATTCAATGGCATCTCGAAGGGTGCACTCCGAAACCGTGCACGATCCGGTTCCCGCATCCCCGCCGGTGATAACGGTGTACGCCGCCAACACTCGTCGGTCTTCCAGCAACTGGGTGAAAAGTCGCCTTCTATTTCGACGCGCGGGGGCATTCTTTTTTTTCGAAGAGAGTTTGCGCTGAATCGAGCCACCTTCGCTTCGATTGCGGTGAGATCGGATATCTCGCAAACCAGCGGTAAGTCGAACGAAAATTGAAGAATCAGCCATAGCGATATCGGTTGGAGTTAGAAATCGGCAGCAACGGACGTAAAACGCGTCAGGAACACCAATGAAAATAAAGCGTCACAGTCGAACGTTTTGTACCCTTAAAAAATTGAGACTTCTTGTCTCAACTCGGGACTGCTAGCAATGGTAATTGATGGATCACTGGTGGCGAAATCGCCCTGAATGGAATTTTCTGTGGATTTAGACGCCTTTTGACCGTTTCGGGCCCTCATAAGTTCCGCAGATTGGCACATTGCTCAATTCGCTTAGAGTCGTCGTTCGATCCACGCTGAGGCGCCATGCCGAGCCAGCGAACCTACCTGGGAAAGCAATTTTCGAACTCGTTTCAGGTCGACATGCTTTTCAAACGCTCGAAGCAGCGAAAGTGAACGTCCCTGGTCCACATTGGCCACCATGGCCGGAATAAGAAACTCATCCACACCCCACTGGCGGTTCAAATCAGTAGACAGACAAACGCCGCAGACATCCGCGAATTCGTCCGGAAATATCTCGCGAGCATATTGGATCGCCCCCTCAATGTTCTCCTCTTTCGCCTCCGTCGGGGTATCCAGGTCGTAAGGCGGATTCCAAACTGATGCGGGCGGGATCAGGTCAATGTGAGTCAGGACAGCAATGATCGGCGGCGATTTGAATTGGGGATGGTCGTGAAAGTAGCTGTCCAAAGTTGCCAACGTTTGTTGGTCGGCTTTCTTTGCAGGCGTGTGAGCGTCCATCACGAGCAAAACGAGATCCGATCGCGTCATCGCGCGTTCGATGATTGCGACTTGCTTCTTAGAAGCACCTGATTCTCCGTATCCGGGCGTATCGACCAAAGTGAACGACGCGCCCTGCTCATTCATTGTCCATTCGAACGATTCAGCCTCGCGAGTGTTCGGCAAGGCGTCGGTTTGAGCATGTTCATGCACCGTCTCGCTGGTCGACTTGTGAAGTAAAGCGTTGATCAAGCTCGACTTCCCAGCGCCCGTTTGACCCACCAGTGTGATCGTAACGGGTAATGACGGTTCGTCTTCGTCAGGGTCGTCGCCTCTGGTGGCCGAAGCGTTGCGGCGTGGCGATGCGTCTGGGTCACCGAAATGTTGGCGGTACGCATCCGCACCACCTCTTAATCGACCACTGTTCATCTCGATCAAGTAGAAACCGGTCTTGGCTACAAAACGCGTATAGATGGTCGCAATGGTTTCAGTCTTCACTTGGTTGATCACCGGATCGAGCGTGACTTTGGCCGACCCGTAACGCAGTAAGTTGATCGGGTTGAGCACAATGGCACCGGCCCAGTAGACCTTCGATGCGACAGCATAAATTTCGGGCGTTCGCGTTAACCACTTCCAATGCTTTATCGACAGCATGCGACTGCCGGGTATCGAATGAAGAAGAAAACCTTCGATATCGTCAATCGCCAAACGTGCTGCTGCGGCGACTTCCACCACCGATAGTGATTCAATTTCTCGTTTCGTTGCGCCGTGGTAGTGATTCGCTAGATCTGCCGCCATTGACTGCACGACGCGTAGATAATGCTGGGGATCCGATAGGTCCTCGGGTTTGAGGTTGGCGAAATCTCGCTGGTGCTTCAGAACGATTTCTGCAGCCTGTTGATCACGCTGTGTCCAATGTCGCGGCTGCTTCATCGGCGCAATCGTGATCGTGTCGACCGGTTTCGGCCAAATCCAATTCACCAATCCGGCAAGGACCCAGCACGCAGGAAGGATCCACCACAACCATAGGACATAGCCCGTTTGGAAAATTGCAACGACGCCGAACCCGATGCACACCAAGATCGGCAGCAACGCCAAAAACGAAATCACCGCCAGGCGTCGTTGTTTCATGAGTCGCTAGCCCGCTTGCGCTTCCAGTACTCGCGTCCGTTTGCGATTTGTTCACGATACATCTTGGCTATTTCCTCTTCACTGGGAACATGTCCCAAAGCGATTTTGCCAAAGTACCAATGGCACACCTTGCCAGCCGCGAATGTCATCGCAAAAGCGGCTGCGGAATTCACAGCGGAACCAACAACCGGAATTGCCTTGGCGACCCCACGAACCAACATTCGCAAAGCGACGCGTCCGCCCAGCACGGCCGAAAGTTGAGCTTTCGCGGTGCGATCAAGTTTCTGGCGATGCAATTTGGCGATCCGATGTGCCATGTGAGTTTGCGTGGCCATCACAACTGGCATATCGACCCACGCCAGCGGGACCGCAGCGGCTCCGGCGGCGATCGTTGCATGGGTTAAGATGACGATGTCAACACTCTTGGTGTGACTCGCCTTTAGGTCATCTTTGACCTTGTCCATCGTCGCCAGCGTTTGCCTCATCGCGGCGGGTAAGTGGTCAAGGATCGCGTGGAACAAGCGATCGGCACCCAGGTCATGCGGATCAAATCCATCTTCGGGTTTGGTCAGATCGACCGCGACGACTCGATCGCAAAGCCCATCAAAACGGTCGAGCTGGGCGGCTAGCGATCGACGTAGTGGTTCAGGCAATCGCTCGGAATTGATTGCATCGTTAAGGTTGTCTAACGTCGCTAGCGAGTCTTCGTCGGGATGAGGTTGCCCCGCGTAGGCGTCATGAAGTGCGGTTAGCGCCAGGATGATTGGGCGAGACTTCGATTGAGCCCGAACACGTCCAAGTTGATCGATCAATTCATCAAGCGAGTGATCGCAAACTCGGGCGGTTACCAATACTAAATCAGCTAGATCGCTCGGGCTTTGATCAACCTCTTCCTCGCCGACACTAAAGCTATCACGCTGGTGGCCGACGACCGCTTCACCAATTCCACGGGTGTCGAGAAAGTGAACCAGCGGAGTCTCTTCGCTTGGAAAGTCGTATTGCTGGCTACGCTTCGTCGTGGGTCGGAACCCGTTTCCAATCTCTGCTTCTTCAGCGCCTGTGACGGTAGCGATGACGGACGTCTTGCCGCTCCCTGTTTTGCCGAAAAGCCAAATCGTGGGAATTGGGGCGTCCTGCGGCAACGCATCAGATCCCGCTTCGGGATCCGAAGAATCATACGCGTCGCGCGAAAGCCATCGAGAGAGAGATCGAAACAAGTGCACGTCAGTTCGGCAAGCGGTGGGGGATGTCCCGGCAAAATCAAATTTAGAAAAGACAAGGTTAGCAGTGTCAAAGCGAGCAGAGTCAAAACTGGCAACATTACACTCCAGCAGAGCTAATCAGCGTGCCTTATGATAGGGTAAAGAGCCTGGACTAGGCTTCATCGGCCCGCGATCTTTCCTTCAGCTTCGTGAACTGGTTTTGCAACAATGCTAATTCGGTATGCCTTTCTATTCGCTTTCCTCGTGACATTATTGCCCGCCACATGCCACAAAGCGGAAGGCCAGTATCTCACGGACTTGTCCTTCGTCAACGCGTGCGAAAAAGCGGACTGGGAAATTGCATCCAAGTTAATTTCGCCTGAATCCGCGGACCAATCACAACCCGACGGCATGACCGGTCTCCACTGGGCCGCTTTTCATGGCGACGTTGCGATCGTTTCGAAGCTGGTGCGTTTGATGAACGAAATTGATGTTCGAAACGAATATCAATTGACTCCGCTCGCGATCGCAGCCTTGAACGGTCACGCCGAGGTCGGCCGCGAATTATTGGACGCCGGTGCCGATCCGAATGTCCGCGTGTCCGGCAATGCCACCCCTTTGTTGCTGGCAGTGCGGTCCGGAAACGTTGCTCTGGTGCAATCGCTAGTCGATCAAGGTGCCGACGTGAATGTAAGGGAACGCAAGCAACAAACCGCCCTGATGTGGGCGGCGGCGGAAGGGCATGCCGATGTCATTGATGTATTGGTTCATGCGGGCGCGGACGTGAACGTGGCGTTGCCATCGGGATTCACGGCAATGATGTTTGCCGCCCGTGAAGGCAAGATCGAGGCCGCACTACGTTTGCTCGGTCATGGTGTGGATGTTAAGACGAAGATGAAACCAAAACGGACGGGTGGTCGTAGTCCACGCGATGGAATGAGTGCACTAATGCTGGCTGTGGAAAGCGCTCACTATGAATTGGCGCTGAAGCTTGTTGAAGCGGGGGCTGATCCGAACGATGAAAGTAGCGGGTTCGCTCCTTTGCATGCGATGGCTTGGGTCCGTCGACCTCAAAACGGCGACGATCCCACAGGGGATCCGCGACCGCGTGGTTCAGGGGCCGTGCCGGCGTTGGAATTCGTTCGCCAAATCGTGGCGGCAGGAGCCGACGTCAATCTACAGCTTCGTCGCGGCAGAGCGGACAAGGGTAGATTGAGTCCTCGCGGAGCAACTCCGTTTCTCTTAGCCAGTCAAACCGTTGACCTACCTTTAATGGAAACGCTGCTGGAATTGGGAGCCGACCCCATGCTCACCAATCACGATGAATGCACAGCACTATTAGCAGCGGCCGGTGTGGGCAACCATCATGTCGGCGAACATCCCGGCACCGTCGCCGAAGTCGAGCGTGCGGTCCGCTGGCTAGTTGACCTCGGTCTAGACATTAATGCCGTTGATAAGAACGGCGAGACTGCCATGCATGGGGCAGCCTACCGATGCTTTCCCGAGACGGTCAAATTATTGGAATCGTTAGGAGCCGATCCTGAGATTTGGGACCACAAGAATGTCCACGGTTGGTCACCGCTGATCATCTCGAAAGGATACCGCCCGGGCTCATTTAAGCCTGATCCCCCCACCATTTTGGCCATTTCCGAAGCCATGGGTGATCGGGCGAAAGAGTCGGCTGATGAAAATGACCCTGATTCGCAGCGTTACGAGCCCTGATTTTACGCCTCGGAATCCGCCGTTTCTGACGATTTTGCCGTCGGCGGAGTCCATTTCGATTTTCACCCTGAATTTATTGGTGATCGAGTTGGTGGTCGGGCAGACCTCGGACTATCATTTGGGTGAACGGAATTGGGTTTTGTCGCCTTTGGGGAAGCGCTCGGTTGTGGTCGATGACCATGGATCGCTTAAGGCCAAAACTTCGATCGCCTCGTTCGTTCGATCGTCTATCGACCTGAGTCAACGGAAACTAGCCGCCAGAAATATTTGGTGATGGGATGCTGGTGTATGAGTCTCGGTTCGATTTCCGTTTGCACTGTCTTTGCTCAGCCAATCACGCAACCTTTTCCCGGCTGACGAGGCGAAATTCAACTTCAAGGAAACCCGTCGTGACAAACCCCCATTCTCTCCAACTCTCTCGTTTTCGATTTGCGGTCTTAGCTAGCCTTGCGATGGCTTGCACTTTTGTTTCGCCAGCTTTGGCGGATAAGACTGCTGAGGACGACGCGCTCTCGCTCGAAATGTTCGCGGCCATGGACGCAGGTCAAGTGGATGTGAAGATCATTCCGCAAGACGCAACCAAAGCCAACGTCATCATCAAGAACTTGACTGACAAGCCAGTGAATTTGGCGCTTCCCGAAGCCTTCGCCAGCGTGCCTGTCTTGGCTCAAGGCATGATGGGTGGCATGGGCGGCGGCGGCATGGGCGGTGGCGGCGGCGGTGGCGGTGGTGCACAAGCCGGCGGTGGCGGCATGGGCGGCATGGGTGGCGGCGGCGGCGGTATGGGCGGCGGCGGCATGGGGGGCGGAATGATGCGAATCCCAGCCGAGAAAATGAAGAAGTTTGCTGTTCAAACCGTTTGCTTGGAACATGGCAAGCAAGACCCGAATCCGCGTATGGCATACAAGATTGTTCCGCTGGAAGAGTTCACAACGAAGGCGGATGTGCGAGTGCTATGCGAATCGCTTGGTTATGGCCAAGTTGCTCAAAATGCGGCTCAAGCTGCTGCTTGGCACATGATGGATGGATTGTCATGGCAAGAATTGGCGAACAAGAACCGAGTGGAGAGCAAATACATCGGTACGATCAAGTGGTTCAACTCAATCGAACTGCACACCGCGAAAGCAGTCGTTAGCGAGGCAGCTCGTATCGCAGCCGAACGCTCGGAATCCAAGTCGCAAAACGGTAGCTATAGCAGCTACGGAAATGACAGCTAATTTGTCACTGCTTTGAGAAAACAGAAAAGCCGCGTCGCAAAAACGACGCGGCTTTTTTTATGCCGTAGGCCAGGAAGTCGTCGGAGATGACTAGACCAAGTTACTGTCATAGACGACGACCGATGCCCAGTTGTCCTTGTTCTCGGCGATGAACGTTTGGTGGCGTTCGGACACTTGATAAGTATCGTGGGTCGGTCGGTCAGCGAATACCATGTGAAGTGCAACGTCGAAGTCGCCGTTGACGGGGCGATTGAGTTCTTTATCACGCGTGCCGAGATCGAAAGATTCCAACCCCTGATGATCGGTCAGGTACTTACGACATTCGCTCATCAAATGTTGGGCAGATGCCTCGCTACGGTCGTGAAGCGTAAAGAAGACGTGATGAGCGAGCCGGGCCATGAGAGATCCTGTGAGAGAGTGAAACCAATTAAGAACCGCCACAGCTTCCGATAAACGGACCCGTTCATCAACTCCCCTTGGCGATCGCAATTGTCCAGGCGAGGGTGACGATCGCAATCGCTACGCTTCCGGCGGTCATCTGCACTTTGGTGCTGTCGAGCCATCGATAAGGAAGCCTTGCCACCGCGGCTCCCAAAACGAGACCGGCGGCAAACCCAGCAAAGTGAGCACCCACGTCGGTGTTCTCGCCGCCAATTCCCGTGAACGCCATCAGTAGCGCCCCACCGATCAGCGGACGCCAGCGTTCCATGGCCGTTTGCTGATTACCCGGCCGAGGACGCAGAGCATGAGCCACCATGATGCCGAGGGCGGCGAATACGGCGGTTGATGCACCGATCGAAGCATGGTCAGCGTTCCTGGCCATCGCGTTGATCAAGTTCCCACCTGCTCCCGCGACCAGGATGGTCAACCAGCCAATACCGCCACCGAGGATTCGACCAGTGAGCAGACCGAATAGTCCGCCGTAGCCCAAGTTGGACAAGAGGTGCCCGGAATCGGCGTGCAATGTCAGTGCTGTCACGACGCGATAAAGCTGTCCGGCCATTACATCACCGGCATGCATTCTTCCGATCGATCGCCAAATTTCCTGGGACGGCGGCGAGAGTGAGACCGAGGCAATCAAGATTAAGGTAGTCGCATACACGATCACGCCCCACCATGATCCACCAAATACCGGAGTGGGCGTGCGTTTGCGATTGGATTCGAGGGACTGATCTTGCTGGTAGCCGCTTAGTTCCCCTATCGCAGCATCGCGATCTTCGGGCCGAACCCACAATTGCCATACTCCGTCGCGGTGAATCGCTTCGCAGGCAATACCTACGGCCTCAAGCACTAAACGTGACTCTTGGCATGCTTTTTGGTGCGGGGTTTGAAAAACCAGAGCGGCTTCGGTGGGCGGTGGATTCATCGCACTATGGTCAGCGACTGGCGCTGTTTTGGCAACATCATTGTCCGATTAGTTGCTTGGTAACGGTTGCATGGCTGCGGCAAACTATGCGGCCTCGATTCCAGACGTTCGTCGCATGATCGTCGTGGGTTGCGTCGTACGTTTGGGGTGTTGAAGCTCGCGCCCTCGCTAGGTTGATTCTATGAATCGCATTTTCGTTATTTGTGCCCTGCTGGGTTTTTCGGTGTTACTATCCGACAAAGCTCAAGCGGAACATCGCCATCACCATCGTCACTCGACCTACTACAGCGGTGGGCTTTGGTACACCGATAGTTTTCCGGGCTACGGATACAGCAACCTTGGCTACAGCGGTTTCAATCACAGCGACCTGGATTATCGCGGTTCTGGTTACCGTGACTTTGGCTACCGAAATCCTGGGTATCCACGTCATGGATACCCCAGCTATGGGTTCGGCTATGTTTACGATCCCTATGCTCGAGGATCGTTTGAGGCACCTGACTTGCTGAATGACCCGCTGTTTCAGGCTCAGCACAAATTCGACAGTCGTTACCCCGGACGTTATCAGTCGGCTTCGCCGCTGCAATTCAAAGACTCGTCTTTGAACGAACCTGTTCGTCGATCACGACATCGCATCTTCGGTCGCAATCGTTAAAGCCTCGATTTCGCGCTGGCCTATTGCTTGTCTTTGCTTGTTTGCAACACCGACACGAAGGCTTTCTGCGGGATTGTGACGCTTCCGAATTGCTTCATCTTGGCCTTCCCCTTCTTTTGCTTTTCGAGCAGTTTCTTCTTTCGCGATATGTCACCGCCATAGCATTTTGCAGTGACGTCCTTTCGCACCGCTTGAATGGTTGATCGCGCAATCACGCTTCCACCAATCGCGCCTTGAATGGGAATCTTGAATTGGTGTCGTGGAATTGCCTCGGCAAGTTGTTCGCAATAATGCAACGCGCGAGTTCGAGCTTTGTCGCGGTGCACAAGGTAGGACAAGGCGTCGATAGGTTCCTTGTTGACAAGAATGTCGACCTTCACGATGTCTGTTTTGCGATACTCGATCGGTTCGTAGTCAAACGAGCCATAGCCGCGAGTGATCATCTTTAGTTTCCCGTAGAAGTCGAACAGCACTTCACCCAATGGCATTTCGCTGACCACTTCCACTCGCCCCGCCGACAAGTAGTTCATCGTTTGGCTTTCACTACGATGCTCGCGGCACAGTTCCATCACCGAACCTACGTATTCGTCCGGGGTAAGAATGGACGCTTTGATATAGGGTTCCGATGCAGAATCGATCGTTGACGGATCGGGCCAATTGGTCGGATTGTCGACGTTCAGCGTGGTGCCGTCCTTAAGCGTCAAAATGTATTTGACCGAAGGAGCGGAGATGACCAAGCCCAAGTCGAATTCTCGTTCAAGCCTTTCCTGAATAACATCGAGGTGAAGAAGTCCTAGAAAGCCACATCGAAAACCAAAACCCAAGGCGGCTGACGAGTCTTTTTCGTACGTCAGCGCCGCGTCGTTGATGGCAAGTTTTTCGAGGGCCTTGGTCAGATCCTGATATTCGTCGGTGCTCATCGGGTAGACCGATGAAAACACTACCTGCTTGGCAGGCTGATATCCTGGGATCGGAGCATCAGCGGGCCGATTGACCAGCGTCAACGTATCGCCGATCTCGATGTCTTGGACACTCTTGACCCCGGCGACGATGTAGCCCACTTCGCCGGCCGTCAACTTGTCCTTGGGGTTGAGCTTGAATTGGTTGAACCCAAGTTCGTCAACCTTGTAGTCACGTTCAGCGTGCATGAAGCGAATGTTGTCGCGAGGCTTGACTGTACCTTGCATGATTCGAACTTGTAAAATCACACCGCGATACTTGTCGAAGTAGGCGTCGAAAACTAGCGCCTTGAGCGGAGCGGTAGGATCGCCGCTGGGGGGCGGTAAGTGCTCGACGATACCTTCGAGAACCTCGTGGATTCCTTCGCCGGTCTTTGCCGAAACCGGGATGGCTTGAAAAGGGTCAAGGCCTAGTTCGCCGTCGATCGCTTCCCTGGCCATTTCAACATCAGCCGCTGGCAAGTCAATCTTGTTGATGACCGGAAGGAGTTCGAGGTCGTATTCCAACGCCAGGTAGAGGTTCGCAACCGTTTGCGCTTCCACTCCCTGCGAAGCATCCACGATGATCAACGCACCATCGCACGCCATCAGTGATCGGCGAACTTCGTGCGAGAAGTCAACGTGACCGGGGGTGTCGATCAGGTTGAGCAGGTAGTCCTCGCCGCTCTTGGAATGGTAGGTAAGAGTGACGGTGTTGCTTTTGATGGTGATCCCACGCTCACGCTCGATGTCCATCGAATCAAGCATTTGATCGTGAAATTCACGCTGCGAAATACCCTCACAAGCCTGGATCAGCCGATCGGCAAGGGTGGACTTGCCATGATCGATGTGCGCAATGATGCAAAAGTTCCGAATATGTTTCATGCTTCGCAGCTAGATGGAAAATGTGGTGACGTCCGGCAAAGCCCGAATCGTAGACAAAGACCTGCCAGACCGACAGGGATTGACACAAACACAGACGTTTTTACCGTACTTTACGGCGATTGCTAGGATCAGATTGCTTGTACGCGAAGCCTAGCCGGGAACGCCGACACGCCAATGGCAGCTCACGTGGATTTGCAGCCGACAGTCCGTTGGGGTGCTCTAACAAGGGACGAGGTCGCCGGTTCAGCACCCCGAACGACTTTCGTTCAATGAGGTTGCATCCCGCAGGATGCTAGGTTGGCAAACTCGCATTGCTAGTGCGGTGTCGTGGCGCTCGGTGCCATTGTGCCAGCGGCGAGATGAGTTACAGTCCCACAAGCGAGCATGCCTTTCGTGCCCGTTCAAGCGTATTGTGTTACGTGCACCGTGTTGAATAAAGCAGAATGACCATGAGACGAGATATGAAATTAGTTCGGCTTGTCCTTGAGTTTGTCGAACAGCATGGCAGCGGTCGTTTCAAAGGTAAGATTCCTATTGAAGGCTACGAACGAGATGCCATCATCTACCACTTGCAGCTCTTAGCTGATTCGGGATACGTCAACTTGGGCCAAGAAACCCTCTTGAACATGGGGCCGCTGTTGCTGACATGGAAGGGTTGCGACTATCTCGATGAGTTGCGTCGCGGAGAGCAAGGCGGAACCAAGTAACTACGACGGTTCGATTCCGAAACGCAACCAGTCGGCTTCGGGAACCACTTGCCGAAGCGTCTCTTTGGCACCTGGGTTGGACGCGATCAAGTCGGACGTGACCGCTCGTAGTTGTTCCTTGGCGTCCCTTAGCGAAACGTTGTCGCCGTTCGCTTCGAGGATCCGGCACTGTTCAAGTCGAGCTAGGACTTGGTAAAGCAAGCCAGCTTTGGGATCACTTAGCAGAGTGGCCAAGGTTTTCAGTGCATCGCTGGAACGGTCCTCTGCGGAGTACATCCGGGCAAGTTGCAGTTGCGATTTGATGCGGTACTCGTTGTTAGCCGAATTGTTCGCATCTGAGAAATACTGAGCCACGCTCTGCCAGCCCGCTTCGTCATTGCGAGTCGCAGCGATCAGATACTGTTCTTCGACGGTTTCGGCACGCGTTACCGTTTGCGGTCTCAATAGGTCGGTTACGGATATCGCAGGCTCTCGATCAAACCAAGCGTAGGTGATAAGTCCAGCCGCTACCGGCGCGGCAAGTAACGCTAAACGTCGAACAATTCGACTGCGTTGTCCCCGCCTTGCTTCATCAGCAAGTCGCTGCAATCGAATCGTTGCCGCGACGGGTCGGGGTGATGAGATAGCCAAGCTGGACAACGACGTTTCGTTTTGAACGGCGTCCAGTAGCTCTGACGGATTCTGGTATCGATCATCGGGTAGTTTGGCCATCAAGCGGTCAACCACCGCGATCAACCATTCCGGTACGTCGGGGTTGCCCTTGGCGTCACAAACATTTCGAGCTCGATCAAGCGGCTCGGCAGTTTCGTGCAAATGTTTGACCGCGAGGGCCAACGGATCAGAACCCGTAAATGGCGGCTCGCCGGCAAGCAAGTGATACATCGTCACGCCGAGCGAATACAAGTCACTGCGTGAATCGACCGGTTTTCCTTGCACCTGTTCCGGACTCATGTACCGGGGCGTTCCAAGCGTCAAGCCAGCCTGGGTCAAGTCGGCTCGCGTTTCATCGGTGCCGATCCCCACTCTTGCCAATCCGAAGTCAGCGACTTTGATCACACCGCGTGCTGATCGCATGATGTTGTCAGGCTTAATATCCCGGTGAGTGATGCCGGCTTCGGCAGCGGCTTCGAGCGCTGAAGCGACACCAACGAGTACTTTGATGGCATCGTCGGCACTGAATGGCCCATTGCGTTCAAGGATTTCGCGAAGATTCTCACCATCGACGAATTCTTGGGCCATGTAGTGCCAACCTTCGATGCTGCCGACATCAAAGACAGCGACAATGTTGGCGTGGGTGAGCTTGGCAGCAGCTCGGGCTTCGCGACGGAACCGAGTGACGTAGTCTTCGTCACGGGCCAATTCGCGGCGCAATACTTTTAACGCAACATCACGGCCAAGTTGCAGGTGTTTTGCGACAAACACTTCCGCCATGCCGCCACGTCCCAAGCGACGCAGAATTTGATAATCACCCAAGCGTTGGCCCACCAAACTAGCAGGCCCAACGATTTCACTCTTTAGGCGATCGTTCTCGTTCGTATCCGGCGTATCAGTCATGCGTAACTACTGTGCTGGACTTAGATCGCGAGTTGTCGATCGTAAACAGAGCTTCATTCAAGTTTCCACTACGAAGTCCACGAGGGTCCAACGTCACGTCCGCGAATCCAAGTTGTTCGAAAGCCTTTGTCAAACAGTGATCATCATTCAGCTCGACCAATCGCTGAACCTCGCCGTGCGGGACCTCGACACGGGCCGCCTCGTTTTGTTCCAGTCGAACCCGAACATCACTGAAACCATGCCGGCGTATCCAGTCTTCAGCGGCGTCGATCTTGGAAAGCCGATCCGGCGTGACTTCAACGCCGTAAACAATCCGGCTTGCTAAGCAGGGGGACGCCGGCAAGTCTTGGTTGGACAGACCAAAATGAGTTGCCAGTTGACGAACCTGACGTTTGGTCATTCCCAGGTCGGCTAGGGGCGTCTTCACACCCGCATTGTGCCCGGCTTCGAGTCCAGGTCGGTAGTCGCCCAGATCATCTTTGTTGGTGCCTGATAAAATCGTGCGGTTTGAGTGTGCCTTGATGATGGATTGAATCGACTGGTAAAGCGTTGTCTTGCAGTGAAAGCAACGCGTGCGATCATTGCGACGATAGTCTGCCAACTCACCCTCGTTCGTTTGAATCCAATGGTGTTCGATTCCAATCTCACGGGCTAGGTTGCTCGCAGTGTCACGCTGCCAGGACGCTAGGCTTGGCGAAGTGGCTGTCACAGCAATGGCATCGACATGAACTCGGATAGCCGCTGCCGCAACGACGCTGCTGTCGACTCCACCGGAAAACGCAACGATGGGTGATGGGTACCGTTGCATTTCATCCAGCAGACGCGACGCAAGTATCGCGGATTCGACAGTCGGCTCAGGAAAGTTCGATGGCATGGCTAATTGCGTTTGGACCATTTTAAAGTCACGCGAACGGAGAAACCCGCGTTGAGTTTTCGTCCCTCGGGTGTCTCTAATTCTGATCGGTCAGCGTCAATTCGCAAACTGGCGGGTTTGAGCGGCTTGGCAGAACGAATGAATCGCACAATTTCCTCGGATGTCACGTCAGGCGAATGTCCCGTGATCAGTAAACGCGTTGACGCTGTTTTCCCACTCATTTTCGCCCTGTCGGGACGAAGTAGCGCGAAACAGCTTTCTAACAATGGCCATAAATCGCGTTCCACCCGCCAAGTCTTTCCTGCGGGCCCATGCCCATAAGCAGGAGGGTCAAGCACGATGGTGTGATAGCGGCGATCCCGACGAACTTCTCGAGCAGCAAATTTTGCTGCGTCATCGACCAGATAGCGAATCGGTTTGTCCTGCCAATCGTTCCTAGCCGCAGACTCTCGGGCGGATTCAACATTCGGTTTGGCTGCGTCAACGTGAGCAACCGCAAGCCCCGCAGCGACCATCGCCATGGTGCTGGCCCCGGTGTATCCAAACAAGTTTAGTCCGAGTAGCGGATCGGACTGCTGACTTTCATCAGCGTTGCCCTTCTCGTCAGCCTCGGCTGGGCTCTCCGCGATGCTGGCTTGATCCGAATCCGAAACCGACACCGAATCGGACGAGCCAGGTGCCTGGGCTAACCATTGCCAATTAGCGTGCTGTTCCGGAAAGAGCCCGATATGACCATACGGTGTGGGACGAACGGGCATTTTGAATGGGCCACAGTCGATCGTCAGGTCATCGGGCCACGGTTGGTAAAACTTCCATCGCTTTGCGTTTTCGTCAAACTTGGCGTCGACTTTGGCCCAATCCACGGGTGAGTGGCGAGCGGCATGATCAGCCGCAGGGCTGGGGCGATCGATGCGATAGTCACCAAGCGATTCAAGCTTTCGCCCCATCCCAAAGTCGATCAGTTGATACGTTGGAGCGTTCAAGTTAGACCGGCACCGGTATTTGTTGCAGCAAGTCGGAAAGTTGAGTTTCCACCGCCACGCGCGATGCCCCTTGGAAGATACCTTCGGGGAGAACGCGGTGAGATAGCGATGGGACAGCGAGCGCTTTGATGTCGTCGGGGGTCACGAAGTCGCGACTTTCAGTGATCGCTCTCGCTTGGCAACCTCGGTAGAAACTCAACGCACCACGGGTACTGACACCCACTTGGAAGCCATCATGGGCACGTGTGGCTTCGACTATGTCGAGTAGGTAGTCGGCAAGTGAATCATCGAAGCGGACGTTGCGCACCATCGCTTGAGCCGCCAAAATTCGATCCACGGGAGCGACGGCTTGCAGTTGATCGACGGGTTCGCCCATACGATGCGACCTCAAAACTTCTCGTTCGATATCGCGAGCCGGATATCCGATGGACGTTCGTAGCAAGAATCGATCCAG
Organism: Rubripirellula amarantea; assembly: GCF_007859865.1. Taxonomy (NCBI): domain Bacteria; kingdom Pseudomonadati; phylum Planctomycetota; class Planctomycetia; order Pirellulales; family Pirellulaceae; genus Rubripirellula; species Rubripirellula amarantea. The sequence goes on along the minus strand of NZ_SJPI01000003.1, from coordinate 99,998 downwards.
TTGACTTTCGGGCAACGAATAGGTGCCTTCGAATTCAAAAGGATTTTGCGTTGCAACCACGATGAAGGGTTTCGGCAACGGGTGAGTCGTTCCATCGATCGAAACCCGGCCTTCGCTCATCGCTTCGAGCAACGCGGATTGAGTGCGAGGTGGAGCGCGGTTGATTTCGTCCGCCAAGATCACGTTGGCGAAAATAGGACCAGGGCTGAACTCGAACTCGCGCGTGTCCGAGCGATAAAGCATGCTGCCCGTGATATCCGAAGGCAACAAGTCAGGTGTGAACTGCAATCGCGAAAAAGAGCCTTGGATACTTTGTGCTAACGCCTTCGCAGCGAGTGTCTTACCAACCCCTGGAACGTCTTCGAGCAAGACGTGTTCTCCGGCCAACAATGACGTGACCAGCAGTTGAACAATATCCGGTTTGCCTAAGACGACTCGCTCGATGTTATCGCGAAGCGAACGTGAGATGTCGAACGCTTCCTGCGACATGTGCGAGCACTTTCAATCAAATTTCGGAATCGAAAAGGTTTTGCCTACGGCCAGAGAACGTTCTGGCAAAGCCGAAGGGACAAGGGAGGACAAAATCATACCTCGAATGATCGCGGCGTTCCATCCGGCAGCCGCCTGGTGACGGACGCAGCGTGGCAAGCGTGTTGGACCGTCTGGCGACAATGTGCATCGGGCTGATCGATTGCCGACCAATGGGGCAAAGTGCATATGGTCTAAAGGTACATACCGGCAAATAAATCCGGATCGTCCGATTGCTGCTGAATCTTGGCGATTCGCTCGCGAGTTTTCTCCAGATCGCCGGCCTTAATGTACCGATCAAATTCGACCAACACCGCGTGTTTGACCGATTCCGCCAAGAACTCGACCATCGGTTCGTTCAGCCAAGCACAGGTTTCGCGGGCGAGGCTGACCGTAACGTGCACGGCTTTAGTATGAAGGTCCTTTTCCCCAGTGAGAACGGTTCCTTCGAACGCAAACGCAACGGATCCTACGTTAGGATCGTTCGTCAGGTGGAAGACGCAACTTCCATTGTGAAGGTAAAACGAGTTGTGAGTGCCATGCTTGGCCATCGCCGCTTTCACTCGCAATACAAATTGCTCGTACTTGGGTGACGCATCTAAAGGAACGTCAAGTCGTGTGACGGTGCGCAGCGGCATGCAATCGAACTCGATTTCGACCCATGTTCCGTTTGGCGCTGTTTCGCTCATCATGCTTCCTTCGTTAAGAATTTCTTCTCTAAGTCTACCGCAAACTGACCAGCATGACTCTACTAGACCGCCGCAACGCTTGGAATGATAATTGCCGCGACCCTAAGATACCACGGCCGCCCAGTCGGCATTAGAGTAGTCCGCGATGGTCTCGCGTTTCTCCTACGCAACTTCTCCTAACACGGAGCATACTTACAGTGAAGCAGGCTCTGGCAGATCGTTGGACGATCAAAGACTCAGCGGCGGAATACGGCATCGATCGCTGGGGAGACGACTACTTTAGCATCTCTGACAATGGAACCGTTTTGGTTTCCCCAGGTCGTGATGCGCAATCGTCGATCGATCTTAAATCGCTGGTCGACAGTTTGACCGATCGCGGCATAGAACTACCGATCCTGTTGCGTTTCAACGGCATCCTACGCGATCGATTGCATCGTTTGAACGATTGCTTTGCCCAGGCTATTTCGGATCATCAGTACGAGAACCGATATCGATGCGTGTTCCCGATCAAGGTCAACCAGCAACGTGACGTTGTCCAGCAAATCGTGACAGCCGGTTCCAAGTTAGGTTTTGGGATCGAAGCCGGTAGCAAGCCTGAGCTACTCGCCGCCGTGGCGATGAGTGACGTGAGTGTTCCTATAATCTGCAACGGTTTCAAGGACGAGGAATTCATTCGCCTTGCGATGATGGCTCAGCGTCTTGGCCGCACGGTGCTACCGGTGATCGAAAAAGCGACCGAGCTGGATTTGATTCTGCGAGTGGCATCTGAAGTGGGTGTACGACCGACGTTCGGAATGCGAGTGAAATTAGCGACTCGCGGCAGCGGGCGTTGGCAAGCCAGTGGTGGTTACCGAAGCAAGTTTGGTTTGACCGTCGCCGAAGTGCTTGCGTCGCTTGATCGGTTGATCGAAATGGACTTGGCTGATTGTTTTGAATTGCTGCACTTCCACGTTGGCAGCCAAATCGGCAACATTCGTCAGCTTAAGTCGGCGATTTTAGAAGCCGCAAGGATTTACGCCGACCTTAAGCTCCGCGGTGCAGGACTGCAGTATCTAGACGTCGGTGGCGGACTGGGGGTCGACTACGACGGAACGAAAAGTGATACCGAATCGAGTATGAATTATTCGATGCAAGAGTATGCCAACGACGTGGTTTATCACGTGCAAACGGTATGCAACGAAGCGGAGGTTCCTCACCCGCAATTGATTTCCGAAAGTGGTCGCGCGGTCGCGGCCCAGCACAGCGTGCTGGTGATGGAGACGTTGGGTGTTACGTCCCAAGGGAAACCTGTGATTCCGGAATGGGCCGAGGATGGTGGGCAGAGTTCAGGTAGCAACGAACCGGAAGGCCCACCGGAAGAGTACGAGCAGCCGGTCCATGATTTGTGGACTGCTTACAGTTCGCTTGAACTGTCGAATGTCATGGAATCGTTTCACGATGCCCAGGTTTCATTGGACCTTTGCATGAACTTGTTCAGCGGTGGCTACTTGCCACTCGAGCAACGAGTTGCGGCCGAGAACCTGTACTTTGCCTTGTGTCACCGAATCCGTGAAATCTCGGAAAACCAAAACGGTATATCGTCGGAATTGAACCACCTCGATCGGATGTTGTCCGATATCTACTTCGTTAACTTTTCGCTGTTCCAATCGATGCCCGATGCGTGGGCGATTGATCAATTGTTTCCCATCATGCCGATCCACCGACTGGCTGAACCGCCGACCCGGCACGCGGTCCTGGGCGACATCACTTGCGATAGCGACGGCAAAGTGGATTCATTTGTCGGTAGCGAAGGGCGCTGCAAAACGCTTCGGCTGCATCCTACGATCGCTGGTCAGTCGTACCAGCTAGCGGTTTTCATGGTGGGAGCGTACCAAGAGATTCTGGGTGATCTGCACAACCTTTTCGGTGACACTCATGCAGTGCACGTTGAATGCGAAGAGGGCATGACCAAGATCCGCTCGATTGTCAAAGGCGATACGGTGGCGGAAGTTCTGTCTTACGTGCAATACGAAGAACGCGAGCTCGTCGAGCGTATTCAAGAATCGGTCGAAGACGCAGTGTCTAACAATTTGATCGATCACCAACAGGCTGGCCAAACCGTTACCGCTTTTGAAAAGGCGTTAGACGGTTACACGTACCTGACCAAGACAACGAATCACGCAAGCACGTCGTCGGAATTGAACCTTCCCCCTCGAAACGTCGACGCCTCCACTTAGTGGGAGCGTCGTTTCACACGGGCGGGCTGCTCTCGTCACGTTGAACAACGCGTTTCAACGTGAATGTCTTTAATCACTAGTCGCCGGTAAAGTGCTACCGGCGTTAAGCCGCATAGTTTCAAGTACTAAGATTCAATCTTCGTCATTGAGCTTGGCGAGTGATGACAGGTCTTCCAGGGTGGAAGTGTCACCGACAATTTCGCGGCCCGATGCTACATCACGAAGCAAGCGACGCATAATCTTACCGCTTCGCGTTTTGGGTAACGTCGCCGTGAATCGAATGTCGTCCGGTTGAGCGAGTGCACCGATCTGCTTTCGCACATGCAACTTTAACTCCTTCCGCAGTGCTTCATCGGGCTGGGCGTCGCGGATGGTAACGAAGGCTGCAATCGCTTGGCCCTTCAAGTCATCGTGACGACCGACAACGGCGGCTTCGCACACAGCAGGGTGGCTGACCAAGGCGCTTTCGACTTCGATCGTGCTGAGCCTATGCCCCGACACATTGATCACGTCATCAATTCGTCCCATGATCCAATAGTATCCGTCCTCGTCTTGTCGAGCATTGTCGCCGGTCAAGTACATGCCGGGAACGGTTGCCCAATACTGTTCGACAAAGCGATCGTCGTCGCCCCAGATACCTCGCAACATGCCCGGCCAAGGCTCGGCAATGCAAAGCATGCCGCCATGGTTGTCTTCAACCGGTTTGCCGGTTTCATCGACAATCTTGGGGATGACCCCAGGCAGCGGTTTGGTGCAAGAGCCTGGTTTGGTAGCTGTGATCCCAGGCAGTGGGCTCATCATGATGCCACCGGTTTCCGTTTGCCACCACGTATCAACAATGGGACATTTCTTGCCACCAATCTTTTCGTGATACCACATCCACGCCTCTGGATTGATGCCTTCGCCCACGCTACCGAGCAACCGCAGGCTCGACAAATCATGTTTTTCAACATGTTCATCACCCCATTTAATGAACGCCCGGATGGCTGTGGGAGCGGTGTAAAGAATCGAGACTTTGTACTTTTCGACTAAGTCCCAAAACCGATCTTCGGCAGGATGATTGGGCGCGCCTTCGTACATCAGGCAAGTTGCGCCCGCCGACATAGGGCCATAGACGACATACGAATGACCGGTGATCCAGCCACAATCCGCAGTACACCAATACACGTCGTCGTCGCGGTGATCAAAGACCCATTGAAACGTTTTCTTGGCCCACAGATTGTACCCAGCGGTCGTGTGACGAATGCCCTTCGGCTTGCCGGTACTGCCTGATGTGTACAGGATGAACAAACTCGCTTCGCTGTCGAGCGGTGTCGCGGGCAGTGTTCCCGGTTGGGAGTCAACGACGTCATGCCACCAGACATCACGACCGGTTTTCATCGGAACGTCATCGTTGCCGATTCGCTTGAGCACGAGACAGTGTTTAACGGTGGGCGACTTGGCGAGCGCTTCATCGACGGTCGCTTTAAGTGGCAAGACTTTGCCGCGACGATAGAGTCCATCCGACGTGATCACGAGTTTAGCGCCGGCGTCGTTGTTGCGATCGGCAATGGATTCCGCACTGAATCCAGCGAAGATGACTGAGTGAACGGCACCGATGCGTGCGCAAGCGAGCATGGTGATCGCCAATTCAGGCGTCATCGGCATGTAGATGCTGACGACGTCTCCCGTTCCAATGCCCAACTCGATCATCGCTTCGGCGCACTTGCAAACTTCGGTACGCAGTTCGCGGTAGGTCAATGTCCGGGTATCGCCTGGTTCGCCTTCCCAAATGATGGCGGCTCGATCTCCGATGCCAGCATCGATATTGCGATCGAGACAATTGTACGATGCGTTCGTTTGGCCACCAACAAACCACTTGGCGTTCGGTGCTTCGAATTCGCAAACCTTGTCGTAAGGTTTAAACCAATGCAGGTTCTCTTTTGCTTGAGCGTCCCAAAAACCATCGCGGTTATTGGCCGCTTGGTCGTAAAGTTCTTGATATTGCGCTTCACTGCTGATGACGGCCTGTGCGGTGAATTCTGAGGGCGGCGGAAATTTCCGATCTTCGATGAGGACGTGATCGATTTGGCTTGAAGAAGAGGAAGCGGAACCGGAAGCGTCAGGCATGGCAGGCAAAATGGGGTGGGAGGAAGTGGGAGGACCGAATGCTGGAATTCTAGCCTAAATCCCCAGCCAAGGTTGAATTCTAAGACAACCTCGCCGTTCTCTTCTGCGGAAAAAAAGTTCGCAGATGACCAGCAAGTGAATGCCTGTGCAAATCAGACCAGGACGCCAGTGCAAATCAAACCGGGGCGCTAGTGCAAATCATACCGGGCGCTGTGCAGGTGAAGCTGGGCTCGGCGCGAATCCAACCCGGTGCTCGAGACCATCAAACTAGTCTCGATGCGAATTGAATTAGGTGTCGATCGCGGTTTCATTAGCGGCACGATTGTGCTGCTCGCGAAGTTGATGCATCGTTTCGATAATCGCTTCGGCCTGCAATCGCAACGCATCATGCAATTGTGACTGGGCCAGCTTTTCAGCGCCTTCGGATTGCAGTCGATTGACGGCGTCCCATTCCATCATCCAATTCTTTTCATTGGATACTTCGCGAAGCTTTTCAACCGTCTCGCCGAGCCGGTGATAGAGATCTTGATTGGGTTTGGCATCGAAGCGGCGATAGGGAGCTTGCGAGTTGGAACTTAATGGCAGCTCTCCGCTGGGATGTGCTCGGCTTGACCATTGAACCGCGGCGAAAACACTCGCGATGATCGCTAAGATCCCAGCGATAAACATCGGTCCTGTCATTCCGCCCAATCCAAGGGCAACCGCTGCGATCAGGCAAAGGATTGCCGTTGCGATCAAAGACAAGGGAGCATTGTGTGAGCGTTGCGAAACGCTCGAAGGCTCGTTTCGCTTACCGCTATCGGGCGTAGACTGAGTCGGTGGTTCGGCGGCATGAACCACGATCAGCGTGATGTTGTCTGGTCCGCCGCGAAGATTCGCGAGATCGACCAAAACTCGTGCAGCTTTCTCTTCGCTTAAGCAGCTCAGCAAGGGCCCAAGTTCTTCGTCGAGGACCAAGCCGGTTAGTCCGTCACTGCAAATTAGGAACTTGTCGCCCTTTTCGATGGGAAACGGGCCTTCTACATCAACGTCGACGTGGGAGTTCGGCCCCAGCGATCGAGTGATCACGTTCTTGGGAACATTCACACCTGACTTTCCGCTGGCTTCCATCTCCCAAACGAGCGAGTGGTCGAACGTGAGCTGTTCAAGCACATCGCCTCGCAACCGGTAAACGCGCGAATCGCCGACGTGCGCGATTCTGGCACCGCTAGGTCCAATCGTTAAGGCACTAGCGGTCGTGCCCATGTTGTGGAATTCAGGATTGCTTTGTCCGCGACGGTGAATTTCTGCATTCGCGTCAACAACCGAAGCGCGAAGCGCGTCGGCTGTGTTTCCTTCGGTCGAACGGAAGTACTGCATCGCGATATGCTCGGTGGCCAAGCGACTCGCTAACTCGCCCGCAGCGTGAGCGCCCATGCCATCGGCGACGACGAAGAGATGCCCGCGACTACGGAAGCGTTCGGCCGATTTGGCGGGAAGTGCTGCCATCGAGTCCTGGTTGTTCGCTCGGCGCATGCCGACATCGGTCAGCTCTGCGTAAACAATTCCAGGATTCCATTCGTTTGACACTTAGCGCGACCACCAAGGGGAATTCGTTCGTGTTGTTAATCGACTCATCGTATCGCTACTTTCACCACGATTGATTGGGGATGACGCATCGTTCTTTTAAAACCGCTTGAAGCACGACGCACGGTTCCCATCTTTCCCACGCTGCATTTCGTCCCCTGCATGCCGTCATGAACGTAAACGCCGGAAACGACATTTGTGCGCATCTCAATCTGGGGATCGCCTCGTCACGTTTGCAGTCATGTGTACGCGTACGAGGCAAAAGGAAACAGGATTCGAAAATCAAGCGGGAACTTCTTCCTCTACTAATGTAGTTTATAGAAGTTTGGGCTACTGGTACCTAGATGACTGCAAGGCGAATTTCTTTGGTGGTTCGTTGCGGCATTGAAGTCGTATCCAATAAGACTTGCCCAAATGGGTTGAATCGCCGACGTCAGCTTCATCTCGCAGTCGTTAAAAGTGTGCAAACGTGTACGAATCGTTGCCGTTCTTTACCGATAATTTAGTTGACAGTCGATTCAGGTTCGGTAAAATCCCAGTGCGACTCCCGCAGTCGCAAACTCCGCCCCGGTCGGCAATGCCCCAGCTGACCGGGGCATTTTTTTTAGCCTGACTTCGCCATTGGTGAAGAACTGACCCCAACGAGCGGAAACTCTCTTGCCAGACCGGTCTTGGACCCAAGCGACCGTCCACGCTCGCTGTCAGACACTCTCGCACGTTGCTGGACGGCTCGCCGACATGTCCGATTCCTTGATTGCTTCGTGCTCAAGCAATCAGCGGATAGATCCCGTCGAAACCATCACTGCGGAACTTTTTCCACTTTGCGCCGCTTTGAAATGGATCGGTAAGAATGGTCCCAAGGTACTTCGCAGCAAGCGTCTTGGCGCGATCGGTCGCCCCGCTTGGTTGTGGGGAGTGCATAGCCAAGTCCATCGCCAACCGATGGGACAGGTTCTGATTCTGGCCGCTTGGAATTACCCATTGTTGCTTCCTGGGGTTCAGGCTGCTCAGGCTCTCGCAGCCGGCAATCGAGTGCTTTTAAAGCCAGCGGTTGGGTGTGAGGCAGCGACTTTATTGCTGGTCGAAGCGTTCACTGACGCGGGAGTTCCCCGTGAGTTTATCTCGGTGCTCGATTCATCGAACGAATCTGCGATATCGGCGATCGACCAAGGCGTCGACTTGATTGTTCTAACGGGTGGTGTAACAACGGGGCAAAAAGTGATGGCACAAGCCGCCCGCACGCTGACGCCTGTGATCATGGAGCTGAGCGGTTGCGACGGCGTGATCGTTACCGCTGATGCTGACCTCGATCGGGCGGCTGATTCAATTGTTTTTGGAATGCAGTTCAACAGTGGTGCAACGTGTATCGCACCACGGCGTTTGATTGCCGTTGATGCAACAATGGATGCGCTCATTCCACGATTGCGCGAGCGACTGCAGGATGCCGGCGAAGTGTGCGTGCATCCTTCGGCAGCCGAAACTGTCTGCGATACGATTGCGAAATCTGTTGCTTCCGGTTGCGTCGACTTGCTTGAACATTTTGACGAAACGGCCCTACGGTCCAAAGGTCGAATACGTCCAGTCATCTTGGATGGTGCCAATGGCCACACGGCAACTGCAAGTTCGGATCTATTCGCGCCAGTTATCTCGTTAATTCGAGTTCAGGATATGAATGAGGCGATTCGGGTGATCAACGATTGCCGCTTTCGACTGGCCGCGTCTGTGTTCGGTCCTCTTGATCGCGCCAGTGAGGTGGCCGATCAGCTACAGGTGGGGACAGTTGTGATCAACGATTTGATCGTTCCCACGGCCGATCCGCGTCTACCCTTTGGTGGGCGAGGCGCCAGCGGATTCGGTGTCACTCGGGGTGCCGAGGGATTGTTAGCGATGACCACGCCCAAGGTCGTTGCCCGTCGATACGGGAAGCTAATGCCGCACTTGAAGCCTCGGCAAAGCGGCGATCAGGCGACTTTAACGGCCGCGTTGACGTTAATGCATGGAAGCGGATGGAAAAAACGATTGTCAGCGCTACGGCAGATGGCGAAGCGAGGTTGATTCCTTAGGATAATGATCCAAAGGGTTTCGCCTTCTTGTTGTCACCACACTCCGTTCAAAAAAATATCAGTCATGATTGCATCCGATAAGAAGTCCATGCGTGTCGTTGTTATTGGCGGTGGACTGGCGGGTTTGTCCTCGGCATGCGTTTTGGCGGCTCGGGGTCACAAGGTGACTTTGATTGACAAGAATGATTGGGTGGGCGGCAAAGCGGCCGCGCTTCATCAGGACGGCTTTCGCTTTGACATGGGGCCGACCATCTTGACGTTGCCGAGTGTATTGAAGCGGATCTTTTCCGAAGCTGGCGAGAATGTGGACGATCACATCAAAATGCTTGAGCTTGATCCGCAGTGGCGTTGTTTCTTTGAAGGCAGCGGCAAGACCGGTGCAAGCGACGCTGACAACACGGTGCTGGACTTGGTTTCTAATGTCGATCTGATGCAACAAAACATCGACAGCTTTACCCAGTCGCGAGCCAGTGGCGAAGGCTATCAGCGATTCATGAAGATGAGCGAACAGTTGCACGGCGTTTCGGATCGATTCTTTTTCTGGCGTTCGGTCGGTGGACTGCGAGACACGATGGATGTCGGCGGCGCATTTTCGGCTGCGGTGCTAAAGGATGTGTTGTCGCTCAAAATGGGGCGAAGCGTTGCCTCGGTCGTTCGGTCACATGTGCCCGATGAACGAGTATGCCAAATGATGGATCACTTCACCCAGTACGTCGGATCATCGCCGTACGCGTCCCCCGCTGTTTTGTGCAGCATCGCTCACATGCAGACGGATGAGGGGATTTGGTATCCCATAGGGGGAACTCGAGCGATTCCAGAAGGGTTAGCCGCCTTGTCCGATCGTTTGGGAGTCGACGTGCGCACTGGGACCGATGCCATGAAAATCGAAGTCCGTAACGGTGAGGTCACCGGAGTGGTCACGGCAACTAGCGAAGTCATCCAATGCGATGCTGTGGTTAGCAATTGTGATTCAGTTCGTACCTACCGCGAATTGTTGGAAGGAACGAAAGAATCGGCTCAGTTCGAAAAGAAGAATGATCGCGAACCGGCCTGCAGCGGTGTCGTGTTGTACTTGGGGCTCAATCGACGTTACGAGCAGCTCTTGCACCACAACTTTGTGTTTTCGAAAGATCCCGAAGAAGAGTTTGATTACATTTACCACCGCGGTGAGCCAGCACCGGATCCTAGCGCGTATGTTTGTGCGCCGTCGGTCAGTGAACCAAGCGTGGCACCCGAGGGCGGTGAGGCGTTGTATATCCTTGTCCACACACCCTACCTGCGTCCCGGGCACAACTGGAAAGAAATGTTGCCTCAGTATCGCGACGTGATTTTGAACAAGTTGGAACGAACCGCGGGAATGGATGGTATTCGTGACGCGATCGTGACGGAGGCTTCACTGACACCCGAAGGTATTCATAACCGATATCGAGTTCTCAACGGAGCCATCTATGGCTTGGCGAGCCACGGGAAGTACTTGGGTGCGTTTAAGCCTGCGAACCGACGCCGAGATATTAAAGGGTTGTACTTGGCTGGCGGTGCGGCTCATCCTGGCCCGGGAATGCCCATGGTCATGATGAGCGGATGGATTGCCGCTGACGCTCTTGACCAAGACGCCGAAGCCGGCACTTTAGTTGCCAGCTAAACGAAATGGCAAATCAACCGAGACGCTGCGTCTAAGTCCAACTCGATGCCCGTTGTAGGCTCATCGCAGGCTTTCAGGCCAACGCAGCTTTCAGGCCAACGCAGCTTTCAGGCCAACGCAGCTTTCAGCTCAGCGCGCCACAACGATTGGCTGGTTCGATGAAGCCCAGCGTGGTCTTGCCGTAGGTACGGTAGTCCCAATCCCCTGGTGGAAACGTGTCGAGGTCAGTCGTCTTGTCGGTCTCGGTAACAATCACGCTGCCCGGAGGCGCGTTGGCGATCGCAGTTTTCAAGATCAACATCAAAGGATCGAACGCTTCCGTCCACAGCGCATAAGGCGGACAAAGGTAGACGATCCAAGGTGTGTCTTGAGCGGGAACGGCAAGCAAGCTTCCCGCGACTCGAAAGGTATCCGAGGCGATGATCTTGGTCCGACCAGCAACGTCGAGCGTCTCGGCTGTTTTTTGGATCTCGCGAACCGCTTGGCGGTTTTGTTCGACCATGACGCACGAGCTGGCACCTCGGCTAAGCGATTCAAATCCCAACGCGCCGGTTCCCGCGAATAAGTCGAACGCGACTGAACTCTTGATCGCTCTGCCAAGAATGTTGAACAAGTTCTCGCGAATATTGTCCTTCATCGGACGCGTGAAGTCGGCACCGTGATAAGTCACCGTACGGCCACGCATATCGCCTCCGATGATGCGCAATTTGAGCGGTTTGATCACCTTGCTTGGCTTGCCGGACGAATTTTTAGGGGCTGAGTTCTTGCCAGAATCCGACTTCTTGCTGATACCGGATTTCTTGCCAGAGTTGTTGCGTTTGGAGTTTGGACCTTTCATGGCGGGCAATATAGCGGTATCAAATCGCTTGGCGATGGCAAACCGATTGGCTGCTGAGTACGTAATGTCCGGATGCCAACCGCGTCGAGCGACAAAGTCGGGCTCTGCCGCGGCAAAATACGTTATTCCTGTTCCCAACAAAGTCGCCGATGTCTTTACGAATTTCTTCCCTGCCCACATTGCCAAGTGGCTGCGCGGTCGCGATCTTTGCCCTTCTAGGCTTGTTTTCCACGCAGGCGTCAGCTCAAGAAGCGCCCTCGACCTCCAGCGACTCAGGTGCTGAATCTACCGAATTGGCGCTACCCGATTTGGGCCCGCCGATCACGGGCGAGATCGGTTCGGGGGCCGGGCCGATGCAGGCCGATGCATCGACAGAAGCCGAGCAGGATTTCACGAACGATCCCGAATATCTTGCCGAAGTGGAACGGCTAACCAAAGCCTTTGAAGACGCTCGTCACAAACTCGAAACAGCGGTCGTCCAACAGCGACTCATTTACACCCGCTATCTCAATGCCGAGGCAAGGTCAAAGGCGGATCGTGAAAGCTACACCGTCAAACGAGATGAAGTTCGAAGTTTGATGGACGAAACGTACACGGCTGCTTTGGATTTGAGTCGGATCACTGGAAACGAAGAAGCGGCACAGTACATTTTGACGATGATCCAACATCGCTTTGAACGCGGGATCTATAACCTATCTACCGCTGAGGGTGCCGCTCGGTTGATTGATGGCGGCGCTAGGTATCTTTTACTTTTCAAGGCGGGTGCTCGGTCAGCGCTGGTCTCTGGAAAGTTTGATATCGCGAAAAGGCTCTACGAGGCCATTGATCGAAAAGACATGGAGAAGGTGGACATTGGCATGTTCATCTCTTTGGAAGAGCTCGAGAAGAGTTGGGAGAAGGAAAGCGAAATTCGTGAGCAGGAAGCCCAAGCGGACGACTTGCCGCGAGTGAAGTTTGTGACCACCCAAGGCGAGTTCACCGTAGAGTTGTTTATCAATGAAGCGCCCTCGACTGTTGCAAACTTCATCAATTTGGTGGAACAAGGGTTCTACGATGGACTGGACTTCCATCAGGTCGTTGACAACATGCTTGCCCTCACCGGCGACCCGTCCGGTTTGGGAAGCGGCGGCAGCGGCAAATTTCTAGTGGACGAGTTTGATCCGGAAGTCACTCGAACGGCTTTGCGCGGTTATCTCGTCATGGCCAAGTTGCCCGTCCCCGGATCGACCTCGGGCGAGTTTGTGCCGAACTCGGCAAGCAGTCAGTTCGCCATCTTGTACATGCCGATTGTCGCAAACCTTGGTGAGCAAACTGTTTTTGGTTGCGTGATCGAAGGCATGGACGTGGTATCGAGATTGAGACGAGTCGATCCTTCGAAGAAAGCGGAAGAGAAGAAAATGCAACTGCCGCCGGATCGGATTCTAGAAACAACTGTGCTGCGTCGTCCCGACACGCTGCCGGAAGTGAAGTACTTCGACGTCAGGGCCGCGTTGCAAGCTGAACAAGACCGTATTCGCGCAGCCCAGAAAGCTGCCGAGTCCACTCATCAGCATGACGGCCATGATCATGACGGCCACGATCACGATGACCATGATCACGAAGGTCACGATCACGAAGATTGACGTCGGTGTGTGAAGCCTTGGTGGATGCCGATGTCAGCTAACGATGTCAGCTAACGATGTCAGCTAACGATGTCAGCTAACGATGTTGGCACGTCTGGCCCTAGCCACTCGGTTTTCGCCGTCACCAGCAGCTCACCAGGCGTGTCATGCTACCTTATTTCCAGGCAATTGCCGTGATTTGTCGCAATCGGGACGGCCGGTTAGACTGGTGGCACGTTGGAAACGCCCACCTCGACACGAAATTTATATGTCCAAACGCTCGCGTAGTCGCCGAAAGTCCGATCCTGACAAAACGGGTGTGAGTGAACTCGTTTCGCCAAATAAGGATGGATCTGACGTCTCACTAGCTCCAACGCGTCGAAAGTTCATCCAGGGTAGCGGCCTGATTTTGGCAGGCAGTGCCATCGCGGGTGCGGGGCTTTCCCCTGCACGTGCTGCTCACGCGATCGGATCCGACACGATTAAGATCGGTTTGGTTGGGTGCGGCTGGCGAGGCACGGCCGCTGCGATTTCGACGATGAATACGGCATCATCGGACACGTCCGCCAACGGAGTGAAGTTGGTGGCGATGGCCGATATGTTTGAGCACGCGGTGCAGACCGCTTACCGAACAATCAAAGGACGAGTCGCCGCACGCGATCCCGCGGACTGTGATCATGTTGCTCGGTTTTCAGGCCTGGACGGTTTCCGTGGCGTTATCGATAGCGATGCTGACTTGGTCATTCTTGCCACGCCGCCGGTCTTTCGACCTGATCACTTCAGCCTTGCTGTCGAATCCGGCAAGCAGGTTTTTATGGAACGACCGGTAGCAGTCGACGCTGCGGGTGTGAATCAGATTTTAGAAGCTGGCAAAGTTGCGCAGTCGAAGGGGCTTTCCGTTGCGGTCGGATTGCAACGCCGGCATGACCTGCGAACCATGGAATGCGTCGATGCGATTCATGGTGGCATTCTGGGTGATCTTCAGTATGCCAAAGCGTATTGGAAAGGCAGCACTTCACCCGTCCAACCTCAACGCGATAAAGAAAGTCAGCTTGAATACGAACTTCGCAATTGGCGACATTTTCGATCGCACAGCGGAGATCTGATCAACGAACATCAGGTCCAAACACTAGATCTGTTCAACCATATTTTCGGTGATCATCCCGCAATTGCATGTGGGCAAGGCGGACTTTCCCCGGCGGTGAATGGGGAAGAGCAAGGAAGTGGTAGCGGCCCCGATGTGTTTGATCATCATGCAGTCGAATTCACTTATCCGAGCGGCGTTTCGTTGTTCCTGCAATGTCAACGCCAATCGTTGAGTCAACGCCACTCCAAATCTCTTCGTGTGATCGAAGCGGTTCACGGATCCAAAGGTGTTTGTGATTTAGTGACGGGAACGATCCGTGACTTGTCTGGCAAAAAGATTTGGCAGAGTTCGTCAAACTCTAGCAAGGGTAATGGCCAGCAAATGCAGTTGGATCATTTCGTGAAATCACTGCGAGAGGGAGTACAGGTGAACGAACTTGATTACGCTGCCAAGAGTACGCTGACGGCGATACTGGGAACGGTGGCTAGCTATCGCGGGGATAGCGTGAAGTGGGATGATCTTGGTCAGTCATGATCACATAGCCGAGGGCTAATGCGATTGGCGTTGTCGCGACCGCCGTGGCCAAAGCGAGATTGCTAATAACGCGATTGCAGGCGCAACGAACCACTGGAACCGCGCTTCGTAATTGTCGACTGTTCGTGTTTCCAGGACATCTTGTTCGAGCGAGGACAAGTACAAGCTGTAGAAATCGGCCATGTTGACCTGTTTCGTGCCGGCGGGAATGTAAGCACCACCACTTGCTTCAGCCATCTGCTCGAGCACTTTTCCATCAAGCTTGGACCACACCTGTTCGCCCTGGTACTCGATATAGCGATCACGTTGGGTCGGAATCCTGGCTCCTTTGGTCATGTCGCCTAAGCCTATCGTGAAGACAGTGATGCCGGCTTCATCCTTGGCAGTCTTGGCTGCTTGAACTGGATTGCTTTCCATGTCTTCACCATCGGTCAGCAACACAATCGCGCGGCTGCTAGACGCAGAGTTTAGAAAGCCATCTTCGGCCGACCGAATCGCGTCTCCCAAACGTGAGCCACCGCGACTGATGTCGATTGGCGAAATCTCGTCGAGCCGACTGCGGAAATCATCGTAGTGACTAGTCATGGGAATCGCTTGGCGAGATTCACCAGCGAAAATAACTAATCCCACGGAATCACCCGCCATCTCGGCAACCGTGTCTTTGATCATTTGCTTGGCTCGTTCAAGCCGATTAGGAGCAACGTCCTCGGCCAACATGCTGCGCGAAACGTCCAAAGCGAAAATGACTTCGATTCCTCGCTGCGGGACCTCGCGAGAAACTCGTCCCCAGCGAATGTCCAAGGCTGCAATCCAAGAAAACGCCAATGACACCAGCAGCAAGAGCGATGCGACGGTCGTCCAAGTCGAGGCACTTTGATCGAACATTCGCTGCCACTGATTTGATTCTGCGAATCGACGAGACACCTTGCGTCGCCAAAACCCGGCCATCAAGACCAACGAGAAGAACACGGCGAGCAACGCAAACCATGGGATGAAATGCTCGTTGCCAATTTGAAGGTTATCCATCGTTGTCTCCTTAAGCCAAACGCCGAAAAACAGTTTGAGACAAGGCAAGACTTAACGCCATGCAAAGGCTGGCAATCGCCACTAGGCCAGGGATACGCCAGCCTCGAAAGGTGAAAGTCGTTACGGCCCATTCGCGGTAGTCGACAAAGCGATCGGTTTCAAATTCGGTTCGCTCAAGCTCGTCGATTTCTGCATAGATCTGCTTCAGTGAGTCGGTGTCGGTCGCTCGGAAATACTTTCCACCAGTGAGGTTGGCGATGGATGTGAGTGTTTCTTCATCGATGTTGACCTCGATGTAATCGACCATGATCTCGCCTAAACGATTTCGTCGGACCGGAAACGGGGCTCGGCCTTTGGTTCCAACGCCGATCGTGTAAACCTTAATGCCAAGTGTTTTGGCCAGTTCCGCAGCGGCTTCGGGATCGAGTTCGCCCGCAGTATTTTCACCATCGGTAAGCAGGATGATGACTTTGCTTTTCACTTCAGCGTCCGTCTTTGACTTCAGCGAATTGAGCTTTTCGGTTGCCAATGCTAACGCATCGCCAATCGCCGTTCCGTCCTCGCTCTGATGGGCGATTTGGGTTCGGTTAAGTGACTTGACCAGAAACGAGTGATCCAAAGTGGGTGGTGTAATGGCGTCGGCGTAACCGGCGAACGCGACCAATCCAATACGATCGCTAGTCCTGCCACTCATGGTTTCGTCGTCTTCGTCGCCTAGCACAAACTCACTGGCAACCTTCTTGACTGCGGTCAGGCGATCAACCCGACTACCTTCGACCATGAAGTCAAGCGCCATCATGCTACCGCTGCGATCGACTACTAATTCCATGGCGATGCCCTCGGAACTGTAAACCGTTCGTTCTTTGCCTTGCCGCGGACGAGCAAGTGAAATGATCAGTAGCGTCATCGCGATCAACGACAAAGCGGTCGGCAACCAGGCCAAACGCTGGCGAAGCGTTCGAGGGAATTCAACGCCTTCAACAACCGACGAGTACTCGATCGCGGCGACTCGAGTGCGCTTACGTAACCAAATCAGCAGCGGAATTAAAAGAAGAAGCAACAGATACCAAGGGTGAAGGAACAAGCTCATTTAGCGTGCACCTCACGTTGAGAGGTCGCGACCTGATCCGAAACAACGTCTGATCGTTGCGATTTGCTGATACTATATCGCACCACGTGTCGAGCATGATTGAAAGTCTGGCCACGATTGGTCGACGATTCTGGTTTCAATCCGCCATACTTGTACGCAGTGTCCTGGTCTAGAACGTCGCGGAGCGCAAGCATCGCGGAATCGTCCCAACCTCGTTGCCGCAGCAGCGGTAGCAGTTCGTTACTCACCTTGCTTGCCGCTTCGATCCCGCAGACTTGCGAGATCCAGTTGATCATCCAACGAGAGAGTTGATCGATCGCAGTCGCGTAGTCGGTGTTGCCGGATTGAACAGAACTTTCCAAGGCGTCAATCTCGGAAATCAATCGGGTTGCTTGACGTGCAGTGCTTAATCGCTTTCGCCTTCGCCAAAACGCCGCGGCTAAGACCAGTGCTAGAAAGATGGCCGCAGGTAGCCACCAAGTCGAAGTTTCTTCAATGGACGTGGATGCAGCGGGTTTCAGGTCACGTAATTCCGAAGGCTGATGGCCTTCGGGTAAGATGCTCTTAACCGAAAAGTCGAGCGAAGGTGACATCAGCGAATCGGTAGCGTTCTGGTTCGCGATGGACTCTACATTGAACGGAATGTTGCCAATCGTATGTTGCCCGGTACGAAATGCTTGCACTTGAAACCGGAACTCTGTCTCGGGTGAAGTTTCGCTACCGCTGCGAAAAACAGAGCGGTCTAAGATCTCTAGGTTCGGAAATGAAACCTCGTCATCAAACGCTTCGTCGATAGTAACGAAGGTACCCGATCGAGTGACGGTGCGAACGACGACGTCAAATGGCTCTAGGATTTGAATCTCGCCGCGTTCAAGCGAGATTGTGACTTCGGCAAGTTCGGACGACTCGGTCACGGTTTGCATAGGAGCAGACGTCGTGGGTTGAGCGGCCGCGATGTCTGCGGAGGTCGTGCCGGGAAGAACCCACATCAATAACACGATCACCAAACATCGGTGGGGATAGAGGTGAGTATTCATGCCTTGGCTTGACGTCGATCAAAGTAGCGTGTCAGCGGCTCGATCATGTCGCCGCCTGTCTCAAGCCGAATGGGTTCGAGACGCAATCGGGATAGCATCTGGTCGGTACGTTTTTGCTTGTCAATCATCATCGCGTGGAATCTTGCCCGGCATTGTCGGCTCGTTGTGTCCACTTCAACAATCTGACCCGTTTCTGGACTGCGAAGAGCCACCAAGCCCATCGCGGGAAGTTCACTTTCCCGTTTGTCTCGAACAAGGACGGGGATGATGTCGTGCTTTCGTCGCATCACCTTCAATGCTTGTTCGTACCCCTGGTCTTGAAAGTCACTGATTAAGAAGACAACACGTCGTCGACGACTCGTGCGACCAAGATGTTCAAGCGCTGCGGTAATGTCGGTGCGAGTCCCTACCGGATCGGTGTAGAGCAGTTCGCGTATGATCCGAAGAACGTGACGGGAACCCTGCCTCGGAGGCAACGACTGTTCGATCATGTCCGAGAACATGGTCAGTCCGACCTTGTCATTGTTCTTGATGGCGCTGAAGGCGAGAGTAGCCGCTAACTCCGTCACCAGTTGTCGTTTGGTTTGATGGACGCTGCCAAAATCTTGCGAACGGCTGATGTCAACGAGTAGGACGACTGACATTTCGCGTTCTTCACGAAACAGTTTGATGAACGGTTCACCGGCCCGAGCGGTCACGTTCCAGTCAATCGAGCGAACGTCGTCACCCACTTGATAAGGACGCACTTCTTCGAATTCCATTCCGCGGCCTTTGAACGCGGAATGCCAACGACCGACAAGCAAGTCGTCAACGATATGAGACGACTTGATTTGGATTCGACGAATGTTGCGAATGACATCGGCGGGGATCATGGGATTCGCACGCCATCGAGGATCGTTTGTACGATCATTTCCGATGTCATTTCTTCAGCTTCGGCTTCGTAGGTAACCGTAATCCGATGTCGCAACACATCCATCGCGATGGCTTTGACGTCTTGTGGGGTGACAAAGCTACGCCCGTCAAGGAAGGCTTCAACTTTAGCGGATAGGGTCAGGTTGATGGTGGCTCGGGGTGAGGCACCAAACTGAATAAAACCTTCCAATTGCAAGCCGTAAGCTACCGGTTTCCGCGAAGCCATTACCAAGTCAACGATGTATTCTTCGATTGCGGCGCTGACGTGAATTCGGTCGACGTATTTTCTTGCCGAAAGAATTTCCTCGGGGGACGTGACTGCGTTAAGTGCGATCGTTTTATCGGTCTTTGACATTCGCCTCAGAATTAACAGCTCTTCATCGCGATTGGGGTAATCAACGACGACCTTCATCAAGAAGCGATCCATTTGAGCTTCCGGTAACGGATAGGTCCCTTCCTGTTCAACTGGGTTCTGCGTCGCCATCACTAAGAAAGGCTCGGCGAGTGGGAATGTCTCGCTACCGATCGTGACTTGGCGTTCCTGCATCGCTTCAAGCAATGCACTTTGCACCTTGGCCGGAGCACGATTGATTTCGTCGGCCAGAATCAGGTTTGAAAAGATAGGACCTTTCTGGACGACAAAGGCTTGATCCTGGGGGCGATAGACTTGAGTTCCGATGAGGTCGGCGGGCAACAAGTCAGGCGTGAACTGCAATCGCTGGAAGTCGGTTTGCACTGCCTTGGCAAGCGATGAAACAGCCGTTGTTTTTGCAAGCCCCGGCACGCCTTCGATCAATAGGTGACCACCAGCCAGTAATGCCGTTAGCATGCGGCGTATCAGGATCTCTTGGCCGACAACGACTTTGCCAACCTCGGCGACGATACGCCGAAACGGCTCGCTCGCCACTCGTATCTCTTCGCTGGAAAGTTGAGGGTGCTCAGCTTGTGAGGTCAGATCAGACATGAAGCGTCAAAGTAACATGGGAAGCGAAATTGGTTTCGCTACAGGTTACTGCAAAGACGCGTTTTTGGCATCGGGAGACACCCCGTGCAGAAGGATCCGGCCGCGACCGATTTCAATCGCGGCGCAGCGGTGAATGTCTTTAAACTCAAGGAAGCAGGCACAAGCTTCGACGCGAAATCGCCATGCGTGAGCCAAGACTCGCCTTCGCGGGCGGATTCTAAGACGCGTCGTCCGATAAGCCGAGTTTAGCGAACCAACGGCGAGACGTTGCGCCACCGGTTTCCTCGTCTTGCTTTTCGTTACGGCGAAGTTGAGCGAGTTGATCCTGCAATTCTTCGTTCATTCGCGAAACTTCTTGGCGTTCACGCGAAAGTTTCGCTCGTTCGAGCGATGCTTCGATCTCACAGGCTCGGAACTTCTCTTCCCACTGGTCTTGCAGCATTTGCAACCGTTCTCGTTCCTGCATGACCAATTCATCCGAGTCCACCATTTGCGCGATGGCGGCGGCGCCGATCGCGACACCGCTGTCACGAGTTTCCGATTGGTTTTGCAGGAGCGCCTTCAGTTCGCCAATCTCATCGTTTCTCGCGGCCAGTTCTCGTTCAGATTGTTCCAGTTGGTCGATCAAGTCGGAAATAAGTTCTTCAGCGGTTTTTGGTTCCGCTTCTTCGGCGCCGTCGGTCCCGCCGCTAAGCGACTCGACGAATCGTTCCGCATCGAACGTGTCTTCTTCCATCTGGCGCAGGATTAACTGCTTTCGTTCTTCCCACGACAACGCATCGACGCTGCCGGACTGGTTGGTCGCGACGGCTTGGTTGACATGCGTGTGCGCCGCTCGCTTGGCCAAGTCTTCGGATTGCTGTTGCAATTCGCTGATACGTGCGTCACGGGCCTGAAGGTCCGAGACGAGTTTGCCTCGTTCGGCAAGAAGATGCTCGTTACGATGTTGAAGTTCAGCGATCTCGTCGTTCGCCGCAGCAATTTCCGCAAGCAAGTCTTCGTTGGATTCGCTCGCAAACGGGGGCACGCTTGAGCGAGATTCCAGGCTTGCTACTTGCTCGAGCAATCGTTCAATCAATCGAGTGTTATTGCCAATCGCGTCTATGACTGACGTGGATTCAGGTGACGCAGCATCGGCTTGCAGAGGCTCAGCTTGCAAAGTCTCAGCTTGTGTGGCCTCCACTTGCTCAGGCTCCACTTGCGCTGGCTCCACTTGCGCTGGCTCGGCTTGTGCGGTGTGAAGTGGTGTCGCCTCCGACGGCGCAGCCTCGGATGGCGCAGGCAACTCGGAAGCAACCGTTTGTGCAACGCTTGGCTTTTTTTTCGACGCAGCAGCGTTGTTTCGATTTTTTGGTCGAGACTTACGCGCCATGAGGGTACCAGTGAAGACAAAAAGAGGTGAAAGACGTTAGGATCACTACAACAGTCACAGCCTGACCGAAACGAATCCCAAGCGGATGTCGCGGTAAAGCGGTAGCGTGTGGCTATAGGGAATACCTAGGTTACATTCGGCCAGGTGTCAAAAAGAAACAGGTGTCGAGAGAAACGATGGCGAAGAAGAAGGCAGCACGCTCCGCATCCCATGCCGGTGGCAACGGCGAGGGCGATTCGTTAGATGCATCGATGACTTATGAAGTCGCGGTTGCGGAAGTTGAAGCGATCGTTCGAAAGCTCGAATCGGGCGAACTTGACTTGACGGACTCCCTATCGCAATACGAGTTGGGCGTTCGGCGTCTGAAGGAATGCCACAAGATTTTGGCGAAAGCGGAGCAGAAAGTTACTTTGTTGTCGGGTTTTGACGTTGATGGCAACCCTATCACCGAGCCGATGCCGGAAACTGAATTTCGATCCGCCGCTGGCAAGCCGACTGCGTCGAAGTCGAAATCAACGTCCAAACGCACCCCACGTGTCGCTGATGGTGACGATGATGCCCTTGATGGAGATAGCGTGGACGGCGAGGCTGGGCTTTTTTAAACTGGTGGAGTGACGTCCACGTAACCCTGCTCGGCAGTTCGTCATTCAGCCTGCTTTCCGCGAACCCGCTCCATCGTGCCTATCTCTTCCGCTTCTACTGACGCCTATCGTGGCGTCGACGATCTAAGGCCTGCTGTTGAGGCCGGCTTGATCGCTGCGTGCAACTTTGGCGATGGGTGTCCGACCAGACTCGCTGATGCGATGCGTTACGCTGTTCTGGCGCCCGGCAAACGATTGAGACCGTTGTTGGTCTTGATGGCAGCGGAAGCGTGCGGCGGAATGCTGGGCAATCTGACGGATTCAGCGATCGCCGAGGTCATGCCAGGCGCCGTCGCGGTGGAAATGATCCACGCGTACTCGTTGATTCACGACGATTTGCCGGCAATGGACGACGATGACCTGCGTCGAGGTCGGCCTACCGTGCACATCGAATTTGACGAAGCGATCGCGATTCTTGCCGGTGATGCGTTGCAGGCCGAGGCGTTCGCGCAAATTGCCAATCACGTTCGCGATCCCCAGCGAGCGATCGAAGCGACACGAATTCTCGCTAAAGCGGCGGGCGCGGCCCACCTTGTTGGCGGTCAAGCTGATGATTTGATGGCCGAAACCGACCCAATGGGTGTCAAAGGCCGTACAGTACTGGGATCATCACCCGAAGGTGGGGAATCCAGTGCTGCATTGCTGGCCTCCTTGCAGTCGATTCACCGCCGCAAAACCGGGGCGTTGTTTTCGGCCTCATTGGATTTGGGAGCCGTATTATCCGGTGCCAGCGAGGAAGCTCGGGCTTCGCTGGGCCGATATGCCGAACATTTGGGACTTGCTTTTCAGGTCACTGACGACAACTTGGATTACACGGCCGACACTGACACGTTGGGCAAACGAGCAGGCAAAGACGCCGATCGAGGAAAATTGACATACCCAGGATTACTAGGCATTGAGGCCTCTCGAGAGAAAGCACGCGAATTGATCGAAGCATCAAAACGCGAAGCTTTGTTTTTCGCGGACTCCGCCGAGCGGTTACTGTGGTTGGCGGACTACGTATTGGAGCGAACAAATTGAATAACCGATCTCACAGTAAAAGCGGAACTGATCCCGGTCAGTCAAAATCCGCAACCCAAGACGATCAAGGTCATCATCCCCTTGGTCAGCACCCGTTGTTGGCTGGATTGACCGATGCAATGCCGCTGCGGGATATGACGCCCGACCAATTGCAGATGGTGGCTTCGGAAATTCGCGATGTGCTCTGCAACTTGTTGGCGACGCGAACGGCCCACTTCGCGTCCAATCTTGGTGTCGTGGAGCTCTGTTTGGCCCTGCACTGCGAGTTTGATTTTCGCAGCGACCGATTGATCTGGGACACCGGCCACCAAATTTATCCTCACAAGTTGGTCACGGGGCGTTATCACGATTTCGCTTCTATTCGCACCCAGGGTGGATTGATGGGGTATCCCAATCCGCACGAAAGCGAATACGACCTGTTCATGACCGGCCATGCGGGATGCAGCGTTTCCACTGCGGTGGGTCTTCGCAGCGGCGACAAGTTGCGCGGTGAGCCGAATCGAAAGTCTGTGGCCGTGATTGGTGACGGTGCATTCCCAAGCGGCATCGTGTTTGAAGCACTCAACAATGCTGGCGAACTTGGCGACGATCTGACGATCGTGCTTAACGACAACAAAATGTCGATTTGTCATCGGGTAGGTTCGGTTGCCCAGTATCTAGATCGACTTCGGGGCACACCGTTGTATTCGGGCCTCAAGAGCGAAGTCGTGAAGCTGCTCGATCGAGTTCCCATGTTTGGCGATCCCGCCGAACGATTGCTCGCACAGATGAAGGAAGGCGTCAAAGCTGGATTGCTTGGTGGGATGTTGTTCGAAGAATTGGGGATCCGCTATGTCGGCCCCATCGACGGGCACGATACGACTTTGCTTCGCAAGTACCTTGCGATGGCTCGAGAAACGTCGGGACCGGTCTTATTGCACGTTGTTACCGAAAAGGGACACGGCTACAAGCCTGCGGCCGAAGACCCTGTTTATTTCCACACCCCGCCGGCTTTCCAAGAGAAGTCGGGTGAGGTCATCACCTTAAAGAGCGACGGCAATCCAGCGTACACGTTTCACGCTCGTGAAGCGATTCGCAAACAAATGGCAGCCGACGAAAGAGTCACTGTCATCACTGCGGCGATGTGCCAGGGCAACAAGCTTGAACCCGTTCGGGAACAATTTCCCGATCGCTTCTTTGATGTTGGCATTTGCGAATCACACGCGGTTGCCTTCGCGGCGGGTCAGTGTAAAACCGGGCTTCGACCAATCGTCGATATCTACAGCACCTTCTTGCAACGAAGTTACGATCAAATCTTCCAAGAGGTCGCACTGCAAGATTTACCAGTTGTGTTCCTGCTCGATCGTGCTGGATTAACCGGACCCGATGGGCCAACGCACCATGGACTCTTTGATATCGGATACATGCGTGTGTTTCCGAACATGATCTGCATGGCACCGGGCTATGCCGGCGAGGTTTCAATGATGCTTGATGCAGCGTTGCAATTCGAGCATGCTTCAAGCATTCGTTACCCGAAGGCGTCCGCACTTGAACTTGATCGCGCTCCGTCCCCCATCGAGCTTGGTAAGAGCGAAGTGGTCCGCGAGGGAACCGATGGAACGATCGTGGCCTTTGGTGCATTGCTTGATCAGGCGCTCGAAGCGGCCGAGCAGCTTGCCGGCGAACTCGACATCGAAGTCATTAATGCTCGGTTTGTTAAGCCAATCGACCACGAGATGGTTCGCCGCGTGATCGAAGCAGATAAGTTTGTGGTCACGGTCGAAGAAGGTGCAAAGATGGGTGGGTTTGGTTCCGCCTTTATCGAATCGGCCGTGGAGCAACGTTTGGATACGCGTGGCGTGACTGTGCTTGCCATACCCGATGAGTTCATTGAGCACGGTGATCGAAACGATCTGTTG
The DNA here is from genome assembly GCF_007859865.1 of Rubripirellula amarantea. Taxonomy (NCBI): domain Bacteria; kingdom Pseudomonadati; phylum Planctomycetota; class Planctomycetia; order Pirellulales; family Pirellulaceae; genus Rubripirellula; species Rubripirellula amarantea. Next base: position 75,165 of record NZ_SJPI01000003.1, on the reverse strand, counting down.
CATGCCAGTTCACTTAGCTCGGCGGCGATCGCTGAAGTCTGTCGCGACCAATCTTGCGCCAGTGTTGCGATTCAGAACTAGTCAGTTCCGATGGCCTGTGTGCTTCATTTCGTCAAAAGGAAGCCACCAGGCCAACCTGCTTTTCTCGGTGATGTACTTCATCAGCTATAGTGATGCTCGCTTCATCACTTGCTCTAACTGTGTGCCCGCGCATGCCCGACTCTCAATCACAACGTCCTCAACCGCTTTGGGGGACTGACCCCAGCGTTCGACCTCGGGTTGTCATACTCGGCGTGCCCGACCGTGAACGAGTTCGCGCGGAACTGAAAAGGTTGCGTCCGGCAATCGCCGAGCGCGCGGACATTGTCGCTGAGGACTTGGAATTTAAATACGATTTTTCGACTGGCGAGGCGGACCTGGTCATCGTGCTCGGTGGCGATGGTTCGATTCTGCAGTCGGCTCGGCAAATGGGGAATCACCAGATTCCGGTCTTGGGAGTCAATTGCGGGCGACTCGGTTTCCTGGCGGCGCTTTCGCCCGACGATTTTCTCGACGCCTGGCCGCGAGTGTGCGACGGTGAGTTTACGATTGTCGATCACTTGATGCTCGATACAACCTTGATCCGTCGTGGAGAAGTTCACGCGAAGCAATTGGCGCTCAACGAAGTGGCCGTGTTGGGCGGGCCGCCTTACCGCATCCTGGAAATGGATCTGTACGCCGACGGGCATCTCGCGACTCGCTATCGTTGCGATGGATTGATCATTGCAACGCCAGTGGGCTCGACCGCACACAACTTGTCCGCGGGTGGCCCTATTCTACGTCGGACTTTGCAAGCGATTGTGATCTCGCCCATTAGCCCACACACACTTACGTACCGCCCTTTGGTGGACTCAGCAGACTCCATATTTGAACTGCGAGTTACCGAGCCTAATGACTCGACTGGGCTTGTGATTGACGGTCGGATTCTCAGCGAAATTTTGCCAGAAGACCGAATTCGTATCGAGCGAGCGGATACCACCTTTCAAATGTTGTCGGTCGCAGGCCAAAATGATTATCGTGCGCTGCGTGAAAAACTTGGTTGGGGCGGTAGCGTCCCGGTCAAACGAAGCTCGCTTTAAACTGACTCGTATCCCTTTTAGTTTTTTGGAACTTACGACGTGATTATCGTCGCGGCACTTTACCGCTTTGTCTCGCTACCCGATTTTCGAGATCGACAACAACCGATCCTGGATCAATTGAACCGTTGGTCGGTCAAAGGGACGCTGCTTATTGCGCCTGAGGGCATCAACGGTACGATTGCTGGATCGCGGGAAGGAATCGACGCGGTGCTTCAATACCTTCGGTCGGATGAGAAGTTCGCGGCCTTAGACGTCAAAGAGTCTCAGTGCGATGAGATGCCATTTCGGCGTTCGCGAGTGCGGTTGAAGAAAGAGATCGTTACGCTCGGCGTTGAAGGAATCGATCCCAACGATACCGTGGGCACATATGTCGATCCACAAGACTGGAATGATTTGATTAGTGATCCCGACGTGACATTAATCGACACTCGCAACGACTACGAAGTTGCGATCGGTACCTTCGAAGGCGCGACCAGTCCCAATACACATAGCTTCCGCGAATTTCCCGAGTTTGTTGATCAGAATCTCGATCCGAAAAAGAACCCGAAGGTCGCAATGTTTTGCACGGGGGGAATTCGTTGTGAAAAGTCGACGGCGCTGCTTAAACAGCGAGGCTTCAAGGAGGTCTACCATCTTCGCGGTGGCATCCTCAAGTATCTTGAAACGGTTCCCGAAGAAGAATCGAAATGGGACGGGGAATGCTTTGTCTTTGACGGACGTGTTGCTGTTGGTCATGGTCTTGGCGAATCAGATCACGTCATGTGCTTTGGATGTGGGTGGCCAGTTTCGGTTGAGGAACAGCAGAGTTCAGATTTTGTTCCCGGCGTGCAGTGTCCCCACTGTGCCGGTGATTTGACTGAAGAGCAAAAGGCTCGTTTCGCCGAACGGCAGCGTCAACTCGAGCAAGCTAAACGCTCGGGTTAAGTCGGACGAGCAAGTTCGCGGATTAGCCGCCGGCTTGGCGTCCAACATTTTCATATGGAAACCGTATCGAAGTTCCTTCGATACGGTTTCGCAGTTCGCTAGTGGTAAAGACACTAGGTCGCTTTGGGATATGAACCCAGAATGGTCAGCCGCTGAGCACGTGCCCGAAGCTTGTCGACGGCCGCCATCACGGCTGGCTCATTGCGGTGACCGGTAAGCTCGATGAAAAACAGGTACTCGTTGATCGTTCCAATCGCCGGGAACGATTCGATCCAAGTCAGGTTCAGTTCGGCGTCTTTGAAGATCGTCATGGCATCGGCAAGTGCGCCGGGTTCGTGATTGACTTGAAACAAGATGGCTGTCTTGTCGTTGCCGGTCGGTTCCGGACGTTCTTTGCCAAGGACCGCGAAGCGAGTGACATTGTCTGGGTTGTCTTCGATTCGTGCATCAATGACATCGAGTCCGTATTGGCGACCCGCTTCCATGCTGGCAACGGCGGCGACGCCCGGGGTGTTCGCGGCTGCTTTTGCCGCCGCTGCGGTGCTACTGACTTCGACTAGCTTCGCATCGGGCAAATTGCTGGCCAACCACGTTCGACACTGCGAAAGCGCCTGAGGTTTGCTTCGCACCTCGGTGATCTGATCGCGGGCGGTCCGTGAAAGTAACGTATGGTGAATCGGCAGTAGGACCTCGCCACAGATCGTCATGTCGCAGCGAACGAACATTCCGAGCGTATCGACCACGCGCCCGTCAGTGCTGTTTTCAATCGGCACGACGCCGGTGGCAACATCGCCTCGCGAGACCGCTTCGAATACCGATGGGATCGAAGCGACTGGAGTCATCGCGGTCCCGTCGCCAAAATACTTGATGGTGGCCAAATGCGAATAACTGTGTTGAGGACCCAGGTAGGCCACTCGCAATTCGTGAAGCGAGCTGAGACAGACGCTCGAAAGGTGCTTCAGCAGTTCGATTCGCTGAGCTGCCGTTAATGAGCTTGGTCCGCGGGGGGCCGTTGCGACCACGTTCTCAATTTGCAACGCCGACTTCGAAACTTGTTCGACGAGTCCCCCAGATTGTGATACCTCCCGAACAAGTTGGTGCCGCTGATCAAATAGCGCGAGCAGGTCTGTATCGAGGGCGTCAATTTTCGCGAGCAAGTCTCGGGCATCCGTAGCGGGCTGTCCGTTAGAACGAGGCTCATCGGGAAGGCCATTAGCGGACGAAGGTTGCGTCATGAGTGGGCAGCCACGGTTGGTGTGCAGCGGGATAGGACTCGGTGAGTCAAAAGTCTGTCAAAATGACACCCTCGAATCGAGCGGTATTCGGAGCAGAAAGACGGGCCTGTCAAAAAAGATTTAGCCGTCGCGGCTCCGGTTCACCAATCACAGCAAAAACCAGCGTTTTGAGCAAGGTCCGACCTGTCAGTTTGAGCCTCAATGCCGAGATGAGAGCAAAATGCCTTCAACTGGCACGCCACTTGCCTAATGCTAATCGCGTTGCCGGACTGTGTCGCAATTGAGTCGGTGACAATCAATACAAAACCCGAATCGGGTTGTTGGGGCGAAACGCCGACATCCCTATCAGACTAGTTCAGCGAGCCAATTCATTGGCGAAGGAGAAAGACAGAACCATGGCAGCAGGCGAAAAAATTATCGGTATCGACCTCGGTACGACCAACAGTGTGGTCGCCGTGATGGAAGGCAGCGAGCCCAAGGTCATCCCAAACGCCGAAGGCAATCGCTTGACGCCAAGCGTTGTTGCATTCACCGACAAGAACGAAACGATCGTCGGCGAACCGGCTCGTCGTCAGGCCGTCACGAACCCCAAACGCACCGTGTACTCGGTTAAGCGATTCATGGGACGACGGCATGCCGAAGTCGAATCGGAAGAAAAGATGGTTCCTTATGGTGTCGTCGGTAATGCCGATGAGTACGTCAAGATCGGTGTGGGCGACAACACGTACACCCCTCAGGAAGTTTCCGCCAAGGTACTTCGCAAACTGAAAGAGTCTGCTGAATCTTACTTGGGTCATAAGGTCAACAAGGCGGTTATTACCGTTCCCGCGTACTTCAACGACGCTCAACGTCAAGCAACCAAGGATGCTGGCCAAATTGCCGGTCTGGAAGTCGCTCGAATCATCAACGAGCCAACCGCAGCCGCCTTGGCTTACGGTTTGGACAAGAAGAAGGACGAAAAGATCATCGTCTTTGACTTGGGCGGTGGTACGTTTGACGTTTCGGTATTGGAAGTCGCCGACGCAGGTGACGAGGATCAAGAAAGTCGCGTGTTCCAGGTTGTTAGCACCTCCGGTGACGGACACCTTGGTGGTGACGACTTCGATGAAGCGTTGATCAACTACGTCGCTGACCAGTTCAAGAAGGACAATGCGATTGACCTTCGTAACGATCCGATGGCGCTGCAGCGTTTGCAAGAAGCTTGTGAGAAAGCCAAGAAAGAACTCAGCTCGCTGCCCGAAACGGACATTAACCTTCCATTCATCACGATGGATGCAACGGGTCCGAAGCACCTGACGATGAAGATCAGCCGCAGCAAGTTCGAAGAGTTAATCGACTCGCTCGTCGAACGTTGCCGTGGTCCCGTCATGCAGGCGATGAAGGACTCAGGACTGAAGCCAAGCGAAATCGACGAGATCGTACTCGTTGGTGGTAGCACTCGTGTTCCTAAGGTTCGCGAACTCGTGAAGGCCATTTTCGGTAAGGATCCTCACCAAGGTGTGAATCCAGACGAAGTTGTTGCGATTGGTGCTGCAATCCAGGGAAGCGTGCTCGCCGGTGAGCGAACGGACGTTTTGCTTCTCGACGTGACGCCTTTGACTCTCGGTATCGAAACCGAAGGTGGTGTGATGACTGCCTTAGTCGAACGCAATACGACGATTCCAGTCGAAAAGAAAAACGTTTTCAGTACTGCAGCCGATGGCCAAACGGCCGTAACCGTCCGCGTGTTCCAGGGCGAACGCAAGATGGCGACAAGCAACCGCTTACTCGGTGAATTCAATCTCGAAGGCATTCCTGCGCAACCACGTGGGGTTCCTCAGATCGAGGTAAAGTTCGACATCGACCAAAACGGTATCTTGGCGGTTTCGGCGAAAGAGTTGAAAACCGGCAAGGAAGCGTCTGTCCAGATTAAAGAAGCTGGTGCATTGAGCGAAGACGAAATTGAGCAAATGCGAAAAGACGCCGAAGCGAATGCAGACGACGACCGAAAGCAATTTGAATTGGTCGAAGCGAAGAACAAAGCGAGTCAGCAAGTCTATCAACTCGAGAAGTTGATGAAGGAGAACGAAGACAAGCTCTCTGACGAAGACAAGGCTCCAATGAACGCTGCGATTGAGAAGGTCAACAAAGCTGCCGAGGGTGACGATGCCGCCACGATCAAGACGGCAACTGAAGAACTCGATGCCGCTTCCCAAGCCTTTAGTAAAGTGCTTTACGAGAAGACCGGCGCGGAAGCCGGATCTGGTGAAGCTGCTGCTGCCGGTGGTGCCGCTGCCGCTGCTGCGGATAACGACGATGACGCGATCGACGCTGATTTCGAAGTTAAAAACTAAACGTTGTCGACCACGATAAGTGCGACAAGGCGGGTGCTTCGGTGCCCGCCTTTTTTCGTGGACCGACCCAACGACTGCGTGTCGTGAATGTCGCAATTGCTCACCCAACTGGCACGACGATTGCTTTCTTAGGACGACAAAGGGAGAACACTGCCAAATGGTATTTCGATTCGATAAACTGACAAACAAAGCTCAAGCACTGGTCGCCGACGCACAGGCACACGCGGCCTCGGCGGGCAATCCGGAAATCACTCCGTTGCAATTGCTGGGGTCCATGCTGAAGGAGTCCGGCGGTATTACATTGCCGCTGCTCGACAAACTGAAGGTAGACACCGCGAAATTGACTGAAATGGTCGATAGCGAAATATCGCGTCTGCCCTCGGTCTCTGGCGGACGTCAACCGGGGATATCACCGGAGTTGCAAAAGACGTTCGATGCTGCTGCGGAATCGGCTCAATCACTGAAAGACGAGTTCGTTGCCACAGAGCATTTGCTGCTAGGAATCGCGAAGGCGGATTCGAAGGCAAAGAGCCTGTTGAAGCTGATGGGCGTGGAAGCCAATGATGTGCTGAAGGCGATGAGCGAAGTGCGCGGATCAGCGCGCGTTACCGATCAAAATGCCGAGGACACCTACCAGGCGTTAGAAAAATACGGAATTAATCTGACCGCGTTGGCAGCTTCGGGCAAGCTGGACCCCGTGATCGGGCGTGACAACGAAATCCGCCGCGTGGTACAGGTGTTATCGCGAAGGACGAAGAATAATCCTGTTCTGATTGGTCAGCCCGGCGTCGGAAAGACAGCGATCGCCGAAGGACTTGCGCTGCGGATCTTTGAAGGCGATATCCCTCAGAGCTTGAAGGACAAACGCGTCATTTCGCTCGACATGGGGGCTCTCGTCGCTGGGGCGAAGTTCCGAGGTGACTTTGAAGAGCGCCTTAAAGCCGTCTTGCGTGAAGTGAAAGATAGTGACGGTCAAGTCATTCTGTTCATTGACGAATTGCACCTCGTTGTTGGGGCTGGCAAAGCGGAAGGCTCTGCCGATGCTGCCAACTTGCTGAAGCCCGAACTTGCGCGGGGCGCGTTGAGGTGCATTGGAGCGACAACGCTTGATGAGTACCGGCAACACATCGAAAAAGACGCGGCTTTGGAGCGACGTTTTCAGCCCGTATTCGTCGGCGAACCAACCGTGGATGACACCGTTGCAATTCTAAGAGGGTTGAAGTCACGCTATGAGTCTCACCATGGTGTGCGGATCACGGACAGCGCGCTCGTTGCTGCTGCTAACCTGTCAAATCGTTATATCGCTGACCGGTTCCTACCGGACAAGGCCATCGACCTGATCGACGAGGCCGCGAGCCGCTTGGCGATGGAAAAGGAAAGTGTGCCCGAGCCGATTGACCGAATCCAACGTCGATTACGTCAGTTGGAATTGGCGCATCGGCAGTTGGTTGATGAAACCGAAGCCTCGGCTGTCTCCAAGCGAGATGAAGTCGAGCAGGAAATGGAAACGCTCAACCGCGAATTGGCTGACCTGCGCGAGCAGTGGGAAGCCGAAAAGATGGGGCTCGATGACGTTCAGGCGATTCGGCAAGAGATTGAAACCTTGGCTCATCGCTTCGTCAAACTCGACACCGAAGCAAAGCAGCGACAACTGCGAGGCGAAAGTCCCGAAGAACTGTACCGCGAAATGATGCAGGTGCAGTCAAAGCAAAGCGAGCTCGAAAACCGCTTGGAAGAACTGGAATCGCGGGCTCAAGAAGCTGGCGAGAACGTTGGTGAAGAGAAGCGTCGATTGTTGCGACGTGACGTGACCGAAGATGAAATCGCCGAGGTGGTTAGCGCGTGGACGGGCGTGCCGGTAACGCGGATGCTCGAAACAGAACGTGCGAAGCTACTAGTGATGGAAGAACGCCTGCATCAACGAGTGATCGGCCAAGAGGAAGCGGTTGCGGCGGTTTCCGACGCGGTGCGTCGCAGTCGCAGCGGATTGCAGGATCCTCATCGTCCGATGGGATCGTTCCTGTTCTTGGGACCCACTGGTGTCGGCAAGACGGAATTGTGCAAAGCACTCGCGGAAGTCATGTTCGATGATGAATCGGCAATGGTTCGGATCGACATGAGCGAGTTCATGGAACGCCATAGCGTGTCTCGATTGATTGGTGCACCTCCGGGATACGTTGGATACGAGGAAGGTGGCAAGTTGACCGAAGCCGTTCGACGACGCCCCTACAGCGTTCTGCTACTTGATGAGATGGAGAAAGCTCATCCCGATGTCTTCAATATCTTGCTTCAGTTGCTTGATGATGGCCGGCTAACCGATGGTCATGGTCGGACCGTGGACTTCTCGAACACGATGGTGGTGATGACCAGCAATGCCGGCAGTCAGGTGATCCAACAGGTAACCGAAGAAGGTGGGACGCTCGATGATATGCACGCGGCAGTTCAAGAAGCATTGAAGGCTCGGTTCCTGCCTGAGTTTTTAAACCGAATCGACGACATCGTGATTTTTCATCCGCTGCAGCAACAGCAGATACGACGCATTGTTCAGTTGCAGATTGAAGGTCTGAAGAAGCGACTAGTGGCAAGCGGTCTGGACTTAACATTGACGGATGCGGCAGTCGATGAAATCGCATCCGAGGGTTACGATCCGACTTATGGGGCTCGCCCATTGAAGCGTGTCATTCAACGCGAGATCCAGAATCGCTTAGCGACGTCTTTGCTCAAGAACGACTACCCCGAAGGCACCATGATTGAAATTGATTTCCAAGATGGTGAGTTCACGTTTAATCGAGCTAAGGAAACCGTAGACGCAACGTAGTCGACGTAACATGGGCGCTGTGACCAAGTCGACTTGGCTTAGTCGACTTGGCTTAGTCGACTTGGCTTAGTCGTCAGTGTTCACCATCAACGGTGGGCGGCCTTGAATGATTCGGACTTCGATGTCATCGAGGCCTTTTTTGCGTAGCTCGTCTTCGCGATCACTCTCGATGTCGTCGAGCTCTTGATCGCGGAGGTCTTTGGCTCGATCGCGGAACGTATCTTCGTCGTCGGGCGATTCCTTCGGATCTTCGGTGTCGTCGACATCGCCACTATTGTCTACATCCTTGTCGCGATCGCTTTGCTGTTGGCGTTGAATATCGGCTTGGCCTTCGGGCGTATCGCGGTCCACCAACATCGCCGCTTTTGCTCCTGCGGGATCGAACGCACTCCCAACTCTGCCGCGGTCACGGAGGGTTCGTTGCCAAGCACCGCCATATGCGGCGTAGTCTAAGTCTTCGCAATCCGAGCAAATGCGACAGCCAGTCATGGGAGCGATCGCGAGCATCAGTGCGATGAGCAACGAGAGTCGAAGCACTTGCGAGGTGCCGTGGTCATCGCGAGTGGTGTGGCGGTCAGTCATGGCTTCGCTTGGCATTAGTGTCGTGAAACTCGTGCTGGCTGCGGACCGACGTGCGAGACCCGGAGCCTAGGGATTGTATCGGTTGGCGAACTTGGACTCTTGAGGAAAGCTTTTCCGGCAGGCCACGATCTATTCGCGAAAAAAACAACCAAAATTTCGAAATCCTCTCAAGTCAATGTTTCTTTTGCATTTGGAAACCTGGCAAAAGCTGGTTGTTGCCTCATCTTTTCGGATACCGACTTTTCTAGGACACGCTCATGCCAGACCTTCCCCAACTGACATTGATCATGGATGCTTTGTTTTTGCCCGTCGTTGGCATGGCGGCGTTGCTATTTGCAAAGCTGAGCACGGGCAGCCGAGCAAGGAAGGCTGAAAAGAACTTCTACGTGATTTTGGTAGTTGTGACGCTGATTACATTGCGCACGGTGATTTTGTGCGAAGAAGTATGGTTGATTCATACGTTAACTCTGGCCACGATGATCGTCGGTGCCCTATGGGTTCCCGGCCAAGACAGTTTGCTGGCGACTGACGGAGCGACGCCTGCAAGTTATTGATTGCCCGTTTTCCGCCTCGATTGCTTCGTAATTTTCGCTCCATGTCTGATGCCCCGACTTCCCGTTCTTTGAATGATTCGAGTTCAACGAACCACGCTTCGCCCGCCGTCACCGTGATTCCTGGCGGGCCGGTTCACGGGACGATTCGTCCGCCGGGTAGCAAGAGTTTGACGAACCGCGCGCTGATATGCGCTGCGATGGCTGAGGGGGCATCGAAGTTGACGGGCGCCCTCAGCAGCGAAGACACGGAAGTGATGATCGAAGCTTTGCGGGCTATTGGCGTCGAGATCAATGTCACCGATGGTGGTCAGACGCTACTGGTTGATCCCGCAATGCGGGCCCGGTGCGATGACGAGATTGCCGAGCTTTTTATAGCCAATAGTGGCACCAGTATACGATTCCTGACCGCCGCCTTGTCCGCCTTTGGTGGCCGCTACCGTTTAGTGGGAGTGCCTCGCATGCATGCCCGGCCTATCGGCGACCTGGTAAGTGCGATCAGCGAAGTCATTGACGGGACGATCAATGCCGAGTCCACGGGAGGATGCCCGCCGGTGATGATTGAAAGTCACGGTTGGTCTGGCAGTTCAATGTCAGTAGCTGGCAACGTTAGCAGTCAGTTTCTAAGCGGATTGATGATGGCGGCTCCCCTGTCTTTGGGAAGTCAGAATGTTGCACCGATTGAACTACATGTCACCGGAGAGTTGGTTTCACGCCCCTACATTGACATGACAGCCGATGTTATGGAGTCGTTTGGCGGACGTGTCGTGTTAGATGATTTATCGAGCCAGGGCAAAGTCGTTATCGAACGGCGACCCTATCAGGGGACTGATTATTCCATCGAACCCGATGCTTCGGCCGCCAGCTACTTTTGGGCGATAGCGGCGATCACGGGAGGCGAAGTCACAGTCGAAGGCTTGTCACCCAGTGCAATGCAAGGCGATGTCGGATTCGTTGACGTTCTAGAAAAAATGGGTTGTGTCGTGAAACGGCGATCCGATTCGATCACGGTGTTGGGGCAACCGCTTCACGGTGTCGATATTGATATGAACTCGATAAGCGACACGGTTCAAACGCTCGCCGTGGTCGCGTTATTTGCCACTGGGCCCACTCGTGTTCGCGGAGTCGCTCACAATCGGTTCAAAGAAACTGACCGGATTGGCGATCTGGCTTGTGAACTGCGCAAGTTGGGTGCTCTAGTTGAAGAACACAGCGACGGGCTAACGATCACGCCGGCATCGGATTGGCGGTCGCATGCCGGTGCGACATTGGAAACCTATCACGACCACCGAATGGCAATGAGTTTGTCGTTGGCGGGGCTGAAAATGCGGAATGTAAAGATTTTGGATCCAGCGTGTACCTCGAAAACGTACCCCGAATTCTTTCATGATCTTGAGACGCTGATCGGCCGTTCGCACCACTGGGCGGCTTAGTTATTGAATCCCGCAGCGATTTCGACGCATTTTCGAACGACTCGCCTTGACGTCAACTTCGAAGGGGTGGTATTCCCGAAACTCCGTTGGCTAAGTAGAGCCAATAAACCATCCATATCGGAGTTTCGACGTGGTGAACGCTTTGCGGGAATCGTTCACTGGCCTCCCAAAGTGGTCGGAGCGTACATTATCTCTTACGACGGGTTCTGGGTCATTCGTCGCATGAGGTAGCTTCACGCCGAAACTTCAACTGAGCATCAGGGCGTCGCAACATGCGGCGCCCTGGTGCTACGATACAAGATCCCTATGGCTGATCCTGAACGAACCGACTCACCCGAATCTGAAATGCCCCGCTCAGAGAACTTGGCGGCAGTGGGTGCAGAGGGTGCTGGGCCCGAGGCTGATGAGCTAGAGGAATCCAGTTCGGAACAGCCGGACTCGGAAGTAACGGAACCTCAAGGGTCAAAGAGGGAAGCACCCGAGGCCAGAGCTTCCAAGGTGAAGTCGCTCGTTTCAGACCAAGCCGAGGTCAGTCAACCGCGGCCAGCGGTCGCCCAGGAAGATCTTCCCGAGCCCCGAGCTGAAGTAAAAGGTTCCCCGGACGAAGAAGCATCGCTGGGACGCACGGCAGTCGGGCAGGCTGACGCTGACGAAGCTGGCCCTAAAGAGGAAGCTAACGAAGCTGAGGCTGAGGAGACTGAGGCTGAAGACTCAAACGGTGAGGCTTCGCAAGCTGATGAATCCGAATCGCCAAAGACCGCCGTCGAACAGACACCAGATCCGGCAAACGAAGGCTCGACCGCTGAAGAACCGGCCAGTGAAAATCAAGCCAGCAACGACGCAAGCGAGGAGTTAACGGAAGATGATCAAAGTGCGGAACCAGTCAGTGAAGCGTTAGCCGAAGAAGATCAAAGCGAACAGCCGCTGCCGGACGAAGCACCATCCGAAGAAACATCGAATTCCGAACTCGCGGGCGAGCCTAGTTCATCCATCTGGGAAGATCGCCGCCAAAACAATCGCAAACGACGTCGCCAAGCCTTGATCGGCATTCTTGTCGTCGGGCTGATCGCTGCAGTGTGTTGGTCGTTCTTTTCGCATCGCGACGAGTTGTTGTCCGAAAGCGTTCAGATTCTGCCACTGGCTAAATTCGAAAAAGCTTGTATCGAACTGAAGAACGATCCCGAAAAAACAACACTGCACATCAGTGAGTTCAGAGTAAATGATGCGATGGCCCAAAGGCTCAGGGAATATCCGCAAATAGAAACGCTGATACTTGATCGCGGAGTGGTATCCGACGCGTCGATCGCTGCGATTGCGTCACTGCCCAACTTGACCCAGCTTCGTTTGCGATTGTCACCGATCACCGATCAAGGGTTCGAAACGCTTGCTGAGTGTGAATCGCTTCAGGTTCTGAATCTTCCGCATGCATCTTGCACGATCCGAGGCGTGGCTCATCTGCAAAACTTACCGAATCTTCGACAACTTCGACTTGGGTCCGATCGGCTTAACAACGAAGTGACTCGGGTCATTTCCGAGATGAGCAAGTTGCGGATGGTTCACCTGATCGGAATCCCCATCACGGACGAAGGGCTAAAACTAATGGCCGGGATCACACAGCTTGAATCTTTGTACCTCGACGATTCCTCGGTGACTCAAGCGGGTTGGGATTGGGTGTTCAGCCAGAAACCTCATCTGCACGTTCACATCAATCAAGAGCATCACGATCGCGATCCCAACCGCCATTCCCATCATTAGATCGTCTGTTGATGCGGGGACGCGGCAACATTGTGATTTGCCGCCGTGCCCCTAAGCACGAACCATTCACGCAAACGTATAGACACGGCTGCAAGGTATGCGAAGTAGCCGCGCGGGATCAGTTTTGGGTTCTTACCGCCGGCCAGCTTGCGAAGTCGTCGCACGTGGCTCGTGCGAATCCGTCGCGGACAGGATCGCTGGCGTAAAAGTACGCATAGGCTAGCACCGTTGATCCACCTGATTGGTCGTTGATGAGGTGAACGGGAACGAGAACGCGATTGTAAAGATTGGGGGATCCCGGTTGATTGGTTCCTTCGACCTTGTCGAGCGTTTCCAGCACATCGCCGATCGTTGAGTCTGTGAAGCACCACCATTCGCCTAGCACGCGATCGTGACCGGAGGTGATTGCCGGGTAATCCGCCCGATCATGAAGAGCCGCGTATATCCAAGCCGGTTGGACACGGTCAGGCCGACAGGGCCAGCAATGCTCGCGGCATTGGCCTCGCTTAAGCGTTCCATAGACGAAAACGCTCACGGTTGGCCATGGCCCAGCGGCTGTTTCGGATTGGACTCGGTGATTCATTCGTGGTTTGCCAAGTTCCCAAGAAATAGCGTTACGTTATGATGAGGTCCTTAGCCACCGTGGGCGACAGGACGACCGGACTCGAGTTTGTGTCGACGTAGTTCCTTTTTCCGACACCTAATCTGACACGTACAAGACACATTCATGCCTCTTGATCCCGAATTTGCCGCCGCACTCGAGAAGTACCAAATGGAGATCGATGAGTCGGTGGCGGAACGTTTGCAGCAATACGTCCAAGTGATGTGGCGGTGGAATGAGCAGCTCAATCTGACCCGACACACGACCTGGGATTTGTTCGTCAGCCGCGATCTTCGAGATTGTTTGCAGTTGGCTCCGTTGATTCAAGCTGGTGAAGAAGTGTTGGATTTGGGCAGCGGAAACGGAGTGCCAGGCATTCCTCTCGCAATTCTTCGCAGCGACATCGAGGTTTCGCTTGCCGAATCGGTTGCCAAACGGGCTCAGGCACTCAGCGAGATCATCAACGAAATCGGGATTCCGGTCGCGGTTTACGCTGCTCGCGGAGAAGACATTTTGGAAGACTTTCGTTTTTCGAGCGTTGTTTCGCGGGCGGTGGGCAGCATCACAAAATTTTGTCGCTGGGTAGAACCTCACTGGGTGAATATCGACCGTCTGCTTTTGATCAAGGGGCCCAAATGGGTCGACGAACGTGCTGAGGCACGGCATTTGGGCATGCTCGGTAATCTTGACCTTCGTCGCGTCGCTGCCTATCCGCTAGGGGACGATGCGGATTCTGAGGGGGTGATATTGCAGATAATGACCAAGACAATGGCGAATCGTTAGGCGACAAGTCCCTCGAGGGGCCGTGTGTGGTGCTGCGAGCTTATCTCACGCTGTAATGGGCCCGTTTGGGGAGCCGCGACTAGGCATAAAATTCAGTCCGTCTATACTCGGCCATTCGGCTTTGGGTACACCCTTACCCGAGCCCTGATTGTGCTTTTGACGACTGACTTCTTCGCCCTCCCTTGTTGGCCCTATGTCGGACTACAACCTTACCCACCTCAAGCAGCTTGAGGCTGAAAGCATCCACATCTTCCGCGAAGTGGCTGCTGAGTTCCAAAACCCTGTGATGCTGTACAGCATCGGTAAAGACTCGGCGGTGCTGTTGCATCTGGCGCTGAAGGCCTTTGCGCCGGCCAAGCCACCGTTTCCGCTTCTGCATGTCGACACGACATGGAAGTTCAAGGAAATGTACGAGTTCCGCGACAACTATGTGGCCAAAGAACTGGGCTTGGACCTGATCGTCCACATCAACGAAGAGGGCCTGAAGCACGATATCAAGCCCTGGATCGACAGCGAGCGTCACACCGAACTGATGAAAACGGATGCTCTAAAGGCGGCTTTGGACAAGTACGGCTTTGATGCCGCCTTTGGTGGAGCTCGCCGGGACGAGGAAAAGTCCCGTGCGAAGGAGCGGATTTTCAGTTTCCGCGACAAGGCACACCGCTGGGATCCGAAGAACCAACGCCCCGAGTTGTGGAACGTCTTCAACGCTCGGGTCAACAAGGGCGAATCGATTCGGGTGTTCCCGATGAGCAACTGGACTGAATTGGATGTCTGGCAATACATCCACCTCGAACAGATTCCGATCGTCCCGCTGTACCTTTCGACTATGCGAAAGGTGGTTAATCGCAACGGCATTTTGCTGATGCGAAACGACGACCGCATGCCGCTGCTTCCTGGTGAAGTCGAAGAAGAGAAGATGGTTCGCTTCCGCACCCTTGGCTGCTATCCGCTGTCGGGAGCGGTCGAGTCCAACGCGACCGATTTGGTCGACGTGATCCAAGAAATGTTGCTCACCACGACGAGTGAACGTCAGGGGCGGATCATCGACCAAGACGAAGGCGGCGTCGGTATGCAAAAGAAGAAAGAACGCGGCTACTTCTAGTGCTGGACTGATTTACTAGCCCTCGCCGTCTCTTTTTACCCTCTCAAACTTCATCCTTTCCACTGCACCCATGTCTCATCAATCTGACCTGATCGCAACCGACATCAATGCTTATTTGAAGCAGCACGAGAACAAGCAACTGTTGCGATTCATCACCTGCGGTAGCGTTGACGATGGCAAAAGCACATTGATTGGTCGCCTGCTCTACGATTCCAAGCTCGTCTATGAAGATGAACTCGCAAAGGTGCAGAGTGATTCCGCCAAGCATGGTTCTACCGGCGGTAACTTCGACCCTTCGCTCTTCATGGATGGACTCAAGGAAGAACGCGAGCAGGGGATTACGATCGACGTTGCGTATCGCTATTTCAGTACCGCGAAGCGCAAATTCATCATCGCTGATACGCCCGGCCACGAGCAATACACTCGCAACATGGCCACCGGTGCTTCCTCGGCTGACCTAGCGATCTTAATGATCGACGCTCGCCATGGGGTGATGACGCAAACAAAACGTCACTCGTTTATCGTTTCGCTACTTGGCATTCGCCATGTGGTCGTTGCGATCAACAAGATGGACTTGATCGACTTTGACGAGCAAAAGTTCGAAGCGATTTGCGACGATTACCGAACATTTGCAACTCGGCTCGACCTGCCGGATTTGCATTTCATTCCGATCAGCGCCCTCAATGGCGATAACGTTGTTGACCGTAGCAAATCCATGGACTGGTACAGCGGAAGCACGTTGATGAACTTCTTGGAAACCGTTTACATCGGAAGTGACCGGAATCTGCAGGACTTCCGCATGCCGGTTCAGCTCGTGAACCGACCCAACCTCAATTTCCGAGGCTTCTGCGGAACGATCTCATCGGGAATCATCCGCCAGGGTGATGAAGTGATGGTGTTGCCAAGTAAACGTAAGTCGAAGGTCAAAGAAATTGTGACCTATGACGGCAACCTCGAAGAGGCTTACGCACCGCTTTCGATCACTTTGACGCTCGAAGACGAGATTGATGCGTCACGCGGCGACATGTTGGTGCGCCCGGGGAACTTACCGAAGTCGCGCGACCACATTGATGCGATGCTCGTTTGGATGGGCGAAGAGTCCATGGTGCCTGGTAAGACCTATTTGTTTAAGCAAACCACGCAAACGATTCCTGGCACAATCGACACGCTAAATTACAAGGTCGACGTTAACACGTTGCATCGCAGTCCGGCTCCGGACTTGGAACTCAACGCGATTGGACGAGTTAGCATTTCGCTGACCGCACCGATCCACTTTGATGCCTATCGTCGCAACCGATCCACAGGAGCGTTCATCGTGATCGACCGGATCACCAACGCCACCGTCGCCGCGGGCATGATTTTGGACAAGGCCGGTGACGGTGTAGCGAAATCGGTTTGGGACGATGAGGTTGTTGCTGGCGATGCGGACGCAAATGAGACCTCGGCGGTATCCGCAGACGAGCGTGCTGCTCGTTTCGGACAAAAGCCAGTCACGGTACTGTTGACGGGACTCACCGGCAGCGGAAAAACGGCGGTAGCCCACGCTGTCGAGCGGAAGCTCTTTGATGCGGGGCGTGCAGTGGCGATGATTGACGGAGAAGCGGTTCGACGAGGACTCAGTCGCGATCTTGGATTCAGTGCCGAGGATCGCAGCGAGAACATTCGCCGCAGCGGACATCTGGCTCATACGCTTAATGATGCGGGCATGATCTGCATTGCGTCATTTGTCGCACCGTCGGCAGACGTTCGCGGTAAAGTTGCCAAGCTGATTGGCGAAGACAAATTCTTGGTCGTTCACGTCGCCACGCCAATCGAAGTTTGCCGAGAACGAGACACCAAGGGCCAGTACGCTCAGGCTGATGCTGGTGAGCTTCGAAACTTCCCAGGCGTGACTGCTGATTACGAAGCACCGACAAATCCGGACTTGGTCATTGATTCATCGAAGTCGTCGGTTGATCAGTGTGCCGAAGCCGTGATTGAAATGCTCCGCAGTAAGCAAGTTATCCGGTAACAACGTGGACGCCGTTCGGAAGTCGGACGGGCAATCTTAAGGTCGATACGCGCACGCCCTGTCTTGGCAACAACGCCATGATTTTCTGGGCGTAATCGTGCGACGATAGAGGATCGACGAAGGGTATGTTTCCAGATTTCGTCTTGCTGCGGCTAAGTGCAACTTACTTTCGCGGTGGCATGAACCGAGTTCGCACGTAGTCGATCATCATCCACTGCGCGACGACCAGAGCGACGGGAATGGTGAAGACCATGAACTGAGTGAATTTCGGATTGCCCGCCCATTCCGGCCCGCTTTGAGCAAGGGCCGACAAGACCGCCATCACCAATGCACCGTTGATGAAAAGCATTAGTGATGTGATCGACGCTGAAACAGCGGCGGACAAGCAGCCAGCCGCTACGGTGCTCTTTTCGTCTGCACTTGCACGCATAAACTTGCCGTCACCTACAGTTTCGAGACGAGGGGCAAGACTTGACTGAAGACAACCACGGCGATCAGTCCCGTCAACGACAGGACGCCAAGCAACGGAGTCCAGCTTCGCAGCGATTCGCTTTCGGTCAATCCGCCCATCTTCGTGAACACCCAAAAACCGCTATCGTTCATCCAGCTTCCCATCAATGAACCGGTGCCAACGGCCGCGGCAACATAGACCATGTTGAAGTCGGGTTTCGCATCGCCAATGATCGCTGACATCATTCCCGCGCCAATAATCATGGCCACGGTGCTGCTTCCTTGAGCGATCTTCAGGACGGCTGCGATGGCCCAGGAGAGGACCAATAGCATGATGCCCGAGCCGCCTTGGCCTGAAAAGAAATCACGAATGAAGGTGCTGATGTCCGTGTCTTGCAACATTCCGCCGAACGCCCCGCCGGCTGCAGTGATCAGGATAATCACGCCGCCACTCATTAACGATTCTTCGACGTCTTCACCGAGGCTTCGCCACGAAAGAGCCCTCGACATCTTGAGCGTCAACATCGCGCAAATCGCGGCAAGCATCAACGCAAAGTTGGCGTTGCTCCAAAGTGAGAGTCGGTCCGACAGGGTTCGTTTGCTCGATGTCCATTCATGTTTAGCAATAAGATCCGGGTGAGCATCTTCAAGTAACGAGCGGTTCATCCGTCGTCGATCGACGGGTTTCATTCGAAGTTGGTTCGCCGAAAGTTTCGACTTTGAAAGCTTCGATAACGGCACTCCTAAAAACGCCTTTTCGTCGTAAATGTTGTTGCCCAGCAACGCAACATTCAGCAGTTCGATGGCTTCGTCGCGGCGTCCCTCGTCGGCGAGTGCCTCGTACAGCCGTGATCGTTCATCGGCTGTCAGGCGGTCGCTTGCCACGAGGCGTCCCAGCGGTGAGGCTGGTGGTGCTGATTCAATTGCACTGGCAAGTGCATCGAAGTCTTCGATGTCGCTAGCGACGATCTGAGCGCGGTCCTCTCGGTCTGCAAGCGTTGTCGCGAGCGTGCCGGCACCGATTAGAACCACCGGAATAAGGACTGGCAGTAACGAAACCCAAAGTGACGGCAATTGGTCTTCGAGTAGGGCTTTGTGTTTGTTTTCACCGGCTCCGAGCGGTCGCATCACCACCGGCATCTTACGGTCGATCACGATCGAGAAGACGAGGCCCACGATGGCGGCGGGGACCGCGACCATCGTGCCCACCAGCATCATCATGCCGATATCCACCCCAAGAATCGCAGCTACTAGCAATGGTCCGGGGGTCGGGGGAACGAGCGTGTGCGTGATCGCACCGCCAGTTGCGATCGCCATCAGATAGCGAAGGTAGTGCTTGTTCGTTCGACGGTACAAACTGCGTGCAAGTGGGACCAGCAAGTAAAACACGGTGTCAAAGAAAACCGGAATCGCCAGCACGAAGCCACTGAACATCAATCCCAGCGACGCTTTCTTTTCCCCGGTGACGTTCACCGCGGATCGCACGATACGGTCCGCTGCGCCACTGTCGAGCATGCACTTGCCAATGATCGCGGCCATCGCAATCACAATTCCGATCCCACCAGCCGAACTGCCAAAGGCGCTAACCACCGCGTTCATGCGTGTCCCGGCATCTTCGTCGTTCACCCAGCCAACGCCAAGGCTCACGATTAAAGCTGAAATAATCAACGCCAAGAAAGCGTTCAGCTTTAGGCCGATGATCATTCCCAGGACTGAAACAATGCCGACGACCAACAACACGACGGGAGTGATCGACATTCCCGATGACGCGGCAGCAATCGAATCAGACGCGTCCTGGCCTAACGATGTGTTATGCACGAACAAGAAAGCGGCAGCGAAAAAGAACAGCAGGCGAATGACGAGCGATAAACGCATCCAGGGCTCCAAGCGACGAGGCGAACAAAAATGCCGAGAGCCAAGAGTCTAGTTGATCTGCGCAGCGCTAACGACTGCGGACATAGGAATCTCACCGTAGACGTGCGGAAATAGTTCGCCGCCTCTTGATTCTTCCCACTTCAACGCATCGCCTAAGCGTTCGCCATCGACGGCAACCCTTATCAAGTCCGTTTGGTTAGCAAAATGAAGCTGCAAAGTTGACGCGTATTGATCAGCCGAAGACAGGTGAATGAACCCATCGGTAAGGTCAATGCCGCAGCCGCGAAACGCACCCTGCTTCTTCGCGGTTTCCCATTCTGTGCGGGGCAAAATCTTGTAGATGAAAGCTGGGTTCATGACAGTTCGAAGGTACGGAAAACGTAGGATGGGGATGCGAGAGAATTGGTAGCGGCGACTGGTCGCTACGAGTTCATCGCAAAGAGTTGATCGCGAAAACTTATTCTCGATCAAGCGAAATTGCCTCGGCATAGGCAAGTTCGCCACTTCGCCCATCGTAATATTGGAAGATGACTTGGGGATGGGGATAGGCAACAAGTCGCTTGCCGCCGAGTTTCTGTGGCATGTTGAAGACGTTGTTGACCTGGACGACGCAAAAATGTGGGTACAGGCGTTCAAGTCGAGGCAAGTCGGCAAGCACATAGCTGCTCCAGCGGATGTCGACCTCGCGAGGGCCAAACTTCCATTTCCCTGTCGCCGGGCGATCGCTTTCGTCAAGCTCGGGGACATGGTTGACGCTGTTGTGCGGTCCGCAGCAGAACTCCCAAATGTTGTCGGTGACCTTCACAGCGAAACTGTTGTGCAGGTCACCCGTCATGACAAAGACTTTCTTGCCCATTTGTGACCATGCGTCGATCAGTTTTTCCCGCTCGTCATAAAAGCCGGTCCAGGCCTCTTCCTTATTTGCCGCGTCGGCTTCAAACCCGCCGGCACCGCTGTGCGGGATCATGAAGGGGACCGATGAAATCACGAAGAAGAAGTCTGCGTCGCTGGCTTTCATGCTGCGCAGCAACCAATCACGCTGAGGCTTCCCTAGCATAGAAACGCCGGCTTTGGCTCGATCGCGGACGTCATGCATATCACGATCGCCTCGCGTATCGATGATAAAGAATTCGCAGTTCGCGACGCGATAACTGCCGTAACTACGACGACCAATAGAGTATGCCACGTTGTCGTCGTTGGACTTCGCTGGCATGTGCAATCGAATGTGATGAGCGTCTAGGACTTCGGCAATGTCGTAAACATACGAGTTGGCGTTGCCATCGTTGTTATCGAAGTTCATGTCGTTGAGGCCTGCCGCGGGCGTGCCCCAGTGGACGTGAAGATTAAGCATTTGATCCAGCGGAAGCTTTGTGAAGTCGGTTTGGGTGTCTTCTAAGACATCGCTACCCGCGACCATTTTGGCTTTGCCGAAATGGACAGGTTGATCGTGCGTCATCGGATTCGCCCAACCCAGGTAGTCAAACCAAGCTTGGGTTCCAATGTCGCGAAAAACCGTTCGGCGATGCCTCTTGCCGGCTTCACCCGCGCCCCAAATATCGTTCACCAGTTCATGGTCATCGAAGGTGAACAAGCTAGGGACGTGCCGATGCCATCGCGATAAAGCCTCGCCGCGATCGAGGTATAGCTTGTAGTTTTCCCACACCCCAACAATCGTGGGCGCGGTTTCGACGATGGTTGGTAGCTTTTCGATTCCCTGGACCAATCGCCAAGCCTCGGCCGGATAATCGCGAAGTTCTTCGTACAGCCAATCACCGTTCATGATGTGGAAATTGACCTTATCAGCCCAATTTTCGTTGAGGTGTTCGTAGGTCGTTGCTCGATGCCCGCCCCCGTGCAGGGGATTCTGGTTGGCACAGGAACCGATCTGAAAACGGAAGTTGAAAAGGCCATCGGGATTGAGAGTCGGATGCACCGATTCGCTTTGACTGGGAAGCGTACGAAAAGATCCAGGCAATCCATGGGGCCGATCGTTGACCTGAATTTGGTAGTAGTACTTCGTATCAGCGACTAGTCCCGACAGGGTCAACGAACCCGTGTTATCGTGCTCAATGGAAGTCCGTGCGGGGTCGCTGAGCCGGTTCAGGCGATTGGGGGCGGTACCGTACTGGACGAAAAATTCGCCCGGATCGGATGTTCGAGCCCAAATTCGAACGCTTTGATCGGTAGCCAAACCAAGCATTGGACCATGGGTGAGCCGGATGGGATCTCGCATCGGCGGTTGGCAAATCGCGGTCGAGCAGGTCAGCAAAGCGAACAGAACAGCGAAGGTTGTTTTTTGGGCGGGCAACATGCGGCCGGGGGTTTGGGGAGTTGGGCAAGGCCGTGCGAGTTTAACAGATCCCAACCCCCGCTTATCGGTGTGCAATTGTTCCTGGGAGCCGTAACCGGGGTTCTTGGGAAGTTGCCTGCAAATTAAGCTGTGACCTCTCTGCGGGGGAACTTTTCGGCACTCTAGCCGTCCAAAGGTCCACGCGCGGGTGCGGAATGTGCCGATCTTGATGCCCCTCTGTTGAGGGTGTTTTTGAGTGAGGTGCGAGGAAGTCGCCGGTATTGCCGGTACGATCGGCAGTGCTGGTCGCCAACGAACCACTCTGTGAAGGAACCCTAGTGTCAATCGTTTGCGGGAATTTGGCCCCTAACTATACTCGGCGACTGTGTTTCACCGGCCCGGGCTGCGCGCTCGGCTTTTGGAACGCGACTCCTCACCCATCGTCCTTATCCCCTTCGTTCGACTAATCAGCGGTCGGATTGAAGATCACTTACACAACCCTTCGCATGGAAAAATTCACGTCGGTTGACTTCCTGGTTTACCGGTCAGCGTTTTCCCCAGCATCCCAACTAAGGTTCGGTCTATGACCTCGCGTAAGCGAAATAATACCTCGGTATCAAACGACGCCGTCTCACAGGACGCCCTGGTTTCAAAACAGAGCATTCCCCCACAGACGCGCCGAACCGAGCGAGAGCGACGTGCTCAACGAAGCGTGAACAAACGCCGTCATTTGCTAGAGACGCTGGAGTCGCGTCAACTTCTTGCGGGGCCCCAGTTGATCGGGATCCAGCCCAACGAAGGTGACCTGATTGTCAATAACTCGGTTCGTGACGTAGCTCCTCGCGCGTTGACGTTCCGGTTTGACCAAGACCAGCAAATTGATGAAGCAACTCTTGGTGGGATTCGGATCACGCGCGCCGGCGACGATGGGTTGCTCGATACCGCAGACGACATCCGGATCGAACCGGGGTTGGTCTCCCTTGGTGATAATGTCACGAACGAAGTTGTGGTCCGTTTTGCGGAACCGCTGCAAAACGATTTGTACAAGGCTGAAGTCTTCGGTTTTGATGATGACGGTTTGGGTGTGACGGGACTTCGCAATCTTGATGGCGAATTCTTCCAGCCAAGCGTCGATGGCAAACGAATCGAAACAACGAAGTTCGAACTGCGTTTGGGAGCGCAGATTGAATCGGTTGTGCCCCAGCCTGTTATTCGAAACGAAGACGGGTCGCTAACTCAAAATCGCAATGAGATCGTCGTTTACTTCAACGAGGATCCGCTGTTTGTCGAGGACGAGGCTGCCGGTGGTGTGATCAGTATTGGTGGTCAGCAAATTACGATCGCTGCTGACTTCGTTGGCCGCTCGTTTGACGATGTTCAAGTGATCTTTACGGCGGCAGGAACCGCTGGCAACGCTACCGCAGCGTTCGACGAAGATGCGCGAACGTTGACGGTTACCTATCCGGTCGGCACGTCGTTCGCCGGAATCGCGTCGGCAATCAGTAACATTGATGATTTCGAAGCGACCGTGACCGGTGGCAGTGCAAGTGCAGTCTTCGTGGCACCTACCGATCCAAATGTTCGGTTTGAGATCACTGGTACCCCGAGCTTGCGTTCGGCTGAAAATCCACGCTTCTATCAATTGTTGCTCACGCAAGATACGGTTCGAACGACCGACGATGCGTTGTACTTTCCCGATAAGGTTGTGTACGACCCAGCCACGTTCACGGCGCGATTGTTCTTCGCCGATGATTTGAATGAACTTGGCACTGATGCCGACGGATTTGCTGGCGTTTCGGCTGCGGGCGGTACGTTCCGATTGCGGATCGGCACGGCGGTCGACGAACGAGTCGACTTGATCCTTCCACCAACGGACGTGGCGGTCAATCCAGTAGCGACGACTGATTTCGGCTACGAAGGGTTGAAGGTGTTCTTCATCGACCGAGGCGTGGGTGAATCCGCTTCGGGTCGTACGGTCAGTTTTGTCGACACCGGCGCCGCGGGACTTTCGGTCTCGTTGGACGCTTCGAACAATGTGGTCTTTAACTTCGGTGGTGATTCGCCGACGGTTAACGACTTGCAGGATATTGTCACTGCGACTCCAGCGGTCCGTGCAGTCATTCGAGTGCGTTGGGAATATGTCGGTCCAGGAATGGGCGGTGACTTGGTCGTGCGCGACAACGTCGTCGGTGCTGCTCCGTTGACGCTCTTTGCGGTAGGCGATTCGCTAAGTACCGCGCTTGACGTAGGTGCATTCCGTGAATCCGGCGGCATTCAAAGTCTGGTGTTTAGCGAAACGATTTCCGCGCTGCCGGTTCGCACCGACGTTGACTTGTATCGTTTCGAAGTTTCGCTTGACGACCGTGACCGTGTGGGCACGCTGACGGCGGAAACGTTTGCCGAACGACTCGATGACGCCAGTTTGCTCGACACGACGTTGACGTTGTTCCAAGAGGTCTCGGCATCAGGGACTTCTAACTTCGGTCGAGGAGTTCCTCTTGCGGTTCGCTTTGACGCGATCGCACCAGGCCAAGCGGGCAACAACGCACGAATCGACTTTGTGTTGACCAATCGCAGTAGCGGTGACAACGAAATTCGGATCCGTCAAGTATTTGATACTCAGGGCAACATCGTTCCCAACGTGATTCAGGTTGATCTGCCACGTGCGAGCGCTAGCGCATCGGTCACGGCAGGTGATCTTGTATCAGCGATCAACAGCAGTCCAATCGCGTCAACTATTTTCCGAGCTAGCATCTCAGCAGGACAGGCTTCCGACAGCATCTTGGAAACCGAACTGTCGCAACGTTCGGTGACTTTGTCCGGTGGTGGCGTCAGCCAACTCGCTCGCAACGATGATTACTTCAGCGAAGATTCCCGTCTGATCGCCAACTTGGCAAATGGCGTTTACTACGTTGGTATCACGGCGTCAGGCAACAATACGTATGACCCGTCCATCAGCGGAACTGGATTTGGCGGCGAATCGACTGGTGAATACGAACTGCATTTGAAGTTCGAGCCTCGAGTCGACGAAGCAAACGCGATTCGCGATTTGGATGACCCGCGAACCGGCGTTCCGGGCACGATCATTGACGGCGATGGCGATGGATCCGCTGGCGGGGTTCATGATTTCTGGTTCCAGACCCGTGCGCTCGACCGAGTCATGGAGTTCACTCAATCGGGGCAAGCGGTCACTCCTGGTCAAACGCTTCAAATCATCAGCGCCAGCGGCATATCGCGGACTTATGAATTCGTTCCGACTGGTGGCACGGCTATTCCTGGGAACATTGCTGTTGCCTACAACCCCGGTACCTCCGGCATCGCAACTCCGGCGGGATCATTGGCTCAATCGCTGCGAAATGCGATTCAGTCTCAACGCACCCAGACCGGCGTTTCCGCTTCGGTGGACGGTACGTCGCTGATGTTCTCGGGTGAACAGCGATTGGTGTTCTCGAACAACTTCCGAGCCGGTGCTGCACTGGGACGCACGATCTTTGTCGATAAGACAGCGTCGCCTAATGCAGACGGATCGTTAGAGTTGCCTTTCAATAACATCAGCAATTCTGCTGTCGCCAATGCCTTTAGCGCGGCCCTTCCTGGTGACATTGTCCGCATCGTGGGCAACGGCGGAGCCGACTTTGATATTACGACTGAAGACGACAACTTCAGCTACCAGATTGGTGTTTCAAATGTCGGCGGATCCACGCTCGAGGACGGCCGCCAAATGGAAGTGCCAGAAGGCGTGACGACGATGATCGACGCCGGTGCTGTGTTCAAGCTCCGTAACGCTCGGATCGGTGTTGGCAGTAGCACGGTTCAAACTAGTCGAAGCGGCGGAGCCTTGCAGGTTCTCGGTACGCCTCGCTTGGTACAGTTGTCGGCACAAGGCGATGTGGTTGACACGACGCTCTTGGGTGACGAAGACACCACGGGACTTGGTTACGAAGATGGAAGCGTCATCTTCACGAGTCTTCGCGATCGGAACGCCGATACACCGGCAGCCGGGAACGGTGCGCAGGCGGCGCCCGGAGATTGGGGCGGTATCGTGTTCCGCCGCGACCTCGATAGTGCCCAAGGTTTGTCGGACCTTGAAGACCAAGGGATCTTTTTGCAGTTGGTTAATCACGCGGAAATTCGCTACGGCGGAAGCAGCAATATCGTGATTGATTCGAACCAAGTGCAGATCAACCCGATCACGATCGATGGACTGCGGCCAACGATCTCGTACAGCGAAATTTACTTCTCGCAAGACGCTGCACTATCGGCGACTCCGGATAGTTTCAAAGAAGAAAGTTATCAATCGCCCGTCTTCCAGCGTGCCGGTGAGTTTACAGCCGATTACGATCGCGTCGGGCCGAATATCTATCGCAACTTGTTGCTCGACAACAGCATCAACGGCATGTTCATCCGTAGTGGCTCTGATGCTGAAGGTAATCCACGCACCCTGACCGTGGCGGGACGTTTTGACGATACCGATGTCGTTCACTACCTGGCCAGCAATCTTATTGTTGAAGGCACGCCCGGTGGCCCCATTGCCGATGGTGTGCGTCCATCGCTCGAGAATGTGTCAGCTCGACAAATCGGTGGCGGAGCCCTGGATGCTTCCACGTCGGCCGGCAATCCGAACTACGAATATCGAATGACTTTTGTGGATTCCAATGGCTTTGAGTCGTTGGCCACCAGCAATGCCGAAACATTCCAGTTCGAGATCATGGACAACAATTCGTCGCTTGAATTGTTTGGCTTGCCAGTTGTTGATTCCAACAGTGACTACCTATCACGCCGGCTATACCGTGCCGAAATACGTGATGCTTCGGGTAACCTCGTACCAGCGGGTAGTCGTCAATATGTCTTGGTCGCTGAGCTTGATGGCTCCACAACGACGTACTTGGATGACGGCGAGCAACTTTCCGGCGTATTGGATTTGACTCGCTCCGGTGTGCGTGGTCGTTTGGACGGCTCGCTTGTGATGGACCCGAACTTGGTCGTCAAGTTGCGAGGCTCACGTATTGAGATCGGTCCGGATGCTCAGCTTTTGGCTGAGGGTGTTCAACGCAATCCAATTATTTTGACTAGCTCACTGGATGACCGATTTGGTGCCGGTGGTACGTTCGATACTAACTTCGACAACGGCACCGCGGCCGGGGCTGCCGTACCAGATCGCGGTGACTGGGCGGGTATTTATGCGGCGCCGGGTGCAAATGTATCGCTGGACTACACCACGATCGCATTTGGTGGTGGATTGAGCTTGCTTGAAGGCAGTTCAACAGTTGGAATAGCTCCGCTCGAATTGCACAACGCAACCGCGCGTGTCACAAATTCGCGATTCGAGTTTAACGATTCCGGTCAAGGTGGCTCCGCTGATCCGACTTTAGGTGGATTGGAAGTCAACGCGCCTTCGATCATCTTTGTTCGCGATAGCCAGCCGATCGTCGTGGGCAATGAGTTCGTCGACAACCGTGGTTCGTTGATCAACATCAACAACGGGTCGTTGACCGCAGATTCCAATACTGACTTTGGTCGTCAGACCGGCAGCAGCGATCAGATCATCGGACTCAACGATAATCGCGGGCCTTTGATTCGGCGCAATGCGTACGATGTGGTTCCGGCTGATGATCCTGATGATCGTCAGGTCAGTGCCATCGAGATTGTCGGTGGTGGCGTGCTGACTCAGTCGCTTGTCTTTGACGATACCGACATCGTTCACGTTGTTAGCGAGTCGTTAGTTGTGGGTAACCAGTCCACTGGTGGCGGCTTGCGTTTGATCAGTCGTGGCGATGAAAGTTTGGTCGTGAAATTGACTGGATCAGGTAACGCGAACAGCCCGACTGACGGTACGGGTATCACGGCGACCGGTTCAGTTAGTAGCGACCCTAATCGCATCGGCGGTAGCGTTCAGATCATTGGTCGTCCCGGTGCACCCGTTGTATTGACTAGTATCGCCGACGATACCGTCGGTGCCGGTCGAAGCATCAATGGCGAACAGTTCACGGATACCAACGGTGACTCTTTTGGATCGCGACCAACGCCCAATGATTGGCGAAGTGTTTTGATCGACCAGTACAGCAACGACCGAAATGTCGACGTTGTGCTTGAACAAGAATTGCCAACGGCAATTGCCCCCGGCGCGAATGCTGAATTTGGAAAGGCGGAAGTGCTCGGCGAGTTGGCCCCAAATCAGTTCTCCAGTGACGACGTCCGCCGTCTTGGCTTCGAAGTTGAAGGTTTTCTGTCGAGTCCCACCGATGTTGATACTTACACATTCAAGGGAACGCCGGGAACTGAGGTTTGGATTGACGTCGATGGAACCTCATTCTCGCTCGATACCGTTATTGAAGTCTTGGATGCTAACGGCAATTTGCTGGCCCGAAGTGATAACTCCGCTGCCGAAGTGGCTGGCATCTCGGAAATTGCGATCTTCGATAGTTCCGTCGCTGGGATCGTAACACCCCTTGCTACAGGTGTGTTTGCGACGGCTACAGATGTAGGTTCGACAAATCCGTTAGACGCTGGGATTCACTTGCGTTTGCCCGGTGTCGTGACCGCAGGTGCACCCGCTTCGACTTACGGTTTCCGTATTCGCAGTGCATCGACTGATCCTAACGATTCCACTGGCGGTTTGACGTTTGGTGCGTACAAAGTTCAAGTCCGATTGCAACAGGAGCAAGAGTCGCCCGGTAGTGTGGTTCGCTATTCGGACATTCGCTACGCAAATAACGGAGTCCATGTTCGAGGATTGCCCGGCTCATCGCCGCTGTTGGGTGAAGCTCAAGAAAACGAATCGGTAGTGGCACCCACCATTCCCGATGACCCATTGTCATTCGAAACGGCTGAGGTCATCTCGGATACGTTGACTCAAAACGGGGCCTTCTACGCAAGTAACGATCAGATTGAACCACAGGGTTATTTCACTGATTCAGAGCAACCTTTTGCCCGTCCACAAAATCTTGGCAACCTAGCGTATAACAAGAACAACGTGATTAGCGTTGGTGGTTCTTTGCAGAACGATTTCTTCGGGGGCGCGTTCAATGACGCCAACGATATTGACTTCTATCAGGTCGATATCAATCCGAACGATTTTGGGTTGACGCAATTCCCTTCGGCAATCTTTGATATCGACTATGCCGATGGATACGCCAATCGACCTGACACCCGTTTGAGCATTTTCTATGATCCAGATGGCGAAGGTAATCCACAGCCCGCTCACTTGGTTTACATCGGTAGCGCGTCAAACGTGGCCGAAGATCAGCCTAGTCCTGGTGCTAGTAACGGCCTGATTGAACAGTTGTCGCGAGGTTCAATGACGACGAATGATCCTTTGATCGGTCCTGTCGCTGTACGAGAAGGCACCTACTACATCGCCGTAACAAGTGAGGGCGTTCTTCCCACTGAGTTGACTGAAGAGATTTTGCTGCGAGTAGAGCCGATCGATTCTCTCGCACGCATTGTTGAGGACCGAGTTGATAACAGTGTTCCTTTGACTGATGTTCAGATCCCTGAGTTGTTCCCAAATGCGGCCATTGCAGCAAGTCAATTTTCTGTCTCCGGACTGCAGGCAAATGAACGAGGTCATGGTGATCCGCGGCTGTTTGCCGAACCAGGGGCATTGATTCCAGAATTTGGCCTTCCGGGTGGGGATATTCCTAGCACGCTTGCTGGTGCACTGGATGTGCGGTCGCTTCCTTTCTCGTTGAGTTACGACGTCAATATTGGTACCCAGGCTGTCACTCAGTTTGGACAAACCGCCGT
Organism: Rubripirellula amarantea; assembly: GCF_007859865.1. Taxonomy (NCBI): domain Bacteria; kingdom Pseudomonadati; phylum Planctomycetota; class Planctomycetia; order Pirellulales; family Pirellulaceae; genus Rubripirellula; species Rubripirellula amarantea. Next base: position 45,555 of record NZ_SJPI01000003.1, on the reverse strand, counting down.
TCGCCAGAACAGCTCGAACGTGATTCCGCACGTTTCTATCCAAGGATCGCTGAGCTCGCTGTTGGATACAGCGGACGTTTACACCTTCGATATTACTGCGCCAAATACTCGTGTAGTCTTCGATATCGACGATGGATTTGATCCATCGATCGGGCCATACGATACCGACGTCGATACGGTGTTTCAGGGCAACATACTGCCAAGTGTTGATTTGTCGTTTGGGCTTATCAACCTGACGACCAATGTGATCACTACCATCACTGATTCAGCTCCCCAGGACGGCGCGTTCGGTAGCAATTCGGCGAGTGCGAGCGATCCGACATTCGGTGCACTGAGCCCAGATTCCCCCGACCCGTTCTTTGATCAATTGTTCAATCCCGGGCAGTATGCAGTGGTGGTCTACCCTGCTGGTTCGACGCTTGCACTTGATGACACCACTGGTGAGGTAGTCATCACGCCAAACGACGTCGCGGATGACGATGGATATTCGTTCGGCGATTACGAGTTGCACGTATCGATCACTGATGGTGATACTTCGCTGACGGGTCTCGTTAACGATTCGTTGTATTACAACCCCGCTACAGCAACAGCCGATGGCAACTTGGCCAGTAACCTGTTTGATCTTTCAAACTACTCTGCTGCCGACCTGCCAAACTTTTACTTCAACTATCAGTACTCCCCTGGAGCCGGAGACGCGGTCACTTACACGATTACGAGTTACTCCGATGCAACTCGCGCTACTGAAGTCAATCAAGTGGTTAGCAGCAGTGAGTTTGTTGGTGACGGTCAGTGGCGACAAGCTGTTGTTGATCTAGGTGGTTTTGCAGGCGAAGAGTTCATCGAAGTCTCGTTCCAGTACACCCGCGCTGGTGGAACGGGGCAAGGCTTGTTCTTGGACGACTTTATCATCGGTTTCGCCGAACGTGGCGAAGAAGTATTTAATGCCGACCCTGGCGATCACAGTTTCACAGGTGCTGGTACTGGCACCGGTGGGAAGTACCAATTGGAAGTTCGTCGCGGAACAGAATATGCGACTAACGTAGGTGGTACCAAATCGCTATTGCGCTCGTTCGATACGAATGCTCGTCATGACGAAGCAATCACAATATTGGCTCCATCAGGCCAGCAAGTGGCTGACGCTGCTGCTGGGCTTACCGATGGTTTGATTTTCGAAGTTAGCGATCAAACAGTAACTCAGAAGTTTCAATTTGTAGTTGATGGAGTTGGTGGAACACAGTTCGACGCAATTCCGGTTCGTATTTCTGCAACGGACACGTCCGCTCAGGTCGGCAACCGCATTCGAGCCGCGATCGGCTTGGCGGGACTCTTGGATGTCGAGGCGGCACCGAGCAGCGGAAACTCCTTGACCGGGTCGAGTGACAACCGCATTAACTTGTTCGGCGCGACTGGCGGTAGCTTTGCAGTGCTCAATCAGTTCAGCGACGATCCGGGAACCGGTGTTCCGCTCGCGACGAGCGGTGGTCAGGTCACATTGTCAGCAGTCGTGTTCCGCGGCACGGGTGATGAAAATTACTTGCGAACACAGGGCCAGGTAATCATTGAGCAGAACCGAGTCAGCGACGCTCGCGCAATCGGTATTTGGAATGAGGCCGGTGATCGCGATACCGATACGGAAGATCTTCGAATCGTCGGTGAGAATTTGATTGTGCCACAGGAGCCATTCTTTGGTTCAGTCGCAGAGCCGTACCTGCCCGACTACCGAGACGATTACTTCGGCAGCTTCTTCGGTGGATACAATCCATATTTGAACCTTCCTGAAGTTGGTAATCCCGCTCAGGGCGCGGTCCGTAACTTGCCAGAGGACAATGATTTTGTGCTCGGAGGTTTGGCGCCTGGAATCGTGATCCGTAACAACGTGGTGGATCAAGCTGGTTTTACTGGCGTGAAGGTTGACGGCGATCCGCGACCGATTGTGATCTCGTCCATTTTTGAAGGGATTGATGGCCTTCCAATTCCAGACGGATACACCTTTGCTATTGATGCTGGTGGCACACGTGTGGTGTTCGAGTTCGAGGATGTCGCTGACGTTGACTTGCCTTCGGGTGGTAGTGCCGGCGCGGCTGGGAACGGCTATCACGATGGGCACGTTCCTATTTTCTATCGTCACCCCGATGGAATGTCCCCGGCTGCCTATTACAACTCGACCGATGTTCCTACGGGCGATGACCCCCGTAATCAACCGTACAGCAGCATTGAGCTGATGACGGCAATCCACACGGCAATCCAAGGTAGTATCCTTGTCACCAATGGGTTGGTCGAATTGGTAGACACCGCGATTGGTCCGGATCCTTTCCAACGCAATCGAGCTTTGGAAGTTGAAGGTTATCTCGTTGATCGAGGCGGTGCCGGGACCGCGTTCGCGCAAGCCAATGCTGCGACTTTCCCCAATGCAGCGGTTTACGTTTACGGAGCATCGGCGATCTACGATAGTGGTCGCTTTCTCCGCCCAGCGACGGTTTCAACGCCGGGTGGATATGGCGGCTTGAATTTCTCGTTAGCTCCAATCTCAGATGCCGTTCAACCGGTTACGCAGATCGTCAATAACACGATTTATGGTTCGGATGGTGTTGAGGCTCAGTTTGCCGAAGCTGCCAACCGTGAAGGCGATGATTTGCTCGCCGGAGCGATCGACACCAAGATCGGGCGTTCACATACCGGGCCATACGTCGACACCGCAGATTTGGCGGCCGTGTCAAACGGCGTTGCAAATAGCGACGTAGACTTCTTCAAAGTCGAGTTGGTGGTTGGTGACAGGTTGATCGTCGACATCGACACCCCTAACAGTAATGTCGATTCGGTCTTGCAGTTGTTCAATGCCGACGGAGAACGCATCTTCATTGGTATTGATGATGACGGAAATCCAACCACGTTTGTTGAAGACGGGACAGCACCGGATCACCTTGAACCATTGTCGACGCCGTTTAGTGTCACTACGAATGCGGGTGGCCAAGCAGGCGGAAACGTTAGCGATTTCGTTGACGCAAACGATGCGGACCCATTCCTTGACTACACAGCACTAGAAACGGGGACTTATTACGTTGCGGTTTCGCAAAGCGGCAATCTGGACTTCAACCCGATCGAAATCGCGGGACGCACAGGCGGAAGTGACACTGCCGGCGACGGTGAGTACACGATTGGAATTCAGACCTACGCGCCGCGTTCGTTCGTAATGAGTTTGGACAATGGGTTCGAACTTAATGGTGCTGCAGCGGGACCGATCACCGACGGTGGAACCAAGGCGGCAGCCCTGATCGGGACCACGTTCACAGTGACCCAGATTCCGGATTTCCCCAATGGTGTTCCTGCTCAACCGGCGAACGCCGTACAAACCGTTGGCAACCAGATCACCTTTGAATTCACTGATTTGGCCGCTAACACGTTGATTTTGCCAAATGGTAACGTCAACGTTCCGCTGCTTGTTGACGGTACTAATGGCTATCGTGTGCCAAGCATCATGCGGGCAATCCAAGAAGCGGTTCGTGGTTTGCAAGATCCCATTGACGATATCGATATTCCGACGATCCCCAATCATGAGGATGGCAACGGACCGTTTGGAAGATCAGGGCCTATCAAACGCGCTACGGCAACTGCACTTGGAGGAATTTCTGGTGACAACTCCGGGATCATCAATTTGCAAGATCGCGGCGGTATGCCTCACTATACCAGCGGATTTCTAACAGACTTTGGCAATGGATTCGGTCACGATCGACACGAGGATCTGCCGGATCGTGAAGGTAACGTTATTCCGCAAGGAACACTCACCGATGGTGATGGCACCACGGAGCTCTATGTCTTGTGGGAGAACATCGCTGAGATTCACTTGAGTCAGGAAGCGATCAATGCCGGCTTAAAGCTAACACCTAACGAGCAAGATCCTCTCTATCCACTGATTCAGAACACCCCGCCGATTCCAGAGCTTGGATTTGCTCGTGATGCTGACCAATTGTTGATCGAGAATGGAATCTTAGCCACGACGGGTGCCAGCCCGACGATCATGAACAATGTCGTCGTTAACGCTCACCAAAGTATCGTTGCCGAAGAAACCAGTTACTACGGATTTGGTAAACGAGTCGTCAACACATTCGATGCGAATATCAAACCTTCGGAAGTGATCCTGGTAGGCAACGCGTATCAATATGACGAGCCGCGTAACACGCTTATCCGCTATGACGTTTCGTTCAACATTGAAATTGAAAATCCGTTCGACGTGGTTGACATTAGCACGTCGACCGACGATGTCACTGGCTCGACCAACATCGTCAGCGAAGCAAGTGACTTTAATTACCTGATTAACAACGATGACGTGTTGCTACGTAACCCTGCTGGCAATGATTTCCGCCCTGATATTGGGTCGATTATCATCGATGCTGGTATCAGTGAATTGATTAGCCGCGATTCGCTCAATTCGGCATTGCAATCAGTCGGGATCCGTTCAAGCAATGTTACGGCACCGGCTCGCGACGTCGATGGAGTACTTCGCGCTGACGAACCTAACGTTGCACCGCCCGGCGGTCTGGGACCGAATCCGTTCGTGGATCGTGGTGCGGTTGAATTGGCTGACTTCCTCGGCCCAGTAGCGACGTTTGATTCGCCGAAGGACAACGATGCCTCAGGTATCGACCGCGACCCAGCGGTTAGCTTCTTGGCGTTTGATGATGGCACATTCGCTGAATTCCGTATTCAGTTGCAGGATCTAGGCGATGCATCGGATCCATTTATCGGCAGCGGTATCGACGATACTACGGTTTCCGTGCCAGCGATTGATGGGCTTCGAAAGCGTGGCGCAAACGTGTTGCTATTCGAAGACGGTCGCCTGCTTGAAGAAGGAATTAACTACACCTTCAGTTACGACGAAACTCGTAACGTTATCACCCTGCGTCCGCTGGCTGGTATCTGGAGCAACGAAAGTGCCTACCACATCGAGTTGAACAACCAAGATCGTTCGGTTGTCTTGGTGCCAGAGTCAAGCCAAGTTAGCGATGGCGATCGAGTCGAAATCACCGACCTGAACGGCGGCACGTTTGTCTTCGAATTCGAAGCCGGTTACTCGCTGTTCGTGCCTGAGCCGATCACGCTGGTTGTTCCTCAAGTGGGGACTAATTCCGGTGGAGTTCGCGACGGGGACCTCTTCACGATCTACGATGGTGTTAACCCGCCGATCGTGTTTGAACTCAATAATGATGGCACAACGTTGCCAGGCACCATTCCCGTCTTGCTAACCACGCAACCGACTCCTGCTGATGCGGACGCATTGGAAACGTACCTCGCTCAGATTGCAGCGAACGTAGCCGCGGCGATTCAATCGCAGGTCGAGGCTGGAAATCTAGATGCCGACGTACGCGTGATCGACAACACGGTTGTGGTCGGCACCGAGCCGGGCGCAACAGCGGTGACATCGTCTGGTGGGTTGCAGCAATTGTCGCGTACGCTTGCTTTGAATTTGCCGGCCGTCGACATCGGTACCGTTGGCGGAATTGCTGACGGCGACACGTTCACCATCAGCAATGGTGAAGTGACCACGACCTTCGAATTCAATTACGCGGGAACGCTATCGAACGGAAGCAACGTCGAGATCCCGTTGACGGTCGGTGACACGCCTGCCCAAGCAGCAATCACGATTCGCGATACTGTGGCTCAGGCTCCTTTAGGCCTAACGCCTATGTTGTTTGCTTCGTCGCCAACGTCGGTGTTCCTGAACCTTCCTGAGGATGGAACCGCAGTCGTCAATCAAGGGCAACTGCAGGTCGTTGGACTCAGTCGCACACCGAACGATGGTGATACGCTTCGTGTGACACCAAACGACGGTGGACCCGAGTACGTTCTTGAACTCAATCGTACGGATGAACGAAATGCGAATGGTGACATCGAGCCTGATGAGCCACTTGAGCCGAACGTTGCCGTTGATTTGACTCGTGCTACTACCGCTACTGAACTTGCCGGTCGTATCGCTAATGCACTGCAAGGGCTGCCACCGGTCGGCGGACTTGTGCTAAGCGAGATTCGACCAATCCCAGGCGGCGGATTGTCGATCGGGGGCGAGGAAGGACTTGTTCTAGGAACAGCCGGAACGTCGATCGAAGTTCTTGGCGAACCATCGGTGACAGGATCAACCACCATCGAGGTGTTTGGACCGTTGTTGTTGACCTTGCCGTTGGTGGGAGAAACAGGAATCGCAACCGGTTCGGTGCTCGTTCTGCAAGATCAGCTCGGCCAAGACGTAGTGTTCGAGTTCCGAAATGATTCACAGCCCATCGCGACAAACGTTCCCGGTGCGATCCCTGTGAACTATCCAGCGTTCACCAATTCGGATGTTGTCCGCGACGCCCTTCGTGATGCCATCAATGCAGCAACGATTGGTATTGTTGCGGTCGACGCAGGACCGGGCCGCTTATCGCTTGGCCGAATCACTGACCAACGCGTCAGTTTGGCCGGTGGCACGTTCGGCGGTGTAGTCGCACCAGGGTTGCCGAACGCTTCTCTGCGTCGCGGTATCGTGACTGACGGTGAAGTGTTAACGATCGCACAAGGCACGATCTCGGTTAACTATGAATTCCAAGCTGCCAATGGTGGCGGAAGTGTCACACCGGGTAACATTCCCGTGAACTTCACGGCCGGAAGTACGGTGGCGGACATCGCAGTCGCTTTGGCTGCTGCGATCAATAACAACAAGAATGGGTTGTCAGTCAACGCCGTGGCGTCGGTTGATGATACCGGTGCCTTTACCGGTCAAGTGGAATTGAATGACCGTCCGGGAACGATCGTTACCGTCGCTGGTAACGGTAACTTGTTCATTCAAGGGGTGCCTGGTGGAGCGACACCAATTCGAATCTCACCATCGTTCAGTGCGACCGAAATCAAGGAAGCTTTGATCAATGCGATCGCAAGTCTTGACCAATCCGATCGACCTGCGAGTGAACGAATCACGGCGACCGATCGCGGTGGGTCATCGTTCTTCGTCACCGGTGCGACTTCGTTTAGCGGACCAGTGGAAAGCTACAGCCTTCCGGCGATTGCCGACTTGGCGGGCAATCCACTTCGGGCCAACCGAAGTGACAATACGACAGCGTTTACTTTGTTGCTTCCAACCGTTGGACTCGACTTCGGGGACTTGCCGGACCCGGTCGCCGGTGTCAACGGTCGCTACCCAACGCGACTTGCATCCGACGGTGCTCGCCACGTGGTCACCAATGATTTGAAATTGGGTCAGTACATCGACGTCAACGGTGACGGTGTATCCACCCCAGGCGCCGACGGCGATGACTTGAGTATCACGATCTCGAGCGTGGGTACGTTGTTCACCACACGTCTTGATGGAAGTGCGGCTGAGATCATCATTAACTCGGGTACCGTTGACCCGCGTCTTCGTGACGGTGATTTGATCACGATCAATACGGGCGTTTCGGAAGCGACGCTGGAATTTGACATTAACGGTCGCTTTGACGAAGACAATTTTGCGATTAGTCCTGCTGATCCAACATCGTCAGCGTCGATTGCAGCGGCAATCGTCGCAGCCATCGCGGAAAGTCCACTGGACCCCGCGAGAGTGAGTTCCACCAGTTCAACGGTTCGTGTAGATAGCGACGACGAAGATGGTGTCATATTCACAAGCACTACGAATCCCGATGGGATTCTTAACGCAGGTGTGGCGATGCCAATCGAGGTTGGCGTAACCGGTGCCGGAGTCTTGGAAGCATGGATCGACTTCAATGCGGATGGTGACTTCGACGATCCAGGTGAGCAGATCATTCCTGTTTCATCGGACCCCGCGCTTGCGGATCGTCGTAGTGAGTTGTGCCCAGTCAACTTGGCTGATGCACCATCGAACATCTTCTCGGACACGGGCAGTGTTTCCACTCGAAGCTTCTGCATCGTGGTACCACCGACGACAGCTGCACCGACGCAACCAGTCAATACTTACGCACGGTTCCGTGTCTCTCGCGAAGGGAACTTGAGCCCGACTGGCTTGGCACTTAGCGGAGAAGTGGAAGACTACCAAATCCGGTTGTTGCCAGGACTTCCGCCGACGTTGACCAATGCTCAAGCCAATCGCACGTTCACGACTCAAGAAGATCGTCAACTTCAAGCATTGGACGACACGGGTAATGCGACGACTTCGCCCAATGACAATGGCTTGCTAGCTGGAATTGTTGATTCGGACGGCGACAACGTCGAAATATTCGCTGAGGATACTGGCGAGCGAACGATTCTGACGGCGGCTGGTAATCCGGCTGGTGTGTTGGATCTATCCAGCGATGGACGCTTCACGTTCTTGCCAGAGGCTGACTTCAATGGGACGGTCACCTTTGCTGCTCGCGTCACCGACAAGAAACCGCTTGATCCATCGTCTGAATTGGTCAGCTCACGACCCGTTTCGGTCACTATCAACGTGACCCCAGTGAACGATCCGCCAATTGCGTTGGTGAACGACGTCATTGTCACTCGAACGATCAACGAAGACGAGATTCAGTACTTCGACATCGAAGACGGTGCGATCATCATCGACGGTCAGCCTGCGGACGGATTGATTGGCGACAAGTATGCCGCCGGTCCCGTCAACGAAGGCACCCAGCCGCTTGTGATTCGTTCGGTCACTAGCTCTCGCGGTACGAACCAATCGAGTTTGGGTGGGATCGTGAATATTCTCGATGGCGGCACACGCATCGAGTACATTCCACCGGCCGATTACAACGGAGCTGTTCCAGACACGTTCAACTATGTCGTCGCTGATATTCCAGCCGAAGGTGTGTTGGGCGAAGAAGCTGCGAAGTTGGGAACGGTTACGATTTCGATCAACCCGGTTAACGACGCTCCACGTCCTCGGGACGATAGCTTCCAAGGCCAAGAAGACGTTGTGTTGCTGATTCCTATCAACGGAACAGCGGCGGCACCTGGTATTCTAGACAACGACACTGCGGGACCTTTGGACGAAACACAGCCGCCAAACAACCAAACGATCTCGTTGGTAACGAATCAGTTCCCGATCACAACCAATCAAGGTGGAACGGTAACGATTCAGAATGGTCAGCTTCGCTATCAGCCTCCTGGCCTGTTCAGCGGCATTGATACGTTCGAATACCAGATCTCGGATAGTCTTGGCGAAGTGGGATCGGCCACCGTTTCGGTAAACCTGAGCGGTGTGAACAACAACCCTCGCTTTATCGGCATCAACGGTAACGCCAACGTCAACTCGATTACTCGTGATGAAAGTAAGAACCAAGCCGAACGTGATGATTTCAATCTAAGCACTTGGTTCAGTGATCCCGAGGGCGATGCGCTGACCTACAGCGTGGTATCGGACAATCCTTCGGTAGCCCAGGTGTCGTTGAACGATAGCTCGCTTCGATTGACATATCCTCCGTTTGCGTTTGGGCAAGCTTCGTTGACCGTGGTGGCAACCGATCCAAGTGGTGCTTCGGCTACCGTGGTCATTCCGGTTACCGTCACCAACACTCCGGATCCACCAGAGCTGATCAGTACGCTCAACCCGTTAACCGGATCCGAGGCTCTCGGTGAGGCTGCTGGTTTGGTGACTGCCGACCTTGGTGGTGTGTTCCGAGATCGCGACAACGAACCGTTGACGTACTCGGTGCTGGAACTCGATGGGGTTGTTAATCCTTCTGCGGCGGCCATTGCTGCTCATCCATTGGTCGATTCCATCACCTTTGATGGCAACCAATTGAGAATTGTGCTCAAGCCAAATCAGTCGGGAACGGCTCAGATCAGCATTGCGGCATCGGATGGATCATCGCAGGTTAGTGATTCGTTCCAATTGGTGATCACGCCAACGCCGGACGCACCGATCGCAAGAAACGACTCGTACTTTGTGCCAGTCGGTTCGAGCCTTCAGATCATCAACCCGGCAAGCGGATTGTTGAGGAATGACTCAGACGCTGACAACGATGCGATTCGAGTCGACCTTTCCACCGTGGCTGGCGGCGCGGTCCCTGGATTGGTTGAGATCAACGAAGACGGAACGTTCACGTATCAGAACGACACGGGTACGGTGGGCGAATCGTTCACCTTCACCTACCGATTGCTTGACGCGACCGGGACCCCTAGCAATACCGCGACGGTCACGTTCACGTTGAATCAATCGCGTTACCAGAACCCGATTGCGGACATGACCCAAGACGTCAATGCCGATGGAAAGATTTCGGCGATTGACGCGTTGCGGATCATCAACTTCCTCAATCGACGCTTGGTCAATGGTGGAACTAACTTCGTTCCGACCTCTGAAATCGGTGCACCGCCACCAGACTTCTATGACGTTGACGGTAACGGACGCGTCACTTCGCTTGACGCTCTTCGAGTGGTCAACCGATTGGCGGAGATCAATAACCGAGTTTTGAATCCGAGTGCCGAAGGTGAATTTGTCGCCTCAAGCATCACGGACTCGCCACTTGCAACGCTTGCTGCGACCTCGGTCACTTCTAGCTACGCATCCGCTGGTGTGGTTGGATTGCCAAGCCGGCAAGTTGAGCAAACTGAGGAGTCAGTTTCGCTTAGCGTCGACAATGTTCGCGACAGTTTGATGGCAAATGGATTTGAGATTTCATCAGCGACAAACGAAATCGCTGTCGAATCGTTCGAGGCGGACGAGCCAGCACCATCAAGCACCGAAGGTGTAGATGAGGCACTCACAAGCCTTTTCGATGACTTGGACGTTTCCGCAGCTATGCTCGGTGACGACTAATCTTTTGACAACTCAGCCAAGACGATCGGGTATGCTCGATCGTCTTGCCCCCGAATTATCCTCCTCCCATTTATTCCTTCCCGTGAATCCTACCCGTAAGGTTAGGTCGACCATGACCAAACGAAAAAACCTCCGACGCCGGAAGAACGATTTCTCGATGCGAAATTTGCACCACGAAGCGCTAGAAAAGCGTGAGTTGTTGGCTGCGGAATTCGGTCTCAATAGCGGACCGCGATTGATTTCGGTCGCTGCGAACTCTGGCGAGCAATTTCGTCTGCAGGACAACAATGTGTTGTCAGTGGCACCGTCGGAATTGACCTTCCGTTTTGACGGAGCCAAATCGCTTGACGAGTCGACGCTCGCTGGGATCCGTATCATTGGATCCGGGGGTGACGGAACGTTTGGGGAGACCAATGACGTCTTGATCAACCCAGGGTTCCTAGGGTTTGCCAGCGACGATAACGCGAGAATCGTGGTGGCTCGGTTCGCCGAAACTCTGCCTGATGATCAATACATGATTGAGGTTGCGGGATTCGACGATACCGATCCCAACAACTTGATCGTTGGATTGCGCAATGTTGATGGGGAGTTGTTCTGCCCGCCTGACCCGAGCGACCTAGATCGCCCGACTCAGGCAATCCTGATGAACGTTGAAGTCGGACCTCGCGTGACGGCGGTTGTTCCTCAGCCAATCGAAGGACTGGGATCGTCGCGAGAACAACTTGTTAATACGATCGACGTTTACTTCAACAATGATCCGCTATCGAATCGAAACGCGGGGACTATCAACAACAACAATAGTATGTTGCCGGTTGTTCAACCGAGGTTCTATCAACTCGTCTACACCGGCGGCACGATCGAACGAACCGACGATGCGGTAACGACACCTACCACGGTCAGCTACGATCCGGTCCTCAATCGTGCCAGACTGACTTTCCCTGGTGGTGGCTTATCCAATCTTGTTCCTGCCAGCGCTAACGGTGGCGGGACATTCCGGTTGCGTGTTGGTAGCGGCGAAGCGATTTCCAATGCGTTGCCTGGATCGTTTGATGCATCAGCCGATGCCGGCGATACTTTCTCGACGGCTCAGAGTCTCGGCGTCACGTTTGGAAACACGACTCAAAGTATCGTTGTTTCCGAGGGTTTGATCGAGGCCAAGAATGACATAGCTGCTCCATGGCCCGGTGCAGCCGATGCATCAGGTCTACGCGACTATCGGCGTGATGCTCCCACTGTCGGACGCGTCGATTCGACGACTGGCATCAACGTGTTCGAGTACAATTTTGCGAACTTGTACGGTGAAGACACGCAGGGTAACAATCTTGATAACGCAATCACCGATGCGCAGCGTCAGCGATTGCGTGAGGTGTTAGATCTTTACTCCGAGCGATTGGGCGTTGAGTTCGTCGAGACCGCCAATAGCGGTCTTCAAATTGTTACCGGTGACCTGCGAGCCATCGCGATTTCAGTCGATACCGGATCTGGAGTTCCATACAGTGCCTACCGTGTCAACGATCAGGATCCTACCAAGGGTGTGTTGGTCTTAGATGCGGGTGAAAATTGGTACGATGGATATGGCGTCAGCCCTGATACTCGTCCTAGTTGGTTCGTAGAAGCGCTTCGTGGCGTTGGATCGCTGCTTGGACTTGGGAACACCTTCGAGTTGCCTGCGGGCGATGCGACGGGCGGGTCTTCACCTGCTGAACCAACCTCGCAAGGATTTTTGCTCGGCGGAGCGAACCTTCCCGTTGAGCCGGACTTCTTGACACAAGGCAACATCATTGCCGGTCAAGCTTTGCATCGTCCGGAATCAAACGATGTCGACCTTTATGAGTTCACTGCGGTGAACGAGGGCAAGGTGACTGCGGAAGCGTTTGCCCAGCGACTCGAAGATTCGAGTCTGCTCGACACGTATCTGACGCTCTATAAGGTCGTTGATGCTGCTGCGGGACAATACGAATTGGTGGCGACCAATGACGATTTCTTCAGCGACGATTCGTTGATCGGTGTCGATCTTGTTGTCAATCGCGACGCCAACGGTAATCCCGTTCCGACGAAGTACGTGATCGGAGTCAGCGCTGCTGGTAACGAGGAGTACAACGCTAAGGTCGCCAACAGTGGTCTCGGCGGCGTAACGGAAGGTAAGTATGAATTGCGAGTGACGTTTGTGCCGCAAGTCGGCGATACGATTACCGACACGTCTGGATCCGCCCTCGATGGTGATGGCGACGGACGCGAAGGAGGCGATTTCAATTTTTGGTTCCGAGTTGCACGCGATGTGGCGACGCCTGCGGCCGACGAACCTCGGGTCATTTTCGTTGATAAGTTCGATGGCGATGACGTCAACGGTGACGGAACGATACTCAGTCCCTATCGGACCATCTCAACCGCCTTTAGCCCATCGGTTGCCAGACCCAACGATATCGTTCGCTTGCTGCCCAACGGTGGTAACGACGGTTTGATCCAGACCGATGACGACAACCTCGCTTACGAGATTGGACGAGGCGGAAGCGGCAATCGAGTTTTGGCCGATGGTGGCGATTTTGAAGTGCCCAAGGGTGTCACGGTCATGATCGACGCCGGTGCAATCCTTAAGTTGCGCTCGGCCAAAATTAGCGTCGGTAGCGAATCGGTAGATGAGGACCGATCACTTGCCGCCCTGCAAATTCTTGGTACGCCGACGATCCTCGATGCGAATGGAAATTCGACTGTCGAAGGTTTGGGAACGGTCTTCATCACCAGCTACGACGATGCAACCAAGGGATTTGACACCAACGGTTTGGCCGTATTGCCGCAGCCCGGTAATTGGGCTGGCATCGAGTTCCGGAACGACTTTGATTTGTCCGAGGGACGCGGCGTATGGGAACGTGAAGGGATCTTCTTAGACTATTCCTCGCACGCTGAAATTCGATACGGCGGTGGTTCCATTTCATCAAGCCAACCAGCGGTAAGCCCGTTGCAGATGTCTGAGAGTCGTCCGACGTTGATCTACAACACGATCATCGACAATGCGGACGCAGCGATCAGCGCGGATCCTAATAGTTTCCGCGAAACCAATTTTCATTCGCCGTTGTTCCAACGTGTGGCTGGATTCACTAGCGATTACGACCGAGTTGGACCTGAGATCTCTGGCAACCGATTGCTTCGTAATACGACCAACGGACTATTCGTCCGAGTGGTAACTCCAGCGGTCGGCCAGACGGAGCCGATGACGGTTGCCGGTCGCTTTGATGACCGTGACATTGTTCACGTGTTGAGCCAAGTTCTTGTGCTGCAGGGTCAGCCCGGCGGACCGTTGAAGTTAGCCGATCGTCCAGATGTCATGAATGTGACGTTCTCCAATGCCACCTCGACTGGCACTGGTCTGGTCGACGGGGATCTCTATGACTATCGCTTGACCTATGTGACATCTGAAGGACGTGAATCACTCGCTAGTTTGCCAACGACCATGCGTGCGGCGACAGCCAGTGGCGCGTTGCGACTGAACAACTTGCCGGCTGCTCCCGCTGAATACGCCGGACGACGGCTGTACCGACTCGACCCGGATACGGGTGAGTATGGATTCATTGCACAACTCGATCGCAGTTCAACGTTTTTCGTCGACCATGGCAACGCGGCCCGTGGAACATTGCCTGATGCGGCGGAAGCGTCGGATGGAATCGACCCGACAGATCCTTCTGATGATGACACACGCTATCTGCCGCGATTCGATGCGCGACTTTCGATTGATCCCGGTCTGATTATCAAATCTGAAAACGCTAGGATCGAAGCTGGTTTCGGTTCCGACTTCTATGCGGAAGGTGCCGACGGTGATCCAATCATTTTCACCAGTCGTCTCGATGATGATTTTGGTGCTGGTGGTACATTTGACACCAACAGCAACGCGACCCCGGCGACTCCGGGTAATTGGGGCGGGTTGGTCTTCCGTCAAGATGCGACGGCAAGCTTGGATTATGTCGAGGTTCGATACGGTGGTAGCACCACACCTATCGCTGGTGGATTCGCCAGTTCAAATGCAGTGGAAATCCTTCAAGCTGATGTGCGAATTGCACACTCGGTATTCCGAGACAACGCGGATGGTTTCCAAGGACAATCCGTCCGTGCGGGGCGTGGGTTCAACGGCCCAGCCACGATCTTCGTGCGTGGCAGCCAACCAATCATTGTCGACAATACGATCATCGACAACGAAGGCGCCGCGATCAGCATCAACCCGGATGCTTTGGACTTCACCGACAACTTAGATCACGGTCGTGCGACCGGTGTCTCTGATTTGTTCGTGAGCGATCGCGATAATCAAGGGCCTTTGATTTCAGACAATCGCATTGATCGCAACGGCATCAACGGATTGCTTGTTCGCAGTGAAGAATTGCAAACGGAAAGCGTTTGGGACGACACAGACATCGTTCACGTTGTCAACGGTCAAATCATCACGTCATCACACTACCAGCGTGGTGGTCTACGGTTGCGCAGTGATGCCAACCAAAGCTTGGTGGTCAAGTTTGGCCCCAACGGCGAACTGATCGGTACAGGCCAACCGTTAGATATCGACGATCGAATTGGTGGAACTCTGCAGGTTCTTGGTCAACCTGGATTCCCAGTGATTTTGACGTCGCTGGCAGATGACTCGGTAGGTGCCGGTTTCACATCCGAAGGCATTGCGCAAACGAACACGGATAACGTTGATGCAACTCCTGCAGCGGGCGATTGGCAAGGCATCACACTGCTGCCATACGTCAATGATCGCAATGTTGCGTACGTCCTTGAAAATGAACGAGCGATCCCCGCCGCGGTGACCGAAAATGCGATCGCTGATTCGGCGCAGGTGATCGGTTCGCTTGCTAGCGATGAGTATTCCGGTGACGAGAACGAGCGACTTGGCTTCCACGTTCGTGGAACGCTTGCTTCCGATACTGACCGCGATGTGTACAAGTTCGAGGCCGATGGTGGGACCGTGGTTTACATCGATATCGATGATACCTCTTACGGACTCGACACCATCGTCGAACTGATTGACGTCAATAACCAAGTTTTAGCTAGAAGTGACAATTCGTTTGCCGAGCGTACTGCGACATCGGGAAGTACGACGTTGCTCAATAACTTGTTGTCTCCGGGGGCGGTTCGACCATTGTTTGTCGTGAGAACCGGCAACGTGGAAACTGAGAACGGTCTTGATGCCGGAATGCGTGTCGTTCTCGATGGGACGGGAACGGACAACGATTACTACATACGCGTTCGTAGCAAGAACGCCTCATCCTCTGGCCAATACAGTTTGTCGATTCGCTTGCGTGAAGCAGACGAAGTCGCAGGCTCGACCGTTCAGTTGGCGGACATCCGTTACGCCACCGATGCGATCACTGTCAGCGGTGCTCCTCTTCACTCGCCGTTGACCGGTGAAGCTACTGAGGATTTGAATTATCTCGGCAACGGAACGGCCGTCGATGTGGACACGGCTGGATTGACCTTTAGCAATGCGAATGCAGCCCAATTGGGTAACTTGCTAACGACTGACCGTGCCTCGTTGAAGGTGTCTGGTAATATCGGCAACATTGCTCCGACAGCCGGGTTCGCAGCGTCCGACGACATCGACGTCTACCAAATCGACTTGTTTGCGCAGGACATCGAGCCAGATGTCTTTGACTTCGAAACTCGATTTGTGACGACGACGTTTGATGTCGACTACGCCGATGGATTGGGACGGGTAAATACCTCGCTCGCCGTTTTCGATTCGACCGGTCGTTTGATCCTTCATTCGCGAGATTCAAACATCGCCGATGATGTCGGCCGTCCTTTCGAAGGCGATGACACCACGAATTTGCAAGGTGGTTCCACGGGTGTTCTTGACGCTCACATCGGACCAGTAGAGCTTCCCGAAGGCACCTACTATGTGGCCGTCAGTAGTGCCATTGCGGTGCCTCAATCGTTAGACCAATTCTTCCTTGATACGCCGACGAATACTGATGTGCGAATCATGCCCATCAATTCAATTCGTCGGATCTCGGATGATGTGATTGGTGTATCGGCTGAGTATACCGCTGACGCACCAATCGTTTCGCCAATTTTCGATGCCAACTCAGTTGTTAACTATGGACTTGATGATGTCCGTTTGTTTGTCAACTTGAACGGTTCGATTTCAGGGAACAATGCAACCACACTGACCAGTTTCAATCCGTTTACCGGGGTTATGGAACGCTTGGTTGGTCAGTCGGGGCAACCCACCGATGACTTAGCGATTCGACGTGACGGTGAATTGCAAACGTTCTCAACGGGGCCGCAACCAGGAACGGGACCCAAGACGGGAGCCAACACGGGCAACTTCTTGCAGATCAGCCCCGCGGACGGAACGGCAACCAACATTGGTGATGACGGTGTCACTTTCCAACGCAACAATGCCGCAGGAGACGATTTGGAAGCGGATCCGGATGCAGAATTGCAAATCAGCGCGATTGCCTTCCCGATTAGCGATGGGGACTCTCCTCATGCTACGAACGTTAACACCGTAGCTGTTGCTGACACAGAACGCTTTATCGGCGTCGGCTACCGCGACAACAATGGTCGTGGTACCGAAATGGATCTTTCGCTTTACTCACGCAACCTGATTTATCAGTTTGTATCAAGCAGTGGCGAAATCACGAGTCGTGGTTCAACTGATACTGATGCGCACCGAACTTTCGATGGGACATCACCGTACTCGCCGAGCGATGGAGCGGCGACTGCCGACGTAGAGTTCGGCATCATCGACACTGGCAATATTTTCAATACCGGGGGCGATGGCGGTGACATTACGGGCATCGCGATTGTTCCAGATGCGGTCAATCCAAACGGTTTGGCCGGTAATGATTCTACAACGGTCTTGGCTGTGACTGATCGAGGTGGTGTTCACTTCTTTGATTACACCGATTCGGTCCCAGGCCCGGGAACCCCTTTCCTTCGTGCCAGCAACATCATCCGGACGACGTACTATGGGGTTGTCACACCGGATCCTCGTCACGTTGGTGCATCAGTCAACCCTATCACAGGTGGCGTTCAGTTTACGGGAATGACCTTAGGCCCGAGAACCTTGAACAACGGCGAGTATCGTCAAACCATGTTTGCAACCACCGCGGACGGATGGTTGTATGGTCTTGAGATCGATGGTGGTGAGTTGGTTCCCGCCAATGTCTTCTACAACGGTCGATCGGCGATTCCATTGACGTTCGAGGGAACAACCCCCATCGGCCGTGCACCTAATGGGTTGGCGTTTAGCTTGACTGAGCAGAACCCTTGGCATGTCACGAATGACCGTGATGACGAAGACGGTCACTTTGTCGAACAGCCCTATGATGGCTCACGCACCGATACGATTGGCGGTAACTCGCTTTACTTCGGTTTTGAAATCGATGGCAGCGCGGACAACAATACGGTGTCACGACCAGACGGTGATCCGTTGGGTGAACTGGCCGCTGGCGGTGCGCACGGGACGGTCATTTCAAACCCATTCAGCCTTGAAGGCTACAGTCCAGACGATAAGCCAACGCTCTACTTCACTTACTATCTTGAAGTCGAAGCCGGCGATGACTACACCGGACCAACAGACCTGCAGAACGACAGTTTCCGTGCCTATGCTGCCGGTGATGACGGTGTTTGGCAGTTGTTGGCGACGAACAATGAGTATCGCAGCGCTATCGCGCTTGACGAGTTCGACCAGTATCAAACGTCCGAGATTCCTGTTCAGGAATTGTTCGATTCCAGTCCTGGCGAGCAAATCAATTGGCGTCAAGCTCGCGTCGATATCTCGCCTTTCGCCGGTAGCGAAAACGTTCGCATTCGGTTTGACTTCTCAACCGCTGGTAATCTGCGCCACCAGTACGGTTCATTCGAGTTGGTTGCCACCGACGGTGACCAAATCACGGACCGCGAAACGCTTAATCTGATCGACAATGACTCGGGTTCGACCGTTAGCTTCACCACAATTGTTGGTAAAGATATTGTGATCCCGAATGGAACGGAGCTTGAGGACGGCGATGCGTTTATCCTCGACGGCCCCGGTGGACCCACCACGATCACGTTTGTTACTGGCCCAGCGACGAACCCCGGTGAAGTGCAATTCTCAGCAGCGGAATCTGCTAGCGTGATCGCTCAGAAAGTGATCCGCGCCATTCCGCAGGTAATGAGAGCGGTTTCCGATGGCGGACCTTTGATCAGCGTTTTGGCTGCAACGAATGTGGTTGCAGTGGGTGATTCGCCGATCGGTGAATCCAACCCTGTCCGAGTCACGCAAACGTCCGATCAGTTGATCGTGCCTGACGGAATTTTCCTATCGTCCGGCGATGGTTTCACGGTGACGGGTGCTGGCACAACGACAACGATCGTGTTTGTCGAAGCGGCCGATGCATTGGGGAATGCCAACGAGTTCATCTTCAGTCCTGCTGAATCCGCACTGCAGATTAGCAGTCGCTTGATTGATCGGTTCCCTGAAGCGTTGGATGCGATTCTTGAAACAGACGGTCGCATCACGTTCATGAATAGTCCCATTGGACTGACGGCCGTTGCCGCAACTGCGGTCAATAGCACGTCTAATCTGCAGGTCACGCAAAACCGCTTGGAATTGTTGATTCCTGATGGAGATGGCTATACCGATGGCAGCGTCATGACGATTAGCAATGCGACGGAAACTGTTAGCCTTGAATTTGTAATGAATCCTGTGCCCGAAGGACCGGGAACTGTTCACTTCTTTTCTGGCGTGACACAGTCGGAAATGGTGCAGCGAGTTCTCGCTGCATTGCCAGCAAGCTTTGATCCTTTGGTCAACTCGACGGACACGGGTTTGCTCGTCTTCGCGGACAATGCGACGCACAGCAGCATTGTTGATCAACCGATCCCTGTTCAGGCAGTTCAGATGCCCGATGGTACGACGCCGTTGATGAATGATACGCTGCGGATTTTCGGGGCACTCGGTACTACAACGATCAACTTCATCGAAGTTGCTGTCGCTACTACGGCTATTCCTGGCACCGTCTACTATCAGACCACCGATACTGCCGCTGAAATCGCAGCGAATCTCGACATTGCGATTCCGAACAACGAATATATCTCTACGGTCATCGGTGACACGGTAACCATTTATGATTCGACGGGGACTGCGACAACCGATCCAGATTCGGATATCGTCGACGGACCAACTCTCGGGTTCTATGTGCGGCTTCCGAACGATCGGGCTGACTTCGAAGACGATGACGAACTGCAGATCATTTCTCCGTACGGGAACGTCAACGTGACGTTCGAGGACCAAGACAACAGCACGGTTAGTCCACCCGTGGTTGGTTATGCTCCTGGTCCCAACAACCAAGCGAATTTCCATGAGTTGCTGCAGTCGGTCTTACCGTCCGGATTGCGGGCAATCGTCATCAACAACAACGTTTCCGGTCCTGTCGTTCAGATTCTTGGCGCCACAGCCATTCGTAGTCTCGATCCGGATTCGTTGATTGAAATCGGTGCGAACTCGTTCTCGCGAACCGTAACGAATATCGACGTCAAAGATGGTGTTGATCTTCGATCGGGCGAAAGTATCACCGTTTCCTTAGGTGGATTGTCGGAAACGATTGTGTTCCTTCAAGAAGGATCGACAGCGCCGCCAGTCGCGGGTGTTTCGATCTTCTACAACGATGCTGATTTAGGATCAGATCTGTATGCGGACATCCTGAACGCCTTACCGTTTGAGTTCCAAGCGTTCATTGATTTGGATGGCAATGGAATCAACATTGGCGCCCCAGGTGCAACGGTCACCGTCAATGATGGTGCTCCGCAATTCCTTCGATCATCGATTGATATTGATGAATCGGCGATCCCAATCTTGGTGCCTGCGGGCAGTGAATTGGACGACGGCGAACAGCTTCAGATCATCAGCAAGGATGACATTCTGGGGACTGCACCAATCACGATCACGTTTGTCGAGGGAATAGGCGGGCCGGTACCTGGCCAAGTGTTCTTCCAAGACGGTGATACCTCCGCGCAAATCGCCAGCAAGCTAAACGCGGCGCTGCCACCAAGCCTGCAAGGTTATCTCTTCTCCAGTCGCGAAGTGTATCTGTTGAACGCTTCGTCGGTGGCGACACTCAACCCGAATTCGGCAATCGTTTCTTACAACGTTCCTGCGGGTAACATTCCGATCCTCGTCGATTCCACGATGACTTCGGAAGAGATTGCACCGATCATGCAAGTTGCATTGGCGGAGGGTTTTGGACGTCTGGCGACGACGAATGGCGATAACTTTGCTTCAGCAGAAGACTATCAAATCTTTGGTGGCGATCGCATTCGCGTGTACAACGCAACGCCAGTTGATGTGGGATCCTACGGTGTTTCCGCTTATGTTTCGCCGTTCTTGACAGGATTGCCAACTGAGATATTTGGTGAAGCACGGCCCACGGCGATTGCGACCAACCAAGTTGATTCCCAAGGTGGCGCTGAAAACGACATTACTGGTGTTTACTTGACCGACATCATCATTGGTTTTGCTGAACGCGGTGAAATGGTGCTCAATGCTCCGAACAATCTTCGTGACTTCGTTCTGAACCCCGAAACGACTCCTGATACTCGGGCCGGTGCGGTTCAACCAGAGCGTCCTAACGAAACGCTCACGGGTGGTTACTCTCTCGAGATCCGCACCAGTGACGAATACGGTGTTTCGACTGACTTCCCGGGCGGCTTGGCAATCATCGGTGCTGCAGCTTTGGGTCGCTCCTTCGATACCAATGATCGTTTGAACGATGAAGCGGTAACCCTTATCGCGCAGGCAGGAATCTATCTGCTTGATGGTGATACGTTCGTTCTTGATAACGGAACGCGACAACTCACGTACGAGTTCGATAGTTCGCTCGAACCGGGCGTGACGAACGGTAACGTGCCCGTTTTCTTCGATCCGACGAACGATCAATCGTTCGACACCGCTGCAGCGATTCGCAACGCGATCAATTCAGCTCAATCGTACAACGCACTCGGTATTCGCGCCGCGACGGGTGACAGTTTGGAGGTCGGTGTCACGACATCCGATCGTGTTGAATTGTTTGGCGACGTGATCATGGTGAACCCAGGACGCGGACGCTTTATCAAGCTGGACTTGGTCGATGAAGAAACGTTCCAAGGACGCGAAACGTCGAAATTGATTCCGGTTGTCGATCACGATTCGCAAACGGTGACTTACACGACGTTCGGCGATCAGCCAGCTCGTGCCGCCGTGACTAACTTCATCGACGGAGCGAGTGACGTTATTGTTGCGGTTGGCAAAATTGGTGACCAAGTCACCACTGGTAATTCCGCCGACAATAAAGGCCCCGTACTGCTGGCCAACGCCCCTGCGGATGATATTGATTTTGTCCGGATTTACATGGGCGCCGGGCAAAGCGTTGATATAGACGTGGACTCAGCAGGATTCACTCGTGGAGCGGAGGTTCTCACTCAACCGCTAATCACGATTCTGGACGAAGACAGCTCGCTCAACGCTGCTGGTCAATTCATCAACGCTGTTGCGGCTTCAACGGTAACTGTTGCACCTGGCGAATCTCAAGCGGGCGCGTTCTTGCGATTCACCGCTCCGACAGATGGCTACTACGACATTGCGATTAGTTCTGCCGATGGCAGCTATGGTGAATACCAATTGACGGTTCGTCCGAATGCTGCGTTTTCGCCGGAAATTCCTGATCGCGATGTGTTGATGGTGGATTACCACTTCGGCACCGGCGACGTGAACCGTGTGGATGAACAAGGTCAGCTAATCATTTCAAGCAATTTGATCAGCAATGCTTCCGGTTTCGGTATTCGAGCCGAAAGTGGTCAACGTGGTTTAGGAGTTGCGTCCGGTGTAGGACTCGATGAGTTGCCAAGACCTGGCGTGGCAAACCTGCTGCGGAATGTGAACACGGATCAATTGATCCCTGGTACCGTGATCGTCAACAACCTGATTGTGGACGCAGCCAGTGGCGGCATCTTGTACTCGGGTGGGACGGCTAACAACGGACAATCTCCGGCTGCGGTTCCAATCGGTCGAATCGTGAACAACACGGTTGTTGGTAACCAAACCGGTTCGGGCATCATCGTTCAGTCCAACGCTAGCCCAACGATTCTAAATAACTTGATCTCTGGGTTTGACACAGGGCTCAACGTGGACGCGTCGAGCGAAGCAGCCGGAACTACGGTTGGCGGTAACGCTTATCACGCTAACGTGACGGCAAACTCAAACATTCCGCTCGACTCGACAGATATCACCATCGCCGGGGAAGTGTTCCAAGACCCAGCACGCGGAATCTACATTCCACGAGCGGGCAGTAACGTCATCGACAGCTCATTCTCGTCGCTTGATGATCGAACTGAGTTCGTCAACACCGTCAAGCAACCTGTTGGGCTGGCGTCTTCGCCAATTATTGCTCCGCTGTTTGATGCGTACGGACAACCTCGCTTCGACGATCCATTGATCAACCCAGCCGGTCCCGGTGGTGGAGTCGTGACGATCGACCGTGGTGCCATTGATCGAGCCGATCGAACGCAACCGGTAGCAGTCTTGACGACCCCCGAGGATGCAATCGGAATCTTCGTTGTCGGTGGTGATCAAGACACGGACGAGTCGTTCGTTCGGTTGACTTCAGGCACTGTCGAGTTCTTTGAAATTCAGTTACTCGATCCGGCTGGCACTGGCCCGGACAAGGACACGATCACACCTGAAAGTGTATTGTTGACCGAAAATGGTCGCCGGTTGGTTCCGGATGTGGATTTCGTGTTTGGTTATAGCGACAACAGCCGTACGATTCGCTTGACTCCATTGGCTGGCTTGTGGCTGCCCGATGCCGTTTACGAAATTACCCTCAACAATCAATCTCGTGTTGCGTACGAGTCACCGATTGGCGCGAATATCAATGACGGTGATCAGATTTCAATTACGGATTCGGATCAGAATCAGGTAACGTTTGAGTACGAAAGTGGATACTCGATTCAGGTTCCACAAACGACTTTGCTTACGATCACCAACGCCAACAACGGCTTTAACGATCGTGACGTGATAACGATTGGGGGACAATTAGGTCGCTCGGTTTCGTTCGAGATCAACAAGAACACGGTCGATGACACGGCGGCTGCTAACGTTGAAATAAATCTATCGAATGCGACGACGACGGGTGAGGTTCGCAATGCGATATTGGCAGCCTTGATGGGCACAGTCCCAGGCAATCCATCGACGAACATTGTCGACTTCTTAAACATTGTCCCGACGGCCGTTGGTCGTGAGCAAATCCAGCTAGGCACGCTCGCTGGTATGAATGCACCGAACGAGATCGCTGGTCTCACCGTTTCGGGTGACGCAGGTGGAATTGCCGATGAGCAAACCTTCACTTACACGCCTGCTGGTGGTACAGCGGTAACGTTCGAGTTCAACTCGCAAAATGGCTTGCGAGATTCCAACAATGTCGAGATTGCATTCACGCGACAAGACACGCCGGCAGAGATCGCCGCTAAGATCGACGCTGCAGTGAGTGTTGCAGGCATCGGCCTTGGTGGAGCAGCGGCTACGGATGCAGGTGTAGTGGTTCTCGGCGGCGAACTTGGTGACACGATTGATGTTTCGCAGAGTTTGTTGGTGCTTTCTGGATCGCCGGGGGTTACCGGTTCGCTGACGCTACAAATTCCAGCGGGTGAAACCGGTGCATCATTGAACGATGAAACGTTCTCGATCACTTCCAACGGCGTCACTATCCCATTCCGCTACACGACCAATTCGTTGCTGACCGCTCCTGAGCGATTGATTTTGCTTAGTGCAACTGATTTGACGACCGGTATCGCGACGAAGACTGCGGCGGTGATTGCAAGTGCGTTCTCGGGAGATTTGGCTCCGGTCGCTGTCGGTGACACTGTCACGCTCAATGAGCGAGCAGACTTGACCACTGTCGTTACTCCTGGATCAGCAGGTTTGATCGTATCGGGAGTCAACGGCGGAGCGATCCCTGTGAGTTTCTTGGCTACCAGCCCTGCAACATCTACTGCGGCGTCCTTGGTTGGCGCGATTCAAAGTGCGGTTAACGATGGATTGTTGAACGTCGAGACGTTTGCACCGGGTGGTGGAACGATTTTGATTTCAAACGTTGATAGCTTCCAAGGTTCAGTCGCTGGTGGTCCTTTGGCTGACATCGGAACCATCGCACCGGCGATCACTGACTTGGCTGGCAATCCAGTTCGCGAAACGCGGCCCAATAACGAAACTCGCTTCTCGATCATCATGCCAGACGTCATCTTTGACTTTGGTGATGCTCCAGCTGGCTATGCCACGTTGCTCGCAAACAACGGTGCCCGACACACGATCAGCGAAAACTCGCTACCACGTCTCGGTGCCGCCATCGATAGCGAGACTGATGGTCAGCCCACCAACCAGGACGATTCGTTGCTCGTCGTTTCCGCGACAAGCCCTGATTTGGTGAGTTCTGCTGACCCAGCAATCGGCGTATTTGAGATCGACACGATCAATTCTGGAACAACTGTCCAGATCACGATCGTGAATGTTCCTCAAGGTGGCGAAACCATCGACATTGTGGTTGGTGGACAATCGCGGACGTTCGAGCTGGTTGATCTCAACTCGAACCCAGCCGATGGAAACATTCCTGTTGTGTTCTCAATTGTTGACGATCCGAACTTGAGCCAAGCTGAAGATGACGCGATCAACATTGCGAGAATTACGCAACAGTTGACCAATGCAGTTTCCGCAGCGATACCGCAAAGCGGAGATGGGCTGGAAATCCGTCAAGGACTCGAAAGCCAAACGCCTGCGGAGGCTGCGGATTCGAATCTCTTGTCAATCACTTCGATTGACGATGAAGATGGGGTCGCTATCGGCGACATCTTCGATGCGACCGACAACACGACTTACAAGGTCTTCTTGCGAGGCGGTACGGACCCGGCAACGGCTACGATCGACGACGTGATTGGATTCTTGAACCCGCTCGACCGCGCTGGCACCAGTCTCGATATCAGCGTTGCCGGTAGTGGCTTGCTACAGGTTTGGATCGACTTCAACGGAGACGGCGTCTTTGATGAAACCGACAAGGAGCATCCGCCACAATTGACCGACTTGCCTGTGACGGGCAATGCGGAAACGGGTGAGTTCGTGACGATCAATGTTCCGGTTCCCGCTGATGCGAAACCAGGTTTGACCTGGATGCGTGTCCGAATCAGTGAATCGGGTGGATTGACCGCCAACGGCGTCGCCGTGGGTGGTGAGGTTGAGGATTATCAAGTCGAGATCATTCCGATCGGCTTGCCTGACCCAGTGGATGATGCCGGCTATACCGTGACTGAACGCGGTACGCTGGATACTTTGGCCGATGGACTTCCAACGGTCGCAAGCAATGATCCCAATCCCAACAGCGGACAGTTCCTCGATCAAGACAATCGTATTGGCTTCTTGACCGCGACATTCTTGCTTGGCGAAGAACCTGCTAACGGTACAGTCACACTTGACCCGGCGACGGGGCACTTTGTCTATGAACCTCAGGGTGGATTCTTTGGAACGGACACGTTCACCTATCGTGTCAGTACACGTGAGAACGAATCCGCCGCCAACATTCCTGCGGACCGATTCGCTACCGTCACGATTACTGTGACACCTGAGAACGACGTCCCAACGGGCGTTAGTACTACCAAAACGGCGCAAGAAGACTTGCCGCGAATTTTCGCTGCTGCTGAGCTTCTCGTCGGCGCTTCGGCGAACCTAACCCCTGATTATGTCAACGGATATCCGACGACGGGTGATGCTGCTTTGGATCAATTGATCCAAGACTTGATCAACGAGACGAATCAGAACACCACGCTTGCCGTTGGTGCAGTCGCGGGTTCCGCTGGCACTATCACGGCAGCGAACGCAGCCGATGATGGAGGCAACTTGGTCGTCTCTGAGACCGGTACTGGTCTCAACATTCAAGTCACCAGTGCTACCGCCGGTGACGTGATTACGATCGCCCATCGAGGCCAAACTCGAACATTCGAGTTGGTCGCTGTGGGGCAAGTCGCTGGTGCAGGAACTACCCCGATCAGTTTGGTTGACGGTGATACTCCTCAGACAATTGCTGACCGATTGAGGTCAGTGATCACAGGCGAATTCGCCGGGTCCACCGCAAGCCTTACCGCAACTGCGGTAAACGATACGGTTCAATTGCGTTACACCGCGACCGATGTCAACGTTACCGATAGCAGGCTCGATACCGACAACAACGATTTCATCGTGGTCACGGGCAACACATCGCCAAACGCAGGCATTACGCTCACTCAAACGCCGGTACCAAAGGCGGCTGTTGTTGACGCTGCAGCTGGTGATCGGGTCACTCTTATTGTCGGTGCGTCCAGCTTCGTGTTCGAATTTGTGACGCCCGGTGCAACGGCGGGTGCAGGCAATATCCCCGTTGTCATGTTGCCGTTCGCAGGTGGTGGTTCAGGTCAGCCTGAGCCAGATGCGATTCGCCAATCGGCCACTATCAATTTGGCCGAGGCAATCAAGACTACGCTGCGAAACGCAGGCGTGGAAGTGATCGCTGAATTGGCTGCCAACGGAACGCTACCGCAAGGCGGAACCCGTTACACGGTGGAACTGAAACCAGCGTCGATTACTGCCGGTAAGTCGCATGATACCGACCGTGGTTCGATTATTCCTGTATTCGATTCCTACGACGAGTTGATTGAAGTTCGATATCTTTCGGGACTTGATCTCAACCGAGATAACCCACCGCCATCGACACCGGACAAGACCGATGAGTTTTCGTTCCAAGTCGTCGATAACCGGGTTAGCATTCAATTGGTGGATCAGGAAGTTACCTTCGATACCACTTCACCAAACTTGAGTGCGGCTGCGGTGATCACGTTGGACGTGACTCCACAGAACGACGCACCTGTGTTGCGTCCTGACACCGTGGACGGCATCGAAGACACGCCACTGACGATCACACCTGCGACGTTGCTCGCCAATGACTCGCTAGCTCGAGACACGGCGGCGGATGAAAACGTTCCGGGAACGACCAACGATGGTGCTTTGTCACTGGTGTCCGTCACCATGGTCGATAATGCTCAAGGCTCGGTGGCACTTGTCGGCGGCAACGTCGTCTTTACGCCAGCAGCGAACGTCTTTGGCGAAGTGTTGTTCACTTACGCCGCTCGTGATCAAGGTATCAACGAAGGCTTGGACTTGACTCGCGTTACGTCGCCATTGACGACGAACAACGGTACGGTCACCGTGAACATTGCCGGAGTCAACGATCCGCCTACGGCAAATGATCGTGCGATCACGGAAGCGGAATCAAACAACGCTGGACCGGGCGCCGGGTACACATTCACCAGTAGCCGACTGATATTCGGTAACGGAACGGATGAAACGCCGAACGCTGCGGGAGACTTCCCTCCATCGTTACAGGCACCGTTCGACGAATCGAATCAAGTTCTGCGAGTATTCAGTTTTGAAACGGACGCAGGACGTGTTAGCGAAGATGATTTGCCGACCGGCGTGGGAACCGAAACCTTGCGTTTGCAAAGCAACGCTGGTTTGATTCTTAATCCAACATTCGATCTTGCTTTGGGTGGATACTTCGATTTCAACTTCGTTGACGGTGTGTTCACGACCGGACGTTACGTACCACCGGCGGATTACAACGACTCATTCCCGTCGCCTGTATTGGCTACCGAAAGCTTCTTGTACACGGTAGCTGATGACGGAACGCCGAACGCAGTTTCGCACACGGGTGACGGAAACGGAGCTACCGTTTCATTCACGATAACGCCTGCGAATGACGCTCCGACGTTTGACTTCACGGCGAATGCGCCCGTCGTCAACGGGCTGGCTAATTTGAATGTCCTTGAGGACGACAATGGCGTGCAGATCAGCAATTTTGCGATCAACATTCTTGGTGGTCCCACCACTGCCTTGGACGAATCTCGTGATCAGACGGTGACTTTCTCGTTCGATCCAGCCAAGAACTTGAATGTGACATCAAGCGGTCTATTCACTCAATTGCCAACGTTGTCAGACGATGGAACGCTGACGGTTTACCCCGCCGCGGATCGAATTGGATCGGCGACATTGGTGGTTACCGCCACCGATAGCGTTACCGGAAGTACCAATCGTTCAACGGATAGAACGTTCGTGATCAATGTGCGTCCGGTAAACGATGCCCCGCGATTCGCAAGCGACATTGGTCATCCACGATCGGATGCTCTTAATGCCGATGATGCGTACGCAGTGGCTGCGATCGACAGCAACAACGATTCGCAGATTGATGACGCAACCATCACGTACACGTTGAAGGAAGACAACACGGGTGCGCAAGGCGATACGAGCACGGACTACTTCATTCCGCTGCGTGCTGGAAACAACACCGGCTACAATCGCATTGGTCTGCTAGACGTGTTCAACGTGGGGCCTGCTAATGAGGCTGATGTAAATGCTGAAGGTGGAGCCCAAACGCTTGAGTTCCTACAGGCTGGCAACGATGCAGGAAACGGGTCGACCTCGCGACTGACCACCTTGGGTGGAATGTTGACTCCGGTGTTTGAAGGCGGAGTGCTGGTTGGTCTGAACTACCGGCCACCAACGGACCTGAACTTCAGTTTCGCAGGTGTTGACTCCTTCATGTACACCGTGCGTGATGACAGTCCTGGCAACGAAACGTTTGACTTGACGTCGGGCGCTTTGGTGCCTGATCGTCTGACATCTCAAAACCGTGTTCAGTTGATCCTCAATCCGGTCAACGACCGACCTGAGTTCGTAGCGCCGGAACAGTCGATTGAAGTCCAAGAAGACACTTCACTGATACAATTCGAAGGTTTCGCGACCAACATCAGCGCCGGACCTGCGAACACAGCTTTTGATGAAGTAGATGCCATCAGTGGCCAATTGGTCGAGTTCACGGTTACTCCGTTGGACTTCCCATTGGCAGAAGCGGGTGACTTCTTCTCGGTCTATCCAACAATCAACGAACAGAACGGATTGTTGAGTTTCCAACCGTCAGCAAATGTCTTTGGCACCTATCTCTTTGATGTGGTGCTGACGGACCGCGAGCGAGATAACTCTCAAATTGACGATCCGAATCGAGGCGACTTGGTCTCGTCGATTCCGATCACGTTGACGATCACCGTCAATCCGGTCAACGATCCTCCGATGGTAGATCCGAACGCAGATCCGTTGTCGTTTGAAATCTTGGAAGATGGCGTTGGCGAAGTTCTTGTCCGAGGTGATAGCACCGGTCGAGGATTGCTTGATGTGTTCTTGCCTGGTCCAGGCGTTGGCCGAACCGATGAGGCCGCCAATGTTACGCCTGGCGGAAACCAGACGGTGTCATTGGGAAGTCCTTTGCCAAGCTCAAGTGCTGAAGGCGGCACCGTTGTATTTGACAATTCGGGGGCTTCGCCGAAGTTCATCTATCGTCCACGTCCTAACTTTGTCGGTACCGATTCGTTTATCTACACCGTTATCGACAATGGGCAAACCGTTGAAGTGGGTGGGCAAGTTGTTGATGACCCACGGATTTCATCCAACACGGTGACCTTTGAGGTCTTGCCGGTAAATGATGCACCTATCTTCAGCGGCGCTGCGACCGTTGATAGTGCTGAAGATGATGGACTGGTTGTCGTTCAAAACTGGGTCACTAACGTCCAAGCAGGTCCAACGACCGCCGTCGACGAAATTGACGGTTTCCGCGCCACCCCGGCTCAAGGGTTGGAGTTCAAGTTCACCAACACGACCGACAACGAAGACTTGTTCGTGACCGCACCAAGGGCCGTACGAGATCCTGATACGGGAGTCTGGAGCCTTGAGTATCAGACTGCTCAAGATGCCAACGGCACTGCTGTTTACACCGTCGTCCTTGAGGATACCGGTCCACGCGATGCTGGAATTGGTGATCGTTTTGTTAGCTCGCCAGTGCGAACCTTCACGATCAATGTCGCTCCGGTGAATGACCCACCGACATTGACGATCTTGAACTCGACGATTTCGCTGACTGAAGATAACGGACCATTCTCCATTCTTCAGGTTGATCCGTTCAGTCCTGGTCCCGCGGATGAGCAGTCGCAAACGGTGTCCTTCGACATCGAGCCATTGCCAGCGGAATACGCAGTCTTGTTTACCGAACCGCCGACGATCAATGCTGACGGTGTATTGCGATTTACCCCTGCACCAAATCGTAACACTGATAACGTCAACGGCCCTGTGCCAGTCCGCGTTATCGCTCGCGATAGTGCCGGAGAAGTCGCCGACGCAGTGACATTCTCGATCGAAATTTCAGAAGTGAATGATTCGCCTCGAGCGAACTCGGATTCGTTCAGCTCTGATGAAGACAGTGTTCTGCAATTGTCTTCGGCAGATTTGTTGAGCAATGACGTCGATCCGGACTTGACGAGCAATGCATCCGAAGTGGTTCGTGTCGTGTTGCCGGTATTCTCGACGTCCGTAAGTGGCGCCGAAGTGCGATACGATAGTGCGACCGGTGCCATTACTTATGATCCGACCAACGCAGCAATTCTGCAGGCTTTGGCTCCGGGCGAAACCATTGTCGATACGTTCTCGTATTCGCTGATTGATGCCGCCGGCTTGAGAAGCAACTTGGTTACCGTTGGGATTGATATCGCGGGAATCAACGACGCACCACGTTTGGGACTCGACACCCCAACGCTCAATCCGGATGGTCCTACAATCATTCGTCCTCTCGACAATGACACGGACGTTGACGGCACCATTGATGCTGGATCGATCCAAATTACGTTGCAGCCTGCCTTCGGGTCTCTGGCTGTTCAAGCCGACGGGTCGATGATCTACACGCCGTTTGGAAGTTTCACCGAAGAGGACGTATTCCGTTACACCGTCGCCGACAACTTGGGATTGCGTAGCGAAGAGCAACTCGTCTCCATCGCTGCAAACGCTAGCCCGATTGCGTTGGATGATCGTCGCGGAACGTTCTTAGACGAATCGTTGATCATCGACGTTTCCGAAAATGACTACGACCCAGACGGGGATCTCAATCTTGCTTCGATCACGGTCGTGCAAACCCCACTGCGTGGCACGGCGGTTCCGCAAGCTGATGGAACGGTACAGTACCTGCCATCACCTGGATTCGTCGGGAT
The DNA here is from genome assembly GCF_007859865.1 of Rubripirellula amarantea. Taxonomy (NCBI): domain Bacteria; kingdom Pseudomonadati; phylum Planctomycetota; class Planctomycetia; order Pirellulales; family Pirellulaceae; genus Rubripirellula; species Rubripirellula amarantea. Next base: position 13,733 of record NZ_SJPI01000003.1, on the reverse strand, counting down.
TGATACCTTTGGATATCGAATCGCGGATCAAGACGGTCGCCTCAGTAATATTGCGACGGTCACCGTCCAGGTGGTTGCAAGTCGATTGCAGAACCCAGATCGCTTCAGTGACGTTAACGACGACGGATTCGTTACCGCGATTGACGCTTTGTTGATCGTCAACCGAATTTCACGTAGCGACGGACAAGAAATTCCTGTCCTTTCGACGGATCGCGGTCCTAACTTCTTTGACACCAGCGGCGACCAAACGATTACCGCCTTGGACGCGCTGCGAGTCGTCAACGAGCTTAGCCGCATCAACAACGGATCTGGAATCGAACGCGAGCAGGTCTTTGCACCTTTGACAACGTTGGATGCTCAGCAATTGTCGATCTCGACGGAAGAGGTTGATGCATTGTCGCAAGTGGCCGATGAGTTAGAGAGCAAGCTTGTGGATGCATCGCCAGCAACGGCGGGAGTGGACGATATCATCGCTCTGATTGCTTCGGATTCGAAGTCAGATGACGACGATGATACGTTTGCCACCATCGACGATGTGATCGCCAACTTGGTCTAGTTCGCCTTCGTTTCGATGCTGCAGTATCGCTGTGTTGCGCTGTCGCTGTGTTGCGTTGTCGCTGTTCAATCGCTTCAGGCTTTTGTTATGCAGAAGCCTGAAGCACGATGTGCGAGCTTACCTTCGTAGTTGAACTTTGTGCCATTGATCTCGGATCAGTTGAACCCAACGCGTAGCAATGGGGTCGGTCCGATAGCCAAGATGTACTTGTGCGGTAGACCCATCTGGCAACTGTTTCGCGGTTTCTGGATCGAGTCGAACGCGTGCTCGGAATGCCGGTTCGATCAATCGCATAGAATCCGCACCGCTTTGTTGGTCTTGGTCACTTGCTTTTCGAACCGGAAGCGGGCCTCCTTCGATTGATGCAAGAGCGGGCGATGGCAAGTGATCGGTGGCTTTTGGATCAATTCGATAGAGCTTTCCGCTACGTTGTACTTGGTCGGTTCCGCGAATGATCACTGACTTTCCGACCCATGAACCAGTTTGGTCGACAACACTTTGAGCGATTACGGCAATTACTTGCTTGTCTGTCTCATTCGCGACTAGTAGCACAACGTCACCCTCATGGATGAAGCTTCCAAGACGGTGATTAATACCTCGTGAAATCACGCGACCGGCGTGCGGAGCGGTAATCGTGAGAGATGCGACTTGATCTCGCAGTGGCTCTATTTGCCGCGAGAACGATTTTAACGTTTCTCGTAATAACTGAACTTCAGCGGCATCGTGTTTTTCTGTGGCTTGCCGCAGTCGAACTTCCACCTGTTGGGACTTGAGTTCCAAGTCTTTCAGCCGATTCCGCAGTTCGGGATTGCGAAGAACGAGTAGCTGCTCACCTTGATTGACAAATTGACCATCCGTAACGTGCAACTTCTCGACAAAGCCACTTCCCCGACTGCGAACAGTTGATTCCGGAAGGTACTGGACCACCGAGGGAACCGCGATCGACGTTGGTATGGGTAGCTTCACCAATGTGGCGATGAAGATGGCAAGCAAAGCGAAGCCGACGACAAGCGGGCGAATCGCAGAATACCATCCACCTCGAATAACTCTGACTAGACCTTGATAAAGAGAATTCAGTAAGGGAGCAGTCCAGAATGTGAGCCCAACGCAAGCGAGCGCAATGCCTGCGCCTTCGAACATTGTCGATGCAGCAATGAAGAGAGAAGCGCAAACCGCGACTCGCCATACTGCAGCAGCGATCCCGTAGCAGAGGACGAAGTACTTGCGCCAAGTCCCCAAGTCATGTTGTCGATCCGTGCGTCCGGTAAGACATCGGTGAAGCAAGTTTTTCAGCGCGTTCGTGGCTTCCGAATAGAGATTGGGAATGTCGATCGCATCAGCAAGAATATAGTAGCCGTCAAATCGCATCAGGATATTGGCGTTGAAGATTAACGTCGAGATTCCGGCGGTCACAATGACTTGGTACATCGATGTCTTTAGCACCAGCGAATCAGTATGCGACCATACGCACGTTGCTGCCGCGGTGATAAGCAATTCGACATACATGCCCGCCGCAGCGACGGATATTCGCGACCACTTCGAGTTCATTCGCCAACAACTGCTGACGTCCACATAGGCCAACGGCGCAAGCAACACCATGACCACACCGGCCTCTCGCACGCTGCCGCCTAGTCGATAGCAGGCGGCGGAATGTGCGAGTTCATGGATGGTCTTTAAAACGATCCACGCGAATAAGATGCCCCACCAATTCTCTGGAACTAGTAGTTGCGTTGCAGAGGCCGCTAGCTCGCTACGATTGGCCCACAGAATCCCCAAGGCGTATGCGATAAACGCAGAGCACAACAACGTGATCTTCAATGCGAATAGCGGGCTTAGGAATGCAGAGAACTTCGACAACGAGTGGTCGTTGCGAAAGATCGGGATCTTGATCCAAAAGGGATTGAACTTGCTCATCCTGGCGAGCCAAGTCTTGGGACGGCCTGACTGACGCAAACGCTCTCTCGAAGGTGGAGAATCACTAGCCAGATAGGCCAATTCGTTTGCGAGTAGCCAGTTAACGATTGTCATTGCTTCGTCAGCCGACGGTGCGTCTTGCCCCAATTTCGAGGCTGCTAATCCGCATGCCTGAGGCAAAGTCGTTTTGCCATCCAGAAATGACATGAACACGTATTCTTCGTATCCAACGCGAAAGAACCGATGCAGGGCAGGGATTTCGATCCGATAAACAAGCGTCTTGCGCTGGTGCACCGGCCAAAAGCACAAATCGTCTGCCAGACGGATCTTTTCAGTGGTCAGGTCAATCGTGTTGGGATTGCGGCTAGCCATTGCTACCAACCAATCACGCGAGCAAGTGAATAGTATGCGCGGTGGAAGAGGTTCCATCCGAGTGGGTGAGAGTTGCTTTCGATCTTCGCTTGTCCTCGCATACCGGGACGATACAAACCATCGGGATCCTTGACGCGTACTTCGGCGATGAAGACGTTTTCGTGATCTCGCAGTTCAGCTCGTGGGTTGATTCGTTCGATCGTTCCACGAAGTGTGCGATTGGGATAGGCGTGCAGATGAAACGTGCACTCCATACCAGACTGGACTTCAGCGATCTCTGATTCTGGTATCGCGATCTCGGCCATCATTTCGCCAAGTGGTGCGATCTCGAATAGAGTCTCACCACGTGTCATTGGCATGCCTTCGCTTCGTGTGTGGTCGCCGCTGATGATGATGCCATTGATCGGGCTGCGGATTTCCAGATTGCCTCGTTGATGTTCCAGCAGTTGGGTCTGATTTCGCAGGCGTTCCTGCTCAAGAACCGCGATTTGACTCCCTGCGAAGTCGTGCTCGGCAATCATTGCTTTGCGTTCTTGTTCAGCTCGACTTAGTTGGGCTTGGCTACCAGCGAGTTCAAAATCAATTTCGCGAGGATCGATTTCCGCCAGCAATCCTCTTGGTTCCACAAGATCACCGGGACGGACATGCACTCGTAGCAAGGGTCCATCCACAGGGACGGCAATGAATCGCCGTTCCACCGGTTGCAGTTCAACGGTCGCCGCGACGCGATACGTCGCCGGGATCAACATTAACGCACTGAACAGAACCGCAACGGCAAGCATGCCTATCCGACTTCGTTGCTTGGTAAACGCATGGATGTTTCGGACCCCTTGTTCGACGACGGAAGGCTGCAAACGAACAATGCGATGAATTGCACTCGCAAGCGGTCGCGAAACCACATTAAGGAAGGTCTCGCATTGAGTCTCGCTGGATTCCAGCACGATCAATGTGCCTCGATCGCGATCGAGATGATCCGACAATCGAATCGCGTTCAGATGCTTAGCGGGCAGATTTCGTACCAACTGTGCAACCGCCAATAGGGCGTGTCGGTCCATCGAATTGGTAGGTGGGAACCGAGTTTGCATATCGCGAGCAGCAATCTCTTCTCCCGCAGCGATGATAAACGGTTCGATCTCCTTGGCACTCGTTCTTTCAGTATCGCCAAGCTTCGCGATGGTACCACCGCTGCGACTTCGCCACAGCAACATCACTCGGTTGGCGGACAAATAGTCTTGGATGTGATCGACGGCGTTTTGGGATGCTTCCGCTGCGGTGTCACAGTGATCTAGGGTCGACAACAAAGCGACAACTGCGGCGAGAGTCTTTGTATGATGCTCTGGGACCGCATGCGTACTCTCCAACGAAGGCTCACTGGAAAGCACCACTGGCGTTTCCGTTGATAATGGCAGTGTGCCATGGTCGAGTAGGGACGAACGATCAAGCATGTAGGAAAAAGCCTAGCAGCCTATGGCGGTGCAGAAACTAGCGTTTGCTAGATGTAGAAGACGAAGAGCGCACCTGAGTGGTTTTGACTGTCTCACGAGTTTCTGGTGCAGGACTTTGGTCAAGATTCCAACGACAAGACACTCCACTTTGATATTCTTGTTTGGGATTGTCGATGCGCACTTTGACTCGATTGGAGTTGCTTTCCGGGCTTGCAATCGGAGAAACAAACTCGATGACGCCATTGCAGGTTTGTCCTTCGTATCCGATCGAAAGTCGGACTTTCTGACCTGCCTTTAAGCCGATCGCCTCGCGTCGCGGTACCGAAAAGACAGCTTTCAGCTTATCTATCTGCACAATGTGCATGATCACGGGGTCGGTAGGTGAAACGTATTCCCCCGCTTCTTTTTCGATCGCGATCACGATGCCCGCTACTGGCGCCAAGATCCGTCGCTGCTCGATTTGTTGTTTGACTCGCTCGTATTCAAGGTGGCGAAGTTCCGCTTCTTCACGAGTGCTTTGCAACCTTGCGGCCGCTTGTCGAAGCTCGATCTCTGATCTTGCCAGTTCTCGCTTTGTTGCGTTTCCGTGGTCACTGAGTGATTGGTAGCCTTCCAGAATCTGGCGACGCATTTCGACTTCCGCTTCAGCACTCTTCTGAGGACCTCGCGCCTTCATCGCTGCGTCGGCCACCATCAATGATGAACGAAGAACGGAATCATCAAGCTTGCCCAGAAACTGATCTTTGACAACGGAATCGCCCTCTTGGACATCCAGTTTTTCGATGACACCGATTTCCGATGCGGGAACGGCGATACGTCGATACGGCTCGGTGAATGTTTCGACCTGCTCGCCGAACGCTGTCACCGTTGTGAGACCGAGTGATAGCACCATCGCGAGCGTAAGAATAGTCATTCGCATTTTGGAGCCTTTCAAAGGAGGATTGTGCATGTAAGGTTTCGACCTAGAGCTGCCAGCAACTGTCTGGTTTGGACTTGTAGCGAGACAGCATTTGTTCCTGGTTATCGTCATTTTTTAGTAGATCGCGACGACGGTTGAACTCCGAGCGTTGTTGGTACCGTTGTACGCGTTGAAGATGTTTGTCCACCTCGAGCGACGATGTTTGACTTGGATCGGTACGAAGGATTGCGCGAGCAATCCAGGGAGCGGCTGACGCGGCGATAGCGTCTTCGGCAGAGACGTAAATGCGTGCGGAACCCGGGTCGCCACAGCGGGCCGACCGTCCGATCAATTGACGATCAACTCGTGCTAGCGAATGCATCTGGGAAACAATCACGTGCAATCCCCCAGCTTTGGCCACGAGGGGATGCAAGCGAATGTCCGTTCCTCGGCCGGCAAGATTAGTGGCGACTGTGACCGCTCCTGGTTTTCCTGCTGATGCGACTAGCGCTGCTTCCTCTTCGTCTTGAACTCCATTAAGCAGTTGAAAGTTCATTCCGCGAATGGCAAGCGCCTCAGCGATTTCGAGACTCTCGCTGATACTGAGCGTGCCAATCAGAACTGAGCGACCGCTGGTCACCATCGATTCGACTTCGTCAGCTATCAAGTGAACTTTTTCTTGTGTGGATCGGCAAACACAAGTGGCGAGCAGATCTCGACGAGATTGTTTTCTGAGAGGGACCGCTTCAACAGATAATCCATAGACGCTCGCAAACTCGTCCTCACACCCTTGGGCGGTCCCAGTCATGCCGGCGAGAAACGCGTACTGACGAAAGAATTTCTGACGGGTGATCCGAGCAATCGGTTTGGTTTCCGATCGAATCTGAAGCCCTTCGCGAGCTTCGATGGCTTGTTGCAGACCGTCCGACCAAGTTCGATCTTCAAAGATACGTCCCGTGGAAGCATCCACAATGCGAACTCGGTCAGCCGAGACAACGTAGTCGACATCGCGTCGGTAGCAGTGAGCCGACTTGATCGCGAGCTTGACGTACTCGTGCCACGGACGAACCAACGCAGGGTGTGTAAGGTAGGGACGTAACGTCGCTAAATCTTCGCGGTAGACACGCTCGAATCCCGTCGCCGTCAGTTCGACTCTACGATCTGGAAGCAATTTGAAGTCGTCATGAAGGACTAATGTGACAGCGATTCGTTGCGCGTGCTTATGAACATCAGCGTCGGGTGAAACGACATCCTGCGACGAACTAAGAAGTAGCGGCGAAACGGCGTCGTCGATAAGCACGTGATCAATTTCGTCAATGATGGCTGCCGACAAACCACGCTGAAGTCGCCTTGAGTTGACTTGATTGCCGTTGAGCCGTTCCAGCACTTCGTTGCCGAGTCTAGAGCGGTTTTCTTCGCCCACTGCGATCTGGTCACGTAGATAGTCGAAACCAAAAGTATGCGCCGATCCGTAGGTGATGTCGCAGCGATAAGCAGATTGCTTTTCTTGGATCGTGCTATGTTCCGATACAAGTCCGGTGCGCATACCGAGACGCTCAAAAATCGGCGTTAGCGTTTCGTAGTCGCGAGTTGCAAGGTAGTCGTTAGGAGTGGCAACATGCACGCCATGGCCACATAGTGCTTGCACATACGCTGGCAAGATACCAGAGAGAGTTTTGCCTTCACCGGTTTGCATTTCCGCCACGGCACCGTGTGCGATGATGATGCCCGCGCGTAGTTGCTCGTCAAAAAGACTAATGCCGAGGACTTGACGAACTGTTTCAATGACCGCGCCCGCAGCGATCATCAAGGTAGATTCGTCCTGCGGATTGTGAGCCGTTTGTAAGTGACGGCGTAACTGACGCGTTTGCAGCCTCAGCCGATCCTCCGATGCATCGTGCAGTGCTTTTGCGGCGGCGCGGCCTTGCCAGATGATGTTCTCAATAGAACCACAGTCCTGGACTTGGCGCGACTTCCGCCTCGCTGTGGATTGTCGGTCTTTACCATCCGAAAACAGAGCGATGGCGTCGGAAAATAGAGCGATCATGGGGACACGCTCCACGATGGCGGGCTGATATCAAGAATGGGTACGGAATTCGGATCATCGAGGCGTAGCAAGACACCCATCGACTTGCGAACTTGAACCCATGAAATCGCATACCCGACCTGTGCAGCCACCAGTGCTCGTTCTTCATCAGCGAGTCGCTGTTGGGCGTCGATAAGGTCCTCGATCAGCAGCACTGCGGATTCATTGGGGTCGGGCAATAGCTGCCATCGCTGTTCCAGGTAGGCAACTTCGCGAGCGGCGGCATCGGTCGCCAAGTTCTTAGCGACCATCTCGGCGTAAGCGGTTTGAGTCTCGCGGACTGCAATTTCTACGTCTGTGAACGCCTCCTCGGTGGTTTGCTGAAACTCATTGAGTGCTCGGCACATTTCCCATCGATTGCGATTAAGACGCGCTTGCGCAGCACGATTGCCAATTGGCATCTCGTAGAGCAATCCCGCAGCGTAGCTGGGGCGTCCGTCCGAGAATTGCCTGGTGAACGCACCGAAGGTATCTCGTTGACTATCAAGACCGGCGAGGTGCGAATGCAGGATCAGGTCAAGGCGTGGTAGGACTTGATTCTTCGCAGCGCCAACTCGCACGGAAATGGCTTGAATTTTGCGAATGGCCTCGGTGACATCGGTGCGATTGTCCAGGGCGGTGATGGTCGCATCGCGAGGTGACAGCGAAATCGCTTCGATCATCGGGATGTCTTGTGGGATCAGTTCCCAATTGGATCCGTGGGTAAGGTTGGGATCTCCCGTTAGTGTTCTCAATCTCGCCTGCAGGTTGCGGATTCGCGTTTCGATGCGGACAAGCTCAGACTGGCGACTTGCCACGGCGGCTTCAGCGCGAAGGATTTGACGCTGTTGCGAGTCAACGCCACTACGAGCTCGCAGTACGCTTCGCAGTTCAGTGGCGCGATCGTAAAGTCGCTTTCGTTGCAACCATTCGGCACGTGCCTGGTAAAGACCCCAATAGGCTCGAGTCACGTCAATCAGGTGCGTTTCAAGTTCGCCGCGTGCTTCGTTGGTCGCAAGTTTGACATCGAGTTGCGCTAGTACGATTCGAGTTTGGTTGACGGCTCGTCCTCGGTCACGCATCAAGGGCTGGGTAAAGTTAACTTCCAGCCGCGTGGTCCCCTGAGGGTTGGGAATTAGGAAAGTCGAGTTGTTGTCTTGAAATCCACCTCGTTGAACTAATTCTAATGCGCCACCAGAAAGAGCTTTCTTGCGAAGTCCAGCGCCGGAGGTGAAGGTTTCATCACGAAATCTCGCTGAGTTGTCACCGGTCGTCAATGCACTGCCGACGGGATCATTGGTGTCCGCAAACTTTCCTTCAATGAATGCCAACGAGTCAAAGGCGGCGTGCTCGATCACCAAGTCCTGCTGTCGAATATTGGGTTCGGCCAGCACGCCTTGGATAAGGGGTGATTGAACAAGGGCAGTTTGCGTTAGGCCTGCCACATCGACGGGAAGAGCTTCCGAGGCGAAACCAAGCGGTCCCGTAATTTCGGATTCCCACCACGATCCAAACGGCATGTTTGAAATCAGTTGCGTTTGCTGAGCGAACGAGTTTGTGGCTGGCTGAATCTCTTCTGCACGAATGCGGTACGGATCAAGCTGTGCGTGATGCGGCCCATGGGAAACCGGTGCGGGTACGTGAAACGGCGGGGTATGAAAGTGCGTGGTGGATTGCGGAACGTCGAGGTGTGAACGATCGGGCTGCGACACCGCAGACCGTAATGGCTTGGGTTCACTTTGCGGCCAAGCGTTCATGGTTGCATCTTCGATCATGCCGGGACTGTGCAGCGACATTTCCGCAGCAGGCTGGACGACGGCTCCCCGAGTATGAAAAGGGGCATGGCCGTCTTGAGCCAGAATCACGGGCGATGTTTCTCTCACCACGGGTTGCTGAGCGAACAGCATCACCGGAGTTTGCGCAACCGCAACCGACGCCACCAAGGTGATGGCGAATTTGCGAAGTTGATCGAGGGAGAGAAGCAGTTTCACGCGGGTGTGTCTGAAGGTTGTGATCGTTCCAATAGCGCAAACGTGCTGATCTCGCAGCACTAGCGCACAAGGTCAAAATCGGCACTGTCGTTCGAACTGCTCCATTGGGATTGATCAATTTCACTGCTTTGAGCGCCTAAAATTGGTGCTGACTCCCACAGTCAGAACCGCCTATCGCTAAATCTTGACCTAGTCGAAAAAGACTTCCGCCCTGCTGCTTACCTGTCCCGCAAAGTTTCCCTGGACGAATGGTGTCATTTCTCAGCGGGTGAAATGGAGTCGTCCGGTACCTTGGATCGCTTCGGACTGCTAGCTCATGTCACGTGGTTTGAAACAATGGTGGCAGCAATGCGCCATTACGGCAGACGAAGTGCGAACCCGGTTGGGGCAATCGTTACAACCGGACCAGACCACATTGCGGCGACATTCGCCGATGCTAAGTGATCTCGAGCCCCGTCTTCTCTTTAGCGCGACGCCCATGGCAGCGCCCGAGATGGCTGAGGGGGCAGATGTCGCAATGATTGCGCCCGCAGACATCGAGTCGTCCGAAGATAGTGAGGCGGAATCGACGTCGGAGTTGACCGCTAGCTCAAGCGTGGGGCTCGCCACCGAGATTGTGATTGTTGACTCGTCGATTCCTGATTTAGATCAGCTACTCGATGATTTGAGTCAGTCGGACCGAGATTTCGAAGTGTTCGTACTCGACGACTCACGTGACGGTGTGGATCAGATCACTGAAATACTAGAATCCCGGACGGATGTGGAATCCGTTCATGTTGTCTCGCACTCGCAAAACGGCGCGGTAAAGCTCGGCAGTGTTTGGCTTAGCGAAGCCAACCTCGATGGCTATGCTGGGCAATTGACGATGTGGCAAAGTGCACTGACCAGCGAGTCGGATTTATTGTTCTACGGATGCGACTTGGCGTCGGGGCCCGAAGGCCAGGCGCTGATCGAATCGCTCGCTGCCCTTACGGGTGCTGACGTAGCAGCATCGAACGACGATACCGGACACGCTGATCTTGGCGGGGATTGGGTTCTCGAATTTCAAGTGGGGACGATTGAATCGACCACTGCGTTTTCCGCGGAACTTCAAGACGGGTGGAACGCGATCCTGGCCACGCCCGCGTTCTCTGATCGCGATGAGTTCCTCGTTAACAGCGGTACCACCGGGACTCAAACGATTTCGGGAAGTAACCAAGCAATCGCGGCCGATGGGTCGGGCAACTATATCGTTGTCTGGACCGACAGTGTTTTCGATGGTGACGGTTACAGTGTCGTAGCACAACGATTTGACGCCAATGGGAATCGCATTGGAGATGAATTTCAGGTCAACACGAATACAACGTCAGACCAGTATGACGCTTCGGTGGCAATGAATGCTTCGGGGCAGTTCGTCATCGCGTTTTCGGATTCCGATGGCGGCGACGTTAATATTTCCATGCGTCGTTTCAACGCCGATGGGACAGCGATCGACGCTACCGATGTGCGAGTCAATGTCGACCATCTCGCTGGGGACCAACAAAAATCAACGGTTGCTATTAATGACGTAGGACAGGTGGTTGTTGCTTGGGAAAGCGTCGGGGCGTTGGAGGGAATTCAATTCAACGCGTTTGATCTGACAACGACAACATCGCTGGGAGAATTGTCAACGGGCAGCTACCAGATCACATCCGAAACGGATGCTGCGCAGCCGAACGTCAGCATCAATTCGACTGGTAGATTTGTAGTGGTATGGGAAGACAACGGTGCTTTGTGGTCTCGCCGTTACGATCACGGAAATTCATCGGCGTTGTCGGCCAAGCACAGCATGATTCCTATTAGTGACGGGGAAGACATCTCGGTATTTGTGCGAAGCGACAACAGCTACTTTGTTGTGTATCGCTCCAATGTCTCGTTCTTTGAAGGTATCTGGGCTAGAAATGCGAATGCTGATGGATCGTTAGGTTCTGTTGCGCTATTGGTTGGAGGTGGCAGTGCGATCGATCCCACTTTCTCGGTGGGGGCGTCCGGTGACTACGTCGTGACGTATCAGACTTCAGACGGAAACGGAACAGGCGTCCGCGCTGGCAAGTTCCTAGCCGACCACAGCGACAGCGGTTCGACTTTCCAGGTCAATCAGACCTCTTCGGGCGGTCAAGGTTCCGCGTCGGTCGTAGCACTCAACGGCAATGACTTTGCAATCGTGTGGACGGGCAATGGAAACCAAACTAATAACATCGATTCGGAAGGAGTCTTTGCACGTCAATACGGTACGACTGCGGCACACACGATCACCGTCACTACTACAAGTACGGTCAATGATGGAGACGTGTCATCCATAGACGCACTGCTGAACGATCGGGGATCCGATGGTGAAATTTCACTCGAGGAAGCAATCAGGGCAGCGAACAATACGACCAACGGATCCACACCCGATCGTATCAATTTCAATATCGCGGGTGGCGGACCTCATGTAATCAATCTTGATGACAATCTGCCCAACATTAGTGACGCGGTGATCATTGATGGGACCTCGGAGCCCGATTTCAATGGCACGCCCATGATCGTTCTTAACGGATCATTGGCCGGTGGTGGTAGCAATGGGTTTGTGCTCGCCAATGGTAGCAACGGGAGTACGATTCAGGGATTCGTGCTGCAAGCATTCGGAAAGAGCGGCATCCGCATCGACTCATCTGGCAACACGATTGTTGGGAACTACATCGGGACGGACGTAACGGGACATAACGCCGTTGGAAACAACGAAGACGGCATTTGGCTGAAGGATGGAGCGACCAACAACACTATCGGTGGCGTAGATGACGCCTCGAGAAACGTTATCTCCGGAAACGTTCGCAGCGGAATCCTGATTGAAGGTTCCGGGTCGACTGGCAACTTTGTGCTAGGCAACTACATCGGGGTCGACGTAGAAGGTGATGACATACTCAGTAATTCGCTCACTGGCGTACGCATCAACGGTGGAGCCAATTCAAACACGATCGGTGCCGTTGGCGCTGGTAACGTGATTTCGGGCAACCAAGTCGGTATTGTGATTTATGACTCTGGTACGGACGACAATGTCGTTGTTGCTAACTGGATTGGAACGGACAAGACCGAAACATCAACTTCCATTGGCAACTTTAGCCAAGGAATTCAGATTGGAAACGGCGCCGATAACAACACGATTGGTGGTTCCGCTGCAGGAGAAGGAAACGTTATCGCGGACAGCGGATCGGTTGGGATAGAAATCCTCGGATCGGGAACGTCCGGAAACGTCATCGTCGGAAACTATATCGGCACTGACTCTACAAATACAGCAAGCCTGGGCAATGCTGGCGAAGGCATCCTGATTAGGAATGGTGCCAGCAACAACACGATCGGCGGTCGACTAGCTGGCGAAGGGAATACGATCACCAATAGCGGTGGTTCCGGTATCTTGGTCCAGACCAATACATCGGTGGGAAACACTTTGGTTGGAAACTTAATCGGTGGCAATGGTGGCTTAGAAATCGCATTGCAAGATTCAAGTGTGAGCACTAATGATGCGAACGATAGCGATTCAGGTCCCAATGACTTGCTCAATTATCCCGTGCTGGCCTATGCCGCAGTGATGGGGTCTGACCTGAACGTGCAAGGAACACTCCACACCAATCCCTCGTCCACCTTCACGATTGATTTCTACGCTAGCAGTGTGGCAGACGGCAGTGGTCATGGTGATACTCAAATCTATCTTGGCTCGACCACTGTCACGACTGATTCATCCGGTAACGGATCGTTCGACATTACGCTCACTGGTGTCGGTGTCACAGTTGGGCAGTTCTTATCCGCAACTTCAACCAATGCTGCGGGAAGTACTTCAGAGTTATCACTGAATTTTACGTCGCATTCGTCCAATACAGCCCCAGTCGCATCTGCGGGATCAACCTACGTCATCAACGAAGGAGATTCACTGACGCTCGATGCAAGCGCGACAACGGACGTCGATGGTGATACCCTGACCTATGTCTGGGATCTCGATAATGATGGCAACTATGGCGAAGCCAATGAGCCGTCCGGTGTCGGTCCTACGGTGGCCTGGGCTGATCTGGTGAGCTTGGGAATCGCAAGCGAAGGGTCTCATACTATTTCGGTGCGCGTAAGCGACGGCGAAGGTGGAATCGACACCGCGACTGCAACATTCACGATCAACAATGTCTCGCCGACGATCACTTCAGCTTCAACAATAACTGTCGATGAAAATCAGACGACCGTCATGACGGTCACTGCAACGGATCCTGCAGATACTCTCAGCTATTCCATAACAGGGGGCGACGACGGAAGTTTATTCCAAATCGTCAGCGGCACGGGAGTCCTAACCTTTGTCGCTGCCCCGGACTATGACATTGCTGGAGATGATGACGGCGACAACGTCTACCTCGTTCAAGTCAGCGTGTCAGACGGTACAACCACCTCCACCATCGATATTTCGGTGACAGTGGCAAATGTCAATGAAGCTCCCCACACCATCACGCTCAAC